>JBKJLC010000180.1:0-71950 GCA_046597055.1 Kofleriaceae bacterium | reverse complement strand
GAATCAGGACGACAGCGCCTCTTCGGCGAGCTTCTTGACCAGGGCGGCGTCGGCGCGATCGCCGAACTGCTTCTTGATCGTGCCGATCACGCGACCCGCCATCTTGGGGTCCTTCTGCGGCAGCGCGGCGACCGCGGTGGCGACCGCGGCGCGCAGCTCGTCCTCGCCGATGGGCTTGGGCAGGAAGGTCGCGCACCACGCGAGCTCGAAGTCGAGCTGCTCGACCTCGGACTTGCCGCGCTCGCCCACCGCGAGAAACTCGAGGCGGGCCTTCTCCATGCTCTTCTTGTAGACGTTGATCACGTCGAGGATCAGGGTGTCGTCCACCTCGCCCGTGAAGTCCTTGGCGGTCCGCCGCTCGGTGACCCGGGTGTTGATCATGCGCACCAGGTTGGCGGTGCGCTGATCTTTGGCCTTCATCGCAGTGGTGAGCTGCTGGCGGAGCTGTGCCTCGAGGTTCGCGGACATGACCGGCTACTTACCACTACTCCGGCCGCCCGTCCGGCCCTCGGTCGGAACCGCTGGCCTCGGAGGGTGAAGCATTTGCTGCCCGCCCTCGCTTTCGATCGGTCGGTCGCGGCTCGGAGGCCGCGCCGTCTGGCTCCGCTCGGCTCGGGCGGCCGTGAGGCAGCGCCGTCAGTCGCCGGCGAACAGGCGCGCCTGGCCGGTCGCGATCCGCGGACGCTGCTTGCCGCGGCGGGTCCGCCGGTGCTCGGGACGCTCGCCGGCGCGGCCGAATAGCCCGGGCGTGGGCTGCAGGATCAGCGGCGCGGTCTCGGGATCGTGGCGCTCGAGCATGCGCATCGGCTCGGCAGCGTGCCGCGAGATGCGCGCCGGCTCGGTGACCGCGGCGGTCTCGAGCGGCTCGAACGCGGCCACGACCTCGAGTGCGGTCCACGCGTCATCGCCGAGCAGCCGGCCGATCGCATCGGCGAGGTCGTCGGCCTCGCGGTCGCCATCGAGGGCGATGTCGTGGAGGATCACGCCGCTGGTGCCGGTCAGCCGGACCCGCAGCTCCGCGGGCGCCCCGCGCCCCGCCAGCCGGGCGCCGAGTCGGCGCGCCAGCGCGTCGACCGTCGGACCGACGCCGCCGAGGCCGAGGTCGACCCGCTCGATGACCGAGCCGGCGGGCCGATACGCGTCGAGCGCGCTGCCGCCGTCGCCGCGGGCGAGCGCCTGGAAGTCGGCATCCCACGTCGTCGCCGCCCGCGTCACCGACGGCGGCGGCAGTGCTGCGAACGCGCCGAGCGTGCGCACGCCCAGCGCCTCGAGCATGTGCTGGACCTCGGGCGCCAGCCGGAGCAGCGCGAGCGGGTGGGGCGCGAGGAACGCGGCCGAGCCGCCGCGCGGGACGCACACGATGTCGTCGGCGCCGGCCGGCTGGGTCGACCGCGCCCGGGTCGGCCCCGCGCTCGCGCCCGGGCTCGACGCGCCGCCCGGGACCGACGCGGCCACGTAGGCCGTGAAGCGATCGTCGGCGATGCCGATCCGACCGCGGAGCCCGAACACGCCGAGGAGCTCGAGCACGCGGGCGCCGAACCAGGTGCCCCGGCGCCCGCTCGGCACCTCGAGGTACATGCAGTGGTGCTGACCGCGCGGCTCACCGCCGGGGTCGACCCGGGACGCCACCGCCAGCAGCGAGTCGGCGGCGGCGCCAAGCAGCGCGCGCTCTCCGGAGACGTCGGCGATGACGCACTCGAGGTCGGCGACCAGGGCGCGTGCGACCGACGCGGTCATGGTCGGTCGGACACCGGCGCTCCACGCCGCGCGCGAGCACGCCAGGACGACCGGTGCGCCGGCCGGTGGTTGCGAGACCACCGCCACAGGCCGCACGTGCAGGTCAGCACCAGCGGACGCGACGAGCGCGGCCTGGAGCGGAAACGATGGAAGGTGGATACACGCGATCCGCATGACTCAGCTCTACACTACTGGTCTGATGTTCAGTGGTATCACAGAAAGCCGGCGACGTCTCCCAGGAATGCCTAACCCACTGAAACAGGGGAGTACCATCGCCTCAATGAAAGCGGATTCCGAGCCGTCCGAGACCGTTCGCAAGGGCTCCGCCACCGGCTCCGCGCGCATCAGCCCGACGGCCCACTACACCGGCTATACCTGGCTCGCCCACGGACTCTCGCATCCCGCGCTCGCGACCGGGACCGGGCGCTTCCTGTACCGGGCGATGCAGCCAGTCAACAAGGCCATGGCCGCCGCCGGCCAGCCCAACCTCGACGGTTACCTGCTCGCCCGTCATCACATGCTCGATGCGCTGCTGCGCAAGGGCATCGCGGACGGCCGGATCGGGCAGGTGATCGAGGTCGCCTGCGGCCTGTCGCCGCGCGGCTATCGGTTCGCGCGGGAGCACGGCGACGCGATCACGTACATCGAGGCCGACCTGCCGGCGATGGCTGCGCGCAAGCGCGAGTTGCTGGCCCGCGCCGGCGCCGGCGGGCCCAACCACCGGGTGATGGCGATCGACGCCACCGTCGACACGGGCCCGCTCGCGCTCGCGACCATCGCCGGCGACCTCGACCCGACCCGGGGCCTGGCGATCATCACCGAGGGGCTGCTCAACTACTTCGATCCCGGCGCGGTGGGCCAGATGTGGCGGCGCTTCGCGGGTGTGCTCGGCCGCTTCCCGAGCGGCGTGTACCTGTCCGACCTGCACCTGGGGCAGGACGCGGGACGGCTCGAGCGCGTGTTCGCCGACCTGCTCGGCATGTTCGTGCGCGGCAAGATCCACTTTCACTTCGAGGACGCGGCGGCCGCGATCGGCGATCTCACCGCCGCCGGGTTCGCCGACGCCCAGCTGCGCAGCCCCGAGCAGCACCAGGACCTCACCGGTCCGCTCGACCAGAGCAGCGCGAAGCTGGTGCGCATCGTCGAGGCGTGGACCCGCCCGCGCGCCTGACCCCGCCGCACGCGCGGTCAGCGCAGGAGGACCAGCTCTTCGGCGGCGGTCGGGTGGATCGCGAAGGTGCGGTCGAAGTCGTCCTTGGTCGCGCCCATCGTGATCGCGATCGAGGCGGCCTGAATGATCTCGGGGGCATCGGCGCCGACCATGTGCAGGCCGAGGACCCGGCGGGTGCCGGCGTCGATCACCATCTTGATGTAGGTCTGCTCGTCGCGGCCCGACACGGTGTGGCGGAGCGGCCGGAACTTGCTGACGAAGACCTGGATGTCCAGCCCGCGGGCGCGGGCGACGTCCTCGGGCAGGCCGATCGCGGCGCACGGGGGCTGGCCGAAGACCGCGGTCGGGATGAGGTCGTGCAGCACCGGCGTTGGCATGCGGCCGAACACGGTGTCGGCGAAGGCGTGGCCCTCGCGGATCGCGATCGGGGTCAGTGCGGCGCGGCCGGTGACGTCGCCGACCGCGTGGATGTGCGAGATGTTCGACTTCGAGTACTGATCGACCAGGACCGCGCCGCGCGGATCGAGGGCGACCCCGGCCTCGGCCAGGCCGAGCCCCGCCGTGTTCGGCAGCCGGCCGATCGCGGCCATGACCAGGTCGGCCTCGACCTGACAGGTGCCGAAGCCGACCTGCACGCCGGTGGCGGTGCGCTCGAGCGCGCGCGGCTCGTCGCCGGCGATCAGCTGGATGCCGCGGGCGCGCAGGCTGGTCTCGACCGCGGCGCGCAGGTCGCGGTCAAAGCCGGGCAGGACCATCTCGCCGCGGTGACAGAGCGTGACGGTCGAGCCGAGGCCGGCGAAGATGCCGGCGAACTCGACGCCGATGTAGCCGCCGCCGACGATCACGACCCGCGGCGGCAGCGCGGGCAGGTCGAACACCTCGTCGGAGCTGACCGCGAGCTCGGCGCCAGGCACCGGCAGGTGGCGGGGCACGCCACCGGTGGCGACCAGGACGTACGAGGCCAGGATCCGCTGCCCGCCGACCTCGACGGTGTTCTCGTCGACCAGGCGCGCGCGGCCGTCGTGGATGGTGACGCCGGCCCGACGCAGGTTGCCGAGGTAGAGGCCCGACAGCCGCGCGATCTCGCGATCCTTGGCCGCGATCAGGGTGGCCCAGTCGTGGCGTGGCGGCGCGATGTCCCAGCCGAAGCCGCGCGCGTCCTCGATGACGGCGGCGACCTCGCTGGCGTAGACCATGAGCTTCTTGGGGATGCAGCCGCGGACCACGCAGGTGCCGCCCCAGCGCCGGTCCTCGGCGATCGCGACCCGGGCCCCGTGGGTGGCGGCGATGCGGGCGGCCCGGACGCCGCCGGAGCCGCCGCCGATCACGAACAGATCGACGTCGGGGGTCATGGGAGGTCGACTCCGACGTCGCCGCAGAAGCCGCGGGCGTCGCCGCTGGGAGCGCGGCCACCAGCGAGGGCGCGGGCGCCGTCGGCATCCCCGGCCCGACACGCCGCGATCACCGACGCCTCGCGCTCGAGCGGGCCCATCTCGATGTGGACGCTGCCCGGCCGCGGCAACCGGCGCGGATCGCCGGGCTCGGTGGCGTCGGCGGCCAGGCCGATGACGCCGTAGACGTCGGCCGGCGGTACGCCGCGCGCGACCAGCTCCTTGCTGGCGGCGAGCTGGCCGTCGACCAGCTCGAGCAGCCGGTCGTAGCCGAGCGCGCCGGCAGCCGGCATGCCGTTGATGAACACGGTGGGCGTGCCGCTGGCGCCGAGCGCCGCGGCGGCGGCGGCCTCGGCCAGCACCAGGTCGCGATGGCGGTGATCGTCGAGCGCGGCGGCGACCTCGGCCGGATCGACGCCCGCGGCGCGTGCGGCCTCGAGCAGGACCGGGCGGGTCAGCGGCGTGCCCATCAGGGCGAAGACCTGGTCGTGGAACGCCCAGAACTTGCCGGCCCGGCCCGCGACGACCGCGGCCTCGGCGGCGAGATCGGCGTGCGGATGACCGGCGAGCGGCATGTGCCGGTAGACCACGCGGACCGTGGCGGCGCGGTCCTTGCGCAGGCGCACCAGCGGCGCGGTCATCCGCGCGCAGTACGGGCACTCGAAGTCGCTCCAGATCACGACGGTGACCAGCGCGTCGTCGGGGCCGGTGGCGTGGCCGGGCAGGCCGAGCCCGATCCGGTAGCTGCGCGACGGCTCGAGCCGGACGCCGAACACCGCCGGGTCCGCGGTGTCCGCGCTGGCGACCCCACCGACGGTGAGGGCGGCGTGCAGATCGCCGGTGCGGCGCGCGGTCGCGGCGGCGGCGCGGGCGCGGGGCAGCTCCTCCTCGATCATCGCGACGAAGCTCGACACCCCACGGGCGCCGAGCAGCGGGCGTCCGTTGACGAAGAAGGTCGGCGTGCCCGACAGGCCGAGCCGTCGGCCGTCGGTCCAGTCGTGGGTGACGATGGCGCGGGCGGCGCCGCTGTCGAGGTCGGCGCGGAAGCGGGCGAGGTCGAGGCCGAGCTCGGCCGCGTACAGCTCGGTCGCGGTCCGATCGACCTGGCCGCGCACGGCGAACAGGCGGTCGTGCATGGGCCAGAACTTGCCTTGCAGCCCGGCGGCGGCCGAGGCCTCGGCCGGCAAGGTGCCGGTCTCCTGGTCGAGCGGGTAGTGCCGGAACACCCAGCGGATCTGGCCGGGGAACAGCCGCTCGACCTGCTCGAGGCTGCGCTGGGCGCGGTTGCAGTGGCCGCAGGTGAAGTCGGAGAACTCGACGATCGTGATGAGCGCGTCGTCGGGACCGCGGCGCGAGGCCTCGCCGAGCGGGACCGCATAGACGGTGGCGGGATCGAAGCCGAGCCGGCCGGCGTGGGCCGGCGCCGGGGCGATCAGGGCGCCCAGCACGAGGCCGGCGAGGGTGAGGAAGGCGGACACGGCGGGCCCGGGCAGGCGGAACATCGGGGGTGACGCTAGCAGGTGGGCGCCGCGAGGGCGGCGCGGCGACCGCCTCGGAAAGTTAGTGACTGCTCACTTTCTTTCTGGCAGTGTCGGGGCCGGTGAAGCGTCCCCGTGCACCCTCGGTCCCGCCGCCGATGCGCCAGGCCCGCACCGTCCGCACCCGCGCCCGGCTGATCGTGGCGGCCCGCGCCGCCCTGGTCGAGCTGGGTCTGGCCCATGCCGGCACCGCGGGCATCGCCACGCGCGCCGGCGTCTCGCAGGGCGCGCTGTTCCGACACTTCCCGACCAAGCCCGATCTGCTGGCGGCCGCGGTGCAGGCCATCCTGGCCGACCTGGTGATCGGCTTCGGGACCGAGCTGACGGCGAGCGGCAGCCCGCCGCCGGATCCGGTGCGCGCCGCGTGCACCGCGCTGTGGCAGATGTTCCGCCGCCCCGAGATGCGGGTGGTGCTCGAGATCTACGTCGCTGCCCGGACCGAGCCCGAGCTGGCGGCGCGGCTGACGCCGGTGCTCGACCGCCACCAGGCCACGATCCTGACCGAGGCGCGGCGCCTGTTTCCGGTCGAGGCTGCCGCCAACCCCGAGCTCGACGAGGCGGTGCTCGCGGTCGTCTACGCCATGCAGGGCGCGGCGGTCGGGCTGTTCTCGCCCGACCCCGCCCACGAGGTCGCGCACCTCGCGTTCATCGAACGGCTGGCCCGCCGCGAGCTCGCGCGCCGGCCCGCGCGCGATCAGCCCATCGGAGAGCAATAGGATGTCGATCCTCATCTACCTCGCGATCCCGGTCTTCGTGATCACGCTCGCGATCGAGATGATGTGGGCGCGCCGGTCCGCTCGCGGGCCCGGGCTCAAGGGCTACCGACAGGCCGACACCCTGGCCAGCCTTGCCATGGGCATCGGCAACCTGATCATCGCCGCGGCGTTCAAGGTCGCGTCGATCGCGCTGATGGTCTGGGTCTACCAGCACCGGCTGTTCACCCTGCCGAACCCGTGGTGGACCTGGCTGGTGCTGCTGTTCGCCGAGGACCTCTGCTACTACGCCTACCATCGCGCCCACCACGAGATCCGGTTCTTCTGGGCCGCGCACATCAACCACCACTCGAGCCAGCACTACAACCTGTCGACCGCGCTCCGGCAGTCGTGGACGACCCCGCTCACCGCGCCGTGGTTCTGGCTGGTGCTGCCGCTGGTCGGCTTCCCGCCGTGGATGGTGCTGACCCAGCAGGCGATCTCGCTGCTCTACCAGTACTGGCTCCACACCGAGTCGATCACCCGGCTCGGCTGGCTCGAGGCGGTGATGAACACGCCGTCGCACCATCGCGTGCACCACGGCACCAACACCCGCTACCTCGACCGCAACCACGCCGGCATCTTCATCATCTGGGACCGGCTGTTCGGAAGCTTCGAGGCCGAACGCGAGCCGGTGCGCTACGGACTCACCACCAACCTGACCTCGCACCACCCGGTCCACATCGCGTTCCACGAGTGGCGCGCGATCGGCGCCGACCTCGCCGGTGCGCGCTCGCTCCGCGAGGTCGTCGGCTACCTGCTGGGGCCGCCCGGCTGGAGCCCGGACGGCTCGCGCACGACCTCCAAGCAGGCCCGCGCGAAGGAGCTCATGGTCGCGTCGTGACCGCTCAGAAGTAGTAGCCAGCGCCCAGCGAGAACTGGGCGCCCGAGGTGCCCATGTCGCGTGCCGCCGGCGCCTCGCCGGGCCGGGTCATCGCCGGCGACGCGGTCACCGCGCCGTGGCCATCGTCCTCGGCCTGGGCCATGCCGACCAGGCGCAGCTCGGCCGACAGGGCCAGGTGATCCCATCGTCGCTCGACGCCGACGCCGACGTGGACGTGGCCTTGCTCGCTGGCGCGCCGCAGCTCGGGATCGAGGTCGGGTGCGCCGTCGGTGGTCGCGCCCAACCCGGCCAGCAGGTACCAGTCCCAGCGCGCGTACGGGCTCAGGTGATACAGCGCGGCGAAGGTCACCGCCTGCAGCTCGCGATCGCCCTCGGTGCCGTCCTCGAGCTGCTCGGTGGCGTGGTCCATGGACAGCTCGAGCTGCCAGCGCGGCCGGACTCGGTAGCGCACCTGCACGCCGCCGACCGCGTAGTCGGTCGTGGCCTCGGGGCGCTCGGCCGGCGCCAGCGACAGGCCGCCGAGCCGGAGGCCGATGCCCCAGCGCGGCAGCGCGGGGGCGGGGGCGGGGGCGACCAGGACCACCGGTGGCGGGGCATCGCAGTCGCATGCGCCGGGTGGGCCGCTCTGGGCCGAGGCGGTGACGGCGAGCGTGGTGGTGAGCCCGAGGGCGACGGTGGCGGCGAGGGCGGTGCGGACTGTGGCGAACATAGAAGAGGCTCCTTGGCGACGGCGGACGGGAGACCACAATCCAAGTCGCGTGCCACGCCGGAAGCCGGCCGCGGTGCGGGGCAAGTGGGGAGAACCCGGTGGTGACCCGGTCGGGCCAGGCGGCGCCGGTGCCGGATCTGGCGACATCGACCGACCTGTGAACGTCGGATCCCGCCACGTGCGCCGCGACCCAGGTCGAGGCAAGATGCGCCGGTGAGATCGTCGTACCTCGTCGTCTTGCTCGTCGGCCTCGCCGCCTGTGGTGGCTCGCGCTCGGATGGCGCACCGGGTCCCGCACCCACCCGTGATGCCGGGCCTGCGGTCGCCGCGACCTCCGACGCGGGCGATCCCCGGGTCGCACGCGGCGCCGAGCTCCACCTTCGCTACTGCGCGCTGTGCCACGGCAAGGACGCCCGCGGCTACGCCGCCGACAACGCGCCGTCGATGGTGAGCTCGACGTTCCTGGCGTCGGCCGACGACACCTTCCTGGCGCGCAGCATCGAGCTCGGTCGCCCGGGCACGCCGATGGCGGGCTACGGCAAGGATCTTGGCGGTCCGCTCAGCGATCGCGACATCACCGACCTGATCGCGTTCTACCGCCAGGGCGGGCCCGCGTCGAAGCCGCTGGCGCCGTCGGTCGGCGGGGTCGCGGCGCGCGGCGCGGCGGTCTACGCCGCCAGCTGTCAGAAGTGCCATGGCGACGCCACCACCCGCAGCACCGCGCCGCACCTGGCCAACCCGACCTTCCTCGCGCTCGCGAGCGACCCCTTCATTCGCTACGCGATCGTGAGCGGCCGCCCCGGCACGCCGATGGAGGCGTTCGCCGGCAAGCTCACCGACGCGCAGATCGACGACGTGGTCGCGTTCGTCCGCGGCATGGCGACCGTCCCCGCGGTGCCGCCGGCCGCGCCGGCGCCGGGCCCGGTGCCCGACGGCGGTCCGATCGTGATGAACCCCAAGGGCAAGCCGCCCCGGTTCACGATGCGCGAGGACCGGTTCGTCGCCGCTGCGCAGATCGCCAAGGCGGTCGCCGAGAAGCGCAAGATGGTGATCGTCGACGCGCGGGCGCCGTCGGACTGGGTACGCGAGCGCATCCCGGGTGCGATCTCGATCCCGTACTACGAGCTGGGCGCGCTCGATCGCATCCCCAACGATGGCACCTGGGTCATCGCGTACTGCGCGTGCCCGCACCACGCGTCGGGTATCATCGTGGACGAGTTGCGCAAGCGCGGTTACAAGAACACCGCGGTGCTCGACGAGGGTGTTCTGTTCTGGAAGCAGCAGGGCTTCCCGGTCATCGGCGATCCGTCGGCGCCCGCCGTGGACCACTCGCACCACGGCCACGCGCACTGAGCGCGCCGCCGATCAGGGCGCCGGTCGCTTGTCCGCGCAGCAGCGGTAGTCGTACGTGGGGCCCACGCGGAGAAATGAAGAGACGTGGTCGCAGGAGCGCTCGCCGCGCTTGTAGGCGCTGTCGGGCTCGATCAGATCGCTGACCCACTCCCACCGGGGCTCGGTGCCGTCGACGTCGTTGAACATCTCCTTGACCTCGGTGCCGTCGCCGCAGGCGGCGACCCACTCGACGCCGGTGCACAGGCGCAGCCCGAGCGCCGCGCAGGCCGCGGTCGCGTCGGTGTGGTCGGCCAAGCCGTGCTCGTCCTTCTCGATGCAGGCGGCGGGCATCGAGATGATCTCCAGCAGGCCCTGGGGACAGAACAGCGGCACCGGAGTATCGATCTCGGCGTCGGTCGGCGCGTCGGACGCGTCGACCGAGCCGTCGGGACCGGTGTCGTCGCCGCGCTCCCTCGCGTCGTAGTCGGCGCGACATCCCACCAGCAACAGCAACGCCACCATCGAGCCGTGCCGCATCATGCTCGCGAGCATACTGGCCGAGCCGCGCACCGGGTGACGGCAACTGGGGGTGAAAGCTGGCAGGGCGCGTCGGGTGAGCGGGTTCGCCCGGTGAGCGGGCACCCGCGATCGATCACGCGCTTACATCGAGCGGGAAATGACGGCACCGGTCACCGCGGGGTCGCGGTGAGCCGCGATCCGACGGTATGCTGCGCGGGCGACATGGGCGACGTGCTGCCTCCGGGCACCCGGTTGGGTCGGTACGAGATCGTCCAGCGTCTCGCGCTGGGCGGCATGGCCGAGATCTACCTGGCCCGCGCGTCGGGCCTCGGCGGCTTCGCCAAGCACGTCGTGCTCAAGCGGATCCTGCCCAGCCACGCGCGCGATCCCGAGTTCGTGCGCATGTTCTTCAACGAGGCGCGCTACGCGGCCACGCTCGATCATCCGAACATCGCGCACGTCTACGATCTCGGCGAGGAGCAGGGCCTCCACTACTTCACGATGGAGTACCTGCACGGTGAGGACTGCCGCACGCTGCTGCACGAGCTGGCGGTGCGCAAGCTCAAGCTGCCGCTCGAGCACGCCTTGACGATCGTCGCCGCGGCGGCCACTGGCTGCCACTTCGCACACGAACACACCGACGAGCACGGCCAGCCGCTCGGCCTGGTCCACCGCGACGTCAGCCCCTCGAACGTCGTCATCACGTATTCCGGCGCGGTCAAGCTGGTCGACTTCGGCATCGCCAAGGCGACCAACCTCGAAGACGTCACCGCGATCGGCACGACCAAGGGCAAGCTCGCCTACATGGCGCCCGAGCAGTGCAAGGGGACGCCGCTCGATCGGCGGGCCGACGTCTACGCGCTGGGGGTGTTGCTCTACGAGCTGACCACGCAGCGGCGCGCCTTTCACGGGGTCAACGATGCGATGGTGATGTGGGCGGTGGTTGCCGGCGGGGCGACCCCGCCGAACGAGATCGTGCCGGACTACCCGGCGCCGCTCGCGGAGATCGTCATGCGCGCGATGCACGTCGCGCGCGACCAGCGGTTCGCGACCGCGCGCGAGCTGCAGCAGGCGCTCGAGGGCTTCGCGCGCGATCACCAGCTGCCGCTGTCGCCGAGCGTGCTCGGCGAGTGGCTCGAGCGCGTCACCGGGCCCAAGGTCGAGCCCTGGCGCACCGGCGACGGCGGCCGGCTCGCCGAGGGGACCCCGGGGCGGCGGATGACCCCGCTGCCCGCGGCGGTCGCGCCGGCGCTCGCGGGCCACGCGCCGCTCCACCTCGCCGGCGAGCCCACCGCGGCCGCCACCGACGAGACCTCGACGATGGCCGCGTCGTACATGGCGCCGCGCGCGTCGTCGGTGATGCCGACCCCGCGGGCGCCGTCGGTGGCGCCGATCCCGCGGGCGCCGTCGGAGCTGCCGACGCCGCTGGACCCGTGGGCGCCGAGGGTCCCGCTGGCGACGATGCCACCACCGCCGGCGCGGATGGCCACCGTGGGCCCGCCGGGGGCCGCGGGGGCGCGGTGGCCGGGCCTGGCCGCCGCCGTGATCGTCGCCGCCAGCGCCTCGGCAGCGATCGCGATCATCGTGCCCAAGCTGCGCGCCCGGGACGCGCCCGCGGGTGGCCCGGTGGTGCTGGTCACCGAGCGCGGCAACGCGACGATCGAGGGTGCGATGATCCAGGATAGCGGCACGTTGACCGGGAACCTGGCCGTCGATGCCGGGGTCGCCGGGAACGCCGGCCCCGGCGTGGACGCGGCGGTGAAGGCGGTGACGCCGCGGCCTCCGCCGCCACCGGTTGCCGACCCGCTGTCACGCGCGTTCGCGCGGCGCACGCCCGCGGTGAAAGCCTGCGTGAAGCGTCACGCGCAGGCCGTGGTCGGTCGACCCGAGGTGACGCTGCGCTTCGTGATCGACACCGCCGGCGTGCCGACTTCGGTCGAGCTCACGCCGGAGGCGGTCGCGACGACCGCGCTCGGTGCCTGCGTGCGCGACGTGGCGCGCGGCATCCGCTTTCCGATCCAGCGCGCGCCGGTCGCCTTCCGCATCGTGCTGCAGCTGGTGCCCGAGGGCCCGTCGTGAACCCGTCGTCAGCCCGGCGCGATGGCGTCATCGCCCTGGCGCTCCTGCTGGTCGTGGCCGCGGCCGGGCTGGCCCGTGCCGACGGCGGGATGCCCGCGGTGGGACGGGTGCGCGCGGTCGGGCCCGGACCCGCGCTCGTGGTCGCCGCCACCACCGGCTACGGCTACACCGAGGACGTCCTCGATCAGGACGACGCGCACCATCGGCTGTCGGGGACGCTGGCGCTCGCGGGCCGGCCGCTCGGCTGGCTCGAGCTGGGCGGGCTGCTCGCCGGTCGCTACGACCGCCATGCCGGCTGGGTCGCCGACGACGGCTGGATCGGCGAGCCGCGGCTGTGGGCGAGCGGCGGCGGCCGGGTCGCGCCCGGCACCTGGCTGGGCGCGCGCGCCGGCGCCTGGCTGCCCGGCAACTCGCTGTCTTCGATCGAACTCGACGCGATGACGTTCGAGCTGGCCGCGGTGCTGACCTGGTCGCGCGGCGGCACCGCGGTGACCGCCACCGGGGGTTACCGGATCGATCGCTCGGCCGCGTCGTTCCCCGAGCCGCACCTGCTGAGCGATCCCGACCGGCTCGCGCTCGGCCTGTCGCAGTTCGACGCGGTGCTGCTCGGTGCCGGCGTCAGTCACCGGCGCGGCCGCTGGCAGCTGCTCGGCGAGGCGAGCTGGGACCTCCTGGTCGGCGAGTATTCGCCCGAGGTGCTGGCGTCGCCACTGCGGATCGGCGTGGGCGTGCGCCGCGCGCTCGGCGACGTCCTGCAGGTGGAGGCGCTGGTCGAGCTGTCGCCGGGACGGCGCCCGGGCACGTCGTCGGGCGATCCGCTGGTCGCGGTCGAGCCGCGGGCGAGCGCGGTGGTCGGGCTGTCGTGGCGACCGCGCGCCGCCGGTCCCGCCGCCCGCCCGCGCGCGATCGAGGCCCCGGTCGAGGCCGCGCCGCCCCGCGCGGTGGTGCCGTCGGCCCCGACGGTCGGGGCCGTGCGCGGCCGGGTCACCGACGCCGACGGCGCGCCGGTGGTGGGCGCGACCGTGCGGCTCGGTGCGCGCGAGGTCACCACCGACGCCGACGGCCGGTTCGTGTTCGATCGGGTCGAGCCGGGCGAGGTCGAGGTCGTGGTCGAGGCCGCCGGCCGGCCGCCCGAGCCGCGCACGGTCGCGGTCAGCGCGGGCGGCGAGGCCGCGGTCGAGGTCACGCTGCCGCCGCTGCCACCCGCGGCCGAGATCCGCCTCCTGATCCGCTCGTTCAAGGGCACCGGCCTGCCGGCGACGGTGCGCATCGAGCCCGGTGCGCGCGTGCTCACCGCCGCCGCAGACGGCACCTTCTCGGTCGAGGTCGCGCCCGGCACCTACCAGGTGGTCGTTTCGATGGAAGGCTACGTGTCGCAGACGCGCACGTTCAAGCTGGGCGAAAAGGACGTCGACGTGCGCAACATCGACCTGCAAAAGAAGTCGCGGTGAGTTGTCCGGTCGGCCGGTGGCAGCGCCCGGTCGCCCGCGGCGCGCTGGCGATCGTGGTGGCGCTGGTCGGCTGCGGGACGTCGGCGGTGGCGCCGGTCGCCGAGCTGGTCGAGGGGCAGGGCACGGTCGAGCGCGAGCACGCCGGCGCGTGGGCGGCGGCGCCGCATGGGCAGCCGTTCGTGGTCGGCGATGCCGTCCGTACCGGCAGCGCCGCGTGGGCGCGGCTGCGGGTGCGCGGCGGGGGCGTGGTGCGGATGGGCGCCGACACGCTGCTCCGGTTCGCGGCCGGCGGCGCGCGCCTCGAGGTCGGCGAGGCCGAGGCCGAGGAGCTGGCGTTCACGATCGAGACCGAGGCCGGGCCGGCGCAGGTCGAGCCGGGCGGCCGCCTGCGCGCCGAGCGCGGGCCCGGCGGGTTGCGCTTCCAGGTCACCGTCGGGCGCGCCGTGATCATGGGCGTCGACGGGCCGATCCCGCTCGGCGGCGGCCAGGGGCTGGTGGTGGCGATCGGCGGCGCCATCATCGAGCGCATCGAGCCGGTCGCGCCGGGGCCGGCGCCGCCCCCGATCGTCGACGCGGCGCCCCCGCCCGCCGCGGTCACCACCGCGACGGCGCACGTGAAGGGCAAGGGCGTCACCGCGCGGGTCGGGACCGGCCCGTGGCGCACGCTCCCCGCCGGGCCGGCGACGCTCGCGCCCGGCGAGACCGTGAAGCTGCCGCGCGGCGCGACGCTCGAGCTCGCGCGCGGCGCGGATCGCGCGACCGTGACCGGACCAGCCGAGCTCGACCTCGGCACCGCCGACGGCCCGGTGGCGACCGCCCGCAGCGGCACCGTGCGCGTGGTTGCTCGCGGCGGCGAGCTGGCGCTGGCGGTCCCCGGTGGCGTGATCGTCACCCGCGGTGGCGAGGCCGCCGTCGCCATCACGCGCGCGGTGGCGCGGGTCCGGGTCGAGCGCGGCGAGGCCGGGCTCACCGGGCGGCGCGGCGAGGCGGTCGTGCGCGTCGGGGAGACCGGCCTGGTCAAGGCCGATGGCAGCGTCGAGGTCCGCGATCCAGTCCCGACCACGACCGATGTCGAGCTGGCGCTCGGCGAGAGCGCGACGATCCACGACCCGTCGCGCCGGGTGGCGGTGAAGGTCGGGTTCGGCACCGCCTGCGCCGGCGAGGGTGCGCTCGAGCTCGCCGATGCCCGTGGCAGCTTCGGCGATCCGCGGCGGTTCGGTGGCGGCGGCGTCGCCGCGTTCTTCGTCGGAGCCAGCGGCGTTCGCTACCGGCTGCGGTGCACCGACGGCAAGACCGCCAAGCAGGGTTCGATCGCGGTGCGCGGCGACACCGGGGCCGCGCCGATCGTGAAGGACGCCGCGCGCAGCAAGATCAACCAGGTCGACCTCGACGGCCGCAACTACTCGATCGGGTACCAGAACCGGCTTCCGGCGGTGACCGTGCGGTGGTCGGGCGCGCCGAGCTCCGGCGGCGTGCTCCACGTCGCGAGCGCCCGCGGGGAACGCACGTTCGCGGGTGGCGCCTCGGTCGAGCTTGCGGCCGGCGAGATCGCGGAGGGCCGACATGAGATGTGGATGACCGGCGGCGCGCGCACCTCGCCGCGCACGGTGGTCCGGATCGCGTTCGACAACGCGGCGCCGACCGCGCAGATCTGGTCACCGGCGCCGGGCGCGGTGTGGGGCGACAGCGTCGCCGTGGCCGGCGTCACGGTCGAAGGTTGGACCGTCGCGGTCGACGGCGTGGCGGTCCCGACCGACGCGGCCGGTCGATTTCGCGTCAACCTCGAGGTGGTCGGCAAGCGCGAGTTCGCGATCCGCCTCGCCCACCCGCAGCACGGCGTCCACTACTACGTACGCCGGCGCAAGTAGGGCCGAGTAGGCCCCAGCGGCGACCGGCGCCGGTGGGCGCTGGCGGACGCTGGTGCTCGGCGATCCCACCTGGGGGGGCACCCCCCAACGGAACGGTTGACCCCACCCCGGGCTCGCCGGCGCCGGGTGACCGCAAACCTTGGCTGTGCGGCTACTTACGCGGTGATCGCGGGGCGCGGCCCGCTGACCGCAGCGAGGCACAGCAGTTGCTGTAGTGCTCAGGCATGACGGGAATCCAGGTTTCACGCGCACTTCCGGGCACCCGGAAGGCCATGCTGGACCTCCTCTGTCGCCATCTCCCGATGGTCCGGCTGCGCGCCGGCCTCGTGCTCGCAGCGGTCGCGCTCGCGGGCGCCTGCACCGGTGAGATCGTCGACCCGGGAGACGGCGACCCGTCCGGAGTCGCGATCGAGGCGTTCGAGGTCAACGTGGCGCCGACGCTGCAGGCGAAGTGCGCTTCCTGCCACGCATCGTTGGTGGCGCCGCAGTTCATGCGGCCCGACCCGACCCTGCGCGAGGGCGTCCTCAAGTTCAATAACGCGTCGCTGGTCGATCTGATGAACCCGGGCGCGAGCCGGCTCGCGGTGTACCCGTCGAGCCAGGCCCACGCCTCGGTCGGCGTCAACTACACCCCGGCCGAGGCCGCGCAGGTGACCGCGTGGGCCGAGCTCGAGGCGGTCGTCGCCGGCGTCGTGCAGGAGCCGGTGGTCGAGACCGCGAAGATCGCGCCGCGGGTCGGCAGCAACGAGCTCGACCTCACGTCGATCGGCCTGGCCGGCTCGAAGTTCAAGTTCGACTACCAGCCGCTCGCGACCGGCATGTACCTGTCGCGCATCTCGGTCGATGCCGGCACCGGCGGCGTCCGCCTGGTCCACCCGCTGTTCGTGGTGTGGGACGGCGCCACCGCGATCCCCGACCCGATCGACCGCTTCAGCGACATCGATCTCACGGTCGCCGAGGCGGCGTCGAGCCAGGTTGGCGGTGGCACCGCGGTGTTCGTCGACATCCCGCCCCAGGGCGAGCTGTCGATCCACTTCAAGACCATCAGCCTCGCCAACGGCACCCCGCCGACCGGCGGCGGCGGCGGCATCGTCGGCGGCGGCTGCAAGGCGGTCGCGCTGTTCACCGCCAGCGCGCGGCCCGCGCTGCAGGCGTGCGCCCAGCAGTGCCACGGCGGCACCAACGCCGGCGCGACCGGCGCCACCGACATGACGCTGCTCGGCAACGAGGCCCGCCAGGCCGACGCCTGCGCCCAGATCCTGTCGCGGGTCTCGAAGCTCAACCCCGACCAGTCGAGCATCATCGTCTCGGTCGACCCCGCCGTCGCCAACGTGCACCCGCAGTTCAAGGTGCCGGCCGCCAACTTCGCCAACTACCGCACGCAGATGCTGGCCTGGATCCAGGCCGAGGCCGCTCCGTGAGAACCGAGGAGAACGCCATGCGTCCGACCGTCTCCATCCTGGCTCGCGTCCTCGCGGCCGCCGCGTTCGCCGGTGTCGCCGCCTGCGGCGGTACCACCAGCACCGGCGACGATGTCGTCGGCGACGACGACAGCCCCACCCCGCTCGACGAGTGGGACCAGCAGCTGGCCGAGCGCACGGTCGACTACGGCGCCGCGCTGCGCATCGCGGCGCTGCGGCTGACCGGCCAGCTGCCGACGCTGGCCGAGATCAAGGCGGTCGCCGACGCCGGCGACGTCGCCGCCCAGCAGGTCGTCTACGAGTCGTTCATCCGGGCCTACCTCGAGAGCCCGGCGTTCACCCAGCAGATGGTCGGGTTCTGGCGCGACCAGCTCAAGATGGGCGGGACCGCGATGCTCGACACCGCGCCGGTGTTCGCCGCCCAGCTCACCGTCGAGAACCGGCCGTTCGGCGAGCTGTTCACCGCGACCACCGGCACCTGCCCGACGGTCGCCGGCGGCACCTTCACCGCCGCCGACTGCGCCAACGGGGTCACCACCCACGCCGGCGTGCTGACCAACCCGGGCGTGCAGGCCCACTTCTTCTCGAACCTGGCGTTCCGCCGGGTCCGCTGGGTGCAAGAGAGCTTCGCGTGCACCGCGTTCCCGGCCGAGATCACCGACGCGCCCGCCGAGGGCGCCGCGGCCGCGTACTCGTCGCCGTGGCCGTTCCTTTCGATCGCCGGCGCCGGCAACGGCGGCAGCATCGACTTCCACGACACCAGCGCGGTCGTGTGCGCCAACTGCCACGCGACGATGAATCACCTCGCGCCGCTGTTCGCGTACTTCGACGAGCAGGGCCGGCAGCAGCCCGCGATCCAGGTCAAGACGCCGGCCGACGGCAGCCCGACCGCGCTGCTGAGCGACTGGCTCCCGGCCGGCGAGCCCACCGCGTGGCGGTTCGGCACGGTCGCCGCCGACCTGCCGGCGCTCGGCGCCGCGCTGGCCGCCGATCCCCTCGTCGCCGAGTGCGCGGTCGCGCGGGTGTGGAACTGGGCGCTCGGCAAGGGCGACATCGTCGACACCCTGGCGCTGGTCCCCACCGAGGTGATCGCGGCCCAGACCGCGGCGTTCCAGGCCAGCGGCGGCAAGCTCAAGGACGCGATCTTCACGGTCTACACCAGCGACGACTTCGTGAGCTTCTGAGGGAGATGACCATGACGAATTACCGCTACCTCGGTCTCGGTCTGTCGCTGGTGCTCGCCGCGTGCACCGGCGACCTCGACACCCTCGATCAGGCGCCCATCCCCGACGACAACGCGTCGGGTGGCGAAGACAACACCTTCGATCACCCCGGCGAGTACGTCGATCCGTTCGAGCTGCTCGACCGCTTGCGCCGCGAGGGCCCGGCCCGCTACTCGTCGCGGGTCCACAGCTGCCCGAAGATGAAGTACGACACGCTGGGTCGGCTGCTGACCTCGCGCGGCGTCAACCTGGCCGCCACCGCGGCCGGCACCGCCGGGGCCCTCTACCGCAACGGCGACCAGGCGCTGGGCGCGCCCAACTACGCGGCCCGCCAGCGCGAGGGTCGCGAGCTGTCGACCGCGACCGCGTCGAAGCTGTTCGACATCTTCGTCTCGGCCGCGCCCGAGATCATCACGGCGATGCCGACCCTGCCCGCGTGCACCGTCGCCGGCACCGGCACGTCGATGTTCAACGGCGACAACCAGTGCACCGCCGACGGCATCGCGTGTCTCTTGGGGGTGCCGGCGACCGCCAGCCACCTCGAGCTCTGCAACCTGACCGTGTCGCGCGCCAGCGACGTCGAGAAGGGCAAGCGCATCGCCGTCGCGACGCTGCTCGCCGCTGCCCACACGTGCGAGTGAAGGAGACCACCATGGCCAAGTCGAAGACCTCCGAGAAGGACGAGCGCCGTGAGCTCGGTCGCCGCGACATCATCAAGTGGAGCCTCTACGCCGGCGCCGCCCTCGGCATCGCGCGCTGGAAGGTGTACGAGGCGCTCGAGGGCGCGGTCGGCAAGGCGATCGCCGCCGACGCCTCGTGCCAGCCGACCAACCGCTCGGTCCACCTGATCGCCGGCACCGGCGGCTTCGCGTGGTTCCAGCTGCTGTGGCCGCACGTCGACATCGCGGCCGCGGCCGACCCCAGCTTCGCGTTCCACGCGCCCGGGCAGCACACGATGGCGGCCGGCACCGACCGGCCGCTGGCGCTCGGCCCCGAGGCGCCGTTCCGCACCGCCACCGGCGGCCGCCAGATCACGGCGTTCATGGCCGGCGTCAACGAGACCCACCGCAACAACCCGCAGACCACGGTCACGGTCGGTGGCAACACGGTGCCGGCGATCGCCGCCTCGCTGCAGACCACCAACCCGAGCGTCATCCCGGTGGTGACCATCGACGGCGCCGAGTTCGGCAACGCGCCGGGCGCGCCCCGGCCCAGCGCGGTCGGCTCGGCCGACCAGTTCGTCGGCCTGTTCAACAGCGCGGCCTCGCGCGCCGGTGGCCTGCTCGAGAACAGCGGCGACGCCGGCCTCTACGACGCCCACTACGCGGCGATGGCCTCGCTCAACCGCGCCGCCGACCGGCCGACCCAGACCCGCGCGTACGGCACCGCCAAGACCGCGGCCCGGCTGCTCGGCACCAACCTGGCCGACCGGCTGGCGATCACCCCCGAGGACCTCAACCGCTACGGCGTCGACGGTGGCACCCCGGCCAACATCCGCAGCATGGCGGAGTCGCTGATGGTCACCGCCAAGGCGTTCAACATGGGCCTGACCTCGAGCGTCGCGATGTCGGTCCTGCGCGACGACCCGCACGGCGCGTTCAACGACATGAACAACCTGCGCATGCGGGTCTCGCTGCTCGGCAAGATCCTCGACGGCTTCATGCTCGACCTGGCCGGCTACGACGACGCCTCGTGCGCCGGCAGCAAGCTCAGCGACAACGTGGTGATGACGATCCACGGCGACACGCCCAAGAACCCGCGCGATCGCAACGGCTGGCCCGACGGCACGCCCAACAACAGCAACTGGATGTACGTCTACGGCAACGGCCTGCTCAAGACCGGCTGGTTCGGCGGCATCATGCGCGACGGCACCGTGAAGGGCTTCGATCCGGCGACCGGCGCCGACAACGACACCGCGTCGCGCGACCTCGCTGGCCCCGCCTCGGCCGCGGTCGCCTACGCGATCGCCAAGGGCGACATGCGCCGGGTCGGCGACTTCGCGCGCGGCGTCAACATCAACGGCGTGGTCCGTCCGATCACGATGTGACGATGACGCGGCGAGCCGCGGGGATGACAGGGTTGCACCGGGCTGCTAGCTTGCCGCCGTGCGAGTCGCTGTCCTGATCGCGTCGCTGTGTGTCGTCAGCGCGCTCGGCGGCTGTAAGGGCGAGCCCGACCGCGCCACCGCGGGCAGCGGCAGCGACCTCAGCAGCGACGATCAGAATCGTTTCGATCGCGAGCGCCAGCCCGAGAGCATCCTGCGTGCGCTCGGGCTGAAGCCCGGCATGGTGGTCGCCGACGTCGGCGCCGGCACCGGGCTGCTCACCGTCCACGTCGCCCGCGCGGTGTCGCCGGGCGGGCGCGTGGTCGCCACCGATATCGACGGCGCAGTGCTCGACTACCTGCGTGCGCGCATGGTCGCCGCGGGTTACGACCACGTGGTCGAGGGTCGCGTGGTGCAGCCGAGCGAGCCTGGCCTCGAGCCGGGGCGGTTCGATGCGATCTTGCTGGCCCAGGTCGATCACTACTTCGACGACCGCGTGAGCTGGCTCACCAAGGCACGACCGGCCCTGGTGAAAGGTGGCAAGCTTGCCATCGCCAACCGGATGCACCACCGCGCGGCCGCGATCGCCGCCGCCGAGGCGACGGGCTTCCGTGTTGTGACGGAGATCAGCGACATGCCGGGCCAGTTCGTTGCAGTCTTCGAGGTGACCGATGCGCCGGCGACGCCGCCGCCGCCGCCGACACCGCCCGTCACCGCCCCGACCCCTCCCGCCACCAAGGTCACCCCATGAACCGCTTCGCCGCCGCGCTGCCTGCTCTCGCTCTGCTGTCGCTCACGGGCTGCCCGGGGGACGACGCGCCGGACGGTCCCAATCCGTCGAAGCTCTGGCTCGCGCTCGACGGCTCCGAGGTCCAGGTGCGCTTGGCCGCGTTCGAGCCCCCCCCCTTTTGAGCACCTGGAGTAGGGGCCGGGAGCTCCTATGAGGCTGAGTGGACGTTGCTCGGAGACGTCAGGGCCGGCGAGTGGCACCTCGCCGCGGACTGCTTCGTCATCCAGCCGGTTGACGTGCGGTTCGAGATCTTGTGGCGGGCGGCCGCCGGCGGCGACACGCCGATCGTGATGTGGGAGCAACGCTTCGAGCCGTCGGAGCGCGTGCAGATCCCGCAGACCCACGACTTCCGCGCGGTCGGCCCCGCGGTGAGCCCGGTGGCCGAGGGCGATCAGCTGGTCTTCCGGTACACCGGCCTGACCGGGGCCACGAACATGCTGTGGATCCCCAACGGCGAGGGCGCCCGGGCGATGGCCCGGATCCCCTTCATCGACCTGCCCTGATCGGCTGGGAAGTGACGGCCCTGAGCGGGCCCTTCGACGGGGCGCTTCGCGCCTTGCTCAGGGATACCGGTGACGTATCGTGCGCGACGATGATCATCCTGGCGCGTCCGTCGATCTCTCCGTACCTGTCGAAGACCCTCTTCGAGCTGGGTGAGCCGACGATCCTCGCCGAGGATCTCAAGGTGCCGATGAAGCCGGCGCTGCGGATCGAGCCGGCGCAGGTCATCGTCGACCGCCCGAAGCACGCCTACCAGTCGCTGATCCTGACCAGCTCGGAGAACGCGCTCGCGTTCCTGCAGGAGGCCATCCCCCACGACGACCGCGTGCTCAAGGCGCGGCTGTTCAAGGACAAGGTCGCGTTCCGGCGGTCGCTGGCGAAGCTGTACCCCGAGTTCTACTTCAAGGAGACCAGCGTCACCGAGCTGCCGCGGCTCGACCCGACCACGCTGCGCTTCCCGCTGATGATCAAGCCGGCCGCCGGCATCTCGTCGATCGGCGTGCGTCGGGTCGAGCGCGCCGCCGAGTGGCCGGCCGCGGTCGAGTTCCTCACCAAGGACCTCGCCACCTACGCGCAGAACTACACCAGCGCGGTGGTCGACAGCCAGAAGGTGATCCTCGAGGAGTGGATCCCCGGCATCGAGCTGGCGGTCGACTGCTACTTCGACTCGGCCGCCGAGCCCGTGATCCTCAACGTGATGGAGCACATGTTCAAGGACGCGTCGGACACCAGCGACCTCGTCTATTACACGCGGCGCTCGCTGGTCCGCCGCCACTACCAGGCGATCCGCGAGTTCCTGGTCAAGCTCGGCGATCTGTTCGACCTCAAGCGCTTCCCGATGCACCTCGAGCTGCGCCTGACCCCGCACGGGCAGCTGTTGCCGATCGAGGTCAACCCGCTGCGCTTCGCCGGCCTCGGCACCACCGAGATCGCGGAGTACGCGTACGCGATCAACGTCTACAAGCACTTCTTCCGCGAGACCCGCCCCGACTGGGACTCGATCCTCGCCGAGCCCGACGACTCGGTCTACACGTTCCTGTGCACCGACGTGCCGACCGAGCGCTACGGCGACCCGGCGCTGCGCATCGACGATCGCGCGCTCTGGCGCAGCTTCGGCGAGGTCCTCGAGTTCCGCATGCTCGACGAGCAGGAGACCTCGACGTTCGCGGTCATCTTCGTGCGCTCCGACGACCTCGAGGAAAACCGGCGGCTCCTGAGCACGGACATCACGAAGTACATGGGCCCGCGGTAGCGCCTCGAGGGACCGCGTGGTACGAAACGTATGTCCGTCCGGCTGATGGTGTACGATACGTATCATGTCCGACGACCCCACCAAGATGAACGCGGTCCTCGCGCTGGTCCGAGGTGGGCCGATCCGCGCACGGGACCTCGACCCGCTAGGCGCGCCGCGCAGCTATCTGAAGCGCCTGGAAGCCCGGGGCCAGATCGAGCGCATAAGTCGTGGCCTTTACCGGGCCAGTGATGCGCCGGTCGGTGAGCTCGCGTCCCTGCTCGAGGTCAGCCGGCGCGTTCCGCACGCGACTGTATGTCTGCTGAGCGCGCTGCCGCTCCACGATCTCACGACGGAGGTTCCACATGCCGTGTGGATCCTGATCGACCGCAGCGCGCGGAGGCCCACGCTCGCCTCGCCTCGGCTCGAGGTCGTCCGGGCGAGCGGGCCCGCGCTCTCCCACGGGATCGAGGTCCGTGACGCGGACGGGATCAACCTGCGGGTGACCGGCGCGGCCAAGACGGTCGCGGATTGCTTTCGGTTTCGTCGGCGGGTCGGGCTCGACGTGGCTCTGGCCGCGCTGCGCGACTACCTGCGGCACGGACGCGGCCCTGTGCGTGATCGTGGTCGCTTCACGATCGATCAGCTGGTCACGGCGGCACGCGCCGATCGTGTGTACTCGGTCATGAAGCCCTATCTGGAGGCGCTCGCGTGACCAAGGTCCCGACCAACATCGCGGCTTCGGTTCGTGCGCGCCTGCTGCAGCAGGCCCGCGCTCGAGGCGAAGACTTCCAGCTGGTGCTCACCCGGTATGCCAACGAGCGCTTCCTGCACCGCCTGTCGGTGACGGCTCACGCCGATCAGCTCGTCCTCAAGGGGGCGGCTCTGTTCACGGCTTTCACGGGCGCGGCGACCCGAGCGAGGCTCGCGCGCAGCAGATCATGCACGACGTGATTGCGGCCGAGGTGGTGCCGGACGGCGTCGTGCTCGATGCCGGCAGCCTGGAGATCTCACCGATCCGGGAGGACCAAGCCTACAGCGGAGTCCGTGCGCGTCTCGTCGCCCGGATCGAAGCGGCCGTCGTCCGTCTGCAGATCGACATCGGCTTCGGAGACGTGATCACGCCGGATGCAGTTCTCGTTCGATGGCGGGCTGCTGGCCAAGGCGGTAACCGCCACGTTCAGCCGGCGCGGCACCGAGGTCCCGCGGCAAGCTCCAGTGGCACTCACGAACGTATTCGCCGAGGACCTGGGCAAGATGGCGCAGTGGACGGCATTCATCAAGAAGCTGCGTGCGGCCGACACGCGAGCGCTCGCTGCCGTGATCCGAGAGGTCGCCGGGTTCGCGCTGCCGCTGTTCGGGGCCGTGGTCGCGGGTAGCTCGCCCGGACGGTGGTCCGCGGGCGGGCCCTGGGTCACGCCCGGGTAACGACCGGCCCGGCGGTATCGGCGGCTCACGACGTCCGCGGCAGGGTCGGGCTCAGCGGCGCGCCGACCGCCGAGTGCCAGACCGGCTCCGGATCCGGCGGCAGCACCGGCTCGCGCAGGTAGCTCACGAGCAGGACGATCGCGGTGATCGCGGCGGCCACCGCGAGCACGAACAGCACGATCTTGAGCACGCTCCACGGCCGATCACCGGCGACCTCGCCGGTGCGCGCGTTGACGACCACCCGGAACAGCTTGTGGCGGTAGCGGAAGCTCGACACCCACACCGGCAGGAGCACGTGCTTGAAGCGCACGTCGGCGTGGTGGACGTCGAGGTCGTGGACCCGCTGCTCGTCGCCGCCGATGTCGTCGCGGACCGCGGCGTCGATGTGGCGCTCCATGATCTGGGCCGCCTCGGTGAAGCCGTCGTCGAGGTTGACCGAGTAGCACTCGGCGACGAAGCCGGCGAGGAAGCCGCCGTCGAACGGCTGGAGGTCGCCGAGCTGCCACGGCGCGAGCTGGGCCAGCCGGTCGCGGGGCAGACCACGCGACGCCGGGACCAGGACGTCGTCGAAGTCGACCTGCACGGTGCCGGCGGCCGGGTGCCAGCGGGTCCGGCGGACCTGGCGGGTCTGGGCCTTGCCATTGGCGTCGCGGTACTCCTCGGTCACCCAGTGGTGCGCGCCGCGCGCCCCGGTGTAGCGGGTCGTGGTGTCGGAGTCGTAGATCCAGTACGGCACGTAGACGCCGTCCATCCCGTCGCGGCGGGCGCGGCGCACCAGATCGCGCGGCGCGAACCAGCGCGAGGTCAGCCAGCCAGTCAGCCGGCGCGCGGCGTCGGCGCGGCCGATCGCGAACGGCAGCACCGCGTCGGGCAGGACCGCGTCGGCGGCGGCCACCACGTCGGTCACCAGCGGCTCGTCGCAGAACGGGCAGCGACCGGCGTGGTGGATCGTGATCGAGCGCGCGCCGCAGCGCCGGCACGCGACCTCGTGGCCCCCTCGCACGATCGCGCCGGCCGGGCCGCGGCGGGCCCGGCCCCGGGCCGCGGCGAAGTCGTGCGCGTGGATCGCGCGGGCCGAGGTGTCGATCGGCACCTGGTGGCCGCAGTGGCCGCACGCCAGCGCGTCGGTGCCAGGCTCGAGCGCCTGGGCCGCGCCGCAGTGCGGGCATCGGTAGCTGAGGTGCCCGACCGGCGAGGTCGGTGGATCGGCGCCGGTCACCGCGCGAGGATAGATGGTTGATCGCGCGCCCACGCGGCAAAGTTGTCCGCGCCAGTCGTTGCCAGTCCGGGTCCGGCGCTACTGGTACCCTGGGAGGGATGAGGGGAATCAAGCTGGCCGTGACGGTGCTGGTCGGGGTGGGGGCCGCCGGGTGTGGCCCGAAAGGCAGGCCGCCGGTCACGTCGGCAGACGCGCCCGACCCGCGGGCAGGCGGTGGCGGCGGCGCCCCGGTGCAGGGTGGCAGCGCGGTGACGCCCGAGCGCATCTGCGCGCGCATCCTCGAGCTCAAGGGGCAGCGGTGCGAGCTGGCCGAGAGCTACGAGCTGTCCGATGCCGAGTGCCAGGTCGATATGCGACGTTCGCTCGAGGAGCGCGGCAACGAGGCGCGCGACGCGACCACCGCGGCCGCCCGCTGTCTCCTCGACAACGACAGCTGCCAGGCCGCGACCACCTGCATGGCCTCCCTCAACGAGTTCAGC
This sequence comes from Kofleriaceae bacterium, assembly GCA_046597055.1. Taxonomy (GTDB): domain Bacteria; phylum Myxococcota_A; class Polyangia; order Haliangiales; family Haliangiaceae; genus UBA2376. The sequence goes on along the minus strand of JBKJLC010000180.1, from coordinate 46,223 downwards.
AACGAGCAGGACGGCACGCCGACCACCTTCCGCACCTGCGCCGAGACCAGCGAGTACGCGCCGGTCGGGCGGTCGGCGGCCGACTGGGCCAAGCGGCGCGGGGCCGGCGCCAGGAAGTACCGCGACGTCGTCACCGCCAAGGAGTCGCCGGTCGAGGTGTGCGGCATCCCGGCCCAGATGGAGTGGCTGCTCGCCGCGCGGTGTGACGACGGCAGCCTACCGTTCCGCAACCAGGCCGACGACAGCCCCTCGTACGACCGCGCCCATGCCGCGCGGGTCGGCAACGTGGGGGCCGGCGGCGCGTGCGGGTCGATCATCGACGTCTACGAGGTGCCGTGCCCCGAGGCGACCTACCGGATCTTCATCGACGCCTACGTCTGCGCGTTGCCCGACTGATTCGCTCGGCTCAGGTTGGTTTCTCGCTAGGCCCGCAAGCGTTCGCCGAGCTGCCGCAGGATCGCCGCGGCCAGGCCGGGCTCGTCGTCGACCAGCTCCTCGAAGTCGACCCGATGCACCCGCACCACTCGGGCGTCGCCAGCGGCGACCACCGCCGCTGCGACCGGGCGCGGCGCCATCGGCGCCAGCTCGTCGACCGCCTGGCCGGTGGTGACGCGGCGCGCGCCCATGGCGAGGGTGCCGTCGGCGACCACGATCAGCGCGTCGAGGCGCTCGCCCTCGGCGTAGAGGACCTCGCCGTCGGCGAGGTCGAGCACCTGCGCGCGCTCGGCCAGCGCCACGAGCTGGGGCGTGGTCAGCTCGGCCAGCATCGGCAGGCTGGCGAGCAGCAGCATCTTCTCGACCGCGGCAGGCACGTCGTCGCCATCCTCGTCGGGCGCGGTGATCCGGCGCAAGAGGTCGAGCGGGCTGACCTCGGCGGCGGCGGCGCGGGCGGCCACGCCGATCGCGGCCCGGTAGTTGCCGCGCTCGGCGCCGAGCGCGCGCACCAGCAGCGGGCGTAGCAGCAGGTCGCCGCCGCCGAGCTCCGCCTCGATCACCGCGTCGCGGCGCGGCGCGGCGCCCCGCACGCGCGACCGGGCCCCGCGCGCCCGGCTGACCAGGTCGCCGGCGTCGAGCGCGGGCAACAGCCGGACCGCGAGCGCGCGGGGCAGGGCGGCGTCGAGCGCCTCGAGGGCGCGGGCGCGCTCTTCCTTGCCGTGGGCGTGGCGCAGCAGCCGGGTCCCGCCGGCGATCGCCGGCGAGCGCTCGCGGGCGGCGACCAGCAGCAGCGTGGTGTGGCCGATCTCGTCGAGGCGCTCGCCCAGCCGGCGGGTCACCCACGGGTCGCCGAGGCCGGCCAGCTCGGCCGCGTGGAGCGCGCCGCGGTCGAGCGCGTCCAGCTCGGCGGCGACCAGCCGATCGAGGGTCGCCGTGGTCACCGGCAGGTCGCGCAGCAGCGCGAGCGCGCGGTCGCGGGCGGCGCGGCGACCGAAGCCGGCGGCGCGCGCCAGATCGGGGGCGGCCGACGGACCCAGCCGGCGCAGCGCGGTGGCGGCGGCGGCGCGCACGTCGTCGTCGCGGTCGCCGAGCGCATCGGCGAGCAGGTGCACGTCCTCGGTCGGACAGGGGCTCGACCACGCGGCGAGCTGGCCGAGCGCGGCGGCGGCGACCGGCGCCGGCGCCAGCTCGAGGTGGCGATCCGCGAGGCGGCGGATCAGCTCGTAGGCCTCGGTGTGGAACAGCACCGCCTCGGCGTCGGGCAGGCCGCGCGCGGCCCGGGCCAGCCCGCCGATCGCGGTCACCGCGTGGGCTCGATCGACCGGGGTGCCGGGCCGACCCCGGCGCGCGATCCGGAGCAGCCGGCGGCCGAGCTCGAACCCGCGACTGCCCGGGGCCGGTCCCAGCGCCTCGACCTCGACCGCGAGATCGCGCACCCCGACCGCCTGGACCGCGGGGTCGTGGTCGTCGAGCGTGAGCTCGATCGCGACGTCGATCGCGGCGCCCTCGCCGTCGGAGCGGGCCCGCGCGATCATGAGGGCCGCGCCGGCGGCACCGCGACGGTTGCCGGGCAGGTCGACCCGCGCGCCCCGCGCGATCACGCCGGCGGTGCGCGCCACCCACTCGGCAGCGGCGTCGCCCAGCGCTGGCAGCGCCGCGGCGGCCGCCCGGGCTGCGTAGCTGCCGTCGCGCTCCGAGCGCGGCGGCCGGGTCACCGCGGTCAGGCTGGCCATGCCGGCCACGCTGGCCCGGCTGGTCATGCTGGCCATCGCGTCGGTCGAGATCATGACCAGCGTCGACGCCGGCGTGCGCACGCAGCTCCACAGCGCGGTCGCGACCTCGAGCTGATCCTCGGGCGCGGTGCGCGCGAGCAGCCCGGCGATCAGCGGCCGCGCGTCGATCGCGCCGGCGTGGTGCAGGCGGGCCGCGACCCCGGCCGCCAGCACCGGCTCGTGCTGGTCGAGCTCGGCCGCGATGCTGCGCGCGGCGCCGGGCCCGAGCACCAGGTCATCCTCGTCGCCGTCATCGCGGGTCGGGTGCGCGCCGCCCAGCGCGGTCAGCGCCCAGCCCGGCAGGCGCGCCTGCACCACCGCGGCCGCGACCGCCCAGGCCACCGCCACGCCGACCAGGACCATCGAGAACGCGGTGGGCGCCGACACCAGGACCGCGGCGGCGAGGCCGCCGGTGATCGCGCCGGCGCGCTTGGCGACGCCGTCGAGGAACCCGCCGACCCGGCCGCGGATCTCGGCCGGCAGGAGGTTCTGCGCCAGCTTCTCGGCGGGCGCCTCGAGAGCGCCGTCGAGCACCCGGGCCTGGGCCTGGACCAGCGCGGCCGCGCCCAGCCCGCCGGTGAGCGCGACCAGGATCGACGCCAGCGCGGCGCCGATCGGCGCGACCAGGAGCGCGCCCCCGACCCCGGCGCGGGCGAGCACCCGCGGCGCGATCAAGACCTGCACGACCAGCATCGAGCCTTGCGACAGCGCGCGCACCGCGCCCAGGAACTGCGCCATGTCGCCGGCCTCGGGATAGCGAGCCGCGGCCCCGGCGCCGAGGACGAAGTAGGCCAGCGACGCGAACGCGCCGCCGAGCGCGACCACCACGGCCAGGCCGCGCGCGAGCGGCTGGCGCTGCAGCTGATCCCAGCCGCCGCCCCAGCGCAGGCCGGCCCCCGCGGCGGGTGCGCCGAACCGGCGCGCGGCCGGCAGCCGGGTGGTCATGGCCGCGGCCGCGGCCATCATCACCGCGCCGGCGATCAGCACCGCGCTGGCGCCGCCGGCCCGCGCGATCGGGATCACCAGCACGGCCCCGGCGGTCGCGCCCAGGCCGCCGGCCGCGGTGAGCCACGGCACCAGCCGGCGCGAGGTGCGGGCATCGAAGCGCTCGGCGAGCGCGACCCAGAAGCCGAGGTCGACCGCGGCCTGGAGCTGCTTGACCACGATCATCGCGATCAAGGCGGCGGGCCGGGCGCCGAGTCGGTGGGCGAGGTCGAGGGCCGGGAGCACCAGGGCCCCGGCCACGGCCAGGACGATCAGCGTGCGGCGGCGATCGCGGCGGTCGCTGGCCGCGCCGACCACGGCGAGCGTGACCGCGACCAGCAGGCTCGACGCCGCGATCGCGCCGCCGAGGTAGCGGGGCCCGAACGAGGCCAGGAACCAGGCATCGGCCGCGCTGGCCGCGAGCTGGGCGCCCGCGCTGGCGAACGCCAGGACCAGCGCGGCGGTCCGCGCGGTGGGGTCCTGGCCAGGAGCAGACATCCGGGCGCATCCTACCCGCTGGCTGCCGGCGACGGGCCGAGCCGACCGGACGCGACCCGCTGGCAGGAGGCGACGGGGATGGAACTCGCGAAACCCGGGCTGGCATCCGGGTGTCGCAGTCGTATCCTCATGCCGATGCGCGGTCCCGTCGCCCTGCTGGTTCTCACCGGGATGCTCACCGCGGGCGCCGCGGCCTGGGCCCAGCAGTCGGCGAAGCGGCCGCGCACGCTCCACGAGGATCTGCCGTCGCCGAGCGGGGACGCCGATCCGTCGCCGCTGGTCGGCGCCGAGCCCACCTCCGGCAAGAACCCCGAGGCGTTCGCGTCGGGTGACAAGGTGCTACCGGAGCCCGAGCTGGCGCCCAAGGCGTCGTCGGAGCCGGTGTACGGGCGCGAGGGCTTCAGCACCGATCGCGACACCTCGCAGAAGCCCGACTACGACACCGGCGCGGACGGCACGCTGCACTACGTCAGCGTGTTCAACCCCGACGTGATGCCGTTCAAGCGCATGAGCTCGCTCGACGGCGTCGCCGGCGACTACACCGCGATCATCCGCAGCGACCTCGTGACCGACCTGCCGCTCGGTGGCGCCACCGATCAGAGCCGCGATCGCTTCTGGGCCTCGATCATGATCGAGCTCACGCCAGGCAAGGACGTCGCGATCCCGTCGGTGGCCCCCGACATGCGCATCCTGTCGTACGAGACCGAGCCGCCAGTCACGGTCACCTTCGGCAAGGACTCGGCCGACAACTTCTACGTCCGCTCGGACCCGCGCAGCAGCGGGGGCCAGTACCGCCTGGTGTTCCTCGCCGACGCCGATGCCGGCTACTTCGCGCCCCAGCTGCCGCGGCGCCCATACTCGGTCGGCCGGGTGCGCGAGCTGGCGCTCCGCCAGGGGCTCTTGCCCGTCCTGCCGCCGGCGGTGCTGGCGATCGCGCGCAAGGCGGTGACCGAGCGCGGGCTGTCGGAGACGACCGACCTCGCCGACGCCTTCAACAAGCTCGTCTACTACTTCCGCGGCTTCGAGGCCAAGTCGATCGCGGACCCGACCGGCGACGTGTTCTGGGACCTGTACAGCAACCAGGCCGGCGTGTGCCGGCACCGGTCGTCGACGTTCATGATCACGGCCAACGCGCTCGGCATCCCGACCCGCCTGGTCACCAACGAGGCCCACGCGTTCGTCGAGGTGTGGTTCCCGGAGCGCGGCTGGCAGCGCATCGATCTCGGCGGCGCGGCGCTGCGGCTCGAGGTCCAGAATGGCGCCGACAAGACGATCCACCGCCCACGCGCGGCCGATCCGTTTGCCAAGCCGGCCGCGTACGACCAGGGCTACACCCAGCTCGAGGGCGACATCCGCGGCCTGTCCGACGCCCAGCTCGAGGAGGCCCACAAGGCGGCCGGCGACGGCCCCGCGTCGGGCGACTGGGACGCGGTGTTCGGCGAGGGCACCGGCACCGGCACCGGGGCCGCCGCGGGCACCGACGACGGCGTCATCGATCCGACCCAGGATCCGCGCGCCCGGCCGAGCGATCCGTCCAAGCTCACCCCCGCGGTCGCGATCACGCTCACCGATCCGGTCGGCTACCGCGGCGAGCTCCTGCGGGTCGAGGGCCGGGTCGACGCCGGCGCGACCGCGGTGCCCGGCGTCCGCGTCGACGTCATGCTGGTGCACACCGGCGCGCGCGGCGCCCCGCCGATCGCGATCGGCCGTGGCGTCACCGGCCCCGACGGCGTCTTCTCGATCGAGGGCGAGCTGCCGGCCGACCTCGCGCTGACCTCGTACGAGGTCTACGCGTCGACCCGCGAGGACGCCCGCTACAACGCCAGCGTCTCGGAGTAGGTCGTTGCCGCGGCTAGACCGCGACCGGCAGGACGCGCCGGCGCACCAGCTTGATGGACAGCAGCCGGTACAGCATCTTGCTGACCTCGAAGCTGCCCATCCGCGACTTGCGGACGATGTCCTTCACGCTGTTCTTGCCGTTGACCAGCTCGAGGATCGCGAGCTCCTCGCGGGTGAGCCGGCCGCGGCCCATCTGGGCAACCGCGTCCTCGTTGCGGAGGAACACCAGATCGAAGTCGTCGATCGCCCGCTCGATCAGGTGCCACTCGTCGACCCGGCGGAAGCCTTCCATCAGGATGGCCTCGACGTCGAGCTCGAGCGAGGCCTCGACCACCGGCGCCGGCAGGTCGCGACCCGACACGAACTGGAAGCGACCGAAGCGCCAGCGCAGCGTCTCGTAGACCAGCTCGCTGGTCTGGCGGGCGAGCGTGGACTTGAGATCCTGGGGACCCACGTAGCCGAGCTTCACCAGCTGGCCGCCGATCAGCTTGGCGCCGCCGGTGCGCGAGCCGAGGAAGCCGTCGAAGTCCTGGCGCGACATCAGCTCGGAGTCGACGATGTAGCGGCCGAGCAGCAGATCGTCGGCGACGCCGTGACCGAGCGCCTGGTCGATGCGGCCCTTCCGGAAGTAGAGCTCGATCCGCGCCGCGCCCCGGGCGACCGTGAGCACGCCGGACTGCTCCTGGTGATCGACCAGCTGCAGCACCTCGGCGAGCGGGATCACCCGCAGGTCGCCGGTGAGCGAGGCCGCGCTGGTGTCGAACGCGGCGAGATCGATGGCGCCCAGGATCGCGCCGAGGCTGGCGTCGTCGAGCGCCGAGCGCGCGGCGTCGGCGATCGCGGAGGCGTCGGTCGGGATCCGGCCCTCGCTGGCGGCGGCCGGGTCGGTGTGGGCGGCAGTCGCCAGCGAGAACAGCGCGGCGATCCGGGCGCCGACCACGTCGGCGATCTGCGTGCGCAGCTGAGCCAGCGCCTGGGCTCGGGCCGGCGCGCCGTCGTCGGCGGTGAGCGCACCGTCGACCTCGGGCGCCGCGGTCGCGCGCGGCTCGGCGCCGGCCTTGCCGTACTTGCCGATGGTGTGCTGCACCACCGCCGTGATCGCCTCGGGCGAGAACGGCTTGGTGATGTAGTCGACGATGCCCATCACCTTCACGAAGCGCTCGCCGACCTGGTCGCCCTTCGCGCTCATGAGCACGACCGGGACGTCGCGCAGCCCGGGATCGGCGGCGAGCTCACGGCACACCTGGTACCCGTTCATGCGCGGCATCACGAAGTCGAGCAAGATGATGTCGGGCAACTGGGCGCGGGCGGCGGCGAGCCCGGCTTCGCCGTCGGGTGCCGAGCTCACCTCGAACCCCGCCTTGGTGAGCACGAGCTGCACCACCCGCACGATCGTGGGGCTGTCGTCGATCACGAGGACGCGCTCACCGGCCATGTCGTGGGATCCTGGTCAGAGGTTCGTCCGTGTCCCGCAGCGCGCATCTTATGAGCACCTATCGTTGCGGCGCAACGCGACCGGGGACTCCGAAAATGGCTGACACCCCGGCGGTGTGGGTCCCGCCGGTTGACAGATCCTGGCTGAACGCTCCCGGCCATCCATGAATTGGTGACGCGGGAGAGCGCGTGCTAGTCTGGGCCCGCCTTCAGATGACCGCACCGGGCCATAGCCTGGACAAGTACCCGAGGAGATTCGGGAAGTACCATCTCCTCGGACCCCTTGCCCAGGGAGGGATGGGTGCCCTCTATCTCGCCGTCAACGGCGACCGGGGGCTCGAGCGGTTGATGGTCATCAAGACCGTCCTGCCGCACCTCGCCGACGCCGAGTACGTCGCGCGGTTTCGCGACGAGGCCAAGGTCGTCGTCAAGCTCAGCCACGGCAACCTGATCCCGGTGTTCGACGCCGGCCAGGTCGGCGGCGAGCTGTTCCTGGCGATGGACTTCGTCGAGGGTCGCGACCTGCGCGCGGTGTGGAACCGGTGCGCGAAGAAGCAGGTCGCCTTCCCGGTCGACATCGCGGTGTTCATCGTCAAGGAGCTGTGCCGCGGCCTCGCGTACGCGCACTCGTTCCCCGATCTCGAGCTGGTCCACCGAGATATCTCGCCGCCCAACATTCTGATCTCCTACACCGGAGAGGTGAAGCTGACCGATTTCGGGCTGGCGTCGTCGACGCTCAAGCTCGAGAAGACGGCGCCCGGCATCATCTACGGCAAGGTCGCCTACATGTCGCCCGAGCAGGCGCGGGGCGAGCGCCTCGACGGCCGCAGCGACCAGTACGCGACCACGATCGTGCTGTGGGAGCTGCTGACCGGCCGCCAGCTGTTCCCGCCCGGCAAGGAGCAGCCCCAGGATCTGCTGGCGCGGGCGCGGAACCCCGAGGTGCTGCGGCCATCGAAGCGCGCGCCGCGGGTGCCGCCCGAGCTCGACGAGATCGTCCTGCGCGGGCTCGCGTCGGCGCGCGAGGATCGCTACGGCAACTGCGACGACATGCGGCAGGCGCTGCAGGCGTGGCTGGCCGGCAACGCGCCCACCACCGACTCGACCCGGATGGCCGAGTTCATCCAGGACCTGTTCAACGAGGACATCGCCGCCGATCGCTCCGAGCGCGAGGCGATGATGCAGAACGTCCGCAAGCGCGCGATGACGCTGCCGCCGACCGACGAGCTGCGCCAGCTGCTCGAGCGCTCCGACGGCTACCGCGTGCACGCGCCGGGCGCGGCGTCGTCGAAGGCGCTGACCCAGGTCCGCACGCCCGGCTCCATCGGACGTCGCGCCGCCGACCGCGGCGACGACGGCTTCGATCGGCGCAAGCCCAACGATCGCCGCGACGTCCGCGACGGTCGTCCGGCCGCGGCCGAGGCGTTCGCGCTCGAGCCCGATCCCGACGACTCGCAGCCGATCGTCGGCATGGTGATCGACGCGCGCTACCGCGTCGTCGAGCTGGTCGGCGAGGGCGGCATGGGCAAGGTCTACCTCGCCGAGCACGTGGAGATCGGCAAGCGGGTCGCGCTCAAGGTTCTGCACCCGAGCTACAGCCGGATGCCCGACCTGGTCGAGCGGTTCCGGCGCGAGGCGCGCGCGGCCTCGAAGATCGGCCACCCCCACATCGTCGACGTCACCGACTCGGGCACCACCGCCGACGGCTCGGCGTACTTCGTGATGGAGTTCCTGGAGGGCGTCGAGCTCGGCAGCGTGATCGAGCGCGAAGGCGCGCTCGAGGTCGCGCGCGCGGTGCGCATCGCCACCCAGATCTGCCGGGCGCTGTCGGCCGCCCACGTCGCCGGGATCATCCACCGCGACCTCAAGCCCGAGAACATCTACCTCACGATCCGCGACGGCAACGCCGACTTCGTGAAGGTCCTCGACTTCGGCATCGCCAAGACCACCGAGGCCGAGGAGGCGCGCGAGCGCAAGCTGACCAGCCCGGGCATGGCGATGGGCACGCCCGAGTACATGGCGCCCGAGCAGGCCGCCGGACGCCCGGCCGACGCCCGCTGCGACGTCTACGCGCTCGGCGCGATCCTCTACGAGATGCTCACCGGCGTGCCGCCCTACCAGGGCGACAACTTCATGGAGATCCTGACCAAGAAGGCGACCGTCGATCCGGTGCCCGCCGGTCACCTGCGGTCCGCGATCCCGGCGGTGGTGAGCGCGCTGGTCGCGCAGGCGATGGCGCGCAACCCCGACGATCGCCCGCCCTCGATGGAGGCGTTCGAGTACGAGCTGACCAAGTGCCTCGCCGGTCGCGGCGCGGCCGTCGCGCAGATCCTCGGCGTCAACACCGACCAGCACCTGGTGTCGAGCCTCAACCCGGGGATGTCGGCGCGCGTGATCGACTCCGGGCCGGCCCGGGTCATGGTGAACCCGCAGCTGGGCATGGCGTCGGTGCACCGCAACCCGATCTCGGCCCAGTTCTCGGTGCCAGCCGCCGGCTCTGGGCCCCAGTCGGCGCCGATCATGGCCGCGATGGCGCAGATGCCGGCCGGCTCCAGCAACCCCGGCATGCTCGGCATGACCGGCATGGGCGAGACGACCGGGCCGTTCGGGCTGTCGCCGTATGACGAGAGCATCGGGATGCCGGTGCAGCGCTCGGGGCTGGCGACGTTCGGCTGGGTCGTGTTCGTCGCGATGGTCCTGGTCGGGCTCGGCGTGGTCCTGTACGTGGCGGCGGGCGAGCGCACGCGATCGAGCGCGGCGGCCGGCTCGGCTGCCGCGGCGCTGCCGGTCGACGGCCTGGCGATCGACGCCGGCGCCGATGTCGCCGAGCCCGACGCGGCGCCGACCCGCGGCAAGCGCGACGACCAGGGCAGCCACGACAGCAGCCACAAGCCGGCCGGGGTCACCGGCGGCAACAAGCGCGACGCCAGCCAGGGTGGCTCGGCCCGGCCGCGCGATCCCGCGCCCGACGACGACAAGGACAAACCCGAGCAGGCCGACACCGAGCCCGGCGACCTGCTCAAGACTGCCGAGCGCCACTACAAGGACGCGAGCTACGCCGAGGCGATCGCCGCCTACAACAAGGTGATCGCCAGCAAGCAGTACCTCGGCCAGGCCTACCTCGGGCTCGCTCGCGCGACCTGGCAGACCAAGAACCTCGACGGTGCGATCGCGGCCGCCGAGCGCGCGCTGCGGGCCGGAGCCGGCGACGAGGCGCGCAAGTTCCTCGGCCATCTCTACTTCCGCAAGGGCAGCTACGACCAGGCCCGCACGTACTACCAGGCCGTGCTCAAGAACGACCCCGGCAATGCCGAGATGAAGGGCGCGCTCGACGCCGTGGCGAAGAAGGTCAAGCAGCAGCAGGGCAGTCGCTGAACGCGGCCGCCGCGGCGGCATCGGTTCAGCACCGTCGAGTGAGCCCAGCCCGAGGGGCGTCGCTCAGAACCGGCCGCCGACCGCGGCGCTGATCCCACCGGCGGTAGGCGTGATGGCGAGGGTCGGGTGCCCGTGCTCGCGGTCCTGCCAGATCATCCAGCCGGCGGCCGCACCCAGCGCGAGCCCAGTCCCGACGAAGAGGACGCCGGTTGCGGTCGACTCGTAGCGCTCGGGGCAGACTGGCTCGTCGCAGGTGCCGTCGCCGTCCTTGCCGAGCAGCACGATGCCGGTGATCAGCGCGGCGCCGCCGGTGCCGGCGGCCACCCAGCGCAGCGTGCCCCACCGGCGCGGCACCGAGGTCACCTCCGGGATGATCACGCTGAACCGACCATCGCCGGCGGCGTCGACGAAGATCTGCTCGCGGATCGCGCGGCCATCCGGGTCGGTCACCATCACGTCGTGGGCGCCCGCGGTCAGCTCGCCGCGCCACGGAGTGGGGCCGCGGTCGGTGCCATCGACGGTGAGCGCGGCGCCGGCCGGGGTCGACCCGACCTCCACGGCGATCGTGTCGTCGGCGCCGGCGGTCACCGCAGCGCGCACCAGCTCGGTGATCTTCTCCTGGATCTCCGGGACCGCGCACGCGATGCAATCGTCCTGACGGCGGCGCAGCGCGCGGCCGGTGGTGTCGGCGACCAGGACGGTCAGCTGATGGAGCTCGCCCTTGGCCGCGACCTCGACCGCGACCACCCGATCGGCGCCGGCGGCGGCGGCGAACCGGGTCAGGCACGCGGCGTCGGTGCACCCGGCGAGATCGGGGACCGCGCCGAGGATCTTCGCGACCGCGGGCGCAGAGACGTGGAGGGTCGAACCGGCGAGCCCGGCCTCGGCGGCGCTGCGCACGGCCAGGCCGAGCCCGGCGTCGGCGTTGCCGGTCACCGCGATGCCACCGACCGCGTGCGACGGCAGGGTCTTGCCGGCGCCGGCGACGCCCGCACTCAGCGCGACCAGGGCGACGCAGGCGGTCGCCCTCAGCATGATCTCACCGGCGGAGCAGGCAGGGGGCCCACCCTCCGTCGCTGCGCGGCGCTCATGGCGGGCACGATAACATGTGCGTCATGACGAGGCGCGCGCCGCTGCGATCATCGCGTCGAGCTCGGCCGGTGTGATCTGGCGATCGACGCGGCCGTGCATGCGGCCGGCGCGATCGAGCACGATCGTGATCGGCACCACTGGCAGCGGGCCGAGCGGGCCGCGGCCCGCGCGCAGGTCTTCGTCGGCGAGGGCCACCAGGTAGCGGACGTCGCTCGCGTTGCGCCACGGTGACACCAGCACCCGCCCCTCGGGGTCGAGCGCGAGCCCGACCACCGTGACGTCGGGGCCCTGATCGACCGCGCGGAGCGCATCGACCTCGCCCTGGGCCGCCAGCGACCAGGTGGCGAACACGTGGATCACCACGACCTGGCCGCGCAGGCTGGTCAGATCGAGCGCGCCGCCGTCGAGCACCGGCAGCGTGAGCGCGATCAGCGGGCCATTTGCGACCCGGCCCGGTGCCGCCGGGTTGGCGGGGCCGCCGCAGGCGAGCGCGCCGGCCACGACCCCGAGGATCAGCCCGCGGCGGTTCATGCGGCCCCGCGGGCGGCGTCGCGCGCGGCGGCCCGGCGCAGCGACCAGCCCAGCACCGGCGGGGTCACCATGGTCGTGATCATCACCATCAGCACCACCGCCGCGTAGGTGCGCGGGTCGACCACCGCGCGGCCCTCGAACATGAGCGCCGCGCCGGTCGCGGCGAAGATGAGCCCGACCTCGCCGCGCGGGATCATGCCGATCCCGACCGAGAGCCGGTCGACGCCGTTGCCGAACGCGACCAGCGCGCACGCCTGCTTGCCGATGATCGCGGCGGCGGTGAGCGCGCCGGCGAGGATCACCGCCTCGCGATCACCGAACGCGCCCAGATTGACGCCGGCGCCGGTCACCACGAAGAACAGGGGCGTCAGCATCTGGCCGATCGGCTCGAGTTGCGCCTCCAGCGGCCGGTCGCCCTTGGCGAGGTGATCGTGGAAGACCAGCTCGTCGAGGATGAGGCCGGCCGCGAACGCGCCGACGATCGGGGCCAGCCCGACCGCGTGGGCCGCATAGGCGACCGCGAAGCAGATCGCGAGCGAGGTCGCGAGCAGCACGCCGTGCACGCGCAGGTACGACGCCGCCCGGTACAGCCGCCGCGACAGGTACGGTCCGAGCGCGATCGCGACCGCGAGGAAGCCGACCGCCTTGCCGATGATGATGGCGATGCCGAGCGCGTCGAGCGGCGTGCCGCCGCCGGCGCCGACCACGACCCCGGACACCACCGCGAGGACGATCAGGCCGAGGACGTCGTCGATCACCGCGGCGCCGAGCACGACCCGCCCGGTCGGCGACGCGATCTGGCCGAGGTCCTTGAACACGCGGGCGGTGATGCCGACCGAGGTCGCGGTCAGGATCGCGCCGATGAACAGGTGGGTATGCCAGGTCTTGTCGGGGGCGAGCGCGGCGTGCAGGCCGTAGCCCATCGCCATCGGCAGCACCACGCCCACGGTCGCGACCACGAACGCCGACACGCCGACCTTCGCCATCTGGCCGAGGTTCGACTCGAGGCCGACCTGGAACAGCAGGACGATCACGCCGAGCTCGGCGAGAAACATGAGGTTGGGGTGGGCGAGCGACGCGTCGAAGACATGCCAGCCGAGCAGATCGAGGTTGCCGATGACGATGCCGGCGGTGAGCTCGCCCAGGACCGGCGGCATGCCGACCCGGTCGAACAGGTCGCCGGACAGCTTGGCGGCGCCGAGGATCACGGCGATCGCGAGCAGCAGCTCGGCCTGGAGCCCTCCGCCCGAGCCGCCCAGCATCGCGATCGCGGCGACCGCGACCGCGGCGCGCAGGAGTCGCGTGGTCCGCCGTCCGTTCAATTGGGCAGGCCGCCCATTCCCCCGGCCGCCAGGCTCATGCCGACTTGCATCAGCCAGGCGACGTCGCCGCTGATCGCGATCTTGCCGGTGAAGAACGCCTGCGACGGGCCGAGCTCGCCGCGGCGGAGCGCGTCCAGCGTCTCCAGCTCGGCGCGCACGGTGGCGCTCGGCGTGGTCGCGCCGCCGATCGCGATGACCGCGCTCCAGGTCCGTCCGGCGAAGCCGGGCACCTCGACCACGAGGGTCCCGCGGGCCTGCGCGAGCGCGCCGAGCGGCAGGCTGTTCTGGCCAGCCAGCGCCTGGCCGAGGTCGACCTCGGCCGGCAAGAGCGGCGGCACGTCACCCTCGCCCCAGATCGCGGCGCGCAGGTCGGCGGCCGACTGCCGCAGCGTGATCACCGCGGCCGGATCGGCGCCGGGGTTGACCTCGAGCGCTCCGCCGGTGACGACCAGGGTCCACGCGCCACCGCCGTCGCCGGCGAGCTCGATCGCGATCATCACGTCGGGTGGGGTCGCGCCGGCCGCGCGGGCCTGGGCAAAGGCGGCCGGGAGCCAGGTCGTGAACAGCTCGGCGCAGGACAAGGTGGACGGCGGTCGCGAGAGCGAGGACATCGGGCGCAGCTTACTCACGGTCGGCGCGCGCGTCGACCGCCGGACCGCCCCCGCTGCGGGCCGGGTTACACCAGCGAGCCGGCCAGCCAGTCGGCGAGCTCGCCGACCGAGCTGACCATCCGGTTGGCGCGGCGCAGGCGCTCGCTCAGGGTCTTGATGACCTCGATCAGCACCGCGTTGCCGGCGACCGGCTCGGCCTGGAAGAGCCGCTGCAGCGACAGGTAGGGCAGGCGGTAGAGGAACGACGGCTCCTCGGCGACCACGGTCGCCGAGCGCGGCGCGGGCTCGACCAGCGCCATCTCGCCGAAGAACTCGCCAGAGCCGAGGCGCGCGAGCGGGTGGCCGCCCTTGACCACCGCGACCCGGCCGGTGAGCACCAGGTAGAGTGCGTCGCCGAGGCTGCCCTCCGCCACCACTTCCTCGCCGGGGGCGAACGTCTCGAGCTCGCCGGCCGCGACGATCTGTTCGAGTTGCGCCGGGCTCAACCGGGCCAGGAGCGGGTGACGCTCGAGCAGCTGGGCGGTCGACACCGGCCGATCATACGGGGCGGGCCGCGCGGGTGCTACCTTCCGGCCGATGCAGCTGTGCTCCGTCGTCGCCGCGGTCGTCCTCGCGGCGGTTCCCGTGCTGGCCCACGCCCAGACCGCGACCCGCCAGTACGCGGAGGAGCCGACCGGCGGCGTCGACCTGCCGACCACCCCGCTGGCCGGTGACCACGACGCCCGCGCGACCGCGCTCAACCCGGGCGGGCTCCAGCACCTGACCGGCGGCAGCCTGACGCTCGCGCTCGATCTCGCCGATGCCGACACCGCCGCCAGCCCCGGCAACGGCGTCGGGCTGTTCCTGGCCGGGCCGGCCGGCGGTGGCGTGTTGCCCCGGCTCGGCATCGGGTTCGGGGTCGAGGCCCTGCGGCCGCCGCGGCAGACGCTCGCCCCCGATCCCGGCACGCCCTGGCGGGTGTCGGTGGCGATGTCGACCCCGTTCGGCCGGCGCGGCGGGCTCGGCATTGCGCTCCGTCATTTCTACGGCGAGGGCCCGGCCCAGGGCCGCACCACCGTCGATCTCGGCCTGTCGCTGCGCATGGGCAATCACCTCGCGGCCGGCGCGGTCGTGCGCGACGTCAACGCGCCGACCCTCGGCACGGTGCCGGTCCAGCGTCGCTACGAGCTCGAGCTGACCGCACGCCCGCTCGGCACCGACCGGGTCGATCTCGGCCTCGGCGGCCGGGTCGGCGAGACCCGCGGCGACGTCGACGGCTGGCTGCGGGTGTCGGTGCGCGCCGCCCGCGGCGTGTACCTGCAGGCCTCGGCCGAGACCCGCGCGCTCCACATCATCGAGACCACGCCGGTCGACGAGACCGATCGCACCGACCGCGACGTGCGCTTCGCGGCCGGGCTCGAGCTGTCGTTCGGCTCGCTCGGCGCCGGCGTCTATGGCCGCGGCCGCATCGACGAGGACGGCACCGGCCACCCGACCGGCGGCACCCTGATCGCGCGCTGGTCGGCGAGCCCACCGCCCGCGGTGCAGGGCCGGGCCCAGCGGATCGAACGCATCGAGCTGTCGGGGAGCATCGGGCCGCGCGAGGTCACCGCGATCGTCTTGCGCCTGCGCGCGATCCGCCGCGATCCCGCGGTGAAGGGCGTGGTCCTCGCGATCGACGGCGCCGGCGCCGGCTGGGCATCGCTGCAGGAGATCCGCGACGAGGTGCGCGCGGTCTCGCGCGGCGGCACCAAGGTGTTCGCGTACCTGGTTTCGGCGTCGGGCCGCGACTACTGGCTGGCCACCGCCGCCGACAAGATCTACCTCGACCCCGCCGGCGGGGTCCGGCTGGTCGGGTTCGCCGGCACCACGCTCTACTTCCGCGGCGCGTTCGACAAGCTCGGGGTCGATGCCCAGTTCGAGAAGATCGCCGAGTACAAGAGCGCGCCCGAGCAGTTCACCGAGATCGCGCCGTCGGAGGCCGCGCTGCGCATGCGCAACGAGCTGTACGACAGCCTGTGGCAGAGCTTCGTCGACGGCATCGCCGCCGGCCGCAAGCTCGACCAGGCGACCGTGCTCGCGCTCATCGACGGGGGTCCGTACACCGCCGGCCAGCTCGAGAAGGAGCCGCGGCTGATCGACGCGGTCGCCAACCCCGAGCGCGTGGCCGAGCTGGTGTCGATCGAGCTGGGCGGCCTGGCGCCGGTCGGCGAGGCGCCGCGCGAGCAGGACGATCGCTGGCTGCGCCCGGCGATCGCGGTCATCTATGCCGACGGTGACATCGTCGACGGCCAGTCGTCGTCGATCCCGTTCCTGGGTCGCAAGCTGGTCGGCGGCGAGACCATCGCCAAGGCGATCAGCGCCGCCCGCAACAGCCCCGAGGTGCGCGCGATCGTGATCCGCATCGACTCGCCCGGGGGCAGCGCGCTGGCGTCGGAGGTCATGTCGCGCGAGGTGTTCAAGACCCGCGGAGTCAAGCCGATCATCTGCTCGATGGGCGACGTCGCCGCGTCGGGCGGCTACTTCCTGGCCGCCGGCTGCGACGTGATCTTTGCCGAGCCGATGACGATCACCGGGTCGATCGGCATCTTCTACGGCAAGTTCGACCTGTCGGGCCTGATGGCCCGGCTCGGCGTCACCACCGATACGTTCCGGCGCGGGGCCCGCGCCGACATGGAGAGCATGTACCGGCCGTACACCCCCGAGGAGCGCACGCTGCTGCGTGACCGGCTGACCTACTTCTACCGGCGCTTCACCGGCGCGGTCGCCGAAGGCCGCAAGCTGACCCAGACCCGCGTCGACGAGCTGGGCCGCGGCCGGGTCTGGTCCGGGCAGCAGGCGGCTGGCATCGGGCTGGTCGACCGGCTCGGGGGCATCGCCGATGCGATCACGCTCGCGAAGGAGCGCATCGGGCTGAGCCCGGACGACCGCGTCCGCGTGATCGCGCTGCCGCGGGTGAGCGCGGGCCTGCTCGGTACGCTGGTGTCCCTGCTCGGCGCGCGGGCGCAGGCACCGACGCCCGCGATCGGGCTGGGCGATCTGCCCGCGGTGCGCGCGGTGCTCGGCGCGATCCCGCCGTCGCTGCTGGTGGCGCCCGAGTCGGTCCAGGCCCGGCTGCCGTACGAGATCGTGTGGGAGTAGCCAGGCGCGGCCGTGGCTGACTTTCCCGGTGTCCTTGAGCGAAGGGCTCGTTGCGAACCCGAGGTCGAAGGGCGCGCCTCGGGATTGAACCCTCCCTCGATGTGATCGAAAAAAGCGCTCCCGTTCCGGTGGGCCTGAGCCGGCGCGAAGCGCCGTGTCGAAGGGCCGAGCAGCGAGGTCCAGCACGTCATCTTCGACGGTCTGCCCTTCGACCGCGGGCTCGCTGCGCGAGCCCTGGCTCAGGGCCACCGGAACATGGGCGGGCTCCCTCGGAAGGCCCTTCGACTCGCCCGGCGGTCAGCGCGGCGCGACGTCGGCCGGCGGGACCATGCCCCCACCGGGTGCGCTGTCGAGCGGCACCCCGGCGTCGAGCGGGACCACCATGGGAGGGATCGGGGCGTACTCGATGGGCGGCAGGGCGTCGGGCGGGTCGTCCATGAACCAGACGCCGAGGCCGACGTTGACGGCCATGATGAGGACCATTCCGCCGACCGCGGTCAGCCAGTAGCGTGCGTGCTTGCGGGAGAACGGCCGGGCGCGGTCCTTGCGACGCTGCGCCAGGGGCGGCTTGCTCACGGCTGCTATTTAGCACGGGTGTCCCGACATAGATGTAGGCGGTGGAAGGTGAGTTTGATAATGCTTTTCAAACTCACATAGGTCGTGTTACGTGAGGGTATGGCTCGCACGCTGACCGCCCTCGCCGCCACCCTGGCCCTCGCCGGGTGCAGCGGTGACGGCAGGTTCGTGACCGACGCGGCCGAGGTCGGGTTCGATCGCCGGGCGGTGCTCGCGCACCTCGCGGACCACCTGCTGATCCCGACCTACGACCGGTTCGCGACCGACACCGTGGGGCTGGTCACCGCGATCGACGCCCGCTGCGCCGCGCTGGGCGGCGCGGGTGATCCGGTCGCGACCGAGGTGGCGGCCCAGGCCGCGTGGGCGACCGCGATCGACGGCTGGGAGTCCGCCGATGCGGTGCTGGTGGGGCCGGCGGTCGCGGCCGACGCCACCCTGCGCAACCGCATCTACGCCTGGCCCAACGTGGGCCCGTGCTCGATCGACAACGACGTGCTGGTCCGGTGGAACACGCCGGCCTCGTACGACGTGACGACCCGGTTCGACAATGCGCGCTCGCTGGCTGCGGTCGAGTACCTGCTCTTCTTCACCGCGACCAGCCACAGCTGCCCGCTGGCGCCGAACGGCTGGGACGCGCTCGGCGCCGACCTGCCGAAGGCCCGGTGCGCGCTCGCCGCGTCGATCGCCCGTGACGTCGCGACCCAGGCCGCGGCGCTCGCGACCGCGTGGCGCCCGGGCGGCGGTGGCTACCGCGACCAGCTGGCCCTGGCTGGCACCGCTGGCTCGTCGATCGTCAGCGAGCGCGAGGCGCTCAACATGGTGTCCGACGGCCTCTTCTACGTCGACGAGATCGTGAAGGACATGAAGCTCGGTGAGGCCTCGGGCCTCACGATGAACGCGTGCGGCACGGTCGACGCGCCGTGCCTGCGCGAGGTCGAGCACCGCTTCGCCGACCGGTCGTCGTTCGCGATCCGGATCAACCTGCGGGCGCTGCGCGCCGCGTTCACCGGCACCGCCGCGGTCGACGGCCCCGGCTTCGACGACTACCTGCGCGCGGTCGGCGCGACCGAGCTGGCGGACCGGATGACCGGCTCGCTCGACGCCGCGATCGTCGCGGCCGACGCCTTGCCCGACGGCTTCATCGCCGCGCTCACCGCTGATCGCGCGCGGATCGTCGCGGTCCACGCCGCGACCAAGGCGTTCACCGACGACCTCAAGAGCCAGTTCCTGACCGTGCTCGGGCTCGACATCCCCGACGACGTGGCCGGAGACGTCGACTGATGTTCATCCCGGTCCCCCGCGCCTGGACGCTGTCGCGGCGCGTGGTCGCGCGCGCGGCGCGACCGGTCGATGTCGCCTCGCTGGCGGCGTTCCGGATCATCTTCGGGCTGGTGATGTTCGGCGGGATCGTGCGGTTCCTGGCGACCGGCTGGATCGAGCCGATGTACGGCGCGCCCCGGTTCTTCTTCGCGTTTCCAGGGTTCGCCTGGGTCGAGCCGTGGTCGGTCACCGGCATGTACATCCACTACGGCGTGCTGGCCGGGCTGGCGCTCGCGATCGCGGCCGGCGCCTGGCACCGGGTGGTGACGCCGCTGTTCACGCTCGGGTTCGCGTACACGCAGCTGATCGACGTCACCAACTACCTCAACCATCACTATCTGGTCGTGCTGCTCGGCGGGCTGCTCGCGGTCTTGCCCGCGCACCGGGCCTGGTCGGTCGATGCCTGGCGTCGGCCCGCGATCGCGCTCGAGGTGGTGCCGGCCTGGACGGTGTGGCTGCTCCGGGTCCAGGTCGGGGCGGTGTACGTGTTCGCGGGGCTGGCCAAGGCCCAGCCCGACTGGCTGATCCACGCGCAGCCGATCAACGTGTGGCTGTCGGCGCGCACCGACACCCCGCTGATCGGGCCGTGGCTCGACGAGCGCTGGGTCGCGCACGCGATGAGCTGGGCCGGGTTCCTGTTCGACACCACCATCGTGGTGTGGCTGTCGTGGGGCCGGACCCGGCGCGCCGCCTTTGGCGTGCTGATCGGCTTCCACGCCGCGAC
Organism: Kofleriaceae bacterium; assembly: GCA_046597055.1. Classification (GTDB taxonomy): domain Bacteria; phylum Myxococcota_A; class Polyangia; order Haliangiales; family Haliangiaceae; genus UBA2376. The sequence goes on along the minus strand of JBKJLC010000180.1, from coordinate 26,590 downwards.
CGGCTACTTCTTCAACATCGGGATGTTCCCGCTGATCATGACCAGCGCGGCCCTGATCTTCTTCGGGCCGGGCTGGCCGCGCCGCCTGCTCGCGACGATCGGCCGCCCGCGGCCGGCCTCGGTGCCACCGCCGGCGACCGCGCCCGCGGTGGTGTCGCGCGCGGTCGGCGGGGTCCTCGCCCTCCACGTCGTGCTCCAGCTGCTCCTCCCCCTGCGCCACCACGTCTACCCCGGCAGCCTGCTGTGGAACGAGGACGGCGCCCGGTTCGCCTGGCAGGTGATGGTCCGCGAGAAGCACGGCAGCGTCACCTTCGTCGTCCGGTTTTCGGACGGTCGCCGGCTCGAGGTCCCGCCCCGCCGGTACCTCACCGCACGCCAGGAGCGCGAGATGGCCGGGCAGCCCGACCTGATCGCGCAGCTGGCGCGCCGGATCGCGGCGGATCTGCGCGCCGCCGGCCACGGCGAGGTCGCGGTCCACGCCGACACCCGGGTCTCGCTCAACGGCCGGCCGCCGGTGGCGTTGATCGATCCCGCGGTCGATCTCGCCGGCATCGTCGACCTCGGTCCCCGCGGGTGGGTCACGCCCGCGCCCACCACCCCTCCCATCCACCTCCACGCCCGCCCATGATGTACCCCACCTGCGCCCGTGTCGGAATCCTGCTGCTGTCGGCGTCGCTGATCGCGCCGGTCGCGGCGCAGCCGGTCGCCTCGTCGGTGCCGCCGGCGTCGCCGCCGGTGCCGGGCACGCCCGCCGCCGCGCCGCCGCGCGCCGCGCAGACCGCGCCGCCCGCCGCGACCGTGCACGCCGCGCTCACCGACGACGAGCTGGCCGCGATGGCCGAGGCCGAGGCCGAGACCATCGAGATCGTCGACCGGGCGCCGCCCGGCTCGCACGGCACGGTCGACACCGAGGCGCTCGAGCGCGCCGAGCACGACGACATCCACAAGGTGCTGGCGCACGTCGCCGGCGTCTACCTGCGCGACGAGGACGGCTACGGCCTGCGGCCCAACATCGGCATGCGCGGCGCCGCCGCCGAGCGCAGCGCCAAGGTCGCGCTGATGGAGGACGGCATCCTGGTCGCGCCGGCCCCCTACTCGGCGCCCGCCGCGTACTACTTCCCGCTGGTCACCCGCATGAGCCGGGTCGACGTCATCAAGGGCCCGTCGGCCATCCTGTTCGGGCCCAACACGGTCGGCGGCGCGGTCAACCTGATCGGCGCGCCGATGCCGACGCAGCGCGAGGGCTACCTCGATGCCGCGATCGGCAGCGACCTGTACGGCAAGCTGCACGGTCGCCTCGCCGAGCGCGGCGCGCGCTGGGGCCTGCAAGGCGAGTACGTCAAGCTGCGCACCGACGGCTTCAAGCAGCTCGACGGCGGCGGCGACACCGGGTTCGACAAGGACGACGCGTCGCTCCACCTGCGGGTCCACGGCGCGCCGGCGGCCCCCACCTATCACCAGCTCGACCTCAAGGCCGGCTACGCGCGCGAGGGCTCGAACGAGACCTACACCGGGCTGACCGACGCCGACTTCGCGGCCGCGCCCCAGCGCCGCTACCTCGGCAGCGCGCTCGATCGGATGGACTGGGATCATGTCCGCCTGCGCGCCGACCACAAGGTCGAGCTGGGTCGCCACCGGCGGGTCACGACCACCGCCTACCGGCACTGGCTGCAGCGGGCCTGGGGCAAGGTCGACGGGTTCGTCGGCGAGCGTGATCTCGGCGGCGTGCTCGCGGCGCCGACCGCGGGCGCCAACCGTCTCTACTACGCCGTGCTCACCGGCGCCGCCGACTCGCAGGCCCCCGAGGACGAGCTGGTGCGCGGCACCAACGATCGTCGGTTCGTCTCGCAGGGTGTCCAGGCGAGCTATCAGGCCGAGGAGCGCTGGGGCCCGACCTCGCACCACCTCGACGCCGGCGTGCGCATCCACTTCGACCGCGCCGACCGGGTCCGCCACGAGGACACCTACCGCATGACCGCCGGTGCGCTGGTCCGCTCCGAGCGCCCGCGCGCGACCGTGCTCGACTCGCGCGCCGAGACGACCGCGCTGGCGCTGCACGGGCAGGACCGGATCCGCTGGGGCAAGCTCGAGCTGATCGCCGGCCTGCGGCTCGAGCTGCTCGACGTGCGCTTCGCCGACCACCTGAGCGAGATGACCACCGGCGCCTCGGAGGCGGTCGCGATCCCCGGCGGCGGCGTCCTCTACCACCTCGACGACCGGCTGGCGCTGCTCGCCGGCGTCCATCGCGGGTTCGTGCCGGCGGCGCCGACCAGCGCCGACCAGGCCCGCCCCGAGCTGTCGGTCAACTACGAGGCCGGGGCCCGCTGGCGCTCCGACCACGTCAGCGCCGATCTGATCGGCTTCTTCAGCGACTACTCGAACCTCAAGGGCACCTGCACGTTCTCGACCGGCTGCGCCGCGATGCAGGACGGCGATCAGTTCGACGGCGGCCGCGTCAACGTGTGGGGCGCCGAGGCCCAGGCCGGCGCCGAGATCCCGCTCGGCGGCGCCTGGCGCGCGCCGGTGCAGGCCACGTACACCTGGACCGCGTCGTCGTTCCAGACCGGCTTCGCGTCGGACTTCGCCGCCTGGGGCGACGTGATGCCCGGCGACGAGCTGCCGTACCTGCCGGCGCACCAGGTCGCGGTCAGCGCGGCGGTGGCCGCGCCGCGCTGGGAGCTCGGCAGCTCGGTGCGCTGGCACGGCGCGGTCCGCGACGTCGCCGGCCAGGGGCCGATGCTACCTGCCGAGCGCGCCGACGCGCTGGTCACGATCGACCTCACCGCCCACGTGACACTCGCCCGCTGGGCCGAGCTCTACGCCACCGTCGACAACCTGCTCGACGAGCAGGTCGTGGTCGCGCGTCGTCCGTACGGCGCGCGTCCCAACGCGCCGCGCCTCGTGACCGTCGGGTACAAGGCCCGCTTCTGAGCTCGGTCCCCCACGCGCTGCGCCTGCGGCGCGCGTTCTCATTGATTACGGTTTTCACATTCAATTGTCTCAAGGAGCCGCTGATGCGTACGCTGCAAACCCTTCCGCTCCCCTTCCTCCTCGGCGCCGCGCTGTCGACCCTCTCGCTCTCGGGCTGTGGTGACGACGAGAAGTCGCCAGACGTTCAGACCGACGCTGGCGTGGTCACCACCGTCGACGCCGCGGTGCCCCCGACCGACGCCCCGACCGACGCGCCGCCGTCCCCGTTCGTGCCGCCCACGCCGGTCGCGGTGCCGCTGTCGGCGGCCGGTCCCGACCAGCTCCAGTCGGCGGTCGCCGCGCCTGGTGGTGGGTTCTACGCCGCCGGCTTCGTCGGTGCGACGATCGCTGGCCCGCGCCTGGTCACGGTGGTCAAGCTGACCGCGGCCGGCGCGCTCGACCCGACGTTCAGCGGCGACGGCATCGCGGCGACCACCCTCGACTTCAAGGGCGGCGCCGGCGAGGTCGGCATCGGCGTCCAGCCGAGTGGCAAGATTGTCGTGTCGGCCACCGTCGCCAACCCGGTCACCGCGGCCGATCGCGACGTCGCCGTGGCCCGCCTGAACACCGACGGGACCCCTGACCTCGGCTTCGGCGTCGGCGGCGTCCGCCTGCTCGACCTCAGCACCGCCACCAGCACGACCGCCCCCGTCAGCACCGATGCCGCCCGCGGCGTCGCGATCGGCGCGGCCGGGCTCATCCACGTCTATGCGGTCCAGCGCGGCGTGGACCCGGAGGCCCCCGGTGCGCCGCGAACCGACACCGACTTCGCGGTGGTCCGCCTGACCGCCGACGGCGGCGTCGACAGCAGCTATGGCACCGGCGGCAAGTACCTGCTCGACATCCAGCGGTCGAACGCCACGCCGCGCGGCATCCAGGTCCTCGCCGACGGCTCGGTGATCGGCAGCGGCTACGCCAACTCGGAGGGCGTGGGCTCCACGGTCCAGCCGGTGCTGTTCAAGCTGACCCCGGCGGGCGTCCCCGACACCGCGTTCGCGGGTGGCTTCTTCCACAGCGCCGTGTTGCAAGTGCAGACCGAGATCTACGGCGTCGCGGTCCACGGCAACCAGCTCGTCACCGGCGGCTACGGTCGCGACAGCGGCGCCAGCACCCTGAACGACTACGTGTCCATGCGCTTCGACGCCACCACCGGCGCGCGTGACCTGACCTGGGGCGGCGCCGCGCGTGGCGCCGTGCTGATCGATGCCTCGGGCGCGATGGTCGGCGACAACTGCCGTGGCGCGCTGGCGCTGCCCGGCGGCAAGACCCTCCTGTTCGGGTCGACCGGCCCGAACGACATGCCGGTGCAGGACGCCGTGCTGGCGGTGCTCGACGCCACCGGCCGGCTCGACACCGCCTTCGGTGACGGGCTGCACACGTTCCCGCTCGGCGCCAACGGCAACGACCAGTTCTGGGGCGCCGCGGTCTCGGGCAACCAGGCGCTGCTGGTCGGCTACAAGGGCGGCGGTCCGGCCGCGATGCAGACCGACACGGTGAACGACGACGCGTACGCCGTCATCCTGCCGATGCCGTGACGCGTGGTGCACCGTCCCGTCCCGGTCAGCCAGCATGGCAGGCGCGGATCGCGTCGCCGGTGCTCGAACTGACCGGCACGTTCGGCTATAGGACGTCCATGCATCTTGTTCGCAGTACCCTTCTCGTCGCGCTCGTCGCTGCGTGTGGCGGCTCGTCCTCCTCGAGCACCACCACGCCGGCGCCGGCCGAGGTCCCGGTGAACGAGCGCGGTGGCCGCGCGTTCGATCAGTGGCGCGCCGACGTGGCGGCCCGGCCCGACGCGCTGGCGGCGAGCGATGCCGGTCACGACTACCGGCTCAAGAACCTCTACGGCTGGGACCTGCGCGGCGCCGCCGGCATCTACGGTCCGCGCTACCAGGCCAAGAAGTTCGTGCTCGAGCGCAACTGGCTGGTGAGCACCGAGTCGGTCGAGCAGATCACGGCGATCCTGCGCGACGGTGACGGCGCGCAGCCGGCGCTGGGCCCGGCGCTCGACGACGGCGCGCTGCGCGCGATCGCGACCTACATCGTGGACGTGCGCGAGGGTCGCCTGGCCCGGCCCGACTGGATCTGGGATCTGTCCGAGGGCACGCCGGGCAACTACGTCCTGCGGCCCGGCGGCGATCCGGCGCGCGGCGCCGCGCTGTACGCCGACCGCTGCAGCGAGTGCCACGGCGCCGACGGCACCGAGATTCCGATCGACGACGGCGAGTACACGCTCGGCACCCACGCCCGCCAGAAGGCCTACGAGGACTGGTCCAAGATCCTCAACGGTCAGCCCGGTGAGGAGATGGGGCGGCAGGTGGTCGGTCCCGACGGCCGCGCGATGGCGCAGGAGATCCTCGATCTGCTCGCCGCGCTGTGCGACCGGACCCGCTTCCCGCGCGGAGCCGCGACCGGTGACGACGTCGTCGACGGCGACCCGCGCTGCCACGCCTACCTGCGCTAAACTGGCCGCGCTGGTCGGCGCGCCTAGTCCAGCAGGGGCGTCTTCATGTTTCGCTCGCGATCGAACCGCGCCGCCGCCGGCGACATGTGCTCGGACGGTCCGCGCCGCGCCGCGCCGGTCCCCGCGCCGTGTCCTTTCGAGCACTGACGCGCACACGTCGGCGCGGCGCTTTCCAGCCTTTGCCACCCGGCAGCCGATACCGTCATGGTGCGTATGGTGGGCCCCCTGTACCAGCACCGAGGCGACGGTCGTCGCGACGAGCAGGAAGACGATCTCGACGCCCGCGTGGGCGAGCTCATGGTCGTCGGCTGGCCCTGGCTCGACGCGCTCGCGATCGCCCTGCAAGAGCTCGACGCGCCGTCGAACGCGCCGCCGGCGGTCGCACCCGGGCGCACGGTCGCGACCCGGCGACTGGAGCGCCTCCCGCCGAGCCGGCGGCTGATCGTCGACGACGCCGCTCCCGACGACGAGCTCCGGCCTGGCCAGCTGCGCCGTGGCGACTTCGTCGCGGTGCTCCACGCCGCGATCACCGAGGCTGCCGACGCGGAGCTGGCGCCCGAGCGGTCGACCGAGGGCTGCCCGTACCTCGCACACATCGTCGCCTACTACCAGCAGCGCGACGCCGAGCACCTCGAGCGCGCGCTCCGCCACTACGCGGGCGGCGGCACGCGCGGGCTCGACGCCGCCGCGGGGCTGGTGCCGTTCGTCGTCGAACGCGTCCGCCATGGCGTGCGGGCCTGGCGCGACAGCGGCCGCCTGCCGGCGGAGGCGCTCGCGATGGCCCCGCGACCCGCGGGCCTCGCGATCACGCCGGCCGACGTGACCCGGCAGCTCGGCGACGGCGCGCCGGCACCGGCGGCGGTCGTCGAGGCGGCCGCCGACACCTACGGCGAGTCGCTGAGCGACGTGCGGGTCCATACCGACGCGCGCGCCGCCGCGCTGGCCGGCGAGCACGGCGCCGTCGCGGTCACGGTCGGTAACCAGATCGCATTCGCGCCCGGCGCCTACCAGCCCGACACGGTCGCCGGTGACGCGCTGCTCGCGCACGAGCTCGCGCACGTGGTCCAGCAGCGGGGCGCGCCGGCCGCCGCGCAGCACCGCCCGCTCGCGACCGACCCCGTGCCCGCGCACGAGGACGACGCCGACGAGGCGGCGACGTCGGTGCTCGCCCGGCTCTACGGCGGCGTGAAGGGCGTCGCCGGCGCGCTGACCGGCCGTGCTCGACCCGCCATATCCTCGGGCATGCGGCTGTCACGCTGCGTCGATCCGCCGCCGACGGTCACCGAGCAGCAGGCGGCCGACCTCGCGCGCCGGCACCGGGTCGGCATCGACATGTCGCCGGCGCTGGCGCCCGGGCAGCCGGCGGTCGTCGGGATGAACCTCCGGTTCACCCTTCGGCGCCCGGTCCAGACGGGGAGTCAGGTCACGTTCGCCGGCGAGTGGCAGCTGACGTATCCGTCGGGCCGCATCGACTGGTCGCCGTCGGTCGAGATGGTGCGGCTGCCGATCACCGAGCCTGGCACCTACCGGATGAGGAGCAGCGTGATCGTCCAGAGCGGCGCGCTCGGCGGCGATCGCCAGGTGTTTCCGATCGAGCAGACCTTCACCGCGGTCGATGCCGGCGCACACGCCCGGTCGCTGCTGCCGGGTGTCGCCGACAACTCGTACGAGGAGATGCGCAGCCCGCTCGAGATCCAGCGCGCACTCCTCCGGCCGCCCGGGCCGAGCCAGCAGGCCTCCGGCGACTACCGCATCGACACCACCTCCCCAAACCCCGCGTCGGTCACCGATCGCGGACCGGACATTTCTTTCTCGGTCGCGCGGACGGCGACCTCGCCGGCCCCGCCGACGAGCACCTATCACTGGTACGTGAAGGCGCTCAACCCGCAGACACTGCCCTACCACCGCGACCGCTCGCCGGGGTTCGGCAACCTGCGCACGGTCAGCCTCGACGGCCAAGGCGGCTACTTCGATCTCGGCACCGGCGTCACGGCCCAGATGCCATCGACCGAGCACAACGTCTTCGTCGTCGTCTGCCGCGTCCTCGACGCCAGCGGCCAGCGCCTCAGCGAGGCGCGCTACCTCCAGACGGTCCTCAACGATGCCGAGCGCCGCGACCTCGAGAAGCTCGAGGCCTACATGGCGCGGGCCGAGGGCCTCGCCGGCCGGTTGCGCCCGGAGAGCCGCACGCCGCTCACGGCCGTGCACGTCGCCGTCGAGGCGGCGACCACTAACCGGCTGCAGCTGTTCGCCGGACCGTCGGCGCACGGCATCACGATCGTCGACCTCACGCCGGGCCTCGATCCCGAGCATCATCAGCTCGAGTTCCACGGCGCGACCTTCGACCTCGCGCTCGCCGAGTTCCGCGCGCGCAACCACCATCTGCGAGGCGTGATCCGGCTCCGGGTGCCGGCGAACAACCACCTCGGCCCGAACGGCGCCGCGATCCCCACGGCCGAGCACGAGATCGTGACCACCGGCGAGACCCAGCTCGACAGCTGGCCGAGCCGCTTCGGCCTGGCCTCGCTGGTCCTCCTCGGCGCGGCGGTGGTGGCGGCGCCGTTCACCGGCGGCGGGTCGGTCGCGGTGGCGCTGCTGCTCATCGGTTCCGCGGCGGCTGGTGTCGCCGCCGGCGCGCTCAGCCTCGCCGAGCGGCTGCAGCACGCCGAGCTCAGCCCGACCGGCGTCGCGCTCGACATCGTCGGCATCGTCACGAGCTTCGTCGCCGGCGGCGCGGCGATCCGCGGGCTGGCGGCCGGGGCACAGGCCGTGAACGTCATGGGGCAGGCGTCCCGGTTCGTGCTGTGGACCAACTTCGTCGGCTCCGGCGTCGCCGCCGTGCTGGTCAGCGTCGAGAGCATCCAGGCGATCTCGAGCATCGTCGGCGACCCGACGCTCACCGCCGATCAGAAGCGGATGCTGTTGATCCGCGTCGTCACGACGATGGCGCTCACCGGTCGGCGATGCGCGGCGACCGGGCGGCTCGAGCTTCGGGCCCGCGGAGCAGGCGCTGTGGGATGTCGCCGGCGTGCCGAAGACCACCGCCGATGCGCTGCAGCCGTACGTGCGCGACGCCGAGCTGGCGTGGGAGGCCTGGCGCAGCGCGAACTTCACGGCTGGTCCCCCGCCGACCGGCCTCGCCGCGACGCAGCCGCGCTTCACGACGCCGCGCAACGCCGCCGGCATCGCCTACGAGGGCGGCTACCTGTTCACCGCCGGACCGCCTCCGCACTGGAGGCTCAACACGATCTACCCCAAGCTATGAGCATCCCATGATCGTGCCTCCCTTCCTGACCGTGGACGGCGTGCGCTTCCCGATCGTCGACGGCTGGACCGGCCCCACGCTCGACGCGCGCGGCGCGTTCGAGCCGCTGGCCTGGGTCGTGAACGTCTGGCTCGACGGCGAGCTGCCCGAGCTCGTCGATGCGCTCACCCGCGGGGACAGCGTTCACCGCAACGGTTTCGGCGTGATGCGCGTGTCCCGGGCCGAGGCGTCCGACGCGTCGCGCGCGCTCTGGAACGAGCTCGGCGGTGACGAGCCCGGTGACGACCTCGTCCTCGCCACGTCGGTGATGACCCAGCCGAGCTTCGTGGTGCCACGCGCGACCCTGCTCGCGCTCCTGAACGCGCTCACCGAGCTGCGGCGCGAGGCGGCGCGGTGGCCGCGCCCCGCGACGCCCGCTGCCGCGGCGCCGACGTCGCCGGCGTCGCCCGCCGAGCTGTTCACACAGACCCCGACCGGTCGAGCTGCCAGTGCGACCGATCGCGCCGACATGGTGGCTCTCGAGCGGCGCGCGGCCGCGCTCGACGCCGCCGCGGCGGCCGCCACGACCGGCGCACCGCAGGCCGCGCTCGTCGGCGAGCGCAAGGCCGTGCTGGGCGCGCTCGAGTGGCATGGCCTCCTGTCGGACGAGCGGCTCGCCGACAAGCGAACGGCGCTCGAGCAGTGGAAGCTGCCCGTGCTCCTCGGCTACCTCGACGCCGCGGTCGCGCTGCGCGGCTACCTCACGAGCGAGACCCGCGCGCGTCACGAGGTGCTCGATTCGGTGCCGCAGCGCCTGCGCGACGCCGACGTGTCGCTCGACTGGTTCTGCCAGCCGAGTCCGCCTCCGACCGGCCGTAGCGCGGACGAGTGGCTGGCGTTCTGCGAGGTCGCGCTCTGGGAGCTCGTGCCGGACGGCGAGCTCGGCGGCCTCGCCGTCGAGTCCGACGGTCGTCGCTTGACGATCCACTGGCGCACGGACTTCGAGCGACCGGCGGTGGTCTCGCTCGCCGAGCACGCGCCGTAGCCGCGCGGCCTCGCCGGCCCACACACGGCGGGGCGGCGACCTCGCCCGCGGCGTCAACATCGACGGCGTGATCACACCCGTCTCGATGTGAGCGCCCGGGCATCGAGGCTGACGCGGCCTCGACGATCTTGAGTTTGACATTCGTTTTCGATTTCTGATACGTCTGGCGGATGACGTACCGACCGCTTGTGACGGCGCTCACCGCCAGCGCCGGGCTCCTCGTGGCCGCATGCGGCGGCGACACCGAGGACGGGCTCGCCGTCCGGGCGCAGCCGATGATCGACCATCACGCCGACCTCGCGGCGGCGCTGTATGCCGACGTCGCGGTCCAGGGCCACGCGCTCGATGCCGCGATCGACGCCTTCGTCGCCGCGCCGTCGCCGACCACGCTGGCCGCGGCGCGCGCCGCCTGGATCGCCGCCCGGGCGCCCTACCGCCAGACCGAGGCGCTGCGGTTCTACGGCGGGCCGATCGACGATCCCGACGACGAGCGCGAGCCGCGCATCAACGCGTGGCCGATGGACGAGGCCTACGTCGACTACGTCGACGGCAACCCGAGCGCCGGCGTCATCAACGATGCGACCGGGTTCCCGACGCTCGACGCCGCCACCCTGACCTCGATCAACTTCGTCGGCGGCGAGTCCAACGTCGCGGTCGGCTTCCATGCCATCGAGTTCTTGCTGTGGGGGCAGGACCAGTCGACCGCCGGCCCGGGCGCGCGCCCGCATACCGACTTCGTCGATGGGGGCACCGCCGCCAACCAGGCGCGTCGCCGCGGGTACCTGACCACGGTGTCGGATCTGCTGGTCGCCGATCTCGATCACGTCGCGGCGCGGTGGAGCGCCAGCGGCGACTACCGCGCCACGTTCACCGGCGCGCCGGTCGAGTCGCTGACCCGCATCCTCACCGGCCTCGGCACGCTGTCGGCGTCCGAGCTGTCGGGCGAGCGCATGCTGACCGCGTACGAGAACAAGGACCAGGAGGACGAGCACTCGTGCTTCTCCGACACCACGCTCGACGATCTGACCGGCAACCTCGCCGGGATCGAGGCCGTCTGGTTCGGGCGGGGCGCTGGCCCCGGGCCCGGGCCCGCGCTGCACGAGCTGGTCACCGCGCGCGATCCGGAGCTGGCGACGCGGATGGCTGATCAGCTGGCCGCGGCCACCCGCGCGATGGCGGCGATCCCGGGTCCGTTCGATCAGGCGATCCTCGGGGCGGATGCCGATGCGGGGCGGACCCAGGTCCTGGCCGCGATCCGCGCGGTCCAGGCGATCGGCGACACGGTCGTCGAGGTCGCGGAGGCCCTCGACGTGCCGGTGTCGACCGAGCTGTGAGGCGCCGCGCGCTGATCGCGATCGGGCTGATGGCGGCCGGGTGCAGCGACGACGCCGCCGGCTACGAGGCCGGCGAGGAGTACGCCGGCGGGGTCGGCGGCACCGCGTTCGACAGCACCCGCACCGCGTTCTCGCGCCCGTTCCCGGTCCTCGACGGCGTGCGCAAGGACCCGTTCTTCGTCGGCAACTCGCTGTTCAATCGCAACTGGGTGACCGCGCCGTCGTCGACCGAGGGGCTCGACGGCCTCGGGCCCACCTTCAACGCCGCGTCGTGCTCGAGCTGTCACTTCCTCGACGGCCGGGGTCGGCCGCCCGTCGATGGCGCGCCGATGGAGTCGATGCTGATCCGGCTGTCGGTGCCCGGCACCGACCTGCATGGCGGGCCGCGTGGTGAGACCAGCTATGGCGGCCAGCTCAACCCGCGCGGGATCCTCGGCGTGCCCGGCGAGGGCACCGCCGTGATCGGATGGGACGAGGTCGCCGGCCGCTACGACGACGGCACGCCGTACACGCTGCGGCGGCCGCGCTTGACCTTCGAGGGCCTCGCCTTCGGCGCGATGGAGCCGGGCACGCTGACCTCGGCGCGGGTGGCACCGGTCGTGGCCGGGCTCGGGCTGCTCGAGAGCATCGACGACGCCGACCTGCTCGCGGGCGAGGATCCCGCCGACGCCGACGGCGATGGCCTCAGCGGTCGCGTCAACCGGGTCTGGGATGTCGGTCAGGCCAGGGCCGTGATCGGGCGGTTCGGCTGGAAGGCCGGCCAGCCGAGCGTCCGCCAGCAGAGCGCCGGCGCGTTCGTCGGAGACATCGGCATCACCTCGAGCCTGTTTCCGCAGCAAGATTGTCCGCCGGCCCAGATCGCGTGCGCAAGCGCGCCCGGCGGCGAGGGCGCCGGTCCGGCCGAGCTCGACGACGACAAGCTCGACGACGTCACCGTGTACGGTCAGACCCTGGCCGCGCCCGGGCGGCGCCACGTGCGCGAGCCCGACGTGCTGGCCGGCAAGGCGCGGTTCGCCGCCGCCGGCTGCGCTGGCTGTCACCGGCCGACCTGGATCACCGGCGAGGGCGGGGTGATCGCGCGGGTGCCCGAGCTCGCCGGTGTGGAGATCCGCCCTTACACCGATCTGCTGCTCCACGATCTCGGCCCCGAGCTCGCCGATGGTCGCCCCGAGCACCAGGCCACCGGCGACGAGTGGCGGACCCCGCCGCTGTGGGGCATCGGCCTGGTCGAGACCGTCAACGGCCACACGCTGTTCCTGCACGACGGCCGCGCGCGCGATCTCGCCGAGGCGATCCTCTGGCACGGCGGCGAGGCCTCCGCCGCCCAGCGCGCGTTCCTCGCGATGACCGCGAGCGAGCGGGCCGAGCTGCTCGCCTTCCTGGAGTCGCTGTGAACCGCGCGGCGCTGGTGACGGTGCTGCTGGCCGCGTGCAGCCCGATCCCGCTCGGCGATGGCCCGCGCAAGGAGGTGCTGCGCGCGATCGGCGACGAGGTGATCGTGCCCGGCTACGCCGACCTCGCCGGGCGCGCCGGCGAGCTGGCCACCGCGGCGCGCGCGGCGGTGCCAGCGCTCGACCCGCCCGGCCTCACCGAGCTGCAGGCCCGCTGGCGCGCGCTGCGGGTCGCGTGGATGCGCACCCAGGCATATCGGCTGGGGCCGGTGCGCGACGACCTCTACGAGGGCCGGGTCGCGCAGTGGCCGGTCGATCCGCTCGCGGTCGAGGCGCTGATCGCCGACGCCGTGCCGGTCGATCGCGCGCTGATCGACGCCCAGGGCGGCAACAAGAAGGGCATGGCGATCGCCGAGTACCTGCTGTTCGCCGCGCCCGGTGGCGGCGACGTGGTGGGCGCGCTGGCCGAGCCGCGGCGCCAGGCCTACCTGATCGCGGTGCTCGACGCGATCGCGGCCGACACCGCCGCGCTGGCGGCCGCGTGGAACCACGGCTACGCGGGGCGCTTCGTCGCGGTCGGGGCGCCGGGCGCGCCGTTCGCGACCATCAAGGACGGGGTCGACGCGGTCGTCAACGCCCAGGTGTTCCTCGCCGAGAACGTGGCCGACGGTCGGCTCGGCAAGCCGCTGGGCTCGATGACCGGCGGCGTGCCCCAGCCGGGCCTGGTCGAGTCGCCGTGGAGCGACCACGGCGCCGCCGACGTGGTCGCCGCCTATGACGGCCTCGCCGCGATCCTCGAGGGGGACGGGCCGCGCCTGGGCGACCTGATCGCCGACCACCGACCCGCGGTCGAGCAGCGGGTGCAGGCCGAGCTGGCCGCCGCGCGCGCCGCGGTGCTGGCGATGCCGCGCCCGCTGACCGACGCGGTCGCGCAGCAGGCGCCCGCGGTCGACGCGGCGTGGGTCGCCGCGCGCGCCTTGAAGATGACCTACCAGGCCGAGGTGGTGTCGGCGCTCGGGGCCACCCTCTCGTTCAACGACAACGATGGGGATTGACCGGATCGCGGCGCCGCCGGCGCGGCGCGGGTTCTGGCGACCGCTCGCGCCGATCGATCCGAGCTCGCTGGCGGTGGCGCGCGGGCTGTTCGGCCTGCTGCTGCTCGCGCTGGTGGTGCGCTACCTCGCGCACGGCTGGATCGACGAGGGGTTCTATCAGCCGCGTCACTTCTTCCACTACCTCGGGCTGAGCTGGGTCGAGCCGTGGCCGTACCCGGGCATGTACGTCCACTTCGGGCTGATGGCCGCGTGCGCGGTCGCGCTCGTGCTCGGCTTCCACCACCGGCTCGCCGCGCTCGGCTACGGCGTCCTGCTGGCGTACGCGCACGCGTGCGACGTCACCGCGTACCTCAATCACTACTACCTGCTGGTGCTGCTGTGCGGCGTGTTCGCGGTGGTGCCGGCCAGCGCGACCCTCGCGATCGACGCCCACCGGGGCCGGACCCGGGTCGCCACGATGCCGGCCTGGATGCTGTGGCTGGTTCGCTTCCAGGTCGGCTGCGTCTACGTCTTCGGCGGCATCGCCAAGCTCGAGCCGAGCTGGCTCGTCGACGGCGAGCCGCTGCGGACCTGGCTCGCGGCGCGCCCCGACTTCCCGCTGCTCGGCGGCCTGTTCGGCGAGCCGTGGGTCGCGCTGGCCGCGTCGTGGCTGGCCGCCGGGTTCGATCTGACGATCGTCGGCTGGCTGTCGTGGCGGCGTACCCGCGCGGTCGCCTATGCCGCCGTGATCGGCTTCCACCTGGTCACCGGGATGATGTTCCAGCTCGGGCTGTTCCCGTGGGTGATGACCGCGATGGCGACGGTGTTCTTCGCGCCGTCCTGGCCACGCCAGCTGGTGGCGCGCTGGTGGCCGGTGGCGCCGGCCGCGCCCGCGACGGGCGCCGAGCACCCGCCACCGGCGCGGGGGTGGACCAGCGTGCTCGCGCTGTACGGCGCGCTGCAGGTCGCGATCCCGCTACGGCATCATCTCTATCCCGGCGACGGGCTGTGGACCGAGCAGGGCTTCCGGTTCGCGTGGAAGGTCATGCTGGTCGAGAAGAGCGGCGCCTGCGAGCTGCGCGCGATCGACCCGACGACCGGACGCCGCTGGGTCATCTCGCCGGCTCGCTACTACACGCCGGTGCAGGCCGCGATGATGGCGACCCAGCCCGATCTGATCCTGCAGTTCGCGCACGCGGCCGCCGCCGACCTGCGCGGCCAGGGCGTGGCGACCCCGCGCGTGTACGCCGACTGCTTTGTGTCGCTGCACGGGCGGCCGCGCGCGCGCCTGATCGATCCCACCGTCGACCTCGCCACCGCCCGCGACGCGCTCGCGCCGCGGCCATGGATCCATCCTCATCCGACCGTCCTGGAGTGACATGCGCGCTGTACCCCCTCTCGTCGTCCTCGCGATCGCGCTGGCGCCCGCCGCGGCCCACGCCAACCCCAAGGTGCTGCCGTTCTCGTACGCCACCCGCACGATCCCCGCCGGCGAGCTCGAGCTCGAGTCCTTCGTCGACGCGATCCCCATGCGGGTCGCCCGCGAGCTGCCCGACGGCACCAGCGAGGCGGTCACCACCCCGCGCTACGTGCTCCAGACCGAGCTGGAGCTCGGGCTCACCGACCGGCTGGAGCTCGGCCTCTACACCGAGCTCCGCCAGGATGCGTCGGTCGATGCCGCCGCGCTGCGCTTCCAGGGACTCAAGCAGCGGCTACGCTACCGGGTGTCCGAGCCGGGCGCGTGGCCGGTCGATGTCGGCGTCTACCTCGAGATCGCCGAGATGCGCGACGAGCTCGAGCTCGAGCAGAAGCTCCTGCTCGAGCGGCGGTTCGGGCCGGTGACCGCGATCGCCAACCTGTGGATCGAGCAGGAGTGGTACTGGATCGACGACGAGATCAAGCTGCTCTACAACCCGACCGTCGGCGTGGTGTATGAGGCCCACCCGGCGGTGACGGTTGGCGTCGAGTACTGGGCCCGCGGTCGGTTCGACCGCCCCGACCCGGACCGCGACGACGACGAGACCCGGACCGCGCGCCACTATCTGGGCCCGACCCTGATGATGCAGAAGGGCGAGTACTGGATGTCGCTCGGGGCCTACGCCCGGCTCGATCGCCTCGGCCGTGGCGCCGTGGTCGGCGATCCCGGCGGCAGCGCGTGGGTCCGGCTGATCCTCGGGATCGGGCTGTAAATCCGCACCGGCAGCCGCGCCGTGCCAGCCATCTCGTCGACCTGGGTGCTCCGCGTCGCGGTCTGCGCCTCGGCGGTCTCCACCTCTGCGTAGTGGTGGAAGGACGCGCGCAGGCGGGCGCGATCGATGTCGAGCTACCAGGTAGCCGCGCTGGTGGACGTTCGCGTAGCGCAGGTGGCAGTTGGCGCTCAGGAGCTGCAGGATGCCCTCGGACAGGTCGGCCGGCAGGCCCGGCGAGGTGACCGCGGGGGTCACCAGCTCGACCGCGAGGCTGCCGCGTCCGCTGGCAGGATCGTAGGCCGCGACGTCGGTGGGATCGCGCGTGAGCTCCATCGCCCACGACGAGTGGATGTCGCCGGTCACACGACCACGTCGGCAACGCCAGGCGGCTCCAGCAGATCGAAGAAGCGGGACCGCGCCAAGCCAATCATGAGCTCCTGGCCGGCCTCAGGCGCGGCGGCGGTGCGCGCGCGCGAGGATCACGCGGCCCAGGTCGGCGTCGTCGGTCGCGCACGCGAGGATCTCCAGGCCGCCGGCGTCGAGTCCGGCGCCGACCTCGGCCAGCGAGGCCCTCGGGCCGCCGCTGCCGTGGACCATCTGCCCGGTGCGATCGGCGGCACCCGGCACGAAGTCCCCGAGGATCAGCAGGCCGTCCTCGCCGAGGATGCGCGCGATCTGCGCCAGCACGGCCACCTCGTGGTGCAGGCGTCGCCGGCCCGCGCCGAAGGCGAAGACCGCCGCGTAGCCTCCGGCGTCGAGGGCCGCGAGCCGCGCGAGGCCGGTACCTCGTGTGCGCATCAGGTCAACCGCGGCCACCAGCCGCGGGCGGAACCGCTCCAGGATCCAGCCCATCGCGCTGTGGCGGGACGTGCGCAGCTCGAGCACGGCGGCGCCCGGGGGCAGCCAGGCCTCCTCGCCGCGCGAGGGCAGGAGCAGGCGGTAGCGGCTGGTCGACTGAATGGGCTCCCATGCAGTGGTGGCCATGGTCGCGCTCGTCGTGGAGGTGGGCTGGCGGCGCCGGTGGCGCGGCGGCGGCCGGGCGCGCTTGGACCGCGCCGAGCGCCTCGAGCCCGAGCCCGATCTGCTCCTCGACCCACCGCTCGAACCGCGGATGCGGCGCGAAGCCGTGGCCGAGCTGGTAACGCAGCCCGGCCAGCAGCTCGGCCTCGGGACCCTGGCCGGTGGTGCGGGCCGGGATCACCAGCGCGCGGCCGCCGTCGGCGCTCGCGACCTCGACCAGCCCACGGATCGCGGCCACCTCGGGCGCGCGCTGGGCCGGCCAGTCTTCGCGCCAGGTCCCGACCTCGATCGCACGAAACTTCGCGCCCGCGCCGGCCCGCATGGTCCGGGCCAGCGAGGCGAGCCGCTGTCGCCAGTGATCGTTGCTGGGGTCGTCACCGGCGCCGTGCGCGACCAGGATCACCGTCTCGCGGGCCGGCTCGCGCGACATCGCCAGCGCGCGGTCGAGCAGGGCGGCCGCGAAGTGGGGGCTGTCTTCGAGCCCGCCCACGCTCACCGCGCGCGCCGCGATGCGGAGCCGCGGCGGCGGCGGGCCGGCTGGCCCGTGGCCGTGACCGTGGCCATCACCGTGCCCGGCATGCGCGGGCGGGTCGGTGCCCTCGACGTCGAGGCCCAGCATCCGGTCGACCGAGGCGCGGAAGCTCCGGGCCAGGCCGAACACGCGCACGACCACGACCGCGCGGGCGCCGCGCGCCTCGAGGCGCCGGATCGCGCGCTCGACCAGCGCCGCGTCGGCCATGCAGAACGCAAACTCGACGCGATAGCGCGCCGCCAGGCCGGCGACCGCGGCCCGCATGCCCTGGTTCCAGTGATGGTCCGAGCCATGCGCGAGGAACACCACGCCCACGTCGTCGACCTCGAGCCGGCGGTGGCGGTTGGCCTCGCGGATCATCCACAGGCCGACCAGCGGATCCGGCGTCAGGTCGGCCTCGACCCGCTCGACCGCGCCGAGCTCGCGGGCCAGGCTCGCGGCGAACGACATCATCGAGTCGAGCTTGGGACCGAGCTGGAACGGGACGACCACCGGCCGGGGCCCGCCGGCGACCAGCCCGCCCAGCGTGGCGGCGGCCTGGCGATCGCCGTCGGCGGCGGCCGATCGGTCGCGCCACGCCAAGACCCGGACCGACTCGAAGCCGAAGCCCTGCGCCGCCTGGTCGGCCAGCCGCTGCAGCTCGGTCGTCATCGCGGTCACCGACGCCGGATCGCCGGCGCCGTGGCCGACCACGACCACCCGTCGACCGGCCGGCGCGGTGATCGTCCGGAATCGATCGGCGAGCAGCTCGACCGCCAGGTAGCTGCGGCCGAACCGGTCGCCGAGCGTGACCGGCACCCGCCAGCCGCCGGGTGCGACCGCGCGGGCGAGCCGCTGGAAGCCGACCTCGGCGCCGGTGAGGAACAACGGCAGGACCACCACGCGCTCGACCCCGCGGGCGGCGAGCTCGGTGACCGCGGCCGCCAGCGCGCCGCGGGTGCGCTCGTCCGTGACGTACACCAGCGCCGCGACGTGCGCGCGCGCCAGCTCGGCGAAGGCATCGGCCAACTCCTCGTTGCCGAGGAAGCCGCGATCGGGCACCGCGACGATGAACCCGACCTCCTCCGCAGGGGGGGCCGCCGCCACCACGTCGGGCCGAAGCTGACCGGTGGCGGAGCCGGACGCGGCGCACGCCAGCGTGAGGAGCGCGAGGCCGAGGCACCACCAAGCCATCGCGCGCGGGCGGCCGCGCCGCGCGGTCGTCCCCGCCGGGATCACCTGTCACCTCCGCCCAGCGGCTTCCAGCGCAGCGTGAAGTGCCCCGAGCTGCCGGCTGCATCGTAGTAGCGCTCGATCACCAGCGCGATCACCTGGTCGGCGTCGGAGCGCACGACCCAGACCATCGGCCGCGGCGTGAGCTGGTGGGTCGCGCCGTCGTAGGCGTACCAGCCGTCGCCCTGCTCGAAGGCGTAGTCGGGCTCGCCGCCGTCGTCGGCGCCGTCGGGACCATCGGAGATCCAGCCGGAGGTCGGCGGGGTGGTCACCTCGGCCAGGGCCGCGGCGATCGGCGCGACCTCGACCCCGGCGCTGCCGCTGACCCCGCCATTGAGCATGAGGTGAAAGCGCTGGGCCGAGAGGTCCCAGGTGGTCGTTGCGGTGGCCTCGGCGGCGGAGTCGAGGTCGAGGCGGGTCCAGCCGTCGGCGGCGCTGGCGTCGACCCGGGTCGTGTAGGTTCCGTCCGGGTTCCGGACAGTCGCGACCTTGCTGGAGGCGGCCGGGCCGGCGTCGAGCTCGGGCTCGGGTTGCAGGTCGTCGGCACAGGCGGACAGCGCGAGCAGCGCGCCGAGCGCGCCGCGGACGAGAGATCGGTCGAGGTGGAACATGGAGGTCTCCTGGTGGTTCAGCGGCGCGCGGCCGCGCCGGCGTGGAAGGTGCGTGGCGCGATCGGATCGAGGCGGTCGTCACCGCCGTCGAGCAGGTTGTCGACGCCCATGAAGAGCTCGAGGGAGGTGCCGAAGCGCCGGGCGATCCGCGCGCGCACGTCGAGGCGGCGGTCGGTCGCGACCCGGGTGGCACCGAGCTGGTAGGGACGGGCGCCGGTCGCCGCGAGCTCGGCAAAGCCGGTCAGGCCCTCGTCGTCGTCGCGCCAGCGCAGCGCGGCGGCGGCGCGCTGGGTCGGCACGCCCTCGAGCGCGCGCCCGGTGTCGAGGTCGCGGGCGCGCGTGTACGCCCAGCCCAGCTCCATGGCGAGCCGGCCGTGGCCGACCGTCATCCCGAGCTCGGCGCCGGCGGTGCGGGCACGGCCGGTGTTGCGGTAGCCGAACCGGATCGGTCCGCTGCTGGCGCCATCTTCGATCGCCATCGTATCGATCAGATCGTGGAGGTCGTTGCCGAACACGTGCGCCGCCAGCCACAGCGAACCGTGCGCGCGCCACTCGCCGCCGGCCTGCACGGAGGTCGAGGTCTCGGGCCGGAGCCCGGGGTTGCCCTCGACGACATAGCCGGCGCCGGGGTTCTCGAACCGGAGCAGCAGCTCCTTGAAGCTCGGTGCCCGGTAGCCCATCCCGACGCTGGCGCGCAGCACGACGTCGTCGATCGGATCCCAGCGCGCGGCCACGTGCGGCGTGACGTGGCGACCGAACTGGCTGTCGGCGTCGAGGCGCACCGCTGGGACCAGCAACAGCCGGTGGCTGGCGCCGGCCCGCCACTCGTGTTGCAGCCACAGCGCAGCGCGCACCCGGTCGCCGGGCTCGCGCAGCCGGGCCGAGGCCAGCGCCTCGAGCAGGACCTCGCCGCCCGCGCTGCTGCGGTGACGATCGGTCAGCCAACGTTCGGCCTGCGCGCTGGTCTCGACCAGCTGATCGCGGGTGTCGTGGTAGCGGTCGAGCGCGGACCCGCCGCGCTGATCGCTCGCGTACTGATCGCGGTGGTGGCCGAGCCCGGCGCGCGCCTCGAACCCGGTCCGCTCGCCGAGCCAGCGCGCTCGACCGGTTGCCGAGGCGGTCTCGATGAGGTTGCGGCGGTCCGAGACTGCGCCCGTGGCAGTGGCCTCGACCCCCTGCAGGTCGCGGCGCTGCAGGTCGGCGCTGGCATCGA
Source organism: Kofleriaceae bacterium (assembly GCA_046597055.1). Lineage (GTDB taxonomy): Bacteria > Myxococcota_A > Polyangia > Haliangiales > Haliangiaceae > UBA2376. The sequence continues at coordinate 6,331 of JBKJLC010000180.1, read as the reverse complement.
GCGTCCAGCGCTCGCCGCGCCGGTACTGGCCGCGCAGGGTGCCGCGCGCGTCGTCGTACCCTGCGATGGTCGTGCCGGCGGCCTCGGGCGTGCGATCGAGCGCCGGCCCGCGCCGCCACTCGACGGCGGCGGCGGCGGTGGCGCGGCGGTGGCCGCCGGCCGCGCTGGCGCGTAGATCGGTGGCGCGGCGGTGGTCGACCTGGACCACCAGCTCGGCGCGCGCCTGGTCGGGCGCGCGGGTCACGATGTTGACCACACCGCCGAGCGCATCGGAGCCGTACCGGGCCGACCCGGGTCCCCGCACGATCTCGATCTGCTCGAGGTCGCCGGTGGCGAACCGGTCGAGGTCGATCGCGCCATCGACCCGGCCGATCTGGCGCTGGCCGTCGACCAGGATCAGCACGTAGCGAGGACCGAGGCCCTGGATCGAGATGCCGGTGCCGCCGCGCCCCCGCTCGAGCCACAGGCCCGGCCGCGCCGCCAGCGCCGCGCTCACCGTGGCGGCGCCCGTCTCGACCATGCGACGGCGATCGATCACCTCGGTCACCACCGGGCTCGCGGCGACCGGGGTCTCGGCTGGCGCGACTTCGATGACGATGATCTCGCCCGGCGGATCGGCGCTCGGGGCGGGTTGCGCGGGCCGATCCGGCGCCGCGGGGGGCAGCAGCTCGGCGGGGCCGGGCTCCTCGGCAAGCCCGCGGGCGGGGCTCGCGGCCAGGACGGCAGCAGTCAGCAAGGCGAAGAAGCTGGGGTTCGTGGTCATGTCGGCCTGGCCTGTTCTGAGAATTGAAAACTATTATCAAATTCAGGTCAAGCCCAACATCACGATTACAGGCTGATTATTTCCGAACCTGTTGCCGTCCTTTAGCCGCTACGAGTTGATCTCTGGTATGAAATTGATTATTGAATTCTGAAATGGACGACAACTCGTGTTCCCGTGAACGCCTGGCTGGACACCCCGGGCTCCAGGTCGATCTATGCCAGTGCGGATGCGTGCACCTGACGATCGGCTCGGTGACCTTGCGGCTCCAACCCGACGCCCTGATCGAGACGGCCACGGTGCTCGGGGTCGCGGCCGCCGAGCTCGAACGCCGCGCGAGCGCGCGCAGCCGACGGGCACCGAGCTGGCTCGCGTCGTGAGCGACTCGTCCCGACCGGCGCTGCGAGTGGTCCACTGTAGGTAGGGTCGGTGCTGCGGTGCGTAGCGTGCGCGCGAGCGTGCGGGCGCGCAGTCAGGTGCGCGGATGGGCCGCGCCGAGGCGCGAGATCCCGCGGGTTCGTCCTGGCAACCGCCGGCACGCCGGTCGCAATAGCCCTCCGCGTACCCCAAGGAGGCGGCCATGTTTCGATCCTCACGCACGTACAACGACGAAGCCAACCCCACGCCCCGCCGGGTTGCGCTGATGGTCATGCTGATCGCGCTGTGGGCCGGTGCCGGCCCGGCGCTCGCGGCCATCGCCAGTCTGTGACGCGACCGCGCGGCCTCGAACGCCGCGCGAACGCGCTCGAGGCCCGGGCGGATCAGCGGGCGCGCTTCGCCGCCAGGAACGACGCGAGGTCCCACGCCAGCGGGCTGGTCACCTCGAGCGCCCCGCCCCGGACCGGATGTGGCACCCGCACACGCCACGCGTGCAGGGCCTGACGCGGGAGCTCGAGGCGGGTCGCCAGCTCGCGGGTCATGCCACGATCGCAGAACGCGATGAAGGCGTCCTCGCCGGCGGTGTACAGCTTGTCGCCGACGATCGGATAGCCGGCGTGCGCCACGTGGGCGCGGATCTGGTGCTGGCGACCGGTGATGAGCCGGCAGCGCACCAGCGCGTAGCCGGGCACGCGCTCGACCACGCTGACCCGGGTCATCGAAGGCAGCCCGCCCGGGCGCACCAGCATGCGCACGCTCGGCAGCCGGCTGGGATCGCCGGGGCCGGCCAGCGCCAGCGGGTGATCGAGCGCGGTGTCGCCGGCGCCGTCGTCGGGCCATGGTGGGTCGCCGTGCACGATCGCGAGATAGGTCTTCTCGACCGCGGTCTTCGAGGCGAACGCCGTCTTGAGCGCGGACGACGCGGCGCGTCCGCTCGCCATCACCAGGACCCCGGAGGTCTCGCGATCGAGGCGGTGGCAGAGCTGCCAGTCGCCGTCGGGGAAACGTTCGGACACCACCCGGGCGAGGGTGTTGAAGTAGAACTTCGCCGATGCGTGCACTGGCAGCCCGGGCGGCTTGCCAACCACCAGCACCGCGTCGTCATGGTGGAGGACGTCGAAGGTGCGCGGGCACGGCGGCTCGGCGCGCGCCGGCCGGCGAATCAGCCACTGCTCGCCGAGCACGACCGAGGTCGAGACCCGGAACGGTCGGCCGCTGTCACGGGTCAGCTGGGTGCGGATCACCGCCTGGAGCTTGGTCCGCGACAGCCGTGGGATCATGCGCTTGAGGTAATGGTCGAGGCGGTGGCCGGCGAAGTCCTCGGTCACGGTGAAGCGGCGCTCGACGATCCGCGGGCTGCCGTCGGGGTGCAGGTGGGAGCGCTCGCCATGCTCGACGCCGGCCAGCGGCTGCCACCACGGGCCCAGATCGGCATAGGCCGACCGGACGGCCGGGCTGGCTGCGGCGCCAACGATCCCCGGGTCGCGATCGTCGTCATCGTCGAGCTCGAGCGGGCCGGCGTCTCCGTCGAGCGCGAGGTCGTCGTCAAGCGCGAGGGCGCCGTGGCGGTCGGAGGCCACGGCGAGGTCAGGAGGGTCAGCGGGGAGGGGCACGGGAGGGCAGCGCCGGAGTACCGCGGCCGCGGGCGGAGGTCGCCGGCCCGGTCAGCTTATCGCGGCGCCGGGGGGTGTAGGATACGAGCCACGTGAGCAAGAAGTTCCCCGACTTCGTGCCGCCGACCAAGGTCGCGTTCCTCGACCGCGGCGCGACCCTTCATCTTCGCGAGTGCACCCTGACGACGGTCGAGGGACCCGAGCAGGAGTGGACGTTCGAGAAGGACGAGATCCGGATCGGGTCGATGGACGACAACGACATCGTCGTCCGCGACGAAACCGTGTCGCGCTACCACTGCAAGATCGTCCAGGAGGACACCGGCTACGTGCTGGTCGACCAGCGCTCGACCAACGGCACCTTCATCAACAAGGTGCGGGTCCGCGAGGGCTTCCTGAAGCCGGGCTGCACGATCGGGGTCGGCACCAGCCAGCTCCGGTTCGCTGCGCGCGAGAACGAGGTGCCGATCGTGCCGTCGCGCCACGATCGCTGCGGAGGCCTGATCGGTGGCAACCCGCGGATGCGCGAGATCTACACGATCCTCGAGCGGATCGCGCCGACCAACACGACCGTGGTGATCGAAGGCGAGACCGGCACCGGCAAGGAGGTGGTGGCCCAGACCATCCACGGGCTGTCGCCGCGCAAGGCCAAGGAGCTGGTGGTGTTCGACTGCGGCGCGGTGCCGCCCAACCTGATCGAGAGCGAGCTGTTCGGGCACGAGAAGGGCAGCTTCACCGGCGCGGTCATGACCCGCCAGGGCCTGTTCGAGCTGGCCGACGGCGGCACCCTGTTCCTCGACGAGCTCGGCGAGCTGCCGCTCGATCTCCAGCCCAAGCTGCTGCGCGCGCTCGAGCAGCGCGAGGTGCGTCGGGTCGGCGCCGCCAAGTCGGCCAAGGTCGACGCCCGCATCATCGCGGCCACCAACCGCAACCTCGAGGACGAGGTGCGCGCCGGCCGGTTCCGCCAGGACCTGTTCTACCGGCTGTCGGTGGTGCGGCTGCGGTTGCCGTCGTTGCGCGAGCGCCCCGACGACCTGCCGGTGCTGATCGCGCACTTCCTCAAGACCATGCCGGCCAACCGCGGCGCGGATGGCCAGCCCAAGGTCCGCTCGGTCGCCAAGGAAGTGGTGGGGGCGCTCCAGGCCTACGCGTGGCCCGGCAACGTCCGCGAGCTGGTCAACGTGATCGAGCGCGCTAGCTCGTTCTGCGACTCGCAGCTCCTCGAGCTCGCCGATCTGCCCGACTACGTGCGCAGCGCGAAGGCACCGGGCCCGGGTGCGAGCGGCCGAATGATGGCGCAGAAGCGCGCCGCGACCAGCCCGATGGTCACCGGTCACGCGGTCTCGATGGATCCCAACGCACCGGCTCCAGCACCGCCGATCGAGCTCCTCGCCGAGGGCGTGACGTTCAAGGACGCGAAGGAGCGCTGGGTCGCGTCGTTCGAGCGCGATTACATCCTCCAGCTGCTCCGCCGTAACACCGGCAACATCTCCCACGCCGCGCGCGCGGCCGACATCGACCGCAAGTACTTCCGGAAGCTGATGAAGAAGTACGACATCGAGGCCGCCGGTGTCGACGAGCCCGACGACGCCGAAGCTTCCTGACGACGCCGACGCCGACGTCGCCGACGACGTCGAGCCAGAGCCGGACCTCGATCTCGATCTGGTCAGCGCGCCCGCGATCACCGCGTTCACGCTGCCGCCCGGTGCCGACCTGTCGATCGACTGGGGTACCACCTCGCACCTCGAGGCCGACGGCACGCCGAAGATCGTCGAGCGCCACCTGATCGTCCCACCCGAGCTCGCAGGCCTGCGCCTCGATCACTTCGTCAAGACGCAGATCCCCCGGCTGTCGCGCACCAAGATCCAGACGGTGATCGAGACGCAGCTACGCCGCGCCGAGGGTCACAGCGGTGGTTCGCTCAAGCCCGCAACAAGCGTCGTCGCCGGCGAGCGCTACGTGATCCGCCGTCCCGCGCGCCAGGAGCCGCCCTGCCCGCGGACGTTCGGCATCGTGCTCACCGATCCGCGGCTCTACGTGATCGACAAGCCATCCGGCCTGCCCGTTCACGCGTCGGCGAAGTTCTACTTCAACACGCTGACCCGCGTGATGAGCGAGCGCTTCCCCGACGAGCCCGAGCTCCAGATCTGTCATCGCCTCGACCGCGAGACCTCGGGCTGCCTCGTCGTCGCTCGCGATCGCGAAGCAGCCGCCACGATCAAGGGCGCGTTCGCGACGAAGACCGCCGTCACCAAGGAGTACCTCGCTGTCGTTCACGGCCAGCCGCCGTGGGACACCGAGGTCACGCTCGACATCCCGCTTCGCGTCGCGCAGCCCGGCGATCCGACCCGGCTGCCCCACGTCCGCATGCTCACGGGTCCGGGTGGGCTACAGGCGATCACGCGCGTCCGCGTCGAGCAACGCCACGGCGTGTACGCGCTCGTGCGCTGCACGCTCGTGACCGGGCGCCAGCATCAGATCCGCGCGCACCTCGCGCACGCCGGCTTCCCGATCGTCGGCGACAAGCTGTACGCGCATGGGGATGATGCGTTCATCCGGTTCTGCGACGAGGGCCTGGTCGCGGACCTCGCGGAGCTGTTCGTGTTGCCGCGCCATGCGCTGCACGCGGCGCGCGTGACCTTCCCACATCCCGACAAGAAGCGGCTGACGGCGGAGGCGCCGCTGCCGGCTGACCTGATGGCGCTGCTGGCGTAAGCTCGCGCTGCGTGTGCGGGTGGATCCGTGGAGGTGTTCCCTTCACGCGGGTGCTCTTCACGCGGGTGCTCTTCACGCGTCTGCCTGAAAAAGCTAACCGCAGAGCCGCAGAGGCCGCAGAGCGAGAATTGGGACAAGACGCCTGGTGAACGTCTCGGCCCACACGCCCCCGCCAGAACAAGAGCACCTTATCGATCTCTGCTGTGGGCGTCTTTGGGATCCCATCACATCGCATCACCTCTGCTTGGCTTTCCTGGGTTCTTGGCGTCGGTTCTCCAGCGCCCGTTCGAGCGGCACACTTGCGAAGGAACACGCCCGAACGGCGACGCCCGATCGATCTCTGCTCTGCGGTCTCTGCGTCTCTGCGGTGAACGTCTCTGGCACACCCACGGGGCCAGACGCACGGAGTCACACGCAGGGAGACACACGCACCGACAGCACACGTCCGCGCACGCAGACGGCAGAGCGCCCTCAGGCGATCGGTAGCGCGCCGGCGTGGAACTGCTCGAGGCAGCGCGTGATCAGCACATCGTGGCGCTGATCCTCGACGGTCCCCGGGCAGGTCTCGCGGATCGCGGTGTACAGCGTGCGGAGCGGGGCAGGGAGCTCGGCCACCCGGTTCGCGGCGTCCGTGGCCTGCGCCGCGGCGAGCATCGAGATCGCGAGCATGTGATCGGCGAGGCTCTGGATCGTGCGCAGGTCGCGCGCGGCGAGCGCACCCATCGGGACCTTGTCCTGATTGTGACCTTCGGTGCTGCGCGAGAACACGCTCGCCGGGGAGGCCTGCTTCATCGCCTCCGCGACGAGGGATGACGCGAGGATCTCGACGGCCTTGAAGCCGTGATGCGACGTCTTCGTCGGGCCCTCG
>JBKJLC010000093.1:0-42047 GCA_046597055.1 Kofleriaceae bacterium | reverse complement strand
CGTCGGCATTGTGCCTGCTCTATCCCGCCGACGAGATCCGCGGTTACCCGCGCGAGGATTTCATCCGCGACCTGCTGGCCGAGCACGTCGCCGAGGTCCGCGACTGCCTCGAGCTCGGCGCGCACAAGGTGCAGGTCGACTTCACCGAAGGCAGGCTCGCGGTCAAGCTCGATCCGGGCGGCGCGCTGCTGCGCAGCTTCGTCGAGATCAACAACCTCGCGCTCGCTCGGTTCTCGCCGGAAGAGCGTGCGCGGATCGGCGTGCACACCTGCCCGGGCGGCGATCGCGACTCGACCCACAGCGCCGACGTCGACTACGCCGAGCTGCTACCCAGCCTCCTGCAGCTAAATCTCACCAGCTACTACGTCGCGCTCGCCGGCGAGCCGGATCGCCGCCGGGTCCTCGCGCTGCTCCGCGATCACCTCCGGCCGGGTCAGCGGATCTTCGTCGGCGTGGTCGCGCCGATCGATCCCCACGTCGAGACGGCGGAGGAGGTCCGCGACCGGATCCTGGAGGCCGCCGAGTACATCCCGGTCGCGCAGCTCGGCACCACTGACGACTGCGGGTTCTCGCCGTTCAGCGACGACGCCTCGACCACCCGCGACGTCGCGTTTGCCAAGATCGCCGCCCGCGTACGCGGCACCGCGCTCGCGGCCGAGGTCCTCGGGCTCACATGATGGAGCCCGACGAGGAGGAGCAGCGCCTGCGCTCGACCGCGCTGCAGACCATGCAGAGCATCCTGTACGCGCGCCAGCGCGCCGAGCAGTAGCTGCGGACGACCAAGGACGCGCTCGAGGAGGAGACGCGCATCCTCGACCTGCTCAACAAGACCGGCACGACCCTCGCGTCGAACCTCGACCTGCAGTCGGTCGTCCAGGCCGTGACCGACGCGGCCACCGAGCTCAGCGGCGCGCAGTTCGGCGCGTTCTTCTACACGGCGCGCAACCCCGACGGCGACGTGCTCACGCTGTACACCCTGTCGGGCGCGCCGCGCGAGGCGTTCGAGAAGTTCGGGCACCCGCGGGCGACCCCGATCTTCGCCCCGACCTTCCGGGGCGACGGCGTGGTCCGGATCGCCGATGTCCAGGCCGATCCGCGCTACGGACAGCTGGCGCCGCACCACGGGATGCCGCCCGGCCACCTGCCGGTGCGCAGCTACCTGGCGGTGCCGGTGATCGCACGGTCGGGTGAGGTGATCGGCGGCCTGTTCTTCGGGCACGACGCGCGCGACGTGTTCACCGAGCGGTCCGAGCGGCTGATCGTCGGGATCGCTGCCCAAGCCGCGATCGCGATCGACAACGCGCGGATGTACGAGACCGCCCGGCGCACCGCCGACGAGCGGACTCAGCTCCTCGAGGCCGAGCGCGCCGCGCGGCTCGAGCTCGAGCGGGTCGGGCTGATGAAGGACGAGTTCCTCGCCACCCTGTCGCACGAGCTGCGGACCCCGCTCAACGCGGTGCTGGGCTGGGCCGAGATCCTGCTGTCGCGGGCCAAGGATGACGCCGACACTCGCCGCGGGCTCGAGACGATCGCCCGCAACGCCCGCGCGCAGGCCAAGCTGATCGAGGACCTGCTCGACATGAACCGCATCGTGTCGGGCAAGATCCGCCTCGACGTGCAGCGGCTCGAGCTGGCCACGATCATCGAGTCCGCGATCGAGAGCGTGCGGCCGTCGGCCGATGCCAGGTCGATCGTCGTGCGGCGGGTGCTCGATCCCTACGCGGGGCCGGTGTTCGGGGACCCCAACCGGCTGCAGCAGATCGTGTGGAACCTGCTGACGAACGCGGTGAAGTTCACGCCGAAGGGCGGCAGGATCGACGTGCTGCTCGAGCGGGTGGACTCGCACGTCGAGATCACCGTCCACGACTCGGGCATGGGCATCAGCCCGGAGTTCCTGCCCCACCTGTTCGAACGGTTCCGCCAGGCCGACTCGTCCACCACGCGCAGGCACGGCGGGCTCGGCCTCGGCCTGTCGATCGTCAAGCAGCTGGTCGAGCTGCATGGCGGAACCATCCGGGCCCACAGCGCCGGCGAGGGCAGCGGCGCCACCTTCACCGTCCATCTCCCGGTCCGTGCGGTCCGCGATCCGGCGCCGCCGCCGCGCGAGCACCCGACCACCGGCCGCAATCGCATCGTGACGCTGCCCATGGTCTCGCTGGATGGGATCAGGGTGCTGGTGGTCGATGACGAACCGGATGCGCGCGAGCTGGTGAGCTCGGTGCTCACCGACGCCGGCGCCGAGGTGTTCACCGCCGCATCCGCTGATGACGGGCTGCTGGCGGTGGCCACCCACCGACCCGACCTGATCGTCAGCGACATCGGGATGCCCGATCGCGACGGGTACCAGTTCATCCGTGACGTGCGCAGCCTGGCCCCCGTCGATGGCGGTCGGACCCCGGCGATCGCGCTCACCGCGTTCGCCCGGTCCGAAGACCGGACCCGGGTGATGCTGGCCGGCTACCAGGTCCACGTGTCCAAGCCGATCGAGCCGCAAGAGCTGGTCGCGACCATCAAGAGCATCGCCGGCAACCGCGCCGATCGCTGATCACGCGCGCCGGGCGACGCGGTCCGGTCGCGCTGCGAGTGGCCGTGACGGCGGTCTGCCCGCGTGATCGTGTTCGCCGCCGAGCTGTCCGGCATGGGCGGCTTCGAGGGCGCGGTCGGCGCCATGTTGCAGGTGACCGCGGTGATGCGCGGCGCCAAGGACTCGCGGAGCCAGGCGAGCTGACGGTCAGCGCCCACGCTGGCCGACCACGGTCGCGCCCGGATCCAGCCACAGCGTCGGCACCGCATCGGCATCGGCCGCGGTCACGGCCAGTCCGGGCACCCAGGGCGCGGAGCCCGGCAGCGCGCGATCGAGGAGGTCCTTCATCGTCGCGGCGGACGCGAAGCGCGCGGCCGGGTCGGCCGTGAGGGCGCGCTCGATCACGTGCGCGATCGGCCGCGGGAGTCGGGCCAGCAGCACCGCCAAGCCGGGCGTGCCGGGCGCGCACGCCGTGACGCCGGTCAGCATGTAGAGCAGCAGCAGCCCGACCTGCCGGAGGTCGTGACGATCGTCGGGGCCGGGCCGCGGGGGCTGGCGGCGGACGTCGACCAGCTCGGCGGCGAGCAGCACCGCGCGCTCGTCGGCGTCGAGCATCACGTGGCTCGGCTTGAGGTCGCGCGCGACCAGGTGATGCCGGGCCAGCGCGGCCAGGCCGTCGAGGAGGTCGCGCGTGATCCGGACCGCGTGGCTCAGCCTCGGCAGGCCCTCGTCGACCATGTACCGCGCCAGGGTCCGCCCGACGACGTGGCGCATGACCACGAAGTGCTCGTCGGTGCCGCTGAGGTAGACGTCGTGGATCGCGACCACCCGCGGCGAGTCGGCCCGCGCCAGTCCGAGCGCCTCGTCGCGAAAGCGCGCCACGGTGCTGGCATCGCGGGCTCGACTCGGCCGCAGGAGCTTGATCGCGACCTCCCGCTCGAGCACCTGATCGGTGGCCAGGTACACCTCGGCGCGGGCGCTGCTGCCGATCCGGTGCTGCAGCTGGTAGCGGCCGATCAGCACGCGCGGCGCCCGCCGGGCCCGGCTCGGATGCGCGCCCGTGGGCCCGGTCTCGACGAGGACCCGCTGGGTCGGATCGCCGAGCGCCGCGCGGGGCGCGAACCAGCATGGGATGGTGAGCGTCATCGCGTCACCGGGATGACCACGCGCGCGACGAGATCCAGAATGCCGCAGTCGGACATCGAACACCCCCTTGGCGTGCGTCGGACCGTAGCAAGGCAGTCTGATCGGACACCCGGCGCGGGCGACGGCCGGGCTGGCAGACGCCCGGCGGTCGGTCACGCCGGCGCGATCAGGCGCGCCAGCTGCTCGGCCGCCGCGGCGACGTCGTCGCCGCGCTCGAGCGCGCGCCCGGGCCCGATCGCGACCACCGGCAGCGCGGGGTAGGCGTGGCCGAGAAAGTCACGAAGCTGGTCGGCGTCGCGAGACGGCACCGTGTCGACGACCGCGATCAGGCGCGGGCGCAGGCGCGACTCGTCGAGCCGAGCGATCGCCTCGAGCGGGCTGGCGGCCTCGGTGACCGCCCAGCCGGCGGCGTGGAGGGCGCCGGCGAGGCGCGCGCGATAGGCGGGGTCACCGTCGACCAGCATGACGTGCGGGACTCGCTCGCACGCCAGCGTGGCCACGATCTCCTCCTGCACCACGCTGTCGAAGTCCTCGGGCACCTCGTCGAGCGCGAGCGCGATCGACCCGGTCGGCGGGTCGATCCGGTTGACGTAACCGTGCACGCGGATCCAGGTCCCCGCCGCCCCGTCGAGCCGGATGTCCAGCTCGACCGCGGTGCCCACCGCCACCGTGTCCGCCGCGACCGGGGACTCGGTGCGGACGCGGACGCCGCGCCGGCTGATGTCGTCGACGCGGCCGCACAGCGTGGCGCGCAGGCTGCGCAGCACCACGCTGCCGTGGGTCGGCGCGCGGACCGCGGCTCGCCGGCCATATGAATTCCTGTCCATGCGCATCACGCCCACTTGAACCTTACTCGGGACCCGGGCGATGGCTCGTCCAGATCGTCAGTGGTCCGCGCAAACGTGGGGCTCGGCGCAAATCGACAGCGCGTCGCGAGCCCCCGCACGCGCGCGGGTCGACCGATCCCCGCGATCGACGATCGCGGGGGCGGGTCGTCAGTTGCCGATCTTGAAGCCAGCGCTGCCGGTGGCCTTGACCTTCACGTCGGGCACCTTGACCTTCACCTTCACCTCGGGCGGCTTCACGTTGATGCCGGCCTTCACGCCGGCCCCCGCCTTGACCGCGCCGTCGGCGCGACCGCGAACGTCACCAGCGGCTGCGCCGCCGGCCTTGACCGCGCCGCCGACCTTCACCTTGACGTCGGGCGCCTTGACCTTGATCTCGGGCACCTTGACCTTGATGTCGGCGGCCGGCGGTCGCACGTCGGCGCGGGCACGACCGCGCACGTCGAGCCGGCCGCCCATGTCGAGCTTGACCCGGGTCCGAGCGTCAGCGGCCGCCGAGAGGTTCGGCGGCTTCACCTTGATCTTCAGGCCAACCGGGACCGCCCAGCGCGCCCGCAGCGACGCGCGGGGCTCGGGTGCCTTGACCTTGAGCCGGGTCACGTACTTGCCCTTGAGGTCCCCGCCGACGAGCAGCTTCGCGCGCAGGGTCGGCGGCCGCACGTACCAGGCGACGCCGCCGCGCATGGGCGCCGGCTTGAACGTCGCGCGGGCGCGCCAGCTGGCCGACGGCGCGGCGATCCAGATCGGTCGGGCCGACGCGGTGTACGCCATCGTCGGCGCGATCCAGATCTTGGCCTTCACCCGACCACGGACCCGGACCGGGTCGAGCTCCGGCGGCTCGACCTTGGCGTAGAACTCGGGCACCGCGACGCCGACCAGCTCGGCGTGGACGCGACCGCGCGGGTGATGGACGTAGTACTGCACGCGCAGCGGCTCGAGGTAGCCGACGGCGGTGATCTCGTAGCGCTTGGGCCACAGCACGGCGGCGTCGATCTGGGGAGCGACCACCTGCCACTGGGCCTCGACCTCGACCGGATGGCGCACGTACAGGTCGCTCGCCAGCGTGGCGTGCGACGCGTACGCCCAGGTCAGCAGCTCGAGCCGGCCCGCGACCGCGAACGACGCGTCGATCGTCGCGGCGCCGTCGGGCAAGCTCGCCTCGTAGGTGGCGGTCTCGCCGGCGTCGGCGCTGGCCGCGGCCGACGCCTCGAAGCTGGCGACCGTCGCGGCCGACGCGTCGAGCTCGGCATAGGCATCAACCAGCTGGACGTCGAGCGCGGTCAGCGCGTCGGCGTGGGCGTCGAACGACGCCGCGAGCTCGAGCTTGGCGTCGGCCTCGTCGCGCCAGGTGCCCCAGTCGTCCTTGGGCCAAGGCGCCGGGGCCGCGACCTTGCCATCGGCCTCGAGCACGATCGACGAGCCGGCCTCGACCACGACCGGCTGCGCGTCGAGCGACGCCAGGCCGATGATGTCGACCATCCCGGACTCGACGCCGACCATCGCCTCGCCGGAGGCGGCGACGCCGACGCCGTAGGTGGTGCCACGGGTCAGGATCACGCCGGCCGGCGTGTAGACGCGGAACGCGCCCTCGCCCGGCGCCCGCGCGGTCACGGTGAAGCGGGCCAGGCCCGACAGCACCGCGGCGGCCGAGGCCGGATCCGCGGTCCCGGCGCGGCTGGCGACGGCGACCGTCGACACCTCGGCGATCTCGACCACGCTCTCGTCGGCGAGCGCGATCGTCGCCGACGAGGTCTCGCCGGTCCGGATCACGTCGCCGGGAAACAGGGCGAGGTCGGCCTTGGCGGCTGCGAAGTCGGTCTCGCCGACCCGGCGCACCTCGACGGTGCCGGTGACGGCGGTGACGACCGCGGCCGGCCCCTCGTCGGCGTCACGCTGGATGCCACCGGCCTCCACGCCCGCGGAGGTCTTGACCGCCGCGGGGTCGCCGGCCGGAGCCTTCGCGCCCGGAGCGGGCGGCGGCGTGGTCACGCCGGCGGTGGAGCCAGGAGGATCCTTGGCCGGTGCGCCAGTGCCATTATCGGCTTTCTTCCCACACCCACTCGCCACCACCAGGCCGAACATCACTATCGAGATCGATCGAAGCATCAGTATACCTTTCGCAGAGAGGACAGACCTCTCTCCATGCGCGCCCATCTGCGCGGACCAGACCATGACACTGGAGAGCGGAGCGAGCCAACCCGACTCGCCCCTACACGCCACCACTGCTGACCACGCCACCACTAAGGTGCGGGCTGAATGACCATTGTATCGGCCTGCAGCACGACCGCCGTCTGCGCCAGCAGGCGCCCGGTGAGCCGCGCGCCGGTCCGCAGCGTGATCTCGGTCATCGCCACGACCACGCCCTGCAGGTGGGCCGTGGTGTCGACGTTGACGTTGCCGCTGACCTGCCAGAACACGTTCTTGGGCAGGGCCCCACCGGTCAGCATCACCATCGCGCCCGGCGACAGCGCCAGGTTCTGCGCGATCTGGAAGATCCACACGCCGTTCGCGCCGCCCTGCAGCGTGACGTTGGTCGCGATCAGGAGACCCGAGCTCCACTTGTAGACGCCGGGGACCAGGGTGAGGCCGCCGATGCTGCCGGCGCCCAGCTCGGTGACGTCGGGCGCGCGCGACGCCGCATCGGTGAAGGCGAGCTCCATGTCACTGACGGCAGCGGTCAAGTTGGCCGGGGTCGGCGACGCGTAGTCGGGCGCGTAGACCCGCCCCGTGACCTGCGCGCAGGTGGAGAACTGGCGGCTGACGTCGGGCATGAGCGCGGCCCCCGTGATCGCGGTCGAGGTCACCGGGCTGACGCCCAGGTTGCCCGTGATGCGCGTGCTCGCCTGCATCGAGATGCCGCTCTTGCCAAGCACCACGTACTCACCAGCCGTGCGCAGGTTCACCGGCGGCTCCGGCCCGAGGTCGGGGCCCGTGGTGAAGCTCCAGGTGTGCAGCGCCGCCATGGGGACGCTGAACGAGCTGCGCGCACCGGTGGTGATGGTCGCGGTGTACATCGTGGTGGGTGCGAGGCGGGCGGTCGGCCAGAACACGACCTCGGAGCTGCCGTAGATTCGCGTGCCCGCGACCGCGACCGCGGGTGTACCGGTGGTCACGGTGAACGTGGTCGGGGTCAGCGTGGCGGGGTCCATCGCCTCGCTGAACATCGCGCTGATGTTCGTGTTTCGCGGGACCACGAGCGCGGCGTTGGCGGGCACGGTCGCGAGCACCGTCGGCGTGGTCGGGATGCGCGCGTCAGTGGCCGTCGCATCCGTGGGGCTCCCATCGGCGCTCCCGTCAGTGCCGCTCGCACCGTCGGAGGGAGCGCCATCAGAAGAGTCCCCGCCGGGCCGCAAGTTGTCGCCGCAGGCGACCAGCGACATCAGCAGACACGCAGTTCCGAGCACGGATAGATTCGAAGCGAGTTTTATCAAGGCGAGCTCCTCACGGTGGCCGACCCCCGGGTCAGTCAACCGTGAACTTTGACGCGCTCCCCACCTTTGGAAATGTCGAAATTCCAGACGCCACCTGACGGTTTTCCCGTCACGTGGCATACCGACCCCAGCTCAGGCCTGCGCGACCGGCCGGGCCGCCGGGGTCACCGCCAGCTTGCGGGTGACGACCTGCCCCGACGTGATCGCGCCGTGGGTGTAGGTCGGCGCCAGCCCGGGCGCCAGCACGTGACGGACCAGCTCCGACGACGAGAAGTGCTGCGGGAACTCGGGCCGGTCCGGACACGGGTCGGCGATCGTCTTCTCGAGGACCATCGACGTGTACTGATCGAGCGAGTGCTCGCGGGTGTTGGCGTTGAGGATCACCTCGACGCCGTGGCGGCGGGCGTGGCCGCGCAGCCCGGCGATCGCCGACGCCTCGGGCGCATAGGCATCGACCGCGACGCCGTTCTCGCTGATCGTCCACAGCCCGCGCTCGGTGACCAGCACCGGGCTGTGGTTGCCGGCGGTGTGACCGGGGGTGCGCACCAGCGCGAAGCCGGCGCCGAGCGCGTAGTCGCCGTCGAGCGCGATCACCTTGGCGGGATCGACGCCGAGCAGGCCGCCGTCGACGTACCAGTGGCGCTGCAGCGGGTGCGGCTGCTCGAGGGTGGCCAGCTCGCTGCGCTGCGCCAGCAGGCGGGCGTTGGGCAGGAGCGCCGGGGTCGGCGCGCTCGCGCCCGGCTCGGGCACCAGGGTGCCGAGCAGCCCGCGCAGGTCCTGGACGTGGAGGTGATCGAAGGTGATGTAGTGGATGTCGGCGGGGTCGACGCCCCAGCGCGCGAGCGCGCCGGGGACCGTCTCGTGCTGGGTCGACATCAGGCGCCGCGCCACGAAGTCGCCGTAGCGCGCGAGCTGCTGGGCGAAGAACGGCGCCTTGAGCGAGCGCTCGGGATCGCTCGGGTTCACCAGGATGTTGACCAGCGTGCCGCCGACCTTGACCTGCACCAGCTGGACCCGATTTCGCATCATCACGAACGGCACCAGCGTGCGGGCGGCGCCATCGAGCCCGAACCGGGTCGGGTACGGGAACGTGACGAGATCGGCGGTGCGGACCGAGACCGCTGGCCCGGCGGCCGCCAGGCGGTCGTGGACGGCGCGTCCGCCGGCCCGGATCGCGGCCAGCCGGGCGCCAGGATTGGTCTCGCGCCAGGCGGCATCGAGCTCGGTGAGTCGGGTCAGCGCGGCGGGAACTGCTGCATACGCCATGGGTCGGAGCATTGCCCCAAGACGGTCGAGGGGGAACCATTATCGCGCCAGCGGGTACCGCGATCGACGCATGTGATAGTGTCCGGGCCAATGCCGGTCGATGACCTGCGTTCAGGTACATGGGTCACCTACATCGGTGGCCGTGCGACGGGGCTCCGGCTCCGGCGATGTCGCGTCGAAGTCACGGCGGGCGCCGACGCGGGCTTGGTCCGCGACATCGAGGCGCCGGTCATCCGCATCGGCGCGCGCCGGGGCAACGACGTCCAGCTGTCGGACGCCAAGGTGTCCGGCCTGCACTGCGAGATTCGCCTGGACGATCGCGGCTACCGCCTGCGCGACCTCGACTCGACCAACGGGACGTTCGTCTCCGGGCTCCGGATCAACGACGTCTACATCCAGCCCGGTGCCCAGATCGCGGTCGGGTCGACCCGGGTCCGGTTCGAGCCGCTCGGTGAGTCGGTCGAGCTCGAGATCTCCGAGCGCGATCGCCTCGGCGGCATGATCGGCCGCTCGGTCAAGATGCGCGAGCTGTTCGCCCGGATCGAGAAGCTGGCCGCGTCGGACACCACGGTGCTGGTCACCGGCGAGACCGGGGTCGGCAAGGAGCTCGCGGCCGAGTGCCTGCACGAGCTGTCGCCGCGGGTGAAGGGCCCATTCGTCGTGATCGACTGCGGCTCGATCCCGTCGTCGCTGATCGAGAGCGAGCTGTTTGGCCACGAGCGCGGCGCGTTCACCGGCGCGACCAGCTCGTACGCGGGCGCGTTCGAGCGCGCCCACCAGGGCACCGTCTTCCTCGACGAGGTCGGCGAGCTGCCACTGGCGATGCAGCCCAAGCTGCTGCGCGTGCTCGAGCAGCGCGAGGTGCGCCGGGTCGGCGGCACCAAGACCAACATCGTCGACATCCGGGTGGTCGCCGCGACCAACCGCGACCTCGGCGTCGAGGTCAACCGCGGCCGCTTCCGCGAGGATCTGTACTACCGGCTCGCGGTCGCGCGGGTGCTGGTCCCGCCGCTGCGCGATCGCAAGGAAGACATCCCGCTCCTGATCGAGAACATCCTGGCGAGCACGCCGGGTGGCGAGGGCGCGTACATCGCGCCCGAGACGATCGAGCTGATGATGAAGCACGACTGGCCCGGCAACGTGCGCGAGCTGCGCAACGTGATCGAGCGCGCGGTCCTGCTCGCCGAGCAGCCCGAGAACGAGGCGTCGCTGCGCCGGGCCCCGCCGCCGGCGCCGCCCCGCATGGAGATGACCCCGTCGACCACCGCGTCGTCGCCCGACGCGACCATGACGGTGCCGGTCGACATCGCGACCCCGTTCAAGGTCGCCAAGCAGACCGTGGTCAGCGAGTTCGAGCGCCGCTACATCTCCAAGCTGCTCGCCCACCACGACGGCAACATCTCGGCGGCGGCGCGCGCGGCCGGCATCGACCGCATGTCGATCCACAAGATGCTGCACCGGCTCGGGCTCGCCAATCCCGGCCGCGACGAGCTGGGCCCGTTCACCGACGACAGCGAGGAGTAGCCGCGGTCAGGTCGGCGGCGCGCGCTTGCCGAGCACGCTGACCGCCAGCCCGATCAGCACGACCGCGATCCCGAGGTAGGCGCGCGCGCCGATCCGGATCTCGCGCTCCCACAGCGCGTCGACGAGCAGCGCGACCACCGGCAGGATGAACACCAGCGTGGTGGTCACCATCAGCGACAGCCGGCGCAGCAGCCACAGCCAGGTCGCGAACGCGACCACCGAGCCCATCACCGCCAGGTAGAGCAGCGCCAGGGTCGGGCCCACCGGCGGCGGCCACGCCGGCAGCACCGGGCCGCGCACGACCGCCGCGACGATCAGCGTGAGCGCGGTGACCGCGAGGAACACCAGCGTGGCCACCACCGGGTGGAGGGCCCCGGCGCGGCGCTTGAGCACGACCGAGTAGCTGGTCGACGCGGCGACCGCACCGAGGATCAGCGCGAGCCCGGTGACCTGGGCCGAGGACACCTGCCAGCGGTCGGCGAACAGCACGGCGACCCCGGCGAACGCGATCAGCGCGCCGACGATGCCGGCCGGCTTGACCGCCTCGTAGCCGTTGATCGTGAGCAGCACCGCCAGCATCAGCGGCTGGGTCGCGAACAGCACCGCGGCCAGGCCGCCCGACACCCGCTCCTCGCCGTAGTAGACGAGCGCGTAGCTGACCGCGTTGAGCACCCCGGCCACCACCAGCCAGCCCCAGGTCGCGCGATCGCGCGGCCACGGCCCCAGCCGCAGCGCCGCGACGATCGGCGCCAGGACCAAGGTCGCGATCGTGAAGCGCATCGCCGCCGACTCGAGCGTCGGGAAGCCGCCGGGCCCGGTCGAGGCCCGGATCGCGTACCAGGTCGTGCCCCACACCAGGGCGCACGTCAGGTACGCGACGATCACGGCGGGCATGGCGGTCGTCACTCATAGCGGGGTGCGCGGTGCACCGCAACCGGCCGGGGTACCCTGGGGCATGGACGAGCTCGCGACCCGACACTGCATCCGCAGCGCGCGCCGGCTGGACGCGCCCGCGGTCGCCGCCCTGCTGGCCCGACTCGGACACGACTGGGCAAGCGCCGGCGACCGCCTGCGCCGGACCTATCGCCTCGCCGACTTCGCGAGCGCGCTCGCGTTCGTGAACCACATCGGCGCGATCGCCGAGGCCGAGGACCACCATCCCGACCTGCGGCTGGGCTGGGGCAAGGTCGAGGTCGAGCTGTGGACCCACAGCGTCGGCGGGCTCAGCGAGAACGACTTCGTGGTGGCCGCCCAGATCGAACGCGCGTTCCCGGGCCCGGTGGCCGGGTAGGCCCGGCGCCGACACGGCAAGGACAGTCACGGCTCGTCGCCGCCGTTGCCAGCTAGATCGCTCGGCGATCCCGGGCGTTTGAATCCGACATGCGCTCCGCCCCCGCCTCGACCCGCGCTCTCCGCATCGGCGTCGTCCTTGGTGAAACCGTGATCGACGAGCGCACCCTGCGCGCTCCTGCCTCGTTCTCGATCGGCCGCTCGATGCGAAACACGATCGCCGTGCCGGTCGCCGGCCTGCCCCGATCGTGGCCGCTCCTGACCATGACCGCCGATGGCGTGCTGGTCCGGCTCGCCGAGGGCATGGACATCCGCCTCGCCAGCACCGGCGCCGTCCTGACCCGGGCCGACCTCGCGGCGGGCGCCACCCGCCACCGCGATCACATCGCGTTCGTGGTCCGCCCCGGCAGCCACGGCAAGATCGAGCTGGGCGAGGTCCGGGTCCTGTTCCAGGAGGTCGCGCTGCCCCCGGTCGCGCCGCGGCCGACCCTGCCGCGCTCGGTGCGCGGCTCCTTCGTCGACCGGATCGATCGCCGGGTCGCGACCTTCGCCGCGATCTCGATCCTGGGCCACGCCAGCGTGATGGTGGCCGCCCACCTCCACGATGGTCCCGGCGACGGCATCGTCGACCGCGCGGCCCAGGCCAGCTACGTGCCCGAGACGCTGATGGTGATCGACGCCGACCAGCTGGCGTACCTCGATCCGGTGCCGACGCCCGACGCGCCCGCGACGCCGACCCCGCCCGGGACCGCGACCCCGACGCCGACGCCGAGCCAGGGCACCGCGACGCCCACGCCGCGTCCGCCCCGCCCCGATGGCCGACCCCCGACCGCCCCGGTCGGTCTGCCCGAAGACGCGACCCGCTACGCCGAGGAGCTGTTCGCCAGCACGCCGGGCGGCGCAAGCACCGGCGGCATGAACACCCGGCGGCCCAGCAGCGACCTCGACCGGCAGCTCGCGGAGCTGGCCGCGTCCGGCGCCAAGGCGTCGATCGGCGGCGGCCCCGATCGCCTGCGCGGCGACGGCACCCCGCGGCTCGGCACGGTCCCCAGCGGTCCCGTGGTCGACGGGCCGACCGGCCCGGTCGCGGTCAACCCCGACAAGGGCGAGCAGGTCCCGCCCGGCCGCATCATCCCGGTGCCGCCGCCGCGCATCGTCGGTGGCGCCGACGTCGCGGGCATCATCCGCAAGATCGGCACCAGCTATCTGTCGGGCCTGCAGCGTTGCTACAAGAAGTCGCTCGGCGGCGACGCGACCCTGGCCGGCAAGGTCACGCTGACCTTCACCGTCACCGACCGCGGCGCCACCACCGACACCTCCGCGCGCGGCGTCGACCCGGCCATCGAGTCGTGCGTCGAGGGCCTGATGCAGAAGTGGACGTTCACCCCGGCGGTCGACGAGGACGGCGACGCCACCGACGTCGACCTCAAGATGGCGCTGCAGATGACGCCGACCTGATCACGGCGCCCGGGCCACCACCGCGAAGACCCGGTGGGGCACCAGGGTCGGACCGGCGAAGCCCATGGCGAGCGCGCGGGCGAGGTCGGCATCGAAGGCGGCCTGGGCGGCCGGGGCCATGGTCGACACCAGCGCCGAGGCGCGCGCGCTACGTGGGACCGCCGGTGGTGGCTACCCCACGCGACGGCGCAGGTAGTTGAGCAGATCGACCCGCGTGATCAGGCCGAGCAGCTCGTCGCCATCGACGACCACGCCGACCATGCCGCGCTCGAACAGCGGCAAGAGCTCGCGCACCGACGCGTCGGGGGCCAGGGTCTCGACCCGGGTCGACATGACGTCGCGCACCGGCAGCCGGAACGCGGTCGGATCGTCGAGCGAGGCGACCAGCAAGTCGGACTCGTCGACCAGGCCGACCAGCCGCGCGCCGACCAGCACCGGCAGCTGCGAGACGTCGTGCAAGCGCATGCGCGCGTAGGCGACCGACAGCGCGTCGTCGGGACCGACCGCGACCACGCCACCCTCGCGGGCGCGGCGCGCGATCAGGTCGCGCAGGTCGCCCGACGCCTCGCGGCCAGTGAGCCCCTGCTCGTCCATCCAGGTGTCGTTGTAGGCCTTCGACAGGTACTTGCCGCCGCTGTCACAGACCAGCGTCACGCACCGCTTCGGCGTGGTCTGCTCGCGGCACCAGCGCAGCGCGGCGGCGACCAGCACGCCCGACGAGGTCCCGGCCAGGATGCCCTCGGTCCGCAGCAGCTCGCGCACGGTGGCGAACGCCTCGGCGTCGCTGATCGAGTAGGCGCGTCGCACCCGCGACAGGTCGCAGATCGCCGGCACGAAATCCTCGCCGATGCCCTCGACCAGCCACGACCCGGCCGGGCCGATCTCGCCGGTGGTGACGAAGTCGGCGAGGATCGAGCCGACCGGATCGGCGAGCAGCATCTCGACCGCGGGCGCGACCTGCGCGAAGTAGCGCGACAGGCCGGTGATGGTGCCGCCCGAGCCGACGCCGCACACCATGGCGTCCATGCGGCCGTCCATCTGCGCCCAGATCTCGGGGCCGGTGGTGCGCTCGTGCGCGGCCGGGTTGGCCGGGTTCTCGAACTGGTTGATGTAGTGACCGCCCTCGGCGGTCGCGATCGCCTGGGCCAGGTCCTGGTAGTACTGCGGGTGGCCCTTGCCGACGTCGGAGCGGGTGATCACGCAGCGCGCGCCGAGCGCGCGCAGGTGCAGCACCTTCTCGAGGCTCATCTTGTCGGGCAGCACCAGGGTCAGCCGATAGCCACGCAGCGCGGCGACCAGCGCCAGCCCGAGCCCGGTGTTCCCGGCGGTTGCCTCGACCAGATGACCACCCGGTGGCAGCGCGCCCGACGCCTCGGCCGCGTCGATCATGGAGCGCCCGATGCGGTCCTTGATCGAGCCGCCCGGGTTGGCGCTCTCGAGCTTGAGCCAGAGCTCGCACGGCCCGGTGTCGAGCCGGGTGACCTTGACGAGCGGCGTCGCGCCGATGAGTGGGAGGACCCCGGTGGCGGTGCGGAGCGGACCGTCGGACAACATGGGCGGCACCCTACCTTTCTAGACGGTCGCGCGCAGGACGCCGGGCACGCCGGCGTTGCGCGGATCCCAGCGGCGCCGGCCACCGGGCAGCCCGAGCGCGACCCGGAGGTGAGCGTCGAGCTGCTCCCACTCGATCAGGAACGCATCGTGCCCGTGGGGCGACGTGATGGTGGCGTGGCGGGCCGGCACCCCGCGCGCGCCGAGCTCGCGGGCGAGCGACTGCGAGTGACGCGGCAGGTACAGCGCGTCGCTGTCGATCGCGAGCGCGAGGGTGGCGGCGCGGATGCGATCGAGGCCCCACGACGCCGGCGGCGGCGCGAGCGCGACCCGCGGCGCGGCGGTGGCCGCGGGCATCGCGCTGACGTGCGCGGGCCAGCTCTCGACCGCCTCGGGCGGCGGCGGCTTGCGCGCGAGGTCGTGGTGATCCATCGCCCCGATCAGCGCGAGGTAGGCGCGCGCGTCGAAGCGGTCGGCCAGCTTCTTGCCCTGGTGCTCGAGGTAGGTCTGGATCCGGTAGCGCGCGCGCGACGACCAGGTGTCGTCCGCCTCGATCCACAGGCCCTGGCGGCGGCCCTGGGTCTGCTCGAGCCCGGCCTCGGCGCGATAGGTGATCATCGCGAGCTGGCGCGCCAGCTCGAGGCCGCGGCCGACGTGGTCGGGGAAGCCGGGGTCGGCGAGGATCGCCTGCCGGCTGACGTGGTTCCACGCCAGGATCCAGCTCGACGCCGCCGCGCACGCGGCGATCGGCACCACCCGCGCGAACCGCTCGGGCGCCAGCGCGGCCAGCGCGAGCGCGACCATGCCGCCCAGCGATCCACCGGTGACCAGTTCGACCCGATCGATGCCGAGCGCGTCGAGCGCGAGCAAGATCGACCGGGCCTGATCCCAGGTCGTCACGGTCGCCGGCAGGTCCACCGCCGGGACCTGGAAGCCACCGCGGGTCGGCGACAGCTCGGCCGGGAACCGATCGTCGGCCAGCCGCGGGAAGCTGCCGTCGGCCGGGCCTGACGTGCCGTAACACGAGCCGAGCAGGTTGAAGCACAGCACCCGCGCCTCCGACGGATCGATGGGCTGGCCGGGCCCGATCAGCGGCTCCCACCAGCCGCCGACGCCGCCGGCACGGGCGTCGCCGGTGAGCGCGTGCACGACGACCACGGTCGGGATCTCGGGCGACAGCCGCGGGCCGCCCCGCGGCGCCCGCCGGACCAGCGCGGCCAGCTCGTCGCTCGCGCGCGACACCTGCTCCCACGCGGCGGTGCGCGGCGCGAAGCTGCGGTCGCGGACGATCGGCGTGTCCTCGGCCGGGCCCCAGTGCCAGCCGCGCACCACGTGGTGGGCGAGCTGCCCGCCACCCTCGAGCATGATCGGCGGCAGCACCAGCTCGAAGCCGAGCGGGTCGCCGGTCAGGCGAACCAGCGGCCGGGCCCCGATGGGGAGTCCGGCAGGGTCGATGCGGTGGCTGTCGGGCATGGCGCTCCTCCGTAACCGGCGCGTATCGTCGTCCGTGATAACAGACAAGTCAACGTTATAACGGTTCCGTTTCGGCGGACCTCCCGCTCGGTTCTGGCGTCGGGGCACCGGCGCGAGCCGCTGGATTCGGGTCTAAGATGGTGGTCATGCCGACGGCACGGATCCCCTGGCTCGCGCTCGCCGCGGTGCTCGCCACCTCGGCGACCGGGTGCCAGACGTTCATCGGGATCGAGGACGCCGAGGCCCACCTGCCCCGGCTCGACGGCGAGTACCTGATCGCGATCCATCGCATCAGGGCCGACACCATCACCAACGACACGATCAAGCTGCGCGGCTCGGCCAAGCTCGATCTCGACAGCCGCAGCCTCGACCTGTCGCTGAACGTGCTCCGGTTCGCCGACAGCACACCGTTCACCGAGACCTCGATCACCGACATCGCGTTCGACCTCGACGGGACCCTGGCGCCGTTCATGCTGAACATCGCGGTGCCGACCGATGCGGTCACCACCGTCCCCCCGATGCGAGTCGTAGACCAGACCCTGACCGCGATGGTCGTGTTCGAGGCCGAGGACGACTACTCGTTCTGTGCGCGGCCGGCCAGCGGGGCCAACCCTACGCTGGGTACCGTGCTGCTGACCGGCCCGACCGCGCCCTTGCCGGCCGAGCCCGACGCCAACTGCGACATCCGGCCGTAGTCCCGCCCAGGGCGGGCGGCCATCCCACCGGCGTGACCTCGGCCACGACTGGCCGCTCGGTGCCGCTAGCTGCCCTGCAGGTCGAGGGCGGCGCCACGTAGGCTGCAAGCATGCGCTCTATTCTTGGCTTGATCAGCGTGGTGACCGCGATGACCGCGGCGTGTGGCTCCGCTTCGTTGGAAGAATCGTGCGGGACCTCGGAACCGGCGTTCGCCCAGTGTGTGCCCCATGGCCTCGACGGGCTCGACCTGTCGGGCAGCTGGCAGCTGACCGGGACCCGGGTGTCCCAGTCCTCGACCACGCCCCAGACCACCTCGGCGGCCTCGGGCCCGGTGACCTTCCAGGTCAACGGTTGCACGCTCACCGTCAGCAGCCTGGACGGCACGCTCGACGACACCAACGCCCGCGCGAGTACCTACGACTCGAGCGGCAGCTACGCGGTCACCGTGTGCGCGACCGCGGACGGCTCCCTCGCCTACCACCTGACCGAAGGATGGGACCGCCGCGCCCGCGGCGGCAATCAGGGCAGCGCAACCACCTCCGGCACGCTCACGCGCTGATGGCCGAGCCGCGCGGCTGAGGGCGGCGATCAGCTCGCCGGCACCGCGAGCACGACCTTGCCGAACGCGGCGCGCGCCTCGAGCAGGCGGTGAGCCTCGGCGGCGTCGGCCAGCGGCAGCACCGCGTGGACCACCGGGCGCAGCCGGCCCGCGGCGAGGTGGCCGATGACCTCGAGCAGGTCGGCCTTGCTGCCCATGGTCGAGCCCAGGATCTCGACCTGGCGGAAGAAGACGTGGCGCAGATCGATCGCGGGGTGGAAGCCGGCGGTGGCGCCGCAGGTCACCACCCGGCCGCCGACCCGCACCGCGCGGATCGACGCGGCGAATCCGTCGCCGCCGACGTGATCGATCACGGCGTCGACGCCGCGCTTGTCGGTCAGCCGGCGGACCTCGGCGGCGAAGTCGGTGGTCGTGTAGTCGATCACCTCGTGGGCGCCGAGCGCGCGGGCCGGCGCGACCTTGGCCGCGCTGCCGACCGTGGTGATCACGTGCGCGCCGAACAGGCGGGCGATCTGGATCGCGGCGACCCCGACGCCGGAGCCGCCGCCGTGGATCAGCACGGTCTGGCCGGGCCCGATGTCCGCCTTCCGGACGAGCATCTGCCAGGCGGTGAGGAACGGGAGGATCGCCGCGGCGGCATCGGTGAAGGCGAGCGCGCCCGGGTACGGCGCGATGTTCGCGCGCGGCACGCACAGGTACTGGGCGTAGCCACCCTGGGCGTTCTCGCCGAGGATCCGGTAGTGGCGGCACAGGTTGTCGCGGCCGCCCAGGCACGCCGCACATACGCCACACGACAGCCCGGGCTGCACCACCGCCTGGGCGCCCACGGTGACGCCGGCGACGCCGGGGCCGAGCGCGTCGATGGTGCCGGCGATGTCGGCGCCGAGCCGGTGCGGAAACTCGACGTGGAACGCGGGGCCGCCGCGGCGCACCCACAGGTCGAGGTGGTTGAGCGCGACCGCGGCGATCCGGATCCGGACCTCACCCGGGCCCGGCTCGGGCCGCGGCAGCAGCGCCTCGTGCAGCACCTCGGGTCCGCCGTGCTCGCGCAGGACCATCGCGCGCATCGTCGTCATGCCGCGGACTATATCCCGGGGTAGGCTGCGCGCATGCGCGTCGTCACGGTGCCCTGCCTCAAGGACAACTTCGCCTATCTGCTCGTGTGCGAGGCGACCGGCCAGGCCGCGCTCATCGACCCCGGCGAGGCCGAGCCGATGATCGCCGCGGTGCGCCGGGAGGGCGTCACGCCGACCGCGATCTGGGCGACCCACCACCACCCCGATCACGTCGGTGGGATCAAGGGTGTGCTGGCGGCGTTCCCGGGGCTCGAGGTGGTCGCGCACGCGCACGACCATGACCGGATCTCCGGCGTCACCCGCACCGTGGTCGAGGCTGACGAGATCATGCTCGGGAACTGCCGGGCGCGGATCATCTTCAACCCCGGCCACACGCTCGGCGCGATCAGCTACCGGGTCACGGTCGACGGCGGTGCCGCCGTGTTCACCGGCGACACCATGTTCGCCGCCGGCTGCGGCCGCCTGTTCGAGGGCACCGCCGCGATGATGGGCACCTCGCTGATCCGGCTGGCCGCGCTGTCACCCGAGACCGAGGTCTACTTCGGCCACGAGTACACCGAGTCCAACCTCCGCTTCGCGGCCGCGGTCGAGCCCGACTCGCCGGCGATCGCGGCGCGCATCGCAAAGGTCGCCGCGCGCCGGGCCCGCGGCGAGGCCACCACCCCGTCGACCATCGCCGACGAGCTCGCGACCAACCCGTTCGTGCGCAGCCAGCAGCCGGCGGTGATCGCCGCCGCCCGCACCTTCGATCCGTCGATCGCGCCCGACGATGCCGGCGCAGTGTTCGGCGCGCTCCGGCGCTGGAAGGATGTTTTCAAGGGCTGATCCATCTGGTAGCCCTATCCACGACGCGTGCCAGGCCGCGCACGACCGCTCCCGCGCGTTTGCCAGTGACCGGCCCCAGCCGCCGCTGCCAGCGAGACCGCGACGGCGACCACGCTCGCGGCCAAGCTGGCACCACGTATACTCCGGGGGCGATGGGCGTGGCACCAAGGACGGTCGGCAAGTACCAGGTGCTCGAGCGCCTGGCGGTCGGCGGGATGGCCGAGCTGTTCAAGGCCAAGGCCGCTGGCGACCACGGCTTCGAGAAGCTGGTGGTGATCAAGAAGATCCTGCCGCACCTGGCCGCCGATCCGACCTTCGTGCAGATGTTCATCGACGAGGCCCGGCTGACCGCGCAGCTCGACCACCCCAACATCGTGGGCGTCTTCGAGCTCGGCAGCGACGGCGACACGCCGTACATCGTGATGCAGTACGTCGATGGCCTCGACGTGCTCGCGCTGCTCCGCGAGTGCGCGCGCACGCAGCTCCGGCTGCCGGTGGCGCTGGCCGCGCTGATCGCGCGCGAGCTGCTCGACGCGCTCGACTACGCCCACCACGCGGTCGCGACCGACGGCCGCCCGCTCGGGCTGATCCACCGCGACATCTCGCCGGGCAACGTCCTGATCTCGCGGCGCGGCGACGTGAAGCTGACCGACTTCGGGATCGCGCGCGCGATCGAGCGCAACCACAAGACCGAGGCCGGCGTGCTCAAGGGCAAGTACGGCTACATGTCGCCCGAGCAGGTGTCGGGCGTCGAGCTCGACGCCCGTAGCGACGTCTTCGCCGCCGGCACGATGCTGGTCGAGATGGCGATCGCGCGCCGCCTGTTCATCGCGAGCTCCGACCTCGACGTCCTGCTGATGGTCCGCGACGCCAACCTCGAGCGGCTCGACCAGTACGGCGGCGAGCTGCCGGGCGAGCTGCGCGCGATCGCGGAGAAGGCGCTGCAGCGCAAGGTCGAGAATCGCTGGGCCAGCGCGGCCGCGATGCGCGACGCGCTCACCACCTGGCTGCATGGCAACGGCCGCCCCGATGCCCGCGAGATGGCCGGCTTCGTCGCCCACGTGGTGGCGGCGCCGAACGCGCCCGACGAGACCGCCGTGCCGGTGGCCCACGAGGAGCTCGGCACGATGAGCGGGCCGGCGACCCAGATTAGCAAGGCCCGCGCCCTGCACGACCGCCGGGTGGCGCGCATGGCGTTCATCGCCGGCACCGGCGAGGCCGCCGATGCTCCCCACGTGGTCGAGGACGAGCCCTCGAGGGAGCTGCGGGTGTTCCCCGAGGTCGGGGCGCCCGCCAGCACCAGCGCGGTGACCGTCGCGGCCGCACGACCGCAGCCGGCCGAGACCGGCGACCTGCGGACGGTGTCGCCGATCCGCCTGCTGCACCGGCTGGCCCGCGACCGGGTGGCCGGGCTGCTCGTGCTCGAGGGCCGGGCCGGCATCCTCAAGGAGGCCTACCTCGACGACGGCCACCCGCAGTTCGTGTCGTCGAACCTCAACACCGAGCGCCTCGGCGAGTACCTGGTCGCGCAGGGCGTGGTGACCGCGGCCGCGATGCAACGCGCGCTCGCGGTGATGCCGCACTTCAACGACAAGCTCGCCGACACCCTGGTCGGGCTCGGCCTGGTGCGGCCGCTCGACGCGTATCGCCTGCTCGCCAGCCAGGTCGGTGCGAAGCTGATCGACGTCTGCACCTGGCCCAAGGGCCGCTATCGGTGGTTTCCCGGCCGGGCCAACCCGTTCCAGGTCAAGCCGCTGCACCTCGACGCCTACCTGATCCTCGGCAAGGGTGCCCTCGCGCTCGAGGTCGCGTTCGTCGACGAGTGGGCTGCGGCCTACGCGACCGGCCGGCCGACCGCACAGGCCGCCGGCGATCTCGGCGGGTTTGGCCTCGGCGAGGCGGTGGTCCGCGTGTTCGGCCTGTGCGACGGCCGGTCGTCGGTGGCCGAGCTGCTGGCGCGGGTGCGCTCACCCGACGCGCGCACCAACTTCTTGCGCCTGCTCTACCTGCTGGTCGAGACCGACCGCGTCGCGCTGGCCGCCTGACCCGGCGACCACCGGCGGCGCCGGTCGCCTGCTCAGTTGACCGTCGCGCTCGGCGGCGGCTGCCACACGATCGCGCCCTCGTGGATCAGCCAGGTCGGCTCGCCGCTCGGGATCGCCGCGACCAGCTCGTCGAGCGTGAGGCCGGTGGTGCGCTGGAGATAGCCCCACGGCGTCTCGCCGGGGAAGTCGGAGTGCGACGCGTTGATCTGGCGGAGCCGGTGCTCCTGGTTGCGCTCGTGGACCACCAGCACGTCGTCTTCGGGGCGGTGTCGGTCGCGCTCGACATAGAAGTAGGACGGCAGCGCGCCGAACGTCTCCAGGTAGTGCTCGCCCTTCTGCCAGGCCGGCGGCGCGGGCAGCGAGAAGTAGAAGACGACGTGCCAGTCGCCGAGCGTGACGCTCCACGCGACCAGCTCCTCGGGCACCTGCGAGTGCTCGAGCGCGGGCCGGGCGAAGTCCAGCAGCCCGGCGATCACGTCGGTGCGCTCGACCTGGTCGCGGTTGCTGATGAGCGCCCAGAACAGGTCGGAGCGGATCCAGACCCCGGGACCGTCCCGGCGCAGGCCATCCTCGAGCGTCGACGACCGCAGCCCGGCGCGCGCGGCCGGCGCCGCTGCCGGCTCGGACATGCCGATCACCAGGCGGCCATCGACCATCATGGCGCCGATCACCTCGATCTTCGGTAGCCGCTGGTGCGTCGGCGCCGGCGCCGGCTTCGCGGCCGAGGCCGCACGACGCGGAGCCGCCGGGCGGCTCGTCGCGGGCGTCCGCATCGCAACCGCCGCTGGCCCCGCCTTCTGCTTCGCCGCGGGCGGCTTTTTTGCCGCTGGCGCCGCCTTCGTTGCCATGGGCGCCCGCTTCGACGTGGGCGCCGCCTTCGACGCCTTCGACGCCGACTTCTTGGCCGCCTTCTTCGACGCGGGCGTGGCCTTCTTCGACGCGGGCGCGGCCTTCTTCGACGCGGGCGTGGCCTTCTTCGACGCGGGCGTGGCCTTCTTCCGCGCCGGCGGCTGCTGCTTCGTCGCTCGAGCGCCCGCGCGCGTCCTGGTTGCCGGTTGCTTGGCCATCGAAGATCCAGGCTAGCAGAAGGCGCGTCAGGGGCCGGCCGCCGGCGCCGCTTCCGGCGCCTCGCGCGCTACGACAGCGTTGGCTCACCGGGAACATCGCGCACCACCAGCGGCACCCGCGCGGAGCCGCTGAGGCGCAGCCGGGTGGTCGCGCCCTCGCGGTAGTTGGCGCCGGCGCGAGTCGGGTCTGGGTCGGGCTCGCGCAGGGCGTGACCGGTGATCGCGACCTGGTCGCCGGGTCCGATCACGCGCTCGGAGAACCGCAGCCGGCCGCTCCGCTCGCGCAGATGGTGCGCGCGCAGCTCCTCGACCAGCTCCGGACGCGGGGTCAGGGCGATGCCGGTGCGGCGCTCGACCAGCTCGAGGATGGCGCCGGCCGGATCGATCACCGCGCGGCCGGTGCCGTCGACCAGCCCGAACGCGGTGCGGCGCTCCTCGCTCATGATCAGGATCGGGGGCTCGCCGCCGCGGGTCACCAGCGCTCGGTAGTACACGCAGGTCTGCCCGCTGATCGGCGACACCAGCAGCTCGGAGTCGCGGAGCTGCACCACCGTGCCGCGGACCGTGCAGACCGTGCCCTCGACCGCCTCGGCGATCGAGCGGACCGCGGTGGCCCCGCCGCGTCGGCCATGGACCGCGGCGATCATGCCCATTGCGACGACGGCGGCGACCCCGACCGCGAGCTCCATCAGGTCCTCACCGCTTGGGGACGAACAGCTTGACCTCGACCCGGCGGTTGCGCAGGCGCCCCCGGTTGGCGTCGTTCTCGGAGACCGGCTGGGCCTCGCCCTCGCTCTGGAGGATGAAGCGGCCGCGGCTGAAGCCGCGGGAGACCAGAGCGTCGCGGACCGCGGTCGCGCGGGTCAGGCCGAGCTCGCGGGCGCGCTCGTCGGGCTCGGCCGGCTCGGCCCCGGCGGCGGGCGCGGCCTTGGCCTCGCGGTCGTCCGTGTGGCCGATCAGGAGCAGGCGCACCGACGGATGCCGGCGCAGCACCTCGGCGATCCGGTCGAGCCCCACCGAGGCGGCGGCGGGCACGTCGGTCCCGCCGTCGCGGTAGAGCAGGCCCTCGATGGTCCCGATGATGAGGTCGACGTCGGGCGAGACCGTATCGGGGCAACCGTCGTCGTCCTCGAAGCCGTTGTACTGCTCGGCGACGTTCGCGCACTTGTCGGCGAGGTCGAGCACCTGGTCGCCGTCGTTGTCGATGTCGGGGCAGCCGTCCTTGTCGTCGAAGCCGTCGTGGTCCTCGCCGCGGTCGGGGCAGGTGTCGTCTCGGTCGAGGTAGCCGTCGCCGTCGCGATCGGCCGGCGGCGCGGGTCGGTTGCCGTCGCGGGCCCGCCTGGCGTCACTGCCACCAACCGGGAACCACACGCCGACCGTGATCTCGCCCTCGACCGTGACCGGGCTCTGCTCGGGCTCGATCCGGGCCGGGGCCACCGCGAGGCGGGCGTCGAGCCGGAGTGACAGCCCGCGCGACGGCGCCCACAGCAACCCGCCGCCGCCGTAGCCCTCGCCGGTGAGCCCGCCTGGATAGATGCCGCGCCTCGACGACAGCACGACCGGCATCCCGGCGCCGATGACGATGAACGGGCGCAGCCGGCCCTGCGACCACTGCAGGCGCGCATGGGCCCGCGGCTCGAACCAGAAGACCGACACGTCGCGCTCGCGCGTGGTGGCCGGCGAGAGCACCAGCTCGACCTCCGGGACCAGCCACGGGGTGACCGGCACCGACAGCCGACCACCGACGACCACCGAGTTCGACAGCGAGGTCTCGAGCTCGGGGTGCTCCGGGTTGTCGCCCAGGCGCGAGTCGCTGGCGAACAGGCGCGGCCCGAGGAACCCACCGACCTCTGGCGGCTCGGCCGCGGTCGGCCCGGCCGCAACCCCGAGTCCCGAGGCGAGCGCGAGCAAGAAGACGACCCGCGTCATGCAAGGTGAGTATACCCACACGCCCCCGAAGCAGGCCGAGGGTGAGGCGAGTTCTTCGCCGTGCGCCAGATCGCACCGGCGATGACCCTGGCTGGACAGTGGCAACCGCCGCCGGTAGCTTGGGCGATCACCGATGTCGCCCGTGGCTCACGCCGCCCCACCGCAGCGCCGGCTGTGCCTGCTGGGCCTGGCCGGCGTGCTCGTGGTTGGCTGCGGGGGCGATGACGTGGGAGGCATGGCCGACGGCGCGCTGTTCCCCGACGGCCGCACCGGGGACGGCGGCGCGGGCGACTGCCACGCCGAGCGTGATGACCTCGGCAACGGCGCCGTCGCCGAGGCAACCGGGCTCGGCTACGGGGGCGCCCGGATCGCGATCTGCGGGTCGGTCGACGACGGCCACGCCGGCGGCTCGGTGGTCGACGTCGACCGCTATCAGGTGACGGTCGCCGAGGGCGGCCCGGTGGTGGTCCGCCTGACCGCCCTGCTCGGCGGGCAGCTGGCGCGGCTCGAGCTGATCGTGCGCGACGCCGACGAGACCCTGGTCACGGTCGCGCGCTTTCGCGCCGGCCACGCGGTCACCGCGCTGGTGCTGCCGTCCGGCGCGTACACCCTGGCGGTCGAGGCCGGCGGAACCCCGGTGGCCGCCGACGTGCCGTACCGGGTCGAGGTCTATGCCGACCAGCCCGACCTGCGGTGCCCGGCGGTGACCAGCCCGGCGACCCACACCGAGCTCGACGAGATCGCCGCCGGCCACCGCCGCAACGACGTGCTCGACGTCTGGCAGCTGCCCACGCTGCGGGCCGCGCTCACCAGCGGCGCCGACACCGCCGACGAGATCTCGCGGGCGGTCTCGGCCAACGGTCGGATCGCGATCGCCGGCCTGTCGGCGGCCGTGACCACGACCGGCGACGACTACCGCGACCGCGACACCTTCGCGCTCTACACCGGCGCGACCACCAACCAGCTCGACCTCCGCGCGGTGTGGCCGGGCGACGGCAACGATCTCGACCTGCTGGTGTTCGAGGCCAACACCGTGACCGAGCCGATGGGCACGCCGACCCGGGCGCTGGTCGGCGACGAGCTCTTGCTGACCGCGGTGCGGCCCTCGACCCAGTACTGGCTCTGGATCGGTGGCTCGCGGCGCTCGACCGCGCTGCCCGCCAGCTACGTCGTGCACGTGTGCGGCCGCGAGATCGCGCCGGCGCCCGCCGCCCGCTGACCGCCGCCGACTCGGCGGCCGCCCCCGGGGCCGACCGGGCCTACCCGCGGGCTACTCGGGATCGACGCAGGCGACCTCGCCGTTCTCGACGCCGCAGGTGCTGCCGAGCTCGGCGCAGTCGGTCGAGACCAGGCGCCGGGGGCCCTCCTCCGGCCGGGTGCAGCGGGTCGCGACCGTGCCGGCGCAGACGCCCTCGGTCGAGATGCCCTCGCACGGATCGTCGACGCAGGCGGCCGCGCCGGTCTCGTCGAGATCACAGATCTGACCGAGCGTGCTGCAGTCGGTGCGGGTCACGCGGTAGCCGCCCTCGTCCGGCGGCACGCAGCGCACCGCAGTGGCACCGTCGCAGGTGCCCTCGCGCGGCAGCAACGGGCAGGCGGTCTCGTACGCGAGAAAGTCGAGCGCGATCGGCTCGAGGGTGGCGTAGGCAGCGCCCAGCTCGCACAGCCTGCGCTCGTCCACGAAGTTGACCCACGACGCCACGCCGAACACCGTGGTCTTGCCGTTGACCAGCGCGGTGATCGGCCCGCCCGAGTCGCCGTGACAGGTCTGCGCGTCGAACTGGCCATTGCCGAACCAGGCCTCGCCGTCGAGCAGCACGTGGGTGTCCCATGCCTCCTTGAACATCGCGAGGATCTCGGGGAGGCTGGAGTCCAGGCCGTAGCGCTCGTCGTCGGCGAGGAACCCCTCGAAGGTGCCGTAGATCGACTCGTAGACCCGCCCGCCGAGGCTCTGGAACGTCATCGAGCCGGCCTTGCGGGTGCCGTCGGCGCCCGCCGCGCTCTGGCGGCCGTAGCCAATGCCGGCGAAGCGCTGGTCGATCCGGTCGGTGGAGATCTGGGCATAGGGCATCAGGGCGATGTTGGTCACCGGCTCGGCCAGGTGCATGACCGCGATGTCGATGCCGAGCGCGATGGCGCCACCCTCGACGCTCTTCTCCCAGGTCACGCCGCGCACGGGGACCGTGCGGATCGGCCGGGCCGAGTCGGGGCCGATCAGGAACACCAGCTCGGTCGCCGGGTCCGCGATGAAGTCGACGCAGTGCTCGGCGGTGAGCACGATGGTCGGCGTGATCAGCGTGCCGGTGCAGATCGGCCGGAAGCCGTCCTGGGCGTTGCCCAGGCCGAGCGCGCCGATCGCGTTCAGCTTGGCGCTGTGGGCCGACACGCCGCCGATGATCTCCTCGACCGAGACGTCGAGATCGGGACCGGCGTCGGTGCAGGCCAGGGTGCCGAGGCCGGAGGCCGCGGCGAGCAGGATGGTGGCGAGGCGGATCGAAGACGAGGCGGTGGACATGCGGATTGCGCTCCGTTGAATAGGACGACCGTCGACCGGTAGCACGTACCGCGTGCGGTCCGACCCGACTCGCTGGGCGGTTACGGGCAAGTGACGGCAACCGGTAGGACGGCTCACGCGCGCGGGAGCCAGTGCATGCGGACCGCCGCGAACAGTGGCAGAAGCCGCCAGGCGCGACTGCGGATCTGCTTCGCCCGGCGGCGCCCGATTCGCGTCCGGCGTCGCGGCCCACGCGTGCGGGCCGTCACGGCCATGGCCCGCGCGCCCGCGGTTTACCCGTGGTTTCCATCGGTGAGGCTTCGCGCGCCCGCCGCACGGGACTACAACGAAGCTCCTTCTCCACTCCTTCGCTCCCCACCGTCCACAGGATCCGTTCATATGAAGACCCAGTTTCGCTCGGCGCTGACAGCACTCCTCTCGGGCTCGATGGCAGTCACCGGACTCGCCGCCTGTACCGACAGCGACCCGCCCGAGGTCGGCGTCAACGAGGGTGTCATCATCGGCGGCTTCCCGGCCGTCAGCGCCCGGTTCGACGCGGTCGGCGCGCTCGGCGTGCCCGCAGAGGGCGGCACCTGGGACCCGTACTGCACGGCCACGCTGATCTCGCCGACCGCGGTGATCACCGCCGAGCACTGCGTCGGCAACGTGACCGGAACCCGGTTCCTGATCGGCGCCGACGCCCGGACCCCCAAGCGCGCGGTGCCGGTGCTGGGCGCGGCCTTCGAGAACACCCTGAGCGGCGGCTTCGTCGGCCTGGGCGCCGACGTCGCGATCGTCCATCTCGCCGAGCCGGTCACCGACATCCAGCCGGTCGCGCTGGGCACGCTCGACCCGAGCATGGTCGGCAAGCGGTTGATCGCGATGGGCTACGGATACCAGGACAACAACGGCAAGTCCGGCACGCGCTTCCTCGGCAGCGAGACCTTCAACGGTGTCGGCGGCAACTTCCTCGACTACCTGTTCGGCGATCTCGAGCAGTTTCGCCCGCACTACGCCGGCATGGCCGGGTGGGTGAAGGAGGAGTGGCCGACCCCGGAGCTGCTCCACGCCGCGGCCGACCTGCTCGACGAGCACGAGGCGCACTTCGGCGGTCGCAAGGGCGATGCCCAGGATTGTTATGGCGACTCGGGCGGACCGATCCTGCGTGCGACCGGGACCACCTTCACCAGCTACGGCGTGGTCTCCGGCGGCGTCTCCAGCGAGAAGCTGATCTGCGACCTCGGCGGGGTGTTCAGCGTGTTCGGCCCGGCCACCCGCACGTTCATCGAGCGTGAGCTGGCCTGCCCGCTGATCCCGACCGCCGGCCAGTGCCTCGGCGACACCGTGTCCCGCTGCGCCACGCCCGACGAGGGCGGCTACCGCCCGCTGACCACCGACTGCAGCCAGCTGGGCCTCACCTGCGGCGTCGACGAGACCGGGGCGCTCGGCTGCGTCGAGCCGCCGCCGCCGCTGTCGTGCGAGGGCCTCTGCGGGGGCTTCGACAGCAATCCGGGACGGCACGGCCTGCTACTGCGACGCCACCTGCACCGAGCTCGGCGACTGCTGCGCTGACTTCGCCGAGGCCTGCCCCGCCCCCGAGCCCGCTCCCGAGCCCGAGCCGGCGCCCGCGCCGGTCGAATAGATCGGGCGCGCGACGCTCCACCGCTGGGGGCGCTTCGGCCGGGATCGTCCCGGCGGTGCGGCCGCGGCCCAGGCGCTGATCCTGCGCGTCGACGACGCGCTGCGTCCGCGCTACCAGGCCGAGCTGCGCGAGGATCTCGCGCGCGCCCGCCAGCTGCTCGCCGGCGCGGCGTTCACGCCGTGACTGCGCGCCGGCGGTAGCGGGCGCGATCGATCAGCAGCGTGACGATCGGCATGAGCGCGATCGCCGGCATGACGTAGAACGCGAGCTGGTCGGGACGCGCGCCGCGCGGTCGATAGACGCCGCCGTGCAGCGCACAGACGAGGAGGTAGAGCCCGAGCACGGCCAGGCCGCACAGCGCCCACAGCCGGCGATCGACCGGGGCCGTCGGCGCGACGGTCACCGTGGCCGCGGCGCCGTCCGGCAGGAACAACCCGCGCCACCGGCCGAGGTCCCAGAGCAGGAGCAGCGCGACGGCGCCGAGCATGAGCGTGACCACGACCGCGGTCGGATACACCGCCGTGCTCCAGCAGAAGACGCAGATCGCGGTCACGATGGGCAGCGCGAGGGCGGCGCCAGCGGTCGCGAACCGCTGGGTCGACAGCAGCACCGCCACCGCGAGCTGCATGATGCCGACGAACCGGTAGAAGCCACCGGTGCCGTGAAAGGCGTGGAGGAAGTCGTGGAAGCGACCGGCGTTGCCCGGGTCGGTGAACGGTTCGGCCAGCAGCTTCTTCAGGCCGGCTGGCACGAACGCGAACCCGATCAGGATGCGCAGGTTGATGATCGCCAGCGTGGCCGCGCGGGAGCGACGGGCGCGAGCCACCAGGGCGTCGAGCGTGGCGAGCATCGGGCGACAGGATAGCGGGCCCGCGCCCGCCCGCCACGCCGCATGCACGAGCGCTGGCCGGTCCGGCGCGTGACCTCAGCGCGCACCGCGCGCATGATGACCGGATGCTCAGCCGTCGTCCTTCGTCTCGGCGCAGCGTCGCCTCGCTGCGACCGGATCACGCGCGGTCTCGAGCCACGGCCGTGGCGGTGGCGCTGCTGGTCGCGACCACGCCCGGCTGCATGAACGTGGCGCTACAGATGGAGCTCGCCGAGCCGACCAAGCACGGCAGCATCATCAGCACCGTCGGCCTCGGCCTGGTCGGCGACGTCCTCCTCGCCGGCAGCGTGGCCGCGGTCCACGGCCAGGCCGACGCCGATCCCGACAGCGACCTGGCCACCATGTTCCCGTACTACGCCGCACCGCTGATCCTGCTCGACGCGCTCGTCTACCTGGTCGTCCTGGAGAGCGTGAAGGACTAGCCAGCTCGGACTAGCCCGCCGGTCTCAGGATTGATCCCAAGTCTTCATGTGATCGGAAGTGCTCACCCTTTCCCGGTGGCCCTGAGCCGGCGCCGCAGGCGCCGTGTCGAAGGGCCACCGGGAAAGGCAACGCTCTCGGTCACCTGGCGAGTTGTGATCAATGCCGAGAGCCCGCCGGTAGCGTGAGGACGAACGCCGCGCCCGGCGACTGATCGCGCCAGGCGAGGTCGCCGCCCATGGCGCGCGCGAGCGACTGCGACAGCGCCAGCCCCAGGCCGAGGCCAGGCGGGCCGTCGTCGCCGGTGCCGCGGGCGAACGGCCGGAAGCGGCGGCGGCGCATCGAGGCCGGTAGACCAGGGCCGCGATCGATCACCTCGACCTCGGCGCTGGTGCCGACGGCGCGCACGCGCACGGTGATCCGGCGGTCCGCGTGATCGCGGCTGTACTTGTCGGCGTTGTCGAGCAGGTTGCCGACGATGCGGGTCAGCGCGTCGCGATCGAAGCGGGCCGTGACCGTCGCCGGGGCGGCGAGCTCGACGGTGGCGCCGGCGCGGGTCAGCCCGGGCTCGGCGCGCTCGATCACGCCCTGGACCGCGGCCACCAGATCGCCGGGCTCGGCCCGGACCGCGAGGCTCCGCCGCTCGAGCTGCGAGAAGCCGAGCACGTTGGCGACCACCCGGCCCAGGCGCGAGGCCTCCTCGGCGACCCGCCGGGCGTAGTCCTGCTTCTTGGTCGGATCGCCCAGGCCGTCGACCAGCATGTCGCCGTAGAGCTGGATGCCGGCGAGCGGCGTGCGGAGCTCGTGCGCCGCGGCCGCAGCGAAGCGGGCCCGCTGGCGCGCCAGCTGCTCCGCGTGCGCGGTCAGCGCCACGACCAGCGCGGCGCACACCGCGGCGAGGATCGCGATCGGGATGAAGCGGCCGAGAAACCCGCGCTCGAGCGCGGCCCCCGCGCGCGCCGCCGCCGCCTGCCCGCTGCGGTCGTCGAGCCCGACCCACCACGCCGCGCCCCCGAGCGGGAGCTGCGCGGCCGCGATGTGCGCCGCGGCCGGGTCGGCCGGGGCGGCGGTGAGCAGGCTGGCCTCGGGCGCGCGGTCGGCCAGCCAGACGCGGGCCTGCCGGGCCGACACGACCAGCCCCTGGGTGAGCGTGCCGTCGGGGGTGGTGACCCGGCGCACCGCGACCATCGCCGGCTGACCGCCGACCGTCGTCGCTCGCCAGGCCAGCGGGGACACCGTGATCGTCACCGCGGTCGGCACCGGCCGCGGGCTCGGCGGTCGCCGCCGGCTCGCCGGCGCGGTTGCCGTCGACTGGTCGGGCGGTGGCGGCAGCTCGTCGGGCAGTTCGAGCGCTTGCGGCACCTGCTCGATCGGAGCCACGGCCTGCGGTTGCTGCATCACGTCTTGCGACGGCGCCGGGGGCGCTCGCTTGGCGTTCTTGGCCTTCACGAACACGTCGTTGGCCTGGCGGTTCTGGGCGTAGGCGTCGGGGTCGAGCACCACGACCTGCGGCTCGGGCTCCTTCACCTGGGCCCGCGCCTTGGACGACTTCGGTCGCGGCTTGTCGTCGAAGAGCGGGCCCTTCTCCGGGTCGCGCTTGCCGTCGATCGACGCCGTCTTGGGGTCCGGCACCACCGGCGCGAGCGGGGTCGCCATCGCGACCTGCACCGGATCGGGGGGCTGCATCAGCTCGGGCTTGATGCGGCCCAGATCGGCGAGCACCACCCGGTCGACGGCCGCCGGGTTGGCGGTCTCCGGCACCCACGCGTTGTCGGTCGGCGACGTGATCGCGCCGGCCCCGTCGATCTGGAAGTGGACCGCGACCAGCGGGTCGCCGGGCCCACTGGCGAGCGGCGACGGCGCCACGCTCGGGCTCTCGCTGGCGCCGCGCGGATCGTGGAACAGGTTCTGGTAGTGGAAGTACGGGCGCGCCGACTCGTCGACCCGCAGCTGCTCGAGCGCCGCCGCCAGCGACGCGGCCAGCTCGGCCGCGCTGTCCTCGGCCTCGGCGCGCGCCGCCATCACCAGCGCGCGCTCCTCGCGCTCGACCGCCCGCCAGCCGCTGCCGTACCAGCCCAGCAGCACCGCGGCCAGCGCGCCGGTGACCAGCAGCGCCGCGATCAACGTGCGGTACGAGATCACGCCAGGTCGCCCCACGCGTAGCCGGTGCCCTTCACCGACACGATGATGCGCGGGTGGGCCGGGTCGCGCTCGACCTTCTTGCGCAGCACGACGATCGCCATGTCGACCGCCCGGGTGTGCAGGTCGCCGCGCTGGCCGAACACCTGCTCGAGGATCTCGCCGCGCGACACCGCCCGGCCCTTCTGCCGGTGCAGCCAGCGCAGGAGCCCGACCTCGCGCGGGGTGAGCGGCGTGGTGGTGTCGTCACGGCGCACGGTGAGCCGCCCGAAGTCGAGCACCGCGCCGTCGACGTCGAGGTGCTCGGCGACCTCGGCCGGCGCCCGCCGCCCGAGCGCGCGGACCCGGGCGAGCAGCTCGCGCGCCGAGAACGGCTTGGTCACGTAGTCGTCGGCGCCTTCGCCGAGCCCGCGGACCTTGTCGTCCTCGCTGCCGCGCGCGGTCAGCATCAGGATCGGCATGCCCGGCCGAGCCGCGCGCAGCCGCCGGCACACGTCCATCCCGTTCATCCGCGGCAACATCAGGTCGAGCACCACCAGGTCCCACGCCTCGGCGGTCCCGGTGGCCGCGCCGGCGGCGCCGTCGGCGACCGCGGTGACCGCGTGACCATCGCCCTCCAGGAGGTCGATCAGGCCCTCGCGGAGGGCGGCTTCGTCTTCGACCACCAGGATGCGCACCCGGTCGAGTGTGCCACTGGCGGTCGGCCGCCGTGTAAGAGTCGGGTAAGCCCGTGTACCGTCGCTCACGCGCGTACGTCGCACGCCGTCCGTGCGAGCGGCACGGCATGCTCCGCTCGTCCCATGGTTCCGTTCTTCGTTCTCGCCTGCGCGCTGTCCTGGCTGGCCTGGGCGCCGTTGACCGCGTCCGCACTCGGCTGGACCGACGCGACGTACTCGCCGTACCTGCACCTGCTCGGCGGCCTTGGGCCCGCCGCCGCCGGCCTGCTCTGCGCGGCGCGCCGCGGCCGCGAGGCCCTCGCGCGCATCATCCGCCGCACGATCGCGGCGCCGCCACGCCGCGGCCGTCCTCATGCTGGTCGGATCCGACGTCGACCTGTCGGCGACCGGCCGTAGCACCGACTTCCCGGCGCTCGGCGTCGGCTCGTACGCCCTCGCCAACATCATCTGCTACGGCTTCGGTGAGGAGATCGGCTGGCGGGGATATGCCCTGCCGCGCCTGCAGACCGACCGGACCGCGACCCGCGCGACGCTGTACCTCGCGCTCGGCTGGCGATCTGGCACCTGCCGCTCTTCGCGTGCTCCGCTGGCATGTCGGCGATGGGGCCTGCCGAGGTGCTCGGGTGGGCCGTCTCGATCCTCGCCGGCGCCTTCCTGCTGACCTTCGTCTTCAACGCGAGCGGTGGCAGCGTCCTCGTGGTCGCGCTCCTCCACGGCACCCTCGACATCCTCATCACCTCGCCGACCGGCGGTCCGCTGCAGACCGCGATGGGCGCGCTCGTCACCGTCGCCGGCCTCACCATCCCCTTCCGCTTCGGTCGCCGTGACCTCGCGCCACGTCCTCGGGTCCGCGAGTGAACCAGGCGCCGTCGCGCCTCGGTTCGGTGCGTGGCTCCCCTTCAGGCCGCGGGGTGAACGTACGCGAGGTACTGGAACTTGCCGGCCAGCCAGAACTCGTCGGTGGTGGGATCGTGGCCGGTGGTGATCGACTCCTGGAGGACGTGGGCGCAGCTCCCGCCGAACCGCGCGACCTCCTGGGTCATGCGCTCGCGGGCGTGAGTCATGAGGTTCTCGTAGCAGCGCGTCCAGAGCGTGTCGCGATCCGCCCACGACACGTGCACGCGATCGCTCTCGGCGGTGATCTCGTGCTCGCCCTCGAGTTGCTCGCTCAGTGGAGGTAGCTCCCGCCGCCAGTAGATGATCTTCGCCATCCGGCACTATGACCGGTAAGCGGCGCCCGACCACTGCGGTGCTCCCGCGTGGATCGAGGAGTGGCCAACGCAGCGACCCGCGGCGAGGTGCGGCGGATCGTCGAGACCACGCCGAAGGCGTTGCAGGGGTGTCACCAGGGCGTGGGCGCGTAGTCCTTCAGGAACATGCCCCACACGTGGCGCCCGGTGAGGTGACCGGCGAACACCGGGTCGAGCACGCGGGCCGCGCCGTCGACGATGTCGAGCGGCGGGTGGAAGCCGTGGACCGCGACCTTGCGGGCGGCGATCGAGGCCGGATCCTCGTCGGTGACCCAGCCGGTGTCGACGGCGTTCATGTGGATGCCGGCGCGCACGTAGTCGGCGGCGGCGGTGCGGGTCAGCATGTTGAGCGCGGCCTTGGCCATGTTGGTGTGCGGGTGCTTCTCGGTCTTGAAGCGCCGGTAGAACTGGCCCTCCATCGCCGACACGTTGACGACGTGGGTGTCGCGGGTCGGCACCGCGGCCAGCAGCGGCTTGAGCTTGGCGTTCAGCACGAACGGCGCGACCGCGTTGACCAGGTGGACCTCGAGCAGCTCGGCGGTCGGCACCTCGGCGAGCGTCATCCGCCACGAGTTGAAGTCGCGCAGGTCGACCTGCTGCAGATCGGCGTCGAGCCGCCCCGTGGGGTACAGGTGATTGCCGCGGTCGAGGTCCTCCGCGAGCAACGGGATCTGCGACAGCACCGCGCTCTTCCACAGGCCGGGCGCGCCGCGGGCCGGGACCAGGCCGTCGCCGGCTGGCAGCGCCGACGGATTGCCGCCGCCCTCGCCGCGCAGCTCCCACCAGCGCGCCAGCACCTGACGCTCGCGGGCCCCGAGCGTCAGCCACGGCGCGGTCTCCAGCTGCATCAGGTGATCGTAGAAGCCGCTGGGCCGACGCACGGTCTGGCACGCGTTGTTCACCAGCACGTCGAGCCGCGTGAGCGTCGTGTTCAGGTGCGCGCACAGCGCCTCGACCGACGGCGTGTGGCGCAGGTCGCAGCCGAACACGTGGGCCCGCGCGCACAGCTCCTCGGCGTCGGGCTCGGCGGCGAGCCGGCGGGCGGCGTCGACCGGGAACCGGGTCAGGATGAGGGTCTCGGCGCCCGCGCGCAGCAGCTTGAGCGCGATCTGCGCCCCGATCTTGACCCGCGCGCCGGTGACCAGCGCGACCCGCCCGCGCAGATCCGCGGTCTGGTTGCGCTTGCGGTAGTTGAGCTCGGCGCAGGCCGGGCACATCGCGTCGTAGAACGC
Organism: Kofleriaceae bacterium; assembly: GCA_046597055.1. Lineage (GTDB taxonomy): Bacteria > Myxococcota_A > Polyangia > Haliangiales > Haliangiaceae > UBA2376. Next base: position 6,599 of record JBKJLC010000093.1, on the reverse strand, counting down.
GTGCAGGTCGCGGAAGTCGCGCTTGCAGACGTAGCAGTTGCGGGCCTTGCGCACGCGCGCGGTCGCGTCGTCGACCGTGGCGGTGGCGTCGTCGTCGGTCCCGACCGGCTCGGCCCCGGTGGCCCCGTCCTCGAGATCGCGGCGCGCCTCGGCGGCGGTCCACGCGTCCTCCCCGCCGTCACCGTCGCCGTCGACCTGGTCGATCTCCTCCGGCCCGGGCAGCTCGGGGACCGCGCCCATCGGAAAGATCGGCAGCCGCCGCAGCGCGCGGATCCCGGTGCCGTCGAGCAGCGCGGTGTCCGCCGCCTTTTCCTCGCGCGCGGCCCGCCGGTTCAGCCCCCTGCGGACCGCCTTGCGTACGTAGCGGTCGGGCCGCGACAGCTGTCCGGCCGCGACCACCAGCCGGCGCCGGGTGTCGTCGTCGAGGTCGGCCATCCGGTGCGGCGCCTCGACCAGGGCCTCGATCAGCGCCGCCGCCTCGTTGGCGCGCGCGCGCACCGCCTCCAGCTCGGACGGATCGGACTTCTCGTCGGACATGGCGGCGCGGTACTTACCACGGCGAGGCCGCGATCAAGCGGTGACATCGGCGTCGGGCCCGGCCTGCCCGCGACGAGCGCGGCCGCGGGGCGCGTATATTGCGCGCCTCATGCGCAAGCTGCTCCTGGCGCTGGTCGCCCTCATCCCCGCGTGCGGTGGCCCACCCGCGAGCCCACCGCGGCCACCGGCGCCGGCCGCCGCGGTGGCGGCGCCGCCGCTGCGGGCGACGATCCGCTGGACCTCGCACGGCGTGGCGCACGTGGTCGCCAAGGACGTCGGCGGCCTCGGCTTCGGCCAGGGCTACGCGATGGCCGAGGGTCACGTGTGCACGATCGCGGACGTGATCGTGCGGGTCCGCGGCGAGCGGGCCCGCTGGCTCGGCGCCGGCGACGGCGAGGTCCACCTGCGCAGCGATCTGGCCAACCGGCACCTCGACTTCCTGGGCCGCGCCCGCGCCGACTGGGCGGCGATGTCGTCCGACAGCCGGGCCCTGCTCGACGGCTTCGCGGCCGGCTACAACCGCTGGCTCGCCGACCACCCGCCGGCGACCCGACCGGCCGCGTGCAAGGACGCCGCGTGGGTCCAGCCGATCCGCGGGGAGGACGTGGCCGCCCACAGCTTGTCGACCCAGGCGCTGGCGTCGACCCGCTTCCTCGAGGACGCGATCGCCACCGCCGCGCCCGGCAGCGCCACCGGCGCGCTGCCGGCCCGGCCCCGCGGGCTGGCCTCGAACGCGTGGGCGCTGGGCGGCGAGCGCACGACCTCGGGCGGCGGGATCCTGGTCGCGAACCCGCATTTTCCGTGGGAAGGCGACCTGCAGCTCCACGAGATCCACCTGACCATCCCCGGCGATCTCGACGTCTATGGCGTCACCCTGATCGGCATCCCCGGCGTGCTGATGGGCGTCACGCCCCGGCACGCGTGGAGCCACACCTACTCGGCGTCGACCCACATGGTCGTCTACCGGCTCGCGCTCGACGCGAGCAGCGCGCTCCGCTACCGCCACGGCGACCAGCTGCTGCCGATCATCCCGGTCCGCCACACGGTGGATGTCCGGAAGCCGGACGGCACCCTGGGCGCCGAGACCCGCACGCTCTACCGCAGCGCGGTCGGGCCGATGCTGGCGACCGCGGCCACCGCGTGGGACGGCCCGGGCGGGTTCGCGTTCACCGTCCAGGACGTGGCGGCCAGCGGCCCGTTCTCGCTCGATCAATACCTGGGGATGGCGCGGGCCCGCTCGCGCGCCGAGTTCGAGCGTGCGCTCACCGGCCACCGCACGCCGTTCGTCAACACGGTCTATGCCGACGCCGGGGGTGACGCGCTGTACGTCGACGGCTCGCGGGTGCCGGCGCTGACCGAGGCCGCGGTCGGCGGCTGGAGCCTGGCCCGCACGCTGGTGCCCGCGGTCGAGGCGGCGTGGCGCCGCGGGCTGGTCGTGCTCGACGGCTCCAACCCGCTGTTCGATCTGGTCACCGACGATCCGCGGGCGCCGGGCGCGGTCCCGTTCGGCGAGGTGCCGCGCATCCTGCGCCGCGACGTCGTGATGAACGCCAACGACAGCTACCGCTTCACCCACCTCGCCGACCCGGGGGCCGCCGCGCCGCGGTCGCCGCTGTGGGGCGACGATGCCGAGCGGCCGAGCCCGCGCACCCTGGCCAACCTCGCCCTGCTGCGCCCCGACGACCTGGCGTGGGGCAGCGATCGCACCGCGACGCTCGACGAGGCCGCGGCGGCGCTACTGTCGAACCGCTCGTTCACCTGGGAACGGCTGCGCGACGAGGTGCTGGCCGCGTGCGCCCCGATCCGGCCGAAGAGCCCGTGCGCGGTCCTCGCGCGCTGGGACGGCCGGTTCGCGCCCGACTCACGCGGCGCCACCCTGTGGCGCGAGCTGATCACCGAGCTCGCACGCGACGGCAGCGTGCCGTGGAAGCGCGGGTTCGACCGCCAGGCCCCGCAGCTGACCCCCGACGGGCTCGATCGCACGCCCGAGGAGATCGGGCGGGCGATCGTCGCCGCGGCCGCACGCCTGCCGCGCGCGATGCCGGCCGACGGCGCGCTGGGCGCGGCCCAGTACGCGCCGCGGGGTGGGGCGCGCATCCCGGTCGCCGGCGGCGACGAGCTCGACGGGGTCGCCAACGTCGTCAGCTGGCGCGACTTCAACTTCACGACCCTGCCGCGCGAACGCCGCTCATCACCGGTGTCACCGTCGGGGCTCACCGCCGATGGCTATCCGGTGAACTACGGCTCGAGCTTCGTGCTCGCCGCCGAGCTGACGCCGGCCGGGGCCCGCGCCCGCGCCCTGCTCACCTACGGCAACTCCAGCGACCCCGCCTCGCCCCACTATCGCGACCAGCTCGAAGGCTTCGCCCGCGGCCAGCTGCGCCCTGTGCTACTGACCGAGGCCGAGATCGTCGCCGACCCCGCGTACCGCGTCCAGGAGCTCGTTTCCCCATGACCCTCGTCTCCCGACTCAAGGGCGCCGCGATCGGCGCGTTCCTCAACGCCGACCGGGCCCGCCAGGCCGCCGCCGAGCTGCGCCGCCGCGTCACCCGCAGCGACCGGGCGATCGACTTCTACTTCGACCTGACCGATCCATGGAGCTACCTCGCCGCTCAGGTCGCGGTGCGGCTCGCCAAGGCCTACCCGGTCGAGGTTCGCTTCCACCTGATCGGTCGGCCCGCGGGCGACGTCGACCCGGCGCCGGTGCTGCGGGCCCAGTACGCGATCCGCGACGCCATGGACCTCGCCGCGCACTGGGACCTCGACTTCCCCGGCAAGAAGCCGCTCGAGCCCAAGGCGCTCAGCAAGGCCGCCCAGATCCTGCTGCGCCCGCGCCCCGATCGCGAGCAGCTCCGGCTGGCGGTCCAGCTCGGTCGCGCGCTGTGGTCCAACGATCAGAAGGAGCTGGTCCTCCTCATGGGCAAGGAGGGCAACGAGTCGTCGGGCCAGGTCGCGCCCTACCTGGCCGCCGCGTACTCCAACCTGCGGCGCGCGGGCCACTACCAGGGCGCGATGTTCGGCTACGGCGGCGAGTGGTACTGGGGCGTCGATCGCATGGGCTACCTCGAGGCGCGCCTGGCCGAGGACACCGGGGTGACCCCGAAGGCGCCGGTGCTCACCCGCCGGCCCGAGGCCGAGCGCCCGGCCGAGACCCTGGGCGCCGCGAAGGGCCCGGTGATCGTCGACTTCTGGTTCTCGTTCCGGTCGCCGTATTCGTACCTGGCGCTCGGGCGCACCGCCGAGCTGGCGCGCACCTACCCGATCGACCTGCGGATCCGGCCGATCATGCCGATGGTCGCGCGCGGCCTGCCGCTGCCGGCCGAGAAGCGCATGTACATCGTGCGCGACGCCAAGCGCGAGGCCGACCGGCTCGGCATCCCGTTCGGCAACATCTGTGACCCGCTCGGGAAGGGCGTCGAGCACGCGCTCGCGATCAGCAAGCTCGCGATCGAGCGGGGCCGGGGCATGGAGTTCCTCGCATCGGCGGCGCGCGGCGCCTGGGCCGAGGCCAAGGATCTCGCCAACTACGTGGATCTGCGCGAGGTGGTCGAGCGCGCCGGCCTCGACTGGGGCGAGGCCCGCGCCGCGCTGGCCGACGAGAGCTGGCGGGTCTGGGCGACCGACAACGCCAACGACCTGGACGCCGCCGGCATGTGGGGCGTGCCCGCCTGGAAGGCCGGCGACCACGCAACCTGGGGCCAGGACCGGCTCGAGCTGCTCGCCGACCGCATCCGCCGGCACCTCGCGGCAACCGCCGCCACCGCTGCCCTCACCAACCCGGCCCCGGTCGACGTTGAAATTTCCCGATAACACGGTAGGTTCTCCGTCGAGGCCATCATGATCACGCGTACCAAGTTCCTGTCGTCTGCGCTCATCGCGGTTCTCCTTGCCGGCGGCTCGGTCGGCTGCGCCGACGAGAAGAAGGGCAACGATCGGTGGGCCACCACCGAGAACACCAACGTCAACATCGACTGGGACAAGGTCAACGAGGCGTACAAGCAGGCGGAAGGCCCGGCCGACCTCGAGAAGCGCATCAACGAGATCTACGAAGGCGACGAGATCATCAGCGTCCACGTCCAGGATCTCGACGACAAGTCGCAGGTGGTGACCGGCTTCTTCGACAAGAACACCGACGGGCAGGTCGCCGAGGAAGAGAAGGTCTTCACGATCTCTCGCAACGTGACCGGCGAGGGTCAGGCTCAGATGCAGACGCAGGGCCACGGCTCCTACGCCGGCTACCACTCGCCCATGCTCAGCATCATGACCGGCATGATGCTCGGCTCGATGATGTCGAACATGTTCATGCCGCGGTACGCGCCGATGTACTCGCAGCCGTACGCCACCAACCCGCAGCGGCACTCGGAGCTGCGCTCGCAGCGCTCCGGCTACCGCGCGGCCAACCCGAGCCGGTTCAGCAAGCCGTCGCAGACCGGTCGCAAGTACGGTGGCGGCCCGACCCGCGGCAGCTCGCCGGGTCGGTCGCGCGGCGGCGGTCGCTTCGGGCTGCGGCGCGCCGGTCGTACGGTGCGGCCGCTCCGGCTCGAGGCGTGAGCCCGCTCGCGGGTCCGCCGATCGCGGTCCGCGCGATCGGGGACCTGCCGTTTCACGAGCGGCCGCTCACCGAGCTGCTCGGGTTCGATGGCGACCGCGAGACGGTCAACGTCGACTACGCCGGCTTCGGCTGGGCGCGCGCCGACCGGGTCTGGCTCACCGACGCGACCGGTGCCCGCCGGGTCGACGACGCCCTGGTGCTCGGGCTGCACTCCGCCGACGACGGCGAGGCCCTGCCCGACGACATCGAGCTCGAGTTCGAGCTCGACGGCGGCACCTCGGTCTCCGCGCTGCTATCGGTGTTCCTGGCCCGCTGGCTGCCGCGGCTGCCCGAGGCGCCGGCGCTGGTGCTGGCGGTGTGCAACCGCCATCGCGCGCGGGTCGCGGCGCCGCCCGCCGCCGGCGCGGCGGCGGTCCACTACGGCGTCGGCAACGTCGACGCCTGGCTCGATCTCTCGACCCACGACGGCGATCGGCTGCGGCTGGTCGCCGGCGAGTGGCGCCGCGCCGAGCGCGCGGTCGTACTGGCCCCCTGACCTGACCGGAGCGTCCGATGACCGAGCTGGTGGTCCATTCCGACCCGGTGCTCTCCGATGAGGAGAAGCACACCTACGCAGGCCTGTACCTGCTCAAGAAGATGGACCTCAAGCCCGCCGATGGCGGCCTGGTGTTCACCGTCCCGCTGCCGTCGGATCAATCGCCGCTCGACGAGATCCTGATCGAGCTCGGCGTGGCCGGCCTGGTGGTGCTCAACAACAAGAAGAGCCGCTGGGATCTGACCAAGAAGGGTCTCGCCTACCTCGCCGAGGTGATCGACGAGGCCGAGGACCTCATCGAGGAGTTCGACGAGCTCGAGATGCCCGAGGTGGTCGCCGAGCTCGAGTCGCGCAAGCTCGACGTCTTCCGCGCCCGCTACCTGTGGGGCTGGTTCGACGGCGAGTTCGACGATCTGGTCGGGTGGCAGCAGCGCCGCGGCGTCAAGCCGGTCGAGACCCTCTGGGCCTACTACCTCCTGAGCGACGAGTTCTTCGCCGAGCTGGCCAAGGACCTGACGGCCGAGCTCGACTGAGAAGACCGCGGGCGCTCGCGGCCGCGACCGGTCGTCCTACTGCTGGATGCAGAAGAAGCGACGCAGCTGCGCGCAGTTGCTGAGGCCACCGTTGTCCGGGAACGCGTCGACCCCGGTCGCGGTCGCGTTGCAGCCATGGGCCGAGTCGGCGCTCGAGTTGGACGTCCAGTTGTTGCAATCGGGGCCGGACGTCCAGTCGCGGCGGGCGCCGTTCCACGTGCCCCAGCCGTCGTCCGCGCTGCGGATGGGGTTGTACAGGTCCACGCCCACGCCGCCGGCGGCACCCAGGAGCCGGGTGTGGTCGGTGATGAAGACCAGCAGGCCGGTCTCGAGGCTCACGTAGCGCGTGAAGGGCTGCACGACCCACCCGACCTGACCGTCTCCGCGATCCGGGCTGACCGACGCGATGCGGGTCGTGCCATCCACGAGCAGCGCACGGTAG
>JBKJLC010000067.1:0-4007 GCA_046597055.1 Kofleriaceae bacterium | reverse complement strand
GCGACCCCAACGGGATTTGAACCCGTGTCGCCTGCGTGAAAGGCAGGTGTCCTAGGCCTCTAGACGATGGGGTCGGATTGGTGGGCCCAGATGGATTCGAACCATCGGCCAACGGCTTAAAAGGCCGCTGCTCTACCGCTGAGCTATGAGCCCGGGGGCCGTCCGGAGGTCTCGGACTCTGCCCGATCGTGGGCCTCGATGCAAGTGACGCCGGGGCGCCTGTCCCACGTGGTGGGGGCCTGGTACGGTCCGCGTCATGGCCGAGAAGCGCAACGCGCACCGAGTCGCAGTCAAGCTCATGGCTTGCTACCGATCTCCGATGGCGACGATCGAGGGCTTCATCACCGATCTCTCGCGCCTGGGCATGTTCCTGTCGTCGGCGTTTCTCGATGCCCCCGGCACCGCCGGCGTGGTGGAAGTCGTCCTACCCAACGCTGCCCAGCCGCTCTTCCTGCGCGGCGAGGTCGTCCGGGTCGACACCGGCGATAGCCCTGGGATGGGATTCCGTTTCAAGCCCTTGCCCGACGACATCCGGCGTCCGCTCGCCAACTTCATGATGGAGGCGAGCTTCCGGACCCTGGCCTCCCCGAGCTGAGCGATCTGGCGAGTGCGATGCAGGTTTCGCTGTCGGTTCGCTGGCTTACCGCTTGATCCAGTCCGGCGCCTTCGTATGATGGCGACGATGTCACGCGGCTGGTCGTCGCCGGTCACCTCCCTGCCCGGCCAGGAACCGTCGTGACCTCGCTGGCTGCGCAGGCCATGGCTCCGCCCACGCACGACAAGGCCGCTCTCCGCGCCTGGGCGAGCCACCGCCGAGATCGCCTCGATCCGGCCGCTCGCGAGCGCGCGACCGTGCGGATGGTCGAGCGGGTCGATCACGCGATCCTCGCGCGGCTGCAGCCTGGCGCGATCGTCGCCCTCTACGCCGCCATCCGCAACGAGGTCGCCTCCGAGCTCATCGGCGAGGCCGGTGCCCGCCGCGGGCTCGCCATCGCCTACCCGCGCGTGGTGCGCGGGTCGCGCCTGCTCGACTTCCACCTGGCCGAGCCGACCGATCTGGTCGCAGGCACCTTCGGAATTCCCGAGCCCCAGCCCGACCAGCCGCGGGTCGGGCTGGACGAGCTCGCCGTCATCTTCGTCCCCGGATTGCTGTTCGACCGAGCCGGCCGCCGGCTCGGCTGGGGCGGCGGCTTCTACGATACGACCTTGCCGGCGACCCCGGCGCTGCGGGTTGGCCTCGCGCACGAGCTCCAGCTCGTCGACGAGCTGCCGAGCGTGGCGCACGACCAGCCGGTCCACCTCATCGCAACCGACATGGCGCTCCACCTCGGCGCGCCAGGACCTCGCCCATGGATCTCGTGACACTCCTCGTCGGCGTCGGCGCCGGCCTCCTTGCCGGCTTCGTCCTGGCACGGCTCTTCGGCCCCGGTCGAGGCGCCGCCTCGGAGCAGGCGGCCGAGGCGGCGCAGGTGCGCGCCGCCGCCCAGGCCGAGGCCGATCAGATCCGCCGCGCCGCCGAGCTCGAAGGCCGCGAGGCCGCCCAGAAGCGCAAGGCCGAGCTCGACGACGAGCTGCGCGGCCGCAAGGCCGAGCTCGCCCGCCAGGAGGAGGCCGCTGCCACCCGCGAGCGCGAGCTCGAGCGGACCCGCAAGGACGCCGAGCGCCGCGCGGCTGAGCTCGACAAGCGGGAGAAGACCGCCGACGGCAAGACCCGTCAGGTCGACGCCAGCCTGGAGAAGGCCGAGGCGACCCAGGCCGAGGCCAAGAAGAAGCTCGAGGAGATCGCCGGCCTCACCGCCGAGGCCGCGCGCAAGCGCCTCGAGGACGAGCTCCGTGGTCAGGCCCAGGCCGCCGCAGCGGCCGAGATCAAGAAGATCACGGAAGAGGCCGAGCGGGAGAGCCATGCCCGCGCCAAGACCATCGTGGCCACCGCGATCCAGCGATACGCCTCCGAGTTCGTCGCGGAGCGAACGGTCGCGGTCGTCCAGCTCCCCTCCGATGACATGAAGGGGCGCCTGATCGGGCGCGAGGGCCGCAACATCCGCGCCCTGGAGGCCGCGACCGGGGTCGACATGATCATCGACGACACCTCGGAGTCGATCACGATCTCCTGCTTCAACCCGGTCCGCCGCGAGATCGCGCGGCTCGCGATCTCGGCCCTGGTAGCCGACGGCCGGATCCACCCGACCCGCATCGAGGAGGTCGTGCGCAAGGCCGAGAAGGACGTCGAGAAGGTCTGCCGCGAGGCCGGCGAGCAGGCAACCTTCGACCTCGGCATCCACCGCCTCCACCCCGAGCTCATCAAGATGCTGGGCCAGCTGAAGATGCGCGCCTCGTACGCCCAGAACCTCCTCGCCCACTCGGTCGAGGTCGGATACCTGGCCGGCCTGATGGCGGCCGAGCTCGGCACCAACGTGAAGCTCGCGCGTCGCGCCGGCCTGCTCCACGACCTCGGCAAGGCCGTCGACCACGAGCAGGAGGGCAACCACGCCGAGGTTGGCGCCCAGCTGGCGCGCAAGCACGGCGAGTCGCCCCGCGTCTGCCAGGCGATCGCCGCCCACCATGGCGACGTCCCCGCGACCTCGCTCCTCGACCACGTGGTCGACGCCGCCAACCAGCTGTCCGCGGCCCGGCCCGGCGCCCGCCGCGAGACGCTGGCCTCGTACATCAAGCGTCTCGACGACGTCGAGGCGATCTGCACCCGCTTCGCTGGCGTCCAGAAGGCCTTCGCCCTCATGGCCGGCCGCGAGGTCCGCGTCATGGTCCAGAACGAGCGCGTCGACGACGCCCAGGCCCTGATCCTCTCGCGCGACATCGCCCGGGCCATCGAGGCCGAGGCCTCCTACCCCGGCCAGGTCCGGGTTGTCGTCGTGCGCGAGACCCGCGCCTCCGACTACGCCCGCTAGTCGAGCCGTCCCAATGTGCGAACGGCCGGCATCCGCCGCTCGACGGTGGCAGGCGCCCCCGCCGGCCGGGTCACGGGCGACCATTCACGCCGCCATCGACCCTTGGGATGTATCAGATCTCCGATGTGGTCGAAAGCGCACACCTTCTCCGGCGGTCCTTCGCCGGCTCGAAGCGCCGTGGCGAACGACTGAGCGGTCCTTCGCCGGCGCGAAGCGCCGTGGCGAACGGCTGAGCGGTCCTTGGCCGGCGCGAAGCGCCGTGGCGAACGACTGAGCGGTCCTTGGCCGGCGCGAAGTGCCGTGGCAAAGGGCTGAGCGGCCCTTCGACCGCGCCGCCCGCATTCTCGGCCCGCCCCCTGCGTGATCGAAAGCGGTCCCCCGGTGGCTCTGAAGAGTTGTCGAAAAATTCGCCCTGGGCATGGTTCGACACCTCGGAGGTCGCGAGTCCGCGAGCGAGGATGCCAGCCGGCGCAGCCGGCCAGCCGATCGAATCGTGGTGGCGAGGCTTTGATCGAGCCCCCCCGCGGCCGCCGTGCCGAAGGGCAGACGCGCAGGGCGCAGCACGGTCACTCGACGCGCTGCCATTCGACCGCGCGCTAGCTGCGCGAGCCTTGGCTCAGGGCCACGAGCTGGGCCGCGGGACCGAAGCCCGCGCGGGCCCCGACCGTCACCGCGAAGTGCCGCCGCAGGGCAGCGGGTCACTACAGTTCACCGCGGGGTACAAGCGACGTGGACGTGTGGCGCCCCGTCGCGCAGAGCGGTGCCACCCGCGGTGCGGGAGGCCTTCGCAGCCGGGCCGCGAACACGCCAGTTCGCCAGTCCGCAGGGTTTGAAGCCAGTCAGTCGCAGGTTCCCCTCGCCCACAGGTCGCGCCCGCAGGCGCCGAGGCGGGCCGTCGCACGGCCGCGGGGACAGGGGCCATGTCGGAACGTCCGCCGAAAAAGGCGAAAGCCGCTAGCTTGTGACTAGCGGCTTTCAAAACCCCGGCAGCGTCCTACTCTCCCACAGAGTTGCCCCTGCAGTACCATTGGCCCGGAGGAGCTTAACTTCCGTGTTCGGGATGGGAACGGGTGTGGCCTCCTCGGAATTGCCGCCGGGAAA
>JBKJLC010000037.1:0-146149 GCA_046597055.1 Kofleriaceae bacterium | reverse complement strand
GCCATGATGTGGCGATAGACCTGCTCGCGCTTCGAGCCCTGCTTGCGGAACCGCAGCTCGACGTTCGCGAGCGCCTTGTTGTGCTTCGCGACGTTCTTGATCGCATCGATTTTCGTGACGTCATCGGCGGTCAGGTACTGGATGTCGCCGGTGTCCGAGAGCTTGAAGTACTTCAGCGACACCGGCTCGTAGCCGTGGATCCACAGCGCCGACAGGCTGAAGATCAGCTGCGTCGGGAGCTGGCCGCTGCGCATCGCGCCGATCATCGCCATCGTGCGCGAGAAGTTCGCCTGGTAGAGCGAAGCGAGCTCGGTCGCGACCGTGCCGAGCGACGCCTTGACCTGTGCCTCGCTGAGTCGCGACAGGGCGCGCGCGTCACCTGCCGGCTCGAGCGACAGCGTGGTGATCTCGTCCGCGTCGGGATACACGGTCAACGCGGTCGACAGGTCACCGCCCGCGAACGGGTACACGACCGTCTTCGGGATCCCGGCCGGAACCTTCGCGGCGAAGAACTCGCGCGCGACCGTGATCCACGACTTCCTGTACTCCTCCTGCGCCGCACGGACCTTCTTGCAGTGCGCGGCGTAGACCTGCGGCTTCAGCTGCGCGGGAGGCGGACCCTCGGCACAGGCACCGACGACGAGCAGCGCCTTGGCGTCCTCGATGAAGTCCTGTGGCGCGACCGGAGTTTCGGCGCGCGCGACCGAACCAGCGGACAGACCGAACGCAACGACCCAGGTGAGCTGCATCAGACGCATGGCCGGAATCTCCCACGAACCGAACGCGCGGTCGACTCTCCGCATTCCACCCGGTACCCGCTCACCGAGTGCAGCGGGCGAGGTCCTGACGGGACGCGGGTCGCGATGAGCCGGCGCCACGGTCGGCAGCGTCGCGCCGTGCGGTTCTTGCTGCGCGACAGCTCGCACACGTGCGGGTCGGCACGATGCCAAGCGAATTCCGGATTTGATTCGTGAAGCGCACGTGAGACCGCGCCGCGAGGTTTGGCGGGGCGGAGGTCGGAAGTGCACGTTTGCCACCATGAACAAAGACCACAACGACAAGGATCACAAGGTCGGCACTGCAGCGGGTGCGGTCGCGGGTGCAGCGGCGGGCGCGGCGCTCGGCACGATCATCCCCGGCGTCGGTAACGTCGTCGGCGCCGTCATCGGCGGCGTGGTTGGACTGGCAGGTGGCGCGGCCGTCGGCCACGCAGTCGCCGAGCAGATCAACCCGGAGGCGGAAGACCGGTACTGGAAGCAGAACTACAGCTCGCGTCCGTACGGCAAGGACTCGTCGTACGAGGAGCTCCAGCCCGCGTACAAGTACGGGTGGGAGACTCGCGGTCAGTATCCGACGAACAAGCGGTTCGACGAGGTCGAGTCGGATCTCGGCAGCAAGTGGGAGTCCGCGAAGGGCACCTCGCGGCTCGGCTGGGATAAGGCCAAGCACGCGAGCCGCGACGCGTGGGACCGCATCGAGCGAGCGCTCCCGGGCGACTTCGACAAGGACGGCAAGTAGCGACTACTTCGTCGGCGGAGCCGGCGTCGGCTTGGCCGGGGCCGGCTTCCCCGGCACGGGCTTCGCGACCGGCGCGACGGGCTTCGGCCCTCGCTTCATGACCACGAGGTGGCCTCCCATCTTGTTGTTCGGGTAGCCGAATCGGAACGCGAGCTCGCGCTTCGGCTCCTGCTTCGCGAACAGCCCCATCCACGTCGCGCGCACCGCGCCGTTGCCGGCGGGCATGTTCGAGCCCTTCCAGTCGCCCCACGTCTCGTACGTGAAGCCGGCAGGCACGCCGTACGAGGGCGGCACGCCGGTCGTGTCCGAGACCATGAAGTCGACGTGGTCGATGATGTACGTGCGCAGCGTGCTGAAGTCGCCGAACGACAGCAGGTAGCTCGCCGCTTTCGTCATGCCGGAGACGTGGCCCTTCTTCTTGAGGTGGAGCAGCGGTGCGGGTGCGGTCTTGAGGTGAGCATTGTCGAGGTTCGCCATGATGTGGCGCCACACCTGGTCACGCGTGCCGCCGACCTTGCGGAACTTGAGCTCGACGTTGCCGAGGAACCGGTTGTGCGAGCCGGGATCCTTGATCGCATCGATCTTCACGAGGTCGCGCTCGGTCAGGTAGACGATGTCGCCGGCTGCATCGAGCTTGAAATAGCGGAGCCCGACCGGGTCGTAGCCATGCAGGCGCAGCGCGGACAGGCTGAAGATCAGCTGCGTCGGCAGCTGGCCGCTGCGCATGGCGCCGATCATGTTCATCGTCTTGCTGAAGTTCGCGGTGTAGAGCGCGCCGAGCTCGGTCGCCACGATCGCGAGCGACGCCTTGACCTGCGGCTCGGTCAGTCGCGCCAGCGCGCGTGCATCTCCCGCGGGCTCGAGCGAGAGCGTCGTGATCTCGTCCGCGTCCGGATAGACCGTGAGCGCGGTCGACAGGTCACCACCGGCGAACGGATAGACCACTGTCTTCGAAAGCCCCGCCGGCATGTTCGCCTTGAAGAACGCGGTCGCGAGGCCGAGCCACGACTTCTTGTACTCGTCCTGGAAGCCACGCACCGTCTTGCAGTGCGCCGCGACGATCTCGGGCTTCACCTTCGTGGAGCTGCCCTCGGCACACGCGCCCACGATCAGCAGCTCCTTCGCGTGATCGACGAGCTCGGCGATGACGGCGAGTGCGGGCTCGGGCGCGACCGGCACATCGACCTTCCTGATCGTCGGCTTTACCGAGCTCCCCTTGCCGGTCTCCTCCGCGTTCGCGGGCAGGACTCCGAACAGACCGATGGCTAGGACGCACGCGAGCTGACGCATGCGCCGGAATCTGCCACGAGGTGCCGCTCGCTTGACAGCGGTGATTGCGCCGGATGACCGGCAACGCGACGGGCAACGCGAACCCGGCGGCAAAAGTGTGCGCAGGACCGCTCTGCAGCCGCGTCAAACGACCGCCGGCTCGAGCCGCCAGCCGTCGAACCAGAGGCTGCGGTCGAGCATCGCGAGCGCAGCCACGCTGGCCGCCACGCTCGAGCGACCAAGTTGGGGGGCATCACGTTTCGCGCTGGACTGCCCCGGCGCAACTGCCTACGCTTCGCGCCATATGCGATGCGCGCTCGTGGTGGCCTTGATCGCGCTCCCGGCGTGCACGGTCGAGCGCGGGCCGGAACCGGCCGCGGATGCTGACCCCGCGAACCCCTACCCGCCGCCGCGCTCCGATGTCGTGCCCGCGATCGGCAGCGCGGACACGTTCGAGATCGCGACGTGGAACCTGCACAACTTCCCGTCGACCGGCAACTCGGCACAGCTCGTCGCGGATCTGATCACGAGCCTCGATCTCGACGTCGTCGTCGTCGAGGAGATCGCGAGCGAGACCGCGTGGGACGAGCTGCTCGCGCGTCTCCCCGAGCACGAGGGCTCGCTGTCGAGCCATCAGTACGGGCCAGACGACTACCAGAAGATCGGCGTCATCTACCGGGCGTCGATCGCGAGCGTCGGTACCCCCGAGCTGCTGTTCCCCCAGAGCTTCGCGTTTCCGCGGCCAGCGTTCGCGCTGCCGGTCACCGTCGATGGCGACACCGTGCAGGTCATCGGGATCCACCTGAAGGCCGGCGTCACCGACGCCGATGCGGAGCGCCGGCGCGAGGCGGTCGTGATCCTCGATACGTTCCTCCGCCAGCAGGTCGATGCCGGCGGCGAGCCCGAGTTCGTGGTGCTTGGCGACTACAACGAGCGCGTCACGAGCGAGTCCGACCGCGCGATCCTCGCCCCCCTACTCACCGCACCGGATCGCTACACCATCCGCACCGAGCCTCCTGCGCTCGCCGGCGCGGTGACCTACCTCGGGTTCGGCGGCTCGTTCATCGATCACATCACGACCAGCGCCGCGCTCGACCTCACCTGGCCCGGGTCCCGGATCGACGCGCCACGCCTCGACCTCATGACCCAGTCGTACCGCACGATCGTCAGCGATCACCTGCCGGCGATCATGGTCGTGCCGCGAACGCCCTGAGCGATCGATCGGCGCAGGCTCCCCAGGGGGTTGCTTCGCCGCAGGGTGGTTCGCGTCCTTGCGTCGCCGGACACGAACGCGATCGATCGGCTCAGGCTCCCCAGGGGGTTCCTTCGCCGTAGGGTGGTTCGCGTCCTTGCTTCGCCGGACACGAACGCGATCGATCGGCTCAGGCTCGTTGCGCTTGCCTGTCCGCGCCGACCGCGGCGAGCGCGCGGGTCGAGAGTGCATCGGCCGTCTCGTCGGTCGCCTCGACCACGCCGATCGCCGAGCCAAGCCCGCCCGCGCACAGCTTCGCGTCGCGGATGTGGCTGCGGAACCGCTCGACCACGATCCGCGCGCCCTCGAGCGAGGTGCCCGGCATGACGATCGCGAAGTCATCGGGTCCGACGCGGAACCCGGCATCGATCGCGCGCGTGTTCAGCTTGAGGATCGTGGCGACCTCGCGCAGCGCCTCGTCGCCCGTGGCCTGACCGAACCGATCGACCGCCGTCTCGAGTCCCTCGAGGTCGACGACCGCGAGGCTGAACGAGTGACCGTAGCGGCGGTTGCGCGTCAGCTCGGCCTGGATCCGCTCATCAAACGCGCGGCGGTTGCCGAGCCCGGTGAGCGCGTCGTGGTCGCTGTCGT
The DNA here is from genome assembly GCA_046597055.1 of Kofleriaceae bacterium. Classification (GTDB taxonomy): domain Bacteria; phylum Myxococcota_A; class Polyangia; order Haliangiales; family Haliangiaceae; genus UBA2376. The sequence goes on along the minus strand of JBKJLC010000037.1, from coordinate 141,519 downwards.
AGCGCGGCCGCGGATACGTGTACGCGCGGTGCAGGGCGATCGCGATGATCTGCGCGAGCAGCCGCAGGCTCTCGACGTCTTCGTCGCCAAACGCGCTCGTGCGCGACGACACCACCTCGAGCACGCCGACCGCACTCTCGCCGTAGAGCAGCGGCACGCACAGGATCGAACCCGCGCCGGTTCGCTGGATCGTGTCGGGATCGGCCCGGTCGTCCTTCGAGGCATCATCGATCCGCAGCGGAATCCGCTCCGACACGCAGCGCCCCGGAATGCTCGTCGCCTTCGGCAGCCGCGTCCCGGTCGCCAGGTTCGTCGGCCGTCCAGTCGCGCGGTACACCAGCTCGTCGCCCTCGACGATCGCGACGACGCTACCGGTCGCGCCGGTCATCGCTGCGGCCCGCTCCACGACGATGCTCATGACCTCGTCTGCGTTGAGCCCGGCCGCGGCGATCGCGTTCTGGAGCTCGATCACCGACAGCAATCGCTCGGGATTCGGAGTAGCTGCCATTGCGCGCATCATACAGTCGCGCGCCGCGGATGGTGTCCCGAGCGGCGCTCATCGTGCGCTCACGTCCACCAGGGCAGCCGCCCGCGGGCCGAACCGCCGCCCGCACGACGGCGTCGTAGCCCTTGGCTTCGGGATACGTCAGCGGCGGCTGATCGGCTATGGCGTGGCTGGCTTCGCGGCCTGCTCGGCCTGCTGAAGCTTCGCCTCGACCTCGGCGACATGCGCCTGGTCGAGCTTGCCGCTCATCTCGCGAAGCGCGCGGCGCGCCTCCAGCGGGGACATCGCTTGCTTCGCGAGCTCGACGCAGATGATGCACATGCGCCGAGCTTACCTCGTCATGCGTTGCGTGGCTGGATCCGGCTCGAGACGGTGAGCTGGCTCTCGCGGCTTCGTGTCTCGATCTGGATCTCGACTGCGTCGGCGTCGATTGGTACGTACTTCGCGATCACCGCGGCGATCTCGTTGCGCATCTCCTGCAGCCGTCCGCCCTCGAGTCCGGTGCGGTCGTGAGCGAGCACGAGGTGAAGCCGGCCCTTGGCCACCTCACGGCTCGACTTGCCCGAGAGAAATCCCTTGATGTTGTTCCACATGAGTAGACTCCTCACGCCGGGGTAGCCGTCAGGCCGAGCGCGCGGCCAAGCCGAGCGAAGAACCCGCCCGGGGCGCGCTCCTCGACGTCCACGCCGGACAGCCGGAGCGCGATCCGGGTGAGCTCCTTCGCGGCGAGCGACTTGCCCTCGATCACCGCGGGCATGCCGCGGTTGGTCGTGGCGACGATATGATCATCGAGCGGGATCGTCCCGAGCAGCTCGAGCGCGAGGATCTCGATCACGTCCGACTGCGAGAGCATGTCGCCGCGCTTCACCAGGTGCTGCGAGATCCGGTTGACCACGAGGCGCGCCGGCACGTCGGCCGCGGCGAGCAGGCCGACGACGCGGTCCGCATCCCGGATCGACGACACCTCGGGCGTCGCGACCACGACCGCCTCGTCGGCGCCGGCGATCGCGTTCTTGAAGCCCTGCTCGATGCCGGCCGGGCAATCGATGATCACGTAGTCGTGGGTCTGCTTGAGCTCGCGCACCAGCTTGCTCATCTCGTCGGGCGTGACCGCGTCCTTGTCGTCGCTCTGCGACGCCGGCAGCAGCCACAGGTTGTCGAGGCGGCGATCCTTGATCAGCGCCTTCGCCACCGTGCAGCGGCCCCGGATCGCGTCGACCACGTGGAAGACGATGCGGTTCTCGAGGCCCATGACGACGTCGAGGTTGCGGAGGCCGATGTCGGCGTCCACCACGACCACCGAGTGCCCCAGCTGGGCCAGCGCGGCTCCGAGATTGGCCGTGACGGTGGTCTTGCCGACGCCGCCCTTGCCCGATGTGATGACGATCGCTCGACCCATGGAATCCTCCTAGATGCTGGCTGCGAGGCTGGCCGGGAGCCGGCCTCGATAACGCTCGACGATCATGACGTCGTCCGTGACGTACGCGATCTCGGGCTCGGCGCTCGGCTTGTCGCTGTCGCCCGCGCGCGCGACCGTCCGGCAGATCCGCAACTGCTGCGGCTCGAGCCGCAGCGCGACGATGAACCCGATCGGCCGCCCGATGCCGGCGTGCGCGATGCCGCGCAGCCGCCCGAGCACGACGATGTTGCCGGCGGCGCGGATCTCGGCGCCGGGATTGACGTCCCCGAACACGAGGAGATGCCCTGCGTGCTCGAGGATGACGCCGGAGCGGACCGGTCCGACGACCACGCGCGCGCCGTCGAGGCGAGCGTCGAGCTCGTCGTCGAGGGCCGCCGCGGGCGCGGGCGCAGGCAGCGCCGGCGCGGTGACCGGCTCGGCGACGACCACCGGCTCGGCGACGACCTCCGGCTCGGCGGCGACCACCGGCGCGGCGGCGACCTCCGGCGCGGCGACGACCACGGGTTCGACTGCCGCCGACGCCTCGGGCGAAGCAGCGCACGCCGGCTCGACCGGGTCGCTCACGAGCTCGGCGCTCTCGATCGCTGCCGAGAGCTCGGTCGCAGGCGCGGCCGCCGGGTCGGTGTCGCTGCCGGCCGCCGTGCCGGCCAGCGCGGCCGGGTCGACCGCGAGGCGCGGGGTCCGGGACGAGCCGGCGGGAAACTGGGGTCGGGGCACGCCGTCCTCGGTGCCGTCGCGCCGCAGCGCGCCAACCTCGACGATCCGCAGCTTGAACCGGCTCGCGAGCTCGTCGAGCCGCGCCAGGCAGCCGGTGACCAGCGGACCATCCTCGACCCGGATCCGGACGTCGCTTCCCGAGAAGAACCCGGGCGCTTCCTCCAGCCGCGCGGTGAGCGCGCAAGCGATCTCCTCGACCGACGCGCGACCGCGGACGATCAGGTCGAGACCGCGTGCGGTGCCCCGCAGGATCACCGCGGGCCGGCCGTCCGGGCTCACGCCCACGTCGGGTCCACCGTCCCGGCTTCGGTCATGCTCGGACAAGGCGCCTGGAGAAGTCATGCGAGGCTGTTTAAAGCCCTATGGCATTGCCACGGAGCGCGCAACTTTTCGTCACGCGCGCGTCGCCCCGGGATCTACCGACGACGGGCCGTGGAGTCCCAGGCGAGGCGACGCAAACGGGCCCGATCCCAGCCGTCGGCCGCCGCCGCCGCGGCGCCGTATGAGGTGCGAGACCGCTCGCCGTGATGGGCTCGGTCTCGTCGACGATCGTCGTGCGGGTCGATCGACGTTCGGTCGCGTCCTCGCCGCCGCCCGGTCCGACCGCGGCCACCCTCGGTCACGCCCGTGCGGCGCAGGCGACAGTCGTGGTGAGGTCTCGTACTATGCGACCGCGCCGCGGTCGTGGCGCGCCGCCGTGCCCAAGGACCCCCGCAACGTCAGAGATCGACGGGCCGATGGGCCCGGCGAGCCCGGCAACGACGCGGCCGCGGGCTCGATCGCCGAGTCAGGCGGCGACCTCGACGCACCCGCCGGCAGCGAGGAAGGCTCGCTGGCCGCGCTGCTGGGCGGCATCGCCAGCGCCCCGGCGGCGGCCCCGCCGGTCGAGCTGACCCCGGGCTCCGATCTCGGCACCGTCTACCAGATCGTCCGCCGCATCGGGGCCGGCGGGATGGGCGTGGTGTACCTCGCGCGCGACCTCGAGCTGCAGCGGGACGTGGCGGTCAAGGTGCATCGCGCCGCGGTCGGCACCGAGCGGCTGTACCGGGAAGCGGTCGCGATGGCGCAGCTCGCCCATCCCAACGTGGTGACCATCCACGGCGTCGGTCGGGTCAACGGCCAGCTCTACATCGCGATGGAGTACGTGCCCGGGGACAACCTGTCCGACTGGCAGGCCGCGGCCAAGCGCTCGTGGCGCGAGGTGCTCGACGTGATGCTGGGTGCCGGCGAGGGCCTCGCCGCCGCCCACGACGCCGGCTTCGTCCATCGCGACATCAAGCCCCAGAACATCCTGGTCGGGCTCGACCAGCGACCGCGGATCGGCGACTTCGGCCTGGTCTCGGTCGCCAGCGATGGGCTGCGCCCCGAGCTCGCCGGCGACGAGGCGCTCCGGGCCGAGGTCACCCAGCCGCTCGCCCGCGCGCGGGTCGAGCCAGCCGACCCGCGGCCGCGCTCCCGGCCGCCGTCGTCGCATCCGCCGACGACCCGGCCGTCGGGGGCGAGCCCGCGCGCCGGCGATCTCACCGCGGTCGGCACCACCTTGGGCACGCCGTCGTACATGGCACCGGAGCAACTCGCCGGTCAGGTCGTTGATGCGCGCGCCGATCAGTTCGGCTACTGCGTGGTGCTGTACGAGGCGCTCCATGGCCAGCGACCTTGGCCGGGCAACCAGGTCGCCGAGCTGCGCGAGCAGGTCACCAGGACTCCGCCCCGCGAACCGACCCGCACCGGGGTGCCAGCCTGGGTCTGGCCGGTGCTGCGCCGCGGGCTGGCGATCGATCCGGCCGGACGCTACCCGGACATGCGCGCGCTGCTCGCGGCGCTGCGCTCGCCGCCCCGTCGCGCCCTGATCGCCGGCGCGGCGACAGTGGCGGTCGCGATCGCCGCGATCGCCGCGGTCGCGATCGTCGGCGCGCGGACCGCTGCGCCCCGCGCGGCATCGTGCGACGCCGCCGGCACCCCGGTGGTCGCGGCCTGGGGGCCGTCCGCGCGCAGCAAGATCGCCGCGCACTACGCCCGACTCGACCCGTTCAGCGGTCCCGAGGCCGCCAACCAGCTGGCCACCGCGATCGACGCCTGGTCGATGCACTGGCAGCGCGCGGCGGTCACCTCGTGCGAGGCCACCCGCGCCCACCGGTGGAGCCCGGCGATCGCGGCGGCCAGCGATCGGTGCCTGCAGGCGTCGCTCGTGGCGCTGCGAACCCTGGTCGCGCGCGCCAAGGTCAGTCCGGTCGTGGTGGCCGACGCCACATCGCTGCCCGAGGTCGACCGCTGCGCCGAGCCGCAGCTGCTGGTCGGCGGCACATCGGCGCCGGCTGATGCGATCGAGGGCCACTGGCGCGGCGACTTCGGCCACCTGCTGCTGCGCCGGGTTGGCGACGAGATCTGGGGCGTCTACGGCCATGACGTCGGCACCGTCCGCGGCCGCATGGTCGGCGACACCTTCGTCGGCTGGTGGTGCGAGGTGCCGTCGCGCAAGCCCCCAGGCGACGCCGGCGACGTCGAGATGCGGGTCATCGTCGACGGGGACGGCGTCCGCGCCATCGCCGGCCGCTGGCGCTACGGCGCCGACGGTGACTGGGACGACCGCTGGGATCTGAAGGCGGCGCCGGGCACGCCGGCAGCCGCGCTGACCGCGCGCTTCGACGCCCCGGCCGAGTTCTGCCTGCCGCCCGCGCCCCCGACGCCCCCGGCCGCCTTGGCAGCACCGTCAGGCCCGCCCGCTCCGGCTGCACCGTCAGGCCCGCCCGCGCCCCCGACGCCCCCGCCCGCTCCGGCAGCACCGTCAGGCCCGCCCGCTCCGGCAGCGATGTGATCGCAAGCGCGCCCGTTTTCCGGTGGCCCTGAGCCGGCGCGAAGCGCCGTGTCGAAGGGCAGACCTCAGGATCCCGCACATGTTGTTCCGGTGTCCCTGAGCGAAGGCTCGCGCAGCGAGCCGAAGTCGAAGGGCAGCCCGTCGAAGATCCCGCGTTGCACCCTGCGCACCTGGCCCTTCGACACGGCGCCTGCGGCGCCGGTTCAGGGCCACCGGGAAAGGGCAACGCTTTCGATCACCTGGCGAGTTGTGATCAATCTCGAGGGCAGACCTCTGGATCCCGCACATCTTCCCGGTGGCCCTGAGCCAGGGCGAGCGCACGCGAGCCCGCTGTCGAAGGGCAGCCCGTCGGAGCGGCGTGCGGCTCCTTGCCGCTCTGCCCTTCGACGCGGCGCCTTCGGCGCCGGCTCAGGGCCACCGGGGAAGGGTGAGCGCATCCGATCACATGGAGACTTGTGATCAATCCTGGGGGCAGACCCGCTCCTGCTGCTCGGCACCTTCGCCCGCCCCGCCCCGCGCCTCCTCGACGCGATCGCACCCTGATCCACGTCAACCTCGCCGCCAACCTGGCGACGCTCGGCACCACCGCGCTACAGGCCGGCGAGTCGATGCGCTTCAAGCTGACCAGCCGCAAGCTGCCGTAGCCGAGCGCCGCGGGTCCCCAGGCTCGCGGCGCTCACGGGTACCGCGCTTCGACGGCCACGCGCGCGGCGAACGCCGCAAAGTCCATCGTCTGCATCTTCTGCTGATCGACGCCGAACACCCGGACGCTGACCTGGTCGGCCGCGACCTCCTTGTCGCCGATCACGACGGTGTACGGGATCTTCTGGAGCGACGCCTCGCGGACCTTGGCCTGCATGGTCCCGCTGCTGTCATCGAACATCACGCGCGTCCCGGCCGCGGCCAGCCGATCGGCGACCGTGCGCGCGTGGTCGTTGACCCGGTCGGTGACGGTGACGATCGCGACCTGGACCGGCGCCAGCCACAGCGGGAACGCCCCGGCGAAGTGCTCGATCAGGATCGCGATGAACCGCTCGAACGAGCCGTACACGGCCCGGTGCAGCACCACCGGACGGTGCGGCTTGCCGTCCTCGCCGACGTAGGTGAGGTCGAACCGCTCCGGCGCCGCGTAGTCGAGCTGGACGGTGCCCAGCTGCCACTTGCGGCCGATGCTGTCGGACACGTCGAAGTCGATCTTGGGCCCGTAGAACGCGCCATCGCCGGGCTTGAGCTCGTAGGCGAGCCCGAGCCCGTCGAGCGCGCTCTTGAGCGCGGCCTCGGCGCGGTCCCACATCGCGTCGTCGCCGATCCGCTGGGGCGGCCGGGTCGCGAACTTGGCCGAGTACTGCAGGCCGACCGCGTTGTAGACGTGGTCGAGCAGCTTCACGAACTTCTTCACCTCGTCCGCGATCTGGTCCTCGCGGCAGTAGATGTGGGCGTCGTCCTGCGCGAACTGCCGCACGCGGGTGAGCCCGCCGAGCGAGCCGGCCGCCTCGTTGCGGTGCAGCACGTCCTGGGTGTGCAGCCGCAGCGGGAGGTCGCGATAGCTCTGCTTCCGGAACCCGTAATAGAGGTGGTGCGACGGGCAGTTCATCGGCTTCAGCGAGAAGTGATGAGGATCCGGGTCGCCGGCGGCCCGCGCGTCGCTGTCCTCGACGAGGAACATGTTCTCCTTGTACTTGCCCCAGTGGCCCGACATCTCCCACAGGCCCTTGTTGTAGAGCAGCGGCGTCTTGATCTCGACGTAGCCGTTCGCCAGGGCGAGCTGCCGCATGTACGACGACAGCACCGTGTAGATCGCGGTGCCCTTGGGGGTCCAGAACGCCGCGCCCGGGGACAGCGGGTGGAAGTGGAACAGGTCGAGCTCGCGGCCCAGCCGCCGGTGGTCGCGCTTCTCGGCCTCCTCGCGCTGCTTGAGCCAGGCGTCGAGCCCCTTTTTGTCGAAGAAGGCGGTGCCGTAGATCCGCTGGAGTGACTTGTTGCGGTGGTCACCGCGCCAGTACGCCGCCGACGAGCTGAGCACCTTGATGACCCCGACCCGGCCGGTCGACGGGCCGTGCGGGCCTTCGCAGAAGTCGACCCAGTCGCCATGGCGGTACAGCGTCAGCACGGTGGCACCCCGGCCGACGATGTCCTGGATGATCTCGACCTTGAACGCCTCGCCCTTGCCGGTGAACAGCTCGATCGCCTGCTCGGGCGACACCTCGCTGCGCACGAACGGCAGGTCCTGCGCGATGATCCGGTTGGCCTCGACCTCGATGCGGGCGAGCTCGTCCTCGGTGAACGGCTGACCGCGATCGAAGTCGTAGTAGAAGCCGTGCTCGATGCTCGGGCCGATCGTGACCTGGGTGCCCGGAAACAGCCGCTGCACGGCGTCGGCGAGGATGTGCGCGCCATCGTGCCGGATGGTCTCGAGCGCCTCGGGCGCCTTGGTCGTGTAGATCTCGAGCTGGGTGTCGGCGTCGAGCTTGCGCGAGAGATCGACGACCGTGCCGTTCGCCTTCGCGAGCACGGCCGCCTTGGCGAGACCGGGACCGATCGAGTCCCGCACGAAGTCGCCGATCGGCGTGCCAGCAGCGGTCTGCTTCTGGCTTCCGTCGGGAAGGGTCACGGTGACGCTGACAGACATGGGCGCAAGATAGCCAGGTCCCACCGCCATTGGTAGCCGCCCGCGCCGGGTCCGCGTCTGGCGCCAGCCCGCCGTGACCCACCGTCACCCGCCGGTCGCGCCTGCCCGATCGGGGTGCTTCGATCGCCGAGCGACCCGGCCCAGCGCAGGTTGCCGGGCCCGCCGGTCGGGTTTCGCCGAACCGGCCCTGACGTCCTGCGCTGCCCGTCGTACGCTCCCCGGATGTCGCAACTTCCAGGACGCAACGACCCCTGTCACTGCGGCTCCGGGTCCAAGTACAAGAAGTGTTGCATCGAGAAGGATGCCGCGGCGCGCGCCGAGACCGCCGCCATTCTGGCCGCTGCCGAGCCCGCCGCGTCGGCACCGCTCCCGCCCCGCGCCCCGCGGGCCAAGCAGCAGGCGCCCCGGCCCGAGGCAGCCTCCCGGACCATCCCGTCCTCGGCGCGTCGCCGCTCGGTCTGATCGGACCGGCCAGGCGTTCCCGGCGCTCGCGCTGGAGCAGGCCGGGTACGGCTCAGATCTCGAGCTGGTAGTCGACGCAGGTGTACCGCGCCGCATCACACGGACACGGCCACGGACCCGGCGCCTGGGGATCGGCGCGGCGTCCTTCGCACGTCCGGATCACCGGACCGCAGGTGGTCCCGACGAACGCGCTCGTCTCGCTCGACCATGACGTGTAGTACTGGTAGGCGCTGGGGCCGCCGGGCTGGCAGGCCACCCGCGCGCCGTCCGGCGGCTCGTCGGTCGGGCAGCGGGTGAAGCCCTGCGAGTCGAACGGCCCCTGATCACCTTGGTCCGGGTCGTCATAGCTGTGGCGCTGTGACTCGAACGAGAAGCGCGGCAGCCACTCCAGCAGGTGACAGCTCGACCGCAGGTCGGCGCGCTCGAGCAGCTGGATCGGCGTCGATGGATCGACCAGGTCGCCGCTGCCCGGCAGCATCAGCTTGAGCCCACCATCGGTGAAGAACCACAGGAACAGGCGGGGGTGGTACGCGACCACCTCGTCGACGAACGCGTCGGCGGTGGTCGGGGTCCAGTCGAGTCGCCCGTTGCCGTTCTTGTCGTGGTACGCGACGAACTTGGCCTGGCTGTACCCGAGCTCGTACCGGATGGCGCCGGGCGGCGGCGGCTCCGTGATCAGAAGCTCGAACTCGGCCGGCCAGCTGGTCCCGATCCGCAGGATCTCGAGCTCCTGGCTGACCCACGGCCGCTTGCTGGCGTCGTCGAGCGTGGCGTACCAGACCAGCGCCACGTGCACGTCGCCCGGTGCGATCGGCGGCGTCCGCGTGGCGGCCCGCCGCGTGTCCAGCTCGATGGTGCCGGACACCCGCCCGTAGCCCGTTGGACCGGCATCCACCCCACTCTCGGACGTCGTGCCGTCGTTGCACGCGCCGGCGGCCGCGACCAGCAGCAGACACAGCCCGAGCCCGCAGGTCGACGCCATCCACCTACTGTGCCCGTTGCCACCCGCGTTGAGAAGGACCTGTTGGGGCTGCGCCGTGCGCTTCCGCGGGTTGCCGCACCCGCGCCGGCGCGCGAGCCCAGCGTCGGCGCCGGCCCAAGGCGCGTGTGTCTGCCGTCACGGCGATCGGGGGCTGACAGGTCTGCTACCGTCGAGGCATGCGGCGCGTTGCATTTGCCATCTTCACGCTCGCGCTCGCGATCGGGTGCGGAGGTTCCAAGCCGGACGTCGCCGCCGCCGGCGACCCGGCCCCATCGGGCGGCGCCTGCGAGCCGGGGCGCTGCCTCGAGGACATCTCGGCCCGCATCGACGACCATCGCCCGGCAGCGCGCGCCTGCTACGAGGCCGGTCACGACCACGATCCAACGCTGCAGGGACGGCTGGTCATCAACTTCGAGATCGATCCCGAGGGGACCGTGACCGACGCCGCGCAGGGCTCGCAGGACGACCAGCTCACCGACGCCAGCGTGGTCGACTGCGTCCTCGCGGTCGTCCGCGCGGTGAAGTTCGCCCAGAGCGCGCGGGGCAAGTCGACGCGCGCCTTCCACCGCTACGACTTCTCGCCGCCATGACCGCGGCCGCGCGCTGGCTCGCCAGCACGCCCTCAGGTTGAAGGCGGTTCGCCGACCGCGAGACGGCCATGTCACGAGCGGTAATGGCAATCGCGCGGACTGAGACTAGCTCACGAAAATTCCATGGTAGCCAGTGCCCTCGATAGACCTGCGCGTCGCGACGCGCGAGCAAACGAGGAATGGCGACCCGATGTCAGATCAGAACGACGGCGACGACTCCCCACCGACCCGCGCGCCCAGCCGGCGTGACCTGCTGAAGCTGGCCGGCGTCGCCGGCGCGGCCGCAGCGGCCGGACCGATCCTGCTGGGGGCGAGCAAGGCGCGCGCCTCGAATCTCGGCATCGTCACCACGCCGATCGTCCGCGAGGCCATCGTGATCGGCAGTGGCTTCGGCGGCGCGATCAGCGCGCTGCGCCTGACCGAGCACGGGATCGATACGCTGATGCTCGAGAAGGGCAAGCGCTGGGTCCGCACGCCCGGCGTCGACACCTTCTCGCCCTACATCTACCCGGACGGACGCAGCACCTGGCTCAACCGCAAGACGGTGGTGCCGCTCGGGCCCGCGCTGCCGATCCGGCGATACACCGGCGTGCTCGAGGGCCACGACTTCGGCAACCTGAAGGTGCTCACCGGCGCGGCCTACGGCGGCGGGTCGATCGTCTACGGCGGCCTGTACGTCAAACCGCCGAAGCACCTCTTCGAGCAGGTGTTCCCGGCCGAGGTGTCGTACGACGACATGGGCCGCTACTACCAGCGGGTCGACGCCAAGGTCGGCATCAGCGCGATCCCCGCCGACGTGCTGGCCTCGGACTACCACACGCACTACCGGGTCATGGAGCAGCACTGCCAGAAGGCCGGCATCGAGGTCGACCGCATCCGGTCGGGCACCGACTGGGACATCGTCCGCCAGGAGATCGCCGGCACCGTCGCGCCGTCGGTCATCCACGGCGAGGCGATCTACGGCGTGGAGAGCGGCGCGAAGAAGACGCTCGACACGAACTACCTGGCGGACGCCGAGGCCACCGGGCTGTTCGAGGCGCGCACCCTGCGCCAGGTCACCGACATCGCCCGGGGCGACGACGGCAACTACCTGGTCTTCGTCGAGCGCATCGACGAGCGCGGGAACGTCGAGGAGCACGAGACGTACAGCTGCAAGTACCTGATCCTGTCGGCGGGATCGATCGGCACCAGCAAGCTGCTGGTCCGCGCCAAGGCGACGGGCATGCTGCCGGACCTCAACGACCAGGTCGGCAAGGGCTGGGGCAACAACGGCAACGTCTACGCGCTGCGGACGCTCATCCCCGAGTCGACCGGTCAGTGGCAGGGTGGGCCGCCGGCGTCCGCGATCAAGGACTACGACAACCCGATCGCGCCGCTGTACATCGAGCACCCGCAGCTGCCCCTCGGGCTCGACCTGCACTACTTGCTCTACTTCGGCATGGGCATCCACAAGACCCGCGGCCAGTTCGAGTACGACCGCTGGACGGACGAGGTCTCGCTGCAGTGGCCGCGGTTCTTCAACGACCAGCACACGGTCAACCGCGCCATGATGCACACGATGCAGCGGCTCAACCGCGCCAACGGCGGCACCACGAGCTGGCTGATCGGCGGCCCCAAGGGCTACCGCGACGACTCCGTCTATCACCCGCTGGGCGGCGCGGTGCTCGGCAAGGCCTGCGACTTCTACGGTCGCGTGAAGAACTACGACCGACTCTACGTGAACGACAGCGCGCTGATCCCCGGCTTCACCGGCTGCGCGAACCCGGCCTTCACCGTGTCGGCCCTGGCCGAGCGCAACATCGAGAAGATCATCGCCGAAGATCTGTAGACCGGCAAACTGCGGCGGACGCGCAACCGCGGGACCGGCGCGCCGACAGCGCCCGCCGTGACCACGACAGCTCCTCGTCTCGCGCTCGCCGCCCTGGCCTTCGTCGTCCTGCAGGCGTGCGCCATGGGCCGCCCGCCCGGCTTCAGCGCGGGCGATCGCTGGACGATCCCGCTGCAGCCGACCCCGCCGGGCTCGCCGCTGGTGGCCGAGGTCTACCTCCTGGGCCGGGGCCCCTATCGGTTCTTCCTGAGCCCGGACTCCGACGCGTCGAGCATCTCGCTCGCGGTCGCGAAGGAGCTCGGCCTCTACCTGGAGAAGGTGGACCTGCGCGTCCTCGACTCCCGGGACGTCGGCAAGACGATCCCGTACCTGGCCGAGGTCCCGAAGCTGTCGATCGGCGACCTCACGGTCAAGGCCCGGAAGTTCGTGGTCCACGACCACGGCGGGATCATCGCGGGCACGATCGGACGCGACGTTCTCGACGACACCTTGATCTGGGACCTGCGTCAGGCCGCCGGGACCCTCACGCTGGCGACGCAGGGCCACCAGCCGCTGCCAGCGAACGCGCACCGGGTCGAGCTCGAGCCGGTTGGCTCACACTTTCATGCCCGGGTCATCGTCAACGGCAAGCCGGCGACGCTGGTGGTGGCCTTCGGTCCCGAGATGGGGTCGTTCCTCCACCCACGGCTGGCCGCGACCGCGGGCCTGCGCGAATCGCGGCGGGGGATCTGGTCGGCCGACGCGGTGACGCTCGGCGACCTGGTCCTGCGTGACGTGGCGTTCGGCCGGTACCGGGGCGCGCGCGACGACCGTCGGGACGGCATCCTGGGCGGCGCCACCCTCCAGCACTTCGACGTGATCGTGAACATGCACCGCAACGTGATGTGGCTCGTGCCGCGCGGGCCCGCGCCGGCCACAGTGAGCAGCCACGGCGGCAGTCCATGAAAAGCGACCCGCGAGCAACCGCGGCCGAAATTGACTGTTTCGCCACAACGAACAGTCAGTGAACTCGAGTTGTCCCTTGTCGAAGAAAGCCCGCAATTGACGATTTGCGGTCAGGCGGTGCGTGCGCGCTTGCCACACCGACACCGACTAACAAATCATTACGGCTACTTACCGGTTCCAGTGCGAGCGGAAATGACGCACCGAGAATAGCTGAGGCTGGCGGCCAAACCGCAATGTCCTCGCCACCTTGGCCAGGTTGACAACCCGTTCCAGTCCCCTATGGTTGGGACCAGACCCACATCACGAACTGCACCGAGAATGGCTATCACGCCACTACGCGGTTCGTGTCGAGGTCAGTCACCAACCAATGTCGTACAAGCCACTGCGAGTCGCCGAGCGCCCCGTCTGTGAGCCGACTCGTGCCGCTGCAGGCACGGCGCGCGTGCCGAACCCACCGGCGTCGCCCGCACCTGCGCCGCCCCGGCCGGCCCCGCTCGCCGAGCTCTGGGGCGACCCGAGCCACGTCGCCAGCATCGAACGCCTGATGCATCGGCTGTGCTTCGCCGAGCGCGAGCAAGCCCTCGGCGGCCTGGTCTGGGCGCACATCGCGGCGGGCGGCAAGCGCCTGCGCGCGCGGCTGGCGCTGTTCGCGGTCAACGCGCTCGGCGGACGGATGGAAGACGGCGTGCCGTGGGGGGCCTGCTGCGAGCTCCTCCACAACGCCTCGCTGATCCACGACGACATCCAGGATGGCGATCGCTACCGGCGCGGTCGCCCCGCGCTGTGGGCCCGCCACGGCGTCGCCCAGGCGATCAACGCCGGTGACCTGTCGATCGTCCTCAGCTACCTGGCGATCGGCGCGGTCCCGGTCAGCGACGGCCTGCGCTGGCGTCTCACCCAGCTGGTGTCGCTGGCCGCGCGACGGGTGGTCGAGGGCCAGGCCGCCGAGCTCCAGCTCCTGTCGTCGGGCACCCTCACCTGGGAGGCCTACGCGGCCTGCGTGGAGGGCAAGACCACCGCGCTGTTCTCGTTGCCGATCGAGGGAGCGGCGCTGATCGCCGGGCGCTCGCCCGAGCCGGCGGCGCTGCTGGCGGCGTCGTTCCGCCCGCTCGGGCTGCTGTTCCAGATCCAGGACGACATCCTCGACCTCTATGGCGACAACGGCCGCGAGATGAAGGGCTCCGACCTGGCGCAGAGCGGCAAGGCGACCGCGTTCGTGGTCGAGCACCTGCGGCTACACCCCGACGACCGCGCCTGGCTGCTCGGCATCCTGACCGCACCGCGGGCCGAGACCGCGCGCGACGCGATCGAGGACGTGATCGCCCGGTTCGCGGCCGACGGCGCGCTGGCCGCGGTCTGGCAGCGGATCGACGACCTGCTGATGGGCATCGAGCGCTCGCCGGTCCTGGCCCAGGAGCCGGCGCTGCGCGCGCTGGTCGACCGCTTCGTGGCCGAGGCGCTGCGCCCGGTGGCCCACACCCGGCCGAACCCCGCCTGATGGCCGCGGTCGCCCCGAGGACGCGCGGGCCCGCCGAGCGGGTGCGCGCCTGGTTCGAGCTGGGCAAGCTCCGGATCGTCGAGCTGTGGCTCGGGTTCTTCGTGGGCGTGTCGCTGCTCGGCGCCGCGGCGACCCAGGATGCGCGCGCGCTCACGATCCTCGCGGCGATCCTGGTGGTCGGCGTGGCGGTGATCGCGGCGACCTGCAGCCTCGACGACATCGTCGGCGTGCGCGACGGGGTCGACCAGGCCACCCACCAGGGCGACGCTCGCTGGGGCGTCCGCAAGCCGATCCTCACCGGTCAGCTCTCGGAGGAGCATGCGTTTCGCTTCGTCCATCTGCTCGGCGTCGTCGCCGCGCTGGCCTACGCGGCCGTGATGGTGCTGGCCTGGCCGCTGCCGACCTGGCTGCTGATCGCCATGCCGGCGATGATGCTCCTGGCGGTCAACTACTCGTACGGCCTGAAGCTGAGCTACCACGGCGCCGGCGAGCTGGTGATCTGGGTCGGCGCCGCCGGGACCGTGCTGATTCCCTACGCGCTGGTCGCCCACCAGCCGAGCGGAATCCTGCTGGTCGAGGCCGCGCTGGTCGGCGCCTGGCACGCCCAGGTCGTGGTCTTCTCGAACACCCACGACGCCGCCGGCGACCGCGCGACCGCGCGCCTGACGATCGCGGCGCGGACCAGCGAGCGCGGCAACCGTCGCTACATCCTCGCCGTGTTCGTCGCGTCGGCGGCGGTCGGGCTCGTCGCGCTGGCAACCGGCCTCCTGCCGCGCGGCTACCTGCTCGCGCTGACACCAGTCTGGGCGCTCCAGGGCTACCAGCTGTGGTGCGGCCTGGGCCAGCGGCGCTGGTTGCAGGCCCGCCGGCTCGGCTTCCTGGTGATCCGCACGGGCATCGTCGCGCTCGTGCTCGCCAATCTCCTGCTGGATCGGTGACCCGTGCGCCTGTCGTCGCTCGCAACCCACCATCGGCCCCACGCCCTCAACTGGCTGTTCGAGGCGCTCGGGTCCGTGGTCAACCCCAACTCGTGCGACGTCGTCGTCCTCGCTGGCAAGCTCGGCCACGACCGCCTGCGGGCGGCGATCACCGCGACCCTGGCCCGCCATCCGGTCCTGCGCGGCCAGCCGTTCCAGCTGCGCTTCCACGCGCTGCCCGACGACGACGCGGCGCGGGTCGACGACCACCTGCTCGGCCTCATCTGGAGCGAGCGGCTCGCGCCCGACGCGGCGCCGGTCCGGTTCCACGTCACCGAGACGCCGGGCCAGACCTACTTCCAGACGATCCACACCCACGTCCACGCCGACGCGACCGCCTGCTATCTGCTGACCGAGCAGATCGCTGCCAGCTATGGTGGGCGCGGGGCGACCCCGGGCGCACCGGGCCCCGGGCTGGCGTCGGTGGCCAGCCCGGCCACCCCGGGCCCCGACCGAGGGTCACGCGGATGGCGCCACGCGCTGGCGGCGCACGCGCGCGGCGTCGCGCAGACCGCGCGCGATCTACGCGCCCCGTTCGGCGGCCTGGCCACGCCGCGGCGCGCCGCGCCGGGCCGACGCCAGCTGGCCCGCGTCACGCTCACGCCGGCCGAGACCGACCAGCTCCGGCAGGCGGCCCGCCGCCGCGGCTGCTCGATCCACGCCTTCTTCCAGCTGGCGTTCCTGCGCACCGCGACCGACTTCAACCGCCGCCGCGGGGTCGCGCGCGCGCGCCTGCGCCTGTGGGATTTTTTCTCGGTGCGGCCGCTCCGGGGCGACCAGGCACCCCGCTACGACTGTCTGGCGCTGGTGTACCCGGTCGAGCTCGACGCCGCCTGGACCGACGACGAGGTGCTGACCCGCTGCGCCGCGACCATCGAGCGGCTGCGTGACGGCGACATCTACAGCCACGCCGCGCGCTTCGACGATCTGTTCGCCGGGTTCGGCCGGTGGCTCCCGCAGCGCTGGTTCGCCGGCCTGTGGCCCGCGCTGTTCAAGAGCAACGTCATGCTCACCAATCCCGGCGTCTGTCCGTCGCGCCTGCCCTGCTTCGGCGACACGGCGGTCGTCGACTACGTGACCTTCCCCCAGCTGTTCGCGCCGGCGGAGATCATGCTGGTGTTCTCGACCTTCCGCGGCGGCCTGCGGGTGCTCGCCGTGTACGACGAGGCCGCGCTCGGCGCCGCCTTTCACGGCGAGCTGTTCCGGCCCTTCTTGCGGCGGCTCGGCGAGCTCGGGGGCCTCGACCTGGCGGCGGTGACCACCGGCGACGGGTTCGTGGCCCGGTGGTCCGCGGCCGCGGCCGATCGCCTGAGGTCGGCCTGATGAACGGCAAGACCGCGCTCGCCCTGGTTCGCGGCGGTCGACTGCGCCTGCTGTGGCACGTCACCCAGCTGTTCACCCCGTTCTACCGGCTCAGCTTCGCCGCCGCCGCGGTCCGCAGCGGCCTGCTCGGGCTGCTCGCAGCGGGCCCACGGTCGCTCGACGCGCTGGCCGCGGAGCTGGCGCCCGGCGACGGCGGTCGCGCCTCGCTGGCTGCGTGGCTTGACCTCGGCGTGGGTCTCGGCGAGCTCGGCCTCGACCGCCACGGCTATCGGCTCCGGGGCTACCTGGTGCGCCGCCTCGCCGAGGTCGACAACGACGAGATCGCCGCGCTGGTCGAGGAGGTCGCCACCTTCCACCACCGGCTCATCGTCGAGACCCCGACCCGCCTGCGCGCCCGGCGCCGGTGGGAACCAAGCGAGCACGACGGCGCGCTGATCGCCCGCTCCTCGCGCATCATGGAGCCGTTCGTCTTCCAGGCGATCGACTGGGCCCTGCCGTCGGGCCCGATCCACCTGCTCGAGGTCGGCTGCGGCACCGGGACCTACCTGCGGTACGCGGCCGGTCGCAACCCGGCGCTGCGGGCGGTCGGGGTCGAGCTGCAGCCGGAGGTGGCCGCCAGCAGCCGCGTCGCCATCGCGCGCTGGGGCCTGCACGACCGCGTGCAGATCGAGACCGGTGACGTGCGCGCCCTGGCGAGCGCGGCGCGCTTCGACGTCGTCACGCTCTACAACGTCATCTACTACCTGGCCACGGCCGAGCGCGTGCCGTTCCTGCGCATGCTGGCCGCGCGGCTGGTGCCCGGCGGCCGGCTGATCCTCACGACCTCGTGCCAGGGCGGCTCGCCCGGGATGCGGGTGCTCAACCTGTGGACCAGCAGCACACCGGCGATGGGCCCGCTGCCGACCGAGGCCGAGCTGCGGGTCCAGCTGGGCGAGGCCGGCTTCACCGACGTCAGGTTCAAGAAGGTCATCCCGGGCGAACCCTACGTCGCCCTGCACGCGACCGCCCCGACCACGCCGCCCCGGCTGCCGTGAGCCCCATGGTCACGGCCATCAACGCCAATCACACGCTCGGACTGCTCGTCGGCGGGCTGAGCAGCCTGTTCTGGACCCTGACCTACGTGCTCATTCTCCGCCAGGCGGCGCGCGATCGCGCCTATGGCATGCCGCTGGTCGCCCTGGCCGCGAACCTGTCCTGGGAGCTGATCTTCCTCGGCGTCACGCTCCACCATGGCGTCTACGACGCGCGGCTCGCCATGCTGCTGCCGTGGACGCTGCTCGATCTCGGCATCCTGGTGCAGTGCTTCCGCTACGGACGCGCCGACTTCTCGCACCCGTTCGTGGTCCGCTACTTCCACCTGGGCCTGACCGGCATCATCGTCTTCGCCTTCGCCGTCCTGGGCTCGTTCGTGCGCCAGCTCGACGACGCGATCGGCTGGTACGCCGCGTTCGGCCAGAACCTGATGATGTCC
The DNA here is from genome assembly GCA_046597055.1 of Kofleriaceae bacterium. Taxonomy (GTDB): domain Bacteria; phylum Myxococcota_A; class Polyangia; order Haliangiales; family Haliangiaceae; genus UBA2376. Next base: position 123,357 of record JBKJLC010000037.1, on the reverse strand, counting down.
ATCCTGTTCGTGTGCATGTTCCTGCGCCGCGACAGCCTGCGCGGCCAGTCGGTGTCCATCGGCGTCGCCAAGCTGCTCGGCAGCTTCTTCGCGTTCGTGCTCGCCCTGTTCTGGTCGCCGCCGACGCTCCACGAGCACTGGGACGCGCTGCTCCCCGCGGCCTACCACCCGATCGCGCCGCTGCTCCTCACGCTCTACGCTGGCATCCTCTGCTTCGACGTCCTCTACGTCGCCCTCGTCTACGGCCGGTCCCGCCAGCTGGCGCGCGGCGGCTCGACCGGAGCTCCGACGACTCGCGGCGAGGCTAGCGTCCTGCCGCGTCGTCCGGATCCGTGACTTTCCGTCCGGCGCCGCGCATGACGGCCTGCACGGCGAGCAGGCTGCCGAGGGCTTGTTCGAAGCCAGTGCTCGTGCCGAGCCACAGCGCGAACCGGTACAGGTCGTCAGCCGTCTCGAGCTGATCGCACCCGATCGCGGCGAGGCCATCGCGCAGCAGTCTGTCGGCACGGTCCGCGCCCAGGACGCGATGCATGCGTTGCACCGTCGACGTGTGCAGCTCGCTCACGCGCGTCCCTCGAGCTCCGCGATGCGCCGCTCGAGCTGCTGCCGCTCGTCGAGCAGCCGCTGCAGCATCGCGACCACGTCGCGCTGCTGGGCGGCGAGCTCCACGGCCAGCGCTTCCTCGGTCGTGAGGTCGCGGGTCACGGTCGCGATCGCCGTGACCGCGCCGTGCTCGTCACGGATCGGAAACACGTGCCAACAGACCGGGATGAGCGCGCCGGTTCGAAAATGCCGGAAGTGAGTGCGGGCGCTGTGGTCCAGGGACGTCATCGCGTGCGCCACGCGCTCGTACTCTGCCGGCCCGAAGAAGTCGGCCACCGTGAGTGCGTCCAGGGGCTCGTGGTCGAGTCCGACCAGGCGTCGGCCGGCCGAGTTGACATAGAACGGAACCCCTTGCGGCGTTGCGATCCCGATGAAGTCGCGGCTCTGCTCGACGACCTCGGCGAGCGTCTGCCGCTGCCGCTCGAGGTCGATCCGCTCGGTCTCGTCGCGCGTGATGAGCAGCGCGCCCGCGGCGCGGCCATCGGCGTGGCGGAGCGGCGTCGCCGTCCCGCTCAGCGTGCGCATGGCGCCGCTCGGCAGCTTCACGGCCCACCGCGCGCCCCTGACGACTTCTCCGTGGACCGCCCGGTACAGCGGCGTCTCGGCCAAGGCAAGCTTGGCGCCGTCCAGGCTATAGAGCCCAAACGTATCGGCCCAATCAGGTGCCGCGACCTGACGGCGGGCAACCCCATGCTGTCGCTCGGCCTCCGGGTTGAAGACCCGGATGACGCCATTCTCGTCCGCGACGATGATCCCGTCACCGCTCTGCTCGACGAGGAGCTGAAAGACTTCGGCAGGCAGCGGGGTAGCGTCGCGTTCGGACATGGCGCGATAGGGTGGCACAAGACGCGGGTCCCGCCAGCCGCCGCGCTGACCGCGTGGACCGCGGCGTTCGGCGCGGCCCCCTGCCGAGGTGCGCTTCGCGTCAGGGGACCCGGCCCGCCGCGGGTGTCGTGCCCTGGACGGACGGCGAGGATCGAGCAAGACTGTTACGGTGATCTGCGAGCACTGTCAGAATCCCGTCAAGAGGGAGGACCTGCCAAGGCCGGACGCCGGCCCTCGCGATCCTGCCGACGACGCGGGCGACCACCAGTTCCGGACGATGATCGAGTGGATGCCGCAGCTGGCCTGGTGGGCCCGGGCCGACGGCTACATCGACTACTACAACCCGCGCTGGTACGAGTACACCGGCACCACGCCCGCTGACATGGAAGGCTGGGGCTGGCGGTCGGTGCACGATCAGGCGCTGCTGCCGAGCGTGATGGAGCGCTGGCAGCACTCGATCGCGACCGGGCAGCCCTTCGAGATGGAGTTCCCGCTGCGGCGCCGCGACGGCGCCTTCCGCTGGTTCTTGACCCGGGTCACGCCGATGCGGGACGCGCGAGGCGCGATCGTTCGCTGGATCGGGATCAACACCGACATCGATGACCAGAAGCGGGCGCTCGAGCAGCTGGGCGACACGCTCGAGTCGATGAGCGACGCCTTCCTCCTGCTCGATCGCGACTACCGCATCATCCGGGTCAACCGCAACCAGGAGCGGGTGTCGCAGACGTCGCGCGATCAGTCGCTGGGCCGCACCTTCTGGGAGGTCTTTCCGGAGACCGCGACGCCGACCTCGCGCTGCTGGACCGAGTACCACCGCATCATGCAGGAGCGCTGCGACGCGCACTTCGAGGAGTACTACGCACCGCTCGACGTCTGGACCGAGGTCGACGCGTTCCCGGCGCGCGACGGCGGCATCTCGGTCTTCTTCCGCGACGTCAGCGAGCGCAAGCGGGCCGAGCGCCAGCGCGCCGAGCTGCTCGCGGGCGAGACCGAGGCGCGCGCGGCAGCGGAGTCGGCCAGCCGCGCCAAGGACGAGTTCCTCGCGCTGCTGGGCCACGAGCTGCGCAACCCGCTGGCGCCGATCCGGACCGCCCTGGAGCTCATGCGGCTGCGGGGCAACCCGGACACCGAGCGCGAGCGCGGCGTGATCGAGCGCCAGGTCACCCACCTCGTCCGCCTGGTCGACGACCTGCTCGACGTCTCGCGGATCACGCGTGGCAAGGTGGAGCTGGCCCGCGAGGTCCTCGACCTCGGTGAGATCACCGAACGCGCGATCGAGACGGCCAGTCCGCTGATCGAGCAGCGTCGGCACCGGCTGCGGGCCGAGGTTCCGGCTGGCCTGGCCGTGGTCGGCGACGCCTACCGCCTGCAACAGGTCTTCGCGAACCTCCTGGCCAACGCGGCGAAGTACACCCCCGCGGAGGGGCGCATCACGATCACCGCGGCGCGCGAGGGCGAGACGATCGTCGTCCGCGTCATCGACAGCGGGGTCGGCCTTGGGGTCGAGCTGCTGCCGGTGGTCTTCGATCTGTTCGTGCAGGGGCGTCAGGACCTCGATCGGGCACCGGGCGGCCTCGGGCTCGGCCTCGCGATCGTGCGTCGGCTGGTCGAGCTCCACGGTGGTGAGGTCGAGGTGGCGAGCCCGGGGCTCGGCCACGGCTCGACGTTCACGGTGCGGCTGCCCGCCGTGGCGCAGGCGCGCCTGAACGCGCCGGCGGCGCCACAGCCGGCCGTCGTCGCGGCCCGCCCCGCGGGCCGGTCCGTCCTCGTGGTCGACGACAACGAGGACGCCGCCGAGATGCTCGCGGAGATCATGGACGGGCTCGGCTACACCGTGCGGATCGCGCATGACGGGCCGGCCGCGCTCGCCCTGCTGGCGACGTTCACCCCCGATGTGGCCATCCTCGACATCGGACTGCCGGTCATGGACGGCTACGAGCTCGCGCGGCGCGTGCGCCAGCACTCGGGACTGGGCTCGCTCCGGCTGGTCGCGCTCACCGGCTACGGCCAGCCGGGCGATCGAGAGCGCTCGGCGGTCGCCGGCTTCGACGCCCACCTCGTCAAGCCGGTCGACGTCGATCAACTCGTCGCGGCGCTCGACCAGGGGGGCGCGGCCCACCGCTGACCTCGCCCGCCGCCCACCGGCCCGGTCCGGCGGCGACCTCGACGGCCGCGCCCGCCCCTCGGGTCAGCACGGGCAGGTCGCGCACGCGTCGCGCGTGCAGCTCCCGCCGAGGCAGTGACCGGGGGACACGGTTCCCTCGCCGCGGATCGCGCACGACTCGCAGTCGCCAATGACACCGTTGTCGGGCGACCGGCACGCACACTGCTCCTGGGTGCCGCGACCGCACGCGAAGCACACCTCGTCCGCGGGGTAGCAGCCGCCGTTGCCGTCGCAGCGGCGCTCGCTCGGGCTGCAGGCCGCGTCGCAGGCGCGCTCGAAGCGCAGGTTCGGAACCCGGAATTGACTGCGTTGCCCGCCCGGCATGACGTCGTAGCGGATCCGGAAGCGCGCCCCCGCCGCCAGCACCACGCCGCCCGGGCACCCGACGCTGCTGTCGACACCCGCCAGGAACCGGTCCACCTCCAGGCGCACGCCCGCCTCGCACGGGATGCCTCCCGAGCAGTCGAGCGGCAGCGGGATGTGGCCCACGCACACCTCGATGTCCGACCCGACGCGGATCGTCGCGGTCCGGTTGCGGTAGCGATCGACCAGCACCGCGTCCCAGGTCGGACAGCGCCGGGTCACCGCGATCAGGTCGTCCACGGACGAGATCGTCTCGACCTCGCCGCAGCTCGGATCCTGGCTGCAGGCCGCGGTCAGCACCGCGGCGTCGGGCGCCGCCATGGCATCGGTGGACATGGCGTCGGGCGACGACGCGTCGACCGCCGCCACGGGCTCGGATTCGACCGTCCCGCACGCGGCCAGCCACGCGGCGGCCAGCAACCAGAACCGGACTCGCGGACGCACGGACGACTTGGGCACGTCTCGATGTCGAGCAAGCGCCGCACCAGCTGGCCCTGGTTTGATTCTCCGCAGATCGACCCGATCCGACCGCGGGCCCCGGCCCGGCGCGGACGGTCCAGCGTCCGAGCTGCACCGTTCAGCGCCCGACCTGAACGGTTCACCCGCCCCCGGACCGCGCGCGATGCGCTGGCGCGCCCCGGCCGACCAGGCGACGGGGGGGCGCGCTCGCAGCAGCCGCTCACGGGGGCAGATCAAGATGTGCGAGAACGCTGGCGCCCACGCCCGCGCCACGGTCTCCTGCGCGTGATGACGGGATCAGCGCACGACTCGAGCTCCCCACCCGCGGCGCGCGTCCTCGCGCGGGTGCGCGCCGTCGCGGATCCGCGCGCCGTCGTCGAGCCGTACGGCTCGAGCGTCTACGCACCGGCCCACGCCGGCGACGTCGACGTGCTGGTCTCGGACGACGATCCGGCGCGCCTCGCCGCCGCGCTCGGGCTGACGCTCATCCCGACCCTGCCGCCACGCATGCATGGCACCCTCGAGGGCGTCTCGGTCGACGTCACGGTCGTGACCGGCGACGATGACCTCGCGCGCCGCATGCGGGCCGGCCCGCGGGACGCGGCGCTGCTGGTCGCCCACCTGCGCGACCACGGCCGCGACGAGGTGTTCCAGGCCGCCTGGCCCCATGTGCGCCGGTTCGTGCGGGCGCGCGCGCTCGGCCACAACGGGCTCGGCTGGTTCGGCAGCTTCGGCTGGGCCCTCCTGCTCGCGGTGCCGCTGGTCACCGATCCCGAGCTGCGCGCCGCGCCGCCCCGCGCGGCGATGCCGGCCTGGTTGCGCTGGCTGTCCCGACTCGCGCTCGGCACCCGGATCGGCCTCGACGGCGTTCGCATGGGCGATCCCGAGCCCTTCTACCTGGCGGCCCCGGCGCCGCCCTCACGCGATGTCGCGCGGCTGACCAAGCGCGCGGCGGGCGCGCTGTTCGCCGAGGCGCGGGGCGCGGTGCGCGCGATCGGCGATGCAGCCACCGACGCGGAGGCGGTCGATCGGATCACCGATCTTGCCGACGATCCCCCGGCCGGCACGACGCTGATCATCGCCGGCGACGACGACCACACCCGCGGCCGCTACGACGGCACCGCGCGCGGGCTGATCCGCGAGCTCGAGGCGCTCGGGGCGATCCGCTCGTGGGGCCGCTTCGATCTCACCGGCGATGGCGGCTGGCAGCACCGGATCTCGGTGCCCGCACACCGGAAGCAGACAGCGCGCGAGCTGGCCGAGAACTGGCTCGCGCTCACCATGATCGACGCATCGGTCGAATCGGACGCGGGCGCGTGATGGTAGGGTGCGCGACCCACGTGCACACGATCGTCACGCATCCCGGCGGCGCTCACAAGGACGACCTGCTCGCCGTCTGTGTCCTGGCGGCGCTCCATGGCTGTCCCATCGTCCGCCGCGAGCCCACGGCCGCCGAGCTCGACGATCCCGCGGTCGCCGTGGTCGACATCGGCGGGATCCACGACCCGGCGCGCTCGAACTTCGACCACCACCACTTCGCGCGCGAGCACCCGCCGACCTGCGCGCTCAGCCTGGTCCTTGATCACCTGGGTCTGTACCAGGACGCGCTGCAGTTCTGCGACTGGCTCGAGACCGCGGAGTGGTTCGATTCGCGCGGCCCCAAGAAGACCGGCGAGTGGCTGGGTGTGCCGCGCCGCGCGATCTCCCAGCTCAACTCGCCGATCGACCTGACGCTGCTGCGTCGCTTCGCGCAGGCGACCCGGCTCGAGCCCACCGATCCGCTCTACCTGTTCATGAGGATGGTCGGCGCCGACCTGCTCGAGTACCTGCGCGTCGCTCGCGAGCGCCTCGACTTCATCGACCAGCGCGTCGAGCGGTGGACGATCGCCTGTGGCGAGGACCGGGTCGAGGCCCTGTTCCTGCCGCGCACCGAGCCCGCCGCCGACGAGCCCAGCGCCATGCTCGGCAGCTACATCCGGGCCCGGAAGCTCGACGCGGTCATCGCCGCCATCGTGTATCCGGACCGACGCGGCGACGGCTTCGGCATCGGCCGCTACGAGGACCATCCCGGCCTCGACTTCTCCCGAGTCGAGGGCCAGCCCGACGTGCACTTCGCGCACAAGAGCGGCTTCATGTGCAAGACGTCGGCGAGCGACCCGGCGCGGCTCAGGGAGCTCGTGACGATCGCCTGGCGTGGCTGACGTTCACCAGGGCGCGCGCGGCGCGACCGGTCGTGGTTACTTCCATTTGTGCTGCTTGTGCTTCTTGTGTTTGGAGTGCTCGGAGCGCGCGGGCACGACCACGACGGCCACCCCGATGAAGATCGGCCGCTCCACGACGAGCACCCAGTGACAGAAGCCGCCGACCACGATCGGGGCGTCGAACGTGACCACGACCGGCTCGTCCACGACGACCACGTCGGCGTACCCGACCGTCACGTGGGCGCGGTCGCCCGCCGGCGCGAGCTCGACCACGGCGACCGGCACCGCCGCCTGGGCGGCCGCCGCGCCGCGCTGACTCGAGGGCACCGCCCGGACCTCGAGGGTCCGCGCGGCGCCGGTGCGGACCTCGACCACCTGCAGGCGGTCGCGCTTGCCGTCGGCATCGACATCGACCCGGTTCCGGGTGTTCTTGTTGAGCTGCACCTCGAGCTCGGCACCATTCTTCACGCGGTTGTCGCGGACGAGGTCGGCGGTCCCCGCCAGGTCGAAGTGCTCGGGCCTGACGGCGGTCTTCGGCACCTCCACCGACACCTTGGCCGGCGGCACCGCCCCGGCGGCGGCGGTGGCGGGCATGTCGCCCTCGGACTCACAGGCGGCGAGGGCCAGTGCGGCGATCGCGATCACGACGGGGCTGCGCATCATTGTTACTGATACACAGCAACCCGCACGCCACGTCGCGCATTCGCAGGTTCGGCCACCTGGGCCCGCGCCGCCGACCTTCCATGGAGCCGAGCGGCTCCGACGGAGCCGAGCGGCTCTGGTCGCCCCGGTGATCGTCTGACTCGGCCGAACGAGTGGGCGCCAGGCCGACAGACATCGTGCGCTACATTCACCGTTCGACCATGCGACCGCTGAGGGAGCTCATCGCGCGACCGCTGATCGTCGTGGGCCTCGTCATCGCGCTCGCCGGCCTTGCCGTCGAGCTGCTCCACACCCGCTCGCACGCGCCGGTGGTCGAGATCATGGTCGAGCTGTGCTCGCTCAGCTACGAGGCCAACCTCCCGACCTGGTATGCGAGCTCGCTCCTCCTGGCCTGCGCCCTGCTGCTCGGCGCGATCGCCGCGGACCTGGGCGCCCGGGGCGGCCGCCACCGCGCGCGCTGGATCGGCCTCGCGGCCGGCTTCGGCTACATGTCCCTCGACGAGGCCATCGAGATCCACGAGCACCTGGGCGGGCGGTTCGGCGGTGACGGCCTGCTCTACTTCGACTGGGTCATCCCGGCCCTGGTCATCGTCGCCGTGGTCGGGGCGCTCTACGTTCCGTTCCTGCGCGACCTGCCGCCGCGGCGACGCCGTCAGTTCGTGATCGCCGGTGCCATCTTCGTGACCGGCGCGGTCGGCACCGAGCTGCCCCTCGGCTGGTGGACCGCGCGCGCCGGCACCGATAACGTCGTCTACGCCTCGATCGACTGGGTCGAGGAAGCGCTCGAGCTGCTCGGGGTGACCTGCTTCCTCCTGGCGCTGGCCGAGCACTGGCAGACGCGCGCGGAGCCCACGCCGTGAGCGCGCGCTCGCCCTACCTCGTCAGCGCCCGCTACGACTGGGCGTTCTTCCTGCTGCCACCGCTGGGCGCCCTCGTCGTCGGCATGCTGATCGCTGGCACGTCGTTCACCGACGACCAGGTTGCGGTCAACGGCCAGGAGACCACGCTCGCCGCGGTCTGCATCGGGAGCCTGATCCACGCGCACCTGGTGGCGGTGTTCTTCCGCAGCCACGGGAACCCGGCGATCTTCCGCCGGTATCCGCTCCGCTTCGTCCTGGTACCGATGGTCCTGTGGATCGCGATCGTCAGCTCGACCTGGCTCGCGATCGCGGCGACGGTGGTGGCGACGTTCTGGGACGTCTGGCACTCGGGCGCACAGACGTTCGGCTTCGCGCGCATCTACGACCGCAACGTCGGCAACCCACCAGAGGCGGGTCGCCGCCTCGACTACTGGCTCAACCAGCTCCTCTACGCCGGACCGATCCTGGCGGGCGCGACGCTGATGGACCACGTCGACGTCTTCGAGGGGTTCGACGATGTCGACGCGGCCTTCTTCTCCGCCGTCCCCGCCCACGCCCAGGGCGCCCGCCAGACCCTCACCCTCGCGGTCATCGCGATCGGGACCGTGTTCATCGGCGTCTATCTCGCCGGCTACGCCCGGCTGCGGCGACGCGGCTATCGCGTGCCGATGCTCAAGGTGTACCTGCTCGCGACGACCGGGCTGTGCTCGATCTACACGTGGGGGTTCAACAGCTGGGGCGAGGCGTTCTTCATCATGAACTCGTTCCATGCCGTGCAGTACCTCGCCTTGGTGTGGGCGATGGAGCGGAAGACGGTGGTGGATCGCCTGGGCGCGCGGCGGCGTGCCGGCCTGCTCGCGGCGCTCGTCTTCTTCGGATCGGTGCTCGCGTACGGCGTCGCGGCCGAGCTCTTCGACGCCGACCTCGAGATGCTGTGGGCCGTGACCATTGTCGTGTCGCTGATGCACTTTTGGTACGACGGGTTCATCTGGTCGGTGCGCCGGCGCGAGGTGTGATCACCCCTTGACCGGCTTGGCCTTCGCGGCGGGCTTGGCCTTCGCGGCGGGCCTGGCCTGGGCGGCGGGCTTGGCCTTCGCGGCGGGCTTGGCCGGGCGGGCTTTCTTCGCGCGCGAGCCGTTGAGGACCACCGCGGCCTGCACGAGCGCCTTGAACGCGCCCGCGTCGACCTGCTCGCCCTCCCGGAGGTCGATCGCCCGGCGCATGTTGCCTTCGAGGCTGGAATTGAAGAGATGCGCGGGGTCCGGGACCGAGGCTCCCCGGGCGAACGTGAGCTTCACGACCTGCTTGTACGACTCCCCGGTGCAGATGATCCCGTCGTGGGACCAGACCGGCGTGCCCATCCACTTCCACTCCTCGATCGCCGCGGGGGCGGCCTCGAGGATCATCGCCCGCATGCGGGCCAGGGTCTGCCCGCGCCAGTCCGCCAGGTCGCGGATCCGCTGGTCGATGAGCCGGGACGCGGCCGCCCCGGTCGCCTGGCCCTCGGCCTTGGGCTTCGTTGTGCCAGCCTCGCGCGGAGGACCCGCCGACGCCTTCATGAGGGCCGTGTCTCCAGGTCGAGGTTCGCGATCTCGAGTCTCATCGGGGTCTCCTCCTGCGCCGGCACATTGGCGGGCCAAGACCGGTCCGTCAACACCGTGGCTTCGCCCCCGCCGACCCGCCCTCGCCGTAACTATTCGCAGGGGGCGAGACGGGATCGCGACGTGGCGTAGCGGGCCGCAATTCGCCAGGAGGAACGGCATGCCGGCCCTTTACGTGGTTAAAGTCGGGCCGTAGTCGCAATCGAGCGACCTATGGAGACGGATTACCAATGGCGAACGCACCGAAGGCAGCTACCAAGACCGAGATTTTCACCGCGATTGCCGAGGAGACTCAGCTGACCCGCAAGCAGGTCAGCCAGGTCTTCGACGCACTGGTCGCCGAGATCGCGAAGAACCTGGGCAAGCGAGGCCCCGGCGTGTTCGCCCTGCCGGGCCTGGTCAAGATCGAGAAGAAGGCCGTGCCGGCGCGGCCCGCGCGCAAGAACGTGCCGAACCCCTTCAAGCCCGGCGAGACCATGAACGTGGCCGCGCGCAAGGCGACGACCAAGATCAAGGTCCGGCCGCTCAAGGCCCTCAAAGACATGATCTGAGTGATCTCGGCGGCCGCACCCGGCCGCCGCGCCGACCGAGGGCTGCGGTGGTGATACCGCGCTCGAGCCTCAGGTCCGCGTCAACGCGTAGACGCCGACGGACCGCGGGGGTGGGGTGACCCCCACGGTCCACTTGTCGAGCGTGACCTGCCACCCCTCGGCCTCCATCGCTTCCAGGAAGCGCAGGCTCGGCTTGCGGAACGGGTCGGCGAGCAGCACCGTTCCACCCGGGGCGAGGTTGGTCGCGAAGATGTGCCGCAGGTGGGCGTGGAGCGGCTCGGCATAGAGCACGTCTGCGCCGAGGATGACGTCGTAGCGCTCGGTGTCGTCCCATGCGGTCCAGTCCGCGAGCCGGTGGTCGATCGTCGTGACGCCGTTGCGTTCCGCGTTCAGCCTGCACACGTGCAGCGCGACCTGCTGCCGGTCGGTCTGCACCACGCGCGCATCGAGCCCGGCGGCAACGATGCCGGGCAGGCCGGTCCCGGCGCCGAGCTCGAGGATGCGCTTCCCGGCGAGGTGGCGCGAAGCGACCTCGTGCGCGAGCGCGATCGCCGCGGGCCACACCACGATGCCGTACGGCCACCGGGTCGTGGTCTGACCGCGCAAGAACGCCTGCTCCTGCTCGCGGCTGATGACCGCGCCGGTGTGCAGGACCGTCCAGGTACGCCCCGCCACGACCAGCTCGATCTCCTCGAGCGGCATGTCCCCGGCGGTGGTGCGGAGCACGTTCGGGTCGTCGGGCGTGGTCATGCCGAGGGGATCCGAGCGCGCGCGAGCAACATCGAGGCTTGATAACACCGCCCGTACGCCGAGCACCATGGCGCCATCGTGGGCCTGGCGATCACCTGGTGTCGTGACCCGCAGGTCTCGCGCCGAGACGCGCCCACCTCGCAGCGTGGGCGCGCGAACCGAGAAGCAGAAGCGCGACGTGCGCCACCACTGCGCCGCAAGCGCACACCCGCGAGGCGGGCTCCGCTACCGGACCGTCCGGTCGTTGGCGCGGGCCTGCATCGCCGACGGCAGGTACGAGTACCGGTGCGGCCGCGCGTGCGGCTCGGCGTGTGGCACCTCGATGACCCGCTGCAGCTCGACGTGCGGGTAGCTCTTGAGCCGCACCACCGTGACCGGGCAGCGGGCGCCGCGCAGCACCGCTTCGGAGACCGAGCCCAGGAAGATGCGGCCAACCTTGCCGCGATCGTGCGAGCCGACGATGATCAGATCGGCGCCGATCTCCTCGGCGAGCGCCAGGATTTCCTTCTCGGGGTAGCCGAGGCGGGTGTGGACACAGAAGTCGACTTCGGCGTGCGGCTCGCGGGCCCGGAAGATCGCGGTGAGCCGCTCGATCAGGCTCTCGCGGATCCGGTCGGCCGTCAGGTACGTCTCCTGCGACTTCACCACGGTGAGGAAGTGGAGGACGTACTGGGGATCACGACAGGCGAGCTCCACGGACCGATCCAGGGCGATGTCGGCCTGCTTGGTGAAGTCGTATGCGATCAGGATCTGGCTCTTGCTCATGACGTCCTCCTCCGCCTTTTACAAGCACGCTCGATGCCAGCCCCGAGCGGTCGGGACCCGCGCCGCGCTGCGTCCTGACGCAGCCGGCCGCGCAAGCCGTGCGCCGCGCACCCGGACCGGCTAGCGCGGCGCGGTCACGGGCCATCGCGCCCCACCACGTCACGGCACAGCACGCCAGGGCTGAGGAACGTCCGCTCCTCGGCCGCCATGTGCGCCTCGACCTCCTCGCACAGGTCGGCCATGCCAGCCGCGACCCCGTGATCCGTGCCGGACAACGCCGCCTGAAACGCGAGGTGCTCGCCGGCATGCTCCTCGAGCATGCGGTCGATCCGTGGCGTTCCCCAGGCTGGATCGCGTCGCAGGATCGGCTCGAGCAAGGCCTCCTCGCTGGCGTTGTGCTCGGCGAACGCTCGCCGCAACTCGACCAGGATCTCGTGAAGTCCGGTCGCCGCCGCGCCGGCGATGACCCGCTTGGCCTCGCCATGGGCCGAGGCCAGGAGCGCCCGCAGGCACTCGTGCTGCGCCAGGAGCAGGCCTCGGGCTTCGGTGGGATCCATCCTGACTCGAAGCAGCAAGCGGCGCGCCAGCACCGGCCGCGCCGGCATCCGCGGACGGACCCGCACGGCCCGCGGCACCTGCCGGGGCCGGCTGATGCCGGGGCGCCGTGCGCAACCGGTGCGCGTGAGGCAGCTCCGCCGCTCGCGCAGCGCAGGATTTTCGCGATCGCGCGGCGCCCCGTCGGCGTGACCCCAGGCCCCGCGCGCGAGGCCAGCATGCCGCGCACGACGGTCGCCGCGGTCAGCGCACCGGCGCGCGCGGAAACCAGAGGGTGAACCGCGAGCCCTGGCCCGGCGCGGTCTCGAGCCGCACCAGCCCGCCGTGGCGGCCCATGGTCGCGAACACGTTGGTGAGCCCGAGCCCGGTCCCGTCGTTGCCCTTGGTCGTGAAGAATGGCTCGAAGACCCGCGCCTCGACCTCGCGGCTCATGCCCGGGCCGTCGTCGCCGACCTCGACCCAGGCGTGGGTCAGGTCGCCGCCGACCCGCACGGCGATCTGCCCGCGGTCGCCACAGGCATCGATCGCGTTGACGATCAGGTTGACGATCGCGCCGACCACCTCGGTCGACAGGGCCGGCACGGTGCCGACGTCCGCGACGTCGTCGGTGAGCGTCACGCCCGGGACCGCCGCCAGCCGCGGACGGGCCAGCTCGATGCTCTCGCGCGCCGCGGCGGCGAGGTCGAGCCGCTCCACGATCACGACCGGATCCAGCCGACCGAACGCGCACAGGCGATCGATCGTCTCGACGCCGCGCTGGAGGATCGAGCGCATCGTCTCGATGGCGTCCGGTCGCTCGGCGCCGGCGCGCCGCAGCGCGCGCTCCACGATCTCGACGTGGAGGCCGAGCGGATTGATCAGGTTCTTGAGGTCGTGGGCGATGCCGGCCGCCATCTGTCCGAGCGCGCGCAGCTTCTCGGTCCGGCGCAAGGTGTCCTCGGCCCGGCGCAGATCGGCGCGCGCGCGCGCGTCCCGCAGCTCGCGCTCCACCGCCGGCACCAGCCGCGCCAGGCGGTCCTTGAGCACGAAGTCGTGGACGCCGGCGCGCATGAGCTCCACCGCGATCTCCTCGCCGACCTTCCCCGACACCACGATGAACGGCAGATCCGCGCGCGCGCGCACCTGGGCCAGCGCGGCCAGCGCATCGAACCCGGGCAGCGAGTAATCGCACAGCACGAGATCCCACGGCTCGACCAGCGCCGCGGCGAGCGCGGCGGCGGCGTCGACCCGCGCCCAGGTCGGCGCGAAGCCGCCGCGGCGGAGCTCGCGCACGATCACGAAGACGTCGTCCTCGCTGTCCTCGACGAAGAGGACCCGGATCGCCCCGCCCATCACGTCCTCGCCGGTGCCACCTGGTTGACCAGCAGCCAGTACATCCCGAGCCGGCGCGCCGCCTCGACGAACTCGGCGAAGTCGACCGGCTTGCGCACGTAGCTGTTGGCCCCGAGCGCGTAGCTCTTGACGACGTCGTCGTCCTCTTTCGAAGAGGTCAGCACGACCACCGGCACCAGCGCGGTGCGGGCATCGCCGCGGATCCGCGCCAGGACCTGGAGGCCCGACAGGCGTGGCATGTTGAGATCGAGCAGGATCACGTGCGGCTGGATCCGCACGTCGCGCCCAACGTGGGCGCCGGTGCCGAACAGCCATTCGAGCGCCTCGATCCCATCACGAGCCACCACGACCTCGTTGAGAATGTGGTTCTTGCGCAGCGCGCGCACGGTCAGCGTCTCGTCGTCGGGGTTGTCCTCGACGAGGAGGATCAGGCCGTCGGTCATGGGGTCTCCTCGGCGGTCAACGTGAAGAAGAACGTCGCGCCCCCGTCCGGGGTCGCCTCGGCCCAGATCCGGCCGCCGTGGCGCTGGATCGCGCGTGCGACCGTGGCCAGGCCGATCCCGGTCCCCTCGAACTCGCGGGCGGCGTGCAAGCGCTTGAACGGCAGGAACAGCGCCGCCGCGTACTGCGGGTCGAACCCGACCCCGTCGTCCCGGACGAAGTAGGCGTCGCCCCGGCGGCCGACCTCGACGTGGGCGATCGCGCGCGGCCGCGAGAACTTCCAGGCGTTGCCGAGCAGGTTGTCGAGGACCAGCGCGATCAGCCGCGGGTCGGCGTCGGCGCGCAGGGGCTCGTGGACGGTCAGGTCGACCCGGCGCCCCGGCTGAGCCTGGCGCAGCCGAGTGTCCGCTTCGCGGACGAAGTGCGCGAGATCGATCGATTCGCGGGCGAGCTGGATCCGCGACAGCCGGGCCAGCGCCAGCAGGTCGTCGATCAGGTGGCCCATGCGCTGGGCCGCGCTGCGCGACCGGGCCAGGTAGTCGCGGCCGGTCGCGTCGAGCCGGTCGCCGTAGTCCTCGAGCAGCGCCTGGGAGAACCCGTCGACCGTGCGCAGGGGCGTCCGCAGATCGTGCGCGACCGAGTAGCTGAACGCCTCGAGCTCGCGCACGGCGGCCTGCGCGGTCGCGTTGGCATCCTCCAGCTCCTTGCGTCGCCGTCGCGGCTCGGTCGAGTCGCGGACGAACGCGATCGTCACCCGCCGGTCGCCGAGCTGCATGGGGCTGAGCATGATCTCGACCGGCAGCGAGCTGCCGTCCTTGCGCATCGCCGCCAGCTCGAGGTTCGAGCCCATCGGACGGGCGTGGGGGTTACGCGCGTACCCGTCGCGGTGCGCCACGTGGGTGCCGCGCACCGCGGGTGGGACCAGCGCCTCGATGAGCTGGCCAACCAGCTCGTCGGCCGTGAAGCCCGTCATGCGCGCGAGCTCCGGGTTGGCGAGCATGATGCGCCCCCCGGCATCGACCACCAGCACGCCGTCGGGCGCGGCCTGGATCAGCAGGTGATACGCCTCCTCCGCAAATTCCGGCGCCGCCTTCCTCACAGGCGAGGTTTATACCAGGTCGCCACCCCCGGGCGACCGCCGGTTCGCGGGCGAACCAGGCAGGATGGGCCCATGCCGCCGATGAAGACCCTCCTGTTCGATGCGCACCGCTACGATCGCGAGTCGTTCACGACTGCCAACCACGACGCCACCCACGAGCTGACGTTCCTCGAGGTGCGGCTGACCCGCGCGACGGCGCCGCTGGCCGCCGGCCACGACGTCGTGTGCGCGTTCGTCAACGACCAGCTCGACGCGGACGTGCTCGCGATCCTGCGCGCCGCCGGGGTCCGCCTGATCGCGCTCCGCTCGGCCGGGTTCAACCACGTCGACCTGGCCGCGGCCGCCCGCCTCGACCTGCCGGTGGTCCGGGTCCCCGAGTACTCCCCCCACGCCGTCGCCGAGCATGCGGTGGCGCTGGTCCTCGCCCTGGTGCGCAAGCTGCCGCGGGCCCACGCCCGGGTGCGCGATGGCAACTTCTCGCTCGACGGCCTGGTTGGCTTCGATCTTCATGGCAAGACCGTCGGGCTGATCGGCACCGGCCGGATCGGCCTGGTGGCCGCCCGCATCTTCGGCGGCTTCGGCTGTGTCGTCATCGCCCACGATCTGGTCGCGGCGCCGACCTCGCTGGTGTCCTACGTCGGGCTCGACGAGCTCTACCGACGGTCGGACATCATCTCGCTCCACGTGCCGCTGACCCCGGCGACCCGCCACGTGATCGATGCGGCCTCACTCGATCGCATGAAGCGCGGCGTGATCCTGATCAACACCGGCCGCGGTGCGCTGATCGACACCCCGGCGCTGGTCGACGCCCTCAAGCGCGGGCAGATCGGGGGCGCCGGCCTCGACGTCTACGAGGAGGAGGAAGGGGTCTTCTTCGAGGACCTGTCCAACCAGGTCCTGCAGGACGACGTGCTGGCGCGCCTCTTGACCTTCCCCAACGTCGTCGTCACGTCCCACCAGGCCTTCCTGACCCGCGAGGCGCTGGCCGCGATCGCGGACACCACGCTCGCCAGCATCGCGGCGTTTGCCGCGGGTGCCCCGCTCGCGCACGAGGTGCGCGCCGCCGCAGCCCCGGACCCCAGCGCTGGGGCGCTCCCCGGTCGCTGATCGTGGGTCGAGCCGACCCGCGCGCGGTGCGGCGAGGCCCACGCCGCCCGGGTCACCCCGACGACGGGTCCGCGGTCACCCGGTCCAGCGCCGCCAGCACCGCGTCGAGGTACGCCCGGGCGTCGCCGCCCAGCACCACCACCTCGGCCTGCAGCGGAGGTTCGTACGCGACCCCGGCGCCGGGCAGCGCCACCCACGCGGACGGCTCGGCATAGAGGTGCTTGGGGTCACGCCGCTGGCATTCGTCGAGTGGGGTCGCGACATGGACCTCGACAAAGGCGGGCGCACGGGCCCGTGCCAGATCCCGCCACTGCCGGCGATGTGCGGTGGCCGCGACCACCACGATCAGGCCCTGCGCCGCGAGCAGGCCGGCGAGATTGGCGAGCGTCCGGTAGAACCCGTCGCGAGCGTCGGGCTGGTATCCCCCCTGCGGCACGAGCTGCGCACGCAGCTCGTCGCTGTCGAGCAGCGCCGGCTCGCGCCCGCGCGCCCGCAGCCGCCGCACCAGCTGCCCGGCGGCGGTGGTCTTGCCGGACGCCGGCAACCCGGTGAACCAGACCACCGCGCCGCGGCTCACGCGGCGACTCCATCGGCCGAGTCCGGATCGAAGCGGGGCGCGGCCAGGACCGCTTCGACCCATCCCAGCAGCCGGTCGCGCCCGCGTACCGACAGCGCCGGGTACCAGCGCGGGTTGGCGACCACGAGCGCGCGCCAGGCCAGCCACGGCGCGGCGACCTCGAGCACCTCGGCATCGCTCGAGGCCCGCAGGTAGCGATTCCACAGTCGATGCCACAGCGTCCCGAGGCCGCGGGTCCAGGCGCCCGGGCGGTCGAGCGCGAAGAAGACGTAGTTGATCGCCAGCGCGGTGAGGTCATCCGCCGGCTCGCCCATGGCGCCCCGGCTGGCGTCCAACAGCGTCAGGTCGGTCTCGCCCGCGAACAGGATGTTGAACGGATGGAAGTCACCGTGGATGCGCGCGACCCGAGGCTGACGCCCGCGCAGACGCCAGCGCCATCCGTGGCAGGCCTCCTCGATCCGTCGCAGGCGCGCCGGCGGCGCCCCTGGCACGTCGTCCGGATAGCCGTCGATCATTCCGAAGATGCCCTCGCCGGAGCCGACCAGATCGCGCACCGCGCGGGTGTAGACGGCGAGCCGGCCCTGGTGTCGTGCGTGCAGGTTGACGAGGTAGTCCGCCAGGGCGTCGACCCGGCGCTGATCCTGGGGCGTGGGCCCGCTGACCACGATCCGGCGGAGATCCTGCGCGTACAGCTCCCCCGCGCGCCACTCCGTCACCAGGTACACCTCGGTGCCATCGGCGATCGAGCGCATGGTCCCGTCGCGGGCGATCACGCCAACGTCGAGTGCGGGGACGTGCCTCGGCACCTGCCCGTAGGTATCGAACGCCAGCAGCATCGCAGCCGCGCGGTCCGATCGACGGTCGTGGCCGAAGTCGTCCGCGCGCGCGGTGTGCACCACCAGCGCGCGACGCTGACCAGCCTCGTCCTCGCAGGTCACCCGCACGGGCACGCCGTACCCGACGCCCTTGGTGGTGGCGTCGCCGGGGGCCTCGTCGTCGCCCAGCCGCTGACTGTCGACCACGGTCCACCCGGGGAACCGCGCGCGGATGAAGGCACACATCGCGTCCATGCCAGGAACCGGAGCAAGTCGTGGGCCGGATGCGTGGTCGCGCGCGCTGTCACCAGCCCGGCGCCGCGCACCGGTGATGATCGGATCCGAAGGCGGCCTGGTGGATGCGAATCCTGGACCGGCCCCGCACACTGACGAACCCTGGTGACCGGTCAGTCAGCGCGGTGACGTCGCTGCGGCGTCGACGCCACTGGCCAGCAGCGCCTCGGCCCGGGCGTAGACGACCAGCGCCGCCGCCGGGTCGCCGGCGCGAATGACCACGACCAGACCACCCGGCTCATCGAGGACCGTGGTCTCCGCACCAGCGACGACCGACGGCGACGTCGGCAGGAACTGGCCATCATGCCCGGACGTCGCCGCCTGCGCCTGGTGGCAGGCCAGCGCTCGCCGCAGCCAGGCAGCGCTGAGGCCCGGCACGGCCTCGAACGTCACCCGGGCGCCCACGAGCCGGTCCCCGTCGACCTCGGCGGCGACGGCACCGATGTCGCCGCGGTGGTCAAACGGCGAGTGATCGATCTCGGCCGCTGGCAGACCCGCACATGCCCCACGCTCGCGGGTGAGCAGCTTGCGGGCGCGGGCCCGGTGGTCGGCGGCATCGGCGCGCAGTCGAGCGGCCGCCGCCCGGTGGTTCTCGACCGCGTGGGCCTCGGAGGTCCAGCACGGCGCAGACAGCACCAGCACCTCACCTCCAGAGGTCGCCAGGTCGGCCAGCGCGCGATCGCCGCAGACCAGGGGCGCGACGGTCGCCCGTCGCTCGGCGCCGGCCGCGAGCTCGTCATGCTCGCGGGCCTCGGCGTCGTGACGGTCGGCCTCGGCCAGGTGATCACCGACCCCGAGCGTGCGCGCCGGGAGGCGGGTCGAACCACCGCACGCGGAAAGCGCGAACAGGACCAGCGGGAACAGGTGGCGACGCATGAATCACCCGGATGCATCGGCCGGGCCACCAGGGCCACCAGGGCCAGCCGGCCCTTCGCTTGCATTCGCAGTCGACATGCCTGCGTTTCACAAGATTCTCGTTGCGGTCGACTTCTCCGGACACGCAGCCGAGGCCGTCCGGATCGCGTCCGAGCTGTCCAGGCTATGTGGCGCCCCGCTGACCCTCGCGCACGTCTACCAGATTCCGGTCTTCTCGCTGGGTCCGGCGGAGGGCGCGTGGAGCCCACCGCCCGAGATCATCGCCAACCAGCTCGCCAGCATCGAGCTCGAGCTCGCCAGGAGCGTGGCCCAGGCGAAGGCCGCCGGCGCGGTCGGCGTCGAGCGCATGGTCCGGCAGGGCGTGGTCGCTGACGAGCTGATCGAGCTCGTGCGCGCAGCCGGGTTCGATCTGATCGCGATGGGTACCCACGGGCGCAGCGGGCTGAAGCACATGCTGCTCGGCTCGATCGCCGAGCACGTGGTCAGGCGCGCGACCTGCGCGGTGCTCACCGCGCGCCTGCCCGTCCACCACGACTTGCCGCTCTGACTCTGCGCAGACGTTGCGTTCGAAGCCACGCCGCGCGCAGCTTCTGCGGGGGCGCGCCGGCGACCGCGACCGCGAACACCACCGCCGCCCGCCAGCGGCCGTGCGACCTGATCGTCATGGGCACCCACGGGCGAAGTGGCTTGCAGCACCTCGTCCTCGCATCGGTCGCGGCGCGAGTGGTGCGGCGCGCCGAGGACACGGACGCCGCCGTCAGGCACGGGACTGGCAAGGATGCGCGGCGGAGCCAGTGATGATCGACTTCCACGACGCCGGGCACGGGTACGACGAGTTCGGGCTTCATCCGCGCGCCGTCGCCCGCACCGTCGCCCTGGTCGCGCCGGTCTACGATCACTACTTCCGGGTCGAGGCCCAGGGCCGCGAGCACGTGCCGGCGTCGGGTCCGGCGATCCTGGTCGCCAACCACGGCGGCATGCTCCCGGTCGACGGCGCCATGCTGTGGCACGACATCGTGCGCCACACCGGGCGGATGGTTCGCCCCATCGCCGACCGCTTCATTCCCATGCTTCCGTTCGTGAGCACGCTCTTCGCGCGGGTCGGCGTGGTCACCGGCACCGCGGCCAACGTGCGCCGGCTGCTCGAACGCGGCGAGCTGCTGGCGATCTTCCCCGAGGGTGTGGCCGGGACCGCCAAGCGATACCGCGAGCGCTACCAGCTGCAGCGCTGGCAGGTCGGTCACGCCGAGCTCGCGATCCGTCACCGCGCGCCGATCATCCCGGTCGCGATCGTCGGCGCCGAGGAGAGCTGGCCGGTGGCGCTGCGCCTCCGCCGCCTGCACGTGTTCGGCGCGCCCTACCTGCCGGTGCCGTGGTCGCCGGTCCCGCTGCCGGTCCGCATCCACCTGCGCTACGGCGCGCCGATCGCGCTCCACCGCGGCCACTCGGTCGACGACGCCGACGACCCCCGGGTCGTGGCCGCGGCGGCCACGCGGGTGCACGACGCGGTGCGCGCCCTGCTCGATCGGGCGCTGGGCGAGCGCCGGGACCGCCGGTCATGAGGGTCATGGTCACCGGTGCCACCGCGCCGTTCGGCGCCGCGGTCATCCAACGCTTGCTCGCCGATCCGGCGATCGAGCACGTGCTCGAGGTCGGCGTCGAGCCCGGCGTCGAGGCCACGCCCCGCCTGAGCTACCAGCGGACCGATCTGACCCGGCCCCGCGCGGTCCACGCGTTGATCCACGGTCCCGCCCGGGCCGCCGGCATCGACGCGATCGTGCATACCGCGCTGCACCGGAGCGCGCGCCACGAGGGCCCACAGGTCCACCGGCGCAACGTCGACGTCACCCGCGCGCTGCTGCACGCGTGCGGCGGCCTGCCGACGCTCCGCCGGTTCGTCTTCCCGAGCACCGCCGCCGTCTACGCCCTGCGCACCAGCGAGCCCAACCTGCTCGAGGAGGACGGCCCGCTCGAGCTCGACCCCCGCACGCCGCAGTGGGTCCGCGACCGGGTCGAGGCCGATCTGACGGTGTGCGCCCGCATGGGCCTGACCGGTTTTGGCGTGGTCGTGCTCCGCTGTGCCGAGATCCTCGCCGAGGACACCGGCAGCCAGCTGTGGGACTACCTGCAGTCACGGGTGTGCCTGCGCCCGCTCGGCTTCGATCCGATGATCAACGTGCTGTCGCTCGCCGATGCCGTCGACGCGGTCGCGCTGGCGCTGGCCAGCCCAGCCCAGGGAGTCTTCAACGTTGCCGGCCTCGATACCCTGCCCCTCACGCGCCTGATCGCGCGCTGGGGACGGCACGACGTGCCCCTGCCCGGCCCCTTGCTGGCCCCGCTGTACCGGTTGCGCACGCGGACGGTCGGGCTCGACTTCCGCTACGACCTCAACGTCCGCCGCTTCCATCTCGGCGGCATCGTCGATGACACCCGGGCGCGCGCCGAGCTGGGCTACCGGCCCACCCACCCCATCCAGTGGCCGGTGCCCGGCCCGGCGCGCGCGCCGGCCACGACGCCGGCCACGGCGCGCGCACGGATCGTGCGTCGTCCCGAGCCACGATGAAGCCCACCTTCGTGGACGTCCAGGGGGCACCGCGAGCCGGGCAACGCTCGGTCGGGCGCCGGGCGCGGCCATGCACGCAGAGGTTGCGCGGCGGCAAGGGCGCAGCGCAGGCGATGCGCGGTCCGCGCCTGCTGGGTGCGCGGCCAGCGGCACGTCGGTTGCTGCCCTGGTCACCATGCTCCTCACCTGCAGCGTCCTGGTTGCCCTGCTGGCGCCGGGCCCGCTCCGGCTCCCCGAGCTCCTCGCAGAGGTCGGCCAGCGGGCCCCGGCGGTCGCGGTCGCGGAAGCCACGATCGACGTCAGCCGGGCCGCGGTCGGGGTGGCGGGCGCCTGGGACGATGCCGAGCTGTCCGTGATGGGCGAAGGCTTTGCGTTGCCCGGCCGCGCGCACGACGAGCCCGCGATGATCGCCTACCGGATCGGTCAGCCGCTGAACCTGTTCGGCCGTCGCGGCACCGCCCGAGCCCTCGCGCGGACGGCGGTCGATCGCGATCGAGCCGCGCTGCGGCGGACCGCGTGGGATGCGCGGGCGCGCGCGGTGGCGCTCTTCTACGAGCTGTGGATGAACGGCGAGATGCGGCGCGTCCTCGCGGCGCAGCTGGGCCTGCTGGCCCGGATGAAGGAGTCGGCGCTGGCGCGGGTCCGCGCCGGGATGGACATGGGACACCACGACGTCCTGCGCGCCGAGTCGCAGATCGCGGCGATGGAGGCCGAGCGTGCCTCGCTCGACGACGAACGGGCCGCGATCGTCACGATGCTGAACACGCTGCGCGGGCGCGAGCCCGAGGCCGCGCTCGGACCGCCCGAGCTACCGACCCTGCCACCGCTGCCATCGCTGGAGACCACGGCGGCCGCCGCGGCGGGTGCGCCCGAGGTGGAGGCCGCCCAGGCGATGCGGGCGCAGGCCTCCGCGTCGCTGCGGGTGGCACGCAAGATGTACTTGCCCATGGTGATGGTCGAGCTCGCGTACGAGCAGCACACCGGCGGCATGCCGGACGGCATCGGCGGCGGGATCGCGATCCGGATCCCGCTCTGGTGGGACCGCCCACGCAGCGAGGTGGCGATGGCCAAGGCGATGGACCGAGCGGCCGCCCGCGCGCAGGACGCGATGCGCGCCATGGCCAGCGCCGAGGCCCGGATGGCGTGGAGCCGGAGCCGGGCCGCCGAGCGGACGGTGGCGTCGCTCGAGGACGTCGCGATTCCCCGGCTGCGCGAGACGATCGCGTCGATCGAGGCCGCCTACATCGCCGGGCGCGGCGACTTCCTCGCCCTGCTCGACGCGACGATGGCGCTCCAGGAGCTCGAGGCCCGCCGGATCCAGGCCATCGCCACCCGCGGCGTGACCCGGTTCGAGATCGACCGCATCGCCGGTCTGGCGGTCGTGCGATGAAGCGCGGAGCCCGATCCGCGGTGGCGATCGCGGCCGTGCTGGTGCTGGCCTGCGGCAAGGATCCGGCGCCGACCGACCATACCGGCCACCAGCCCCGCCCCGCCCAACCGGCACCGGCACCGGCACCGGCACCGGCCGACCACGGCGGTCACGGCGGCGTGCCCGCCGGCCACGCCGAGGTCGAGATTCCCACCGACCGCCAGCAGCGGATGGGTCTCGAGGTCGCACCGGCAACCCGGGGCACGCTCGCGGGCGTGGTGCGCGCCACCGCCACCGTCCAGACCGACGAGCAACGCGAAGCCCACGTGCACTCGCGGATCATGGGCTACGTCCGCGATCTGTTCGTCAACGCCGTCGGCCAGCGGGTCAAGCGCGGCCAGCCTCTCTACACCATCTATTCCCAGGACCTGCTGGTGGCGCAGCAGGAGTACCTGCGGGCGCGGACCTTCAGCCCCGAGCTGGCCGCGGCCGCGCGCGAGCGGCTCCGCCGGTGGGAGATTCCCGACGATCAGATCCGTGCGCTCGAGGCTCGGGGCGCGCCGCTCGAGAAGGTGACGGTGCGCTCGCCGATCACCGGCACCGTGATCGAGAAGCGCATCGTCCAGGGCCACTACCTCGAGCCCGACATGATGCTGTACCGGATCGCCGATCTGTCGCGGCTCTGGGTGATCGCCGAGGTCTACGAGTACGAGCTCGGCCGCATCGACCGGACCGGCATCGCGACCATCCGGCTCGAAGGCCGGGCCGAGCCGCTCACCGCGCCGCTCGACTACGTCTATCCGACGGTCGACCCGGCCAGCCGCACGGTGAAGGTGCGCATGGTGGTCGCCAACCCCACGGGCGACCTGCGCCCGGGCAACTTCGCGACGGTCGAGCTGCCCGTGACCGGCGGCGAGGTCCTGACGGTGCCCGAGGAGGCCGTGATCGACACCGGCCTCCGCCAGCTCGTGTATGTCGAGGTCGAGC
Source organism: Kofleriaceae bacterium (assembly GCA_046597055.1). Classification (GTDB taxonomy): domain Bacteria; phylum Myxococcota_A; class Polyangia; order Haliangiales; family Haliangiaceae; genus UBA2376. Next base: position 99,537 of record JBKJLC010000037.1, on the reverse strand, counting down.
CCGGGCGCTTCCGCCCGGTCGAGATCGAGGTCGGCCGCCGGGTCAGCGGCCGCGCCGAGGTCCGGCGCGGGGTCGCCGAGGGCGATCGGGTCGTGGTCAGCGCCCAGTTCCTGGTCGACAGCGAGAGCCGCCTGCGCGCGACCGGCGCGGCACCCGGCCATGGGGGCCACTGATGTTCGAGCGCCTGGTCGAGTGGTGCGCGCGCCGGGTCGGCCTGATGCTCGCGGCAGCCGTGGTGATCGCCGCGGTCGGCGTCTACAGCGTCGGCCGGAGCCCGATCGACGCGATCCCCGACCTGACCGACACCCAGGTCATCGTGTGGACCGAGTGGATGGGTCGCAGCCCGCAGCTGGTCGAGGATCAGATCACCTACCCGCTGGTGACCAGCTTCATCTCGGCGCCCCGCGTGAAGTCCGTCCGCGGCGCCTCCATGTTCGGCATGAGCTTCGTCTACGTGATCTTCGAGGACGGCACCGATCCGTACTGGGCGCGCTCGCGCACGCTCGAGTACCTCGCCAACGCGGCCGGCAAGCTGCCGCCCGGCGTGGTCCCGACCCTGGGCCCCGACGCGACCGGGTCGGGCTGGATCTTCCAGTACGTGCTGGTCGACCGGACCGGGCAACACGACCTGCAGGAGCTGCGGGCGTTCCAGGACTTCAACCTGCGCTACGCGCTGGCCAGCGTGCCCGGGGTCGCCGAGGTCGCGTCGGTCGGCGGCTTCGAGAAGCAGTACCAGATCGTGGTCGACCCGGCTCGCCTCGCCTCGTTCGGCGTGGCGGTCGCCGACGTGATCGACGCCGCCCGCGCCAGCAACGGTGACGTCGGGGGCCGGGTCCTCGAGTGGGCCGGCCGTGAGTACGTCTTCCGCGGGCTCGGCTACGTGAAGCGCAAGGAGGATCTCGAAGAGGCGGTGGTCAAGGTCGGCGACGACGGGACGCCGGTCCGGATCGGCAACGTCGCCCGGGTCGAGATCGGGCCCGAGATCCGGCGCGGGCTGCTCGAATGGAACGGCCAGGGCGAGGCGGTCGGCGGCATCGTCGTGATGCGCAGCGGCGAGAACGCGCTCGAGGTGACCGACCGGGTCAAGCAGCGCCTGCGCGAGATCGCGCCGTCGATGCCGGCCGGGATCGAGGTCGAGATCGCCTATGACCGCTCGGAGCTGATCCGGGCCTCGATCGACACGTTGGGGGTCGCGCTCACCGAGGAGCTGATCGTCGTCCTGCTGTTCATCGGCCTGTTCTTGCTCCACGTGCGCAGCGCGCTGGTCGCGATCGTGACGCTGCCGCTCGCGGTGCTGGCGGCGTTCATCGCGACCCGGGCCGCCGGCGTCAGCCTCAACATCATGTCGCTCGGCGGGATCATCATCGCGGTCGGCGACATGGTCGACGCCACCGTGGTGCTGATCGAGAACGCCCACCGCCGGCTCGAGGGCTCGGCGCCGGCCCGCCGCACCGAGCTCATCATCGAGGCCTGCCGGGAGCTGGCTCGCCCGATCTTCGCATCGCTGCTGATCATCGCGGTCGCGTTCCTGCCGGTGTTCGCGCTCGAGGCCCAGGAGGGGCGGCTGTTCTCCCCGCTCGCGTACACCAAGACGTTCGCGATGACCGCGGCCGCGATCCTGTCGGTCACGATCGTGCCGGCGCTGATGGTGCTGTGCATCCGCGGCCGGATCCGACCCGAGCGGGCCAACCCGATCAACCGGCTGGCGATCGCGCTGTACCGGCCGGTCCTCCGGTGCTGTCTGCGGTTCCGGCTCGCGGTGCTCCTGGTCGCGGTCGCCCTGGTCGCCTCGGCGCTCTGGCCGGCGCGACGGATCGGCGCCGAGTTCATGCCGCCGCTCGACGAGGGCGCCTTCCTCTACATGCCCGTGACGTTCCCCAACATCTCGATCGAGCAGGCCCGGGACCTGTTGCAGCGGCAGGACCAGGTCCTGGCCGAGTTTCCCGAGGTGCGCTCGGTGATGGGCAAGGCCGGGCGCGCCGACACCGCCACGGATCCGGCGCCCCTGTCGATGTTCGAGACGGTGATCGTGCTCCATCCCCGCGCGCGCTGGCGAGCCGGGATGACCCGCGCCCGGCTCGAGCGCGAGCTCGTGGCCGCGCTCGACCTGCCGGGCATCCAGGGTGCGCTGACGATGCCGATCAGGGCACGCATCGACATGCTGACCACCGGCATCCGGACCCCGGTCGGCATCAAGGTCTTCGGCGACGACCTCGCCCAGATCGAGCGGGTCGGGCTGGAGATCGAGCGGCGGCTGCGCGACGTGCCGGGCACCCGCAGCGTCTACGCCGACCGCGAGACCCAGGGCACCTACCTGGACTTCGCCCCCGACCGGCGCGCGATCGCGCGGTACGGGCTCCGGGTCCAGGACGTGCTGGCGATGGTCGAGACCGCGATCGGTGGGATGGTGATCGACCAGACGGTCGAGGGTCGCCAGCGGTTCACCGTCAACGTGCGCTATGCCCGCGACCTGCGCGGCAGCCTCGACACGCTCGCGCGCGTGCTGGTGCCGGTCCGCACCGGCGCGGCCGGGACCGCGCCGGCCGACGGCATGACCGGGATGGCAGCCAGTTCGCCAGGTGCGCGGGGCGCCGCTTCAGGTCAGGTGCCGATGGCGCAGCTCGGCACGTTCACCGTGCGGGCCGGGCCCGCGATGATCAAGGACGAGAATGGCTCGCTGGTCGGCTACGTGTTCATCGATACCAGCGACGACGACCTCGGCGGCTACGTCGCCCGGGCCAAGCAGGCCGTCGCCGACCTGCCCCTGCCGGCCGGTTACCGGCTGCAGTGGACGGGTCAGTTCGAGCTCCTCGAGCGCGTCGAGCGCCGCATGCGGATCCTCATCCCGATCACGCTGCTGCTCGTGATGGGCCTCCTGTACTTCCAGTTTCGCTCGATCGGGCTGTCGTTCCTCGTCATGACCTCGGCGCCGTTCGCGGTGGTCGGCAGCTTCTGGCTGCTCTATGTCCTCGACTTCAACACCAGCATCGCCGTGTGGGTCGGGATGATCGCGCTGATCGGGATCGCCGCCGAGACGGCCTCCATGATGGTCGTGTATCTCGAGCAAGCCTACCGGCGCGCGCTCGCCGCCGGGGCCATCCGCACGGTCCCGGACCTGGTCGCGTGTGCGCTCGAGGGCGCGGTCCTGCGGGTGCGTCCGATGCTCATGACCGTGGGCATGAACCTGGTCGGCCTGGCGCCGATCATGCTGTCGAGCGGCGCCGGCGCCGACGTCACCCAGCGGATCGCCTCACCGATGATCGGCGGCCTGGTGACGCTGCTGCTGATGACCTTGCTGATCGTGCCGACCCTCTACGTGACCGCGCGGGCGATCCAGCTGCGCCTCCGGCAGCGCCACCGCACGCTGCCGCCGGCCACCGCCGCGTCTCCCCCGGCATGACCGTCGCCCGGGCCAGGGGTCGAGCCGAGGTAGCATCTCGGCGCCCGCGCCAGGTCCAGGCGACTCCATCACACCCTGCCCCTGCATCCTGCCCATGCCACCGACCGCCGAGCTCCGCACCTCACGACCCGCGCGCCGCGTCCTGATCGTCGGCGCGAGCGGCAACGTGGGTCGTCAGGTCGCACGCGCGCTCGAGACACGCGGGATCGAGGTCCACGCGCCTGACCGGACCGTCCTCGACTTGCGGAAGCCGACGACCTATCCGGCGGCGGTCGCGGGCTGCGATGCGATGTTCCTGCTCCGGCCACCCGCCATCGCGGACGTCGCCGAGACCCTCCATCCCCTGATCGACGCGGCCATCGCGGCCGGCCACACGCAGATCGTCTTCCTGTCCGTCGCCGGCGCTGCCCGCAATCCGCTGGTGCCCCACCACGCGACCGAGCGCCACCTGCGCGCCACGACCACGGCGTGGACGTTCCTCCGCCCAGGCTTCTTCGCGCAGAACCTGGGCGACGCGTACCGCCGGGACATCCGTGAGGACGACCGGCTCCATGTCCCGTGTGGCCGCGGCCGGGTTGCCTGGGTCGATGTCCGTGACATCGCGACCGTCGCGGCCGACGTGTTCGCCAACCCGGCGCCGCACGCCGGCGCCGGCTACACGCTGACGGGGGCGGCCGTCGCCAGCTTCGCCGAGGTGGCCGCGCTCCTGACGCTCCATCTTGGACGAGCCATCACGTACCAACCCGCGAGCATCGTCGGCTACCTGCGCCACCTCCGCAAGCGGCGCGACCTGCCGTGGAAGCAGGCCCTGGTCCAGACCGTCCTCCATACCGAACTCCGTCGTGCCGACGAGCGGCGCATCGATCCGACGCTGGCCCGCCTGCTCGGCCACCCGCCGCGAACCGTCGCGGACTACATTCGCGATCACGTCGCCGTGTGGGCCCGGACCGGTACCTCGCCATGAGGCCGGGTGCGCTAGGGTGCGCGACCGACCCATGGAATGGCTCAACTACCACCATCTACTCTACTTCTGGGTCGTGGCTCGGGAAGGTGGGCTGGCCCCGGCCGGCAAGCTCCTGCGCCTGTCGGCCCCCACCCTGAGCGGGCAGATCGGCAAGCTCGAAGAGGCGCTCGGGCTCGAGCTGTTCCAGAAGCGTGGCCGACGCCTCGAGCTGACCGAGATGGGCCGGGTTACCTACCGCTACGCCGACGAGATCTTCGGGCTCGGCCGCGAGCTGCAGGAGGTGCTGCGGGATCGACCGGGTGACCGGCCGCGCCGGCTGGTGGTCGGCATCTCGGACGTCGTGCCCAAGCTGCTCGTGCGCACGCTCCTGGCGCCCGCCTTCGAAGGGCCGACCGCCGTCGCGCTGGTCTGTCGCGAGGACCGCTTCGACCGCCTGCTGGTCGAGCTGGCGGCGCACACGCTCGACCTGGTGATCGCGGATGCCCCGGTCCCGCCGGCGTCCACGATCAAGGCCTTCCATCATCTCCTCGGCGGCTGCGACGTGACGCTGGTCGGCCCGGTGGGCCTGGCCCGGACGTTCCGCCGCGACTTTCCGGCGTCGCTCGAGGGGGCACCGCTGCTCCTGCCGCTCGAGGGCTCGGCGTTGCGCCGCAACCTCGACGCATGGTTCGCCTCGATCGGGGTGAGGCCGCGCATCCTGGCCGAGGCGGAGGACAGCGCCTTGCTCAAGGCGTTCGCGGCCGACGGGATGGGGATGGTGTTCGTCCCGACCGTCGTGATCGACGTGGTGCGGACCCGCTACGACCTGGTCCCGGTGGGCCGGGTCGAGGCCGTCAAGGAACGCTTCTACGCGATCTCCGCCGAGCGCCGCCTGGTCCACCCGGCGGTGCTCGCGATCCGCGATGCGGCCCGCGGCGACCTGTTCGCTCGACTCGCGCCACGCTGACGGCGCCGGCGTCACGGCACCACCGAGCCAGCGCCGACCATCCTTCGACGCGCCACCAGCGAGGCGACGACGCCGATCGCGATGATCCCGCCGACGACGCCGAGCACGTAGAAGTTGAAGCTCGCGCCGAGCCACGCCTTGAGCCACGCGTGGGTCAGCATCTTGACGCCGATCACGATCAGGACGAACGCGAGCGCGGCCTTGAGGTACCGGAACGAGTCGATCGCGCCGGCCAGCGCGAAGTACAGGCTGCGCAGGCCCAGGATCGCGAAGACGTTGCTGGTGAAGACCAGGAACGGGTCGGTCGTGATCGCGAAGATCGCCGGGATCGAGTCGACCGCGAAGATCACATCGGTGAGCTCGACCAGCACGAGGGCGAGGAACAGCGGCGTCACCAGCAGCGCGCCGGTGCGGGCGGCCTCGACCACGCGATCGCGCTCGACCGGCGCACCTGGGGTGGCAGGGGCCCGGCTGGCGGCGGAGCCGGCCCGGACCACGAACTTCTCGCCGTGGTAGCGCTCGGTCACCGGAAGCAGGCGCCGCACCAGGCGCACGACCGGGTTCTGGTCGAGGTCCGCGGCCGCGCCGCGCAGCAGCAGCATCTTCACGCCGGTCAGCACCAGGAACCCGCCGAACACGTAGACGATCCAGGAGAAGCGCACGATCAGCGCCGCGCCGACCGCGATCATGGCGCCGCGCATGAGCAGCGCGCCCGCGATGCCCCAGAACAGCACCCGGTGCTGGTACATGGCCGGCACGCCGAAGAAGCCGAAGATCATCGCGATGACGAAGATGTTGTCGACCGCGAGCGATTTCTCGACGAGGTAGCCGGTGAGGTACTTGATCGTGGCGGAGGCGCCGTCGTTGTAGACGACCACGCCGTCGGCGCCCACGGTCGGCGTCACCATCGTGTCGGTCCCGGTGCCGAGCCCGAACCATCGATGCTCGTAGCCGGCGTAGATGAAGCCGGCGAAGGCGAGCCCGAGCGAGATCCACACGGCCGACCAGGCCAGCGCTTCTTTCACCCGCACGACGTGCGCGGTCCGGTGAAAGACGCCGAGGTCGAGCGCGAGCAGCGCCAGGATGAACGCGATGAACCCGAGATAGAGCAGTTCCATGGGGGCCTCCAGGTTGCTCTCGATAGGGCGCCCCGGCCGGCACGTCGATGCCCAAATCCGGCGCCGAGGCTTCGCTTCCGCCAAACCATCCACGCCCCCCTCGGTTCGAGAAAGCGGAGCCGTCACTTCGACTCTTCCGCATTGCCCGGGGCCGTCCACGCGTCAACTTGGGGACCGATGCCGACCGAACGTTCTCATCAACCATCCAGGAGTCGAGCCATGACCTGTCCCCGTTGCGAAACCTCGCAGCTGACCGAGGTCGAGCGAGATGGGGTCACCATCGACCGGTGCGACGGCTGCCGCGGCATCTGGCTCGATCGAGGCGAGCTCGAGAAGCTGATCGCCCGCGCGGCGCCGGCCGAGGGCCCCGACCACCGCGACGCCCAGCGCGACGACGACGACGACCGCGACGACGACCGCCGCGCCGGTGGCAAGCGCCGGTCGTGGTGGGAGATCTTCGACTGACGCAGGGGCGGCCGGGCGGGCCACGGCTCCTGTGCACATCGTGAGCGAGGCCCGACCCGACCGTGACGGACCCGGGCGCACCCTGCGGTCATGAGCACCGAGATCCTGCGCGCACCGCCCCGGCTCCGCGGGGTCTCGCACCAGTTCGCGTTCTTCGTGGCCCTCGGCGCGGGGGCCGCCTTGCTGGCGCTCACCGGCCGCTGGCCGGTCGCGGTGTACGCGGTGACGCTGGCGGCGCTGTTCGGCGTGAGCGCCTCCTACCACCGCGGCGGCTGGCGGCCGGCGGCACGGCGGTGGTGGCAACGCGCGGACCACGCGACCATCTTCACGTTCATCGCCGGCACGTACACGCCGCTGTGCGCGCTCGGCATCGGCGGCACCGATGGGCTGCGGTTGCTCGTCGTGATCTGGACCGGCGCGGTCCTCGGGGCGATGCGGGCGCTGGTGTGGCCGACCGCGCCGCGCTGGATCGCGGCCGCGCTCTACGTCCTGCTCGGCTGGTCGGTGCTCGTCTACCTGCCGGTGGTGGCCGCCACGACCGGCGCGCTGGCGCTCGCCGCGATCATCGCCGGCGGCGTGCTCTACACGGTGGGCGCCCTCACCTACGCGCTCCGCTGGCCCGACCCCGCACCGCGGGTGTTCGGATATCACGAGGTCTTCCACGCCCTGGTGATCGCCGCGGCGATCTGTCACTTCGCGGCGGTCGTGCTCGTGCTCCGCGGCGCCGCGGCCCGCTGATCAGCCGGGCTTGTGGTCCACCCGGGGCGCCAGGTAGATCCAGCCGAGCCGCGCCACCCACGGACCGAACCCGACCAGCCACCCGACCGCCGCGACCGCGAACCAGGCGTACGGGTCCGGCACCAGCTCCGCGGCGATGCGCGCCCCGGCGATCAGCTGGCACGCGATGAACGTGAACCACGCCACCGCGGGCATCACCAGCGGACGGCCCGAATGCCCCTGGGTGACCCGGGTGACCATCGCGACCAGCAGGCTCCCGAAGCATCCGATCGACAGCGCGTGGCTGGGGGCACGCCCGAGCAGGTGGGCGCCGGTCGCCACGAAGCTCACCCCATCGACGGTGAACAGCGCCATCGCGATCGGCAACCAGGCCAGGCCCAGGAACAGCACGGTGAGGAGCCCCGACCGGGCGCCGCGTGGCCACCACCGCCACCACGCGACCGCGGTCAGCACCAGCAGCGCGCCGTCCGCGGTCCAGCTCCAGCGCGAGGCATGGGCGAGCCCGAGCCCCAGGTGCAGGAGCGCCGCGGCCCACACCGCCGCGAGCAGCCAGCCTGGCCGCCACGGCTGGTAGCCGGCGACGACGCCAGCAGCGAAGAACGGGAGCATCCGGTGTGCGACCGTGAAGAACACCGGCAGCAAGAGGCCGAAGGTGCCCAGGTCGATGCTGACGGGCACCCACCTCGGCGACGCCCCGAGCAGGAACCCGGCGAACGCCAGGATGCCGAGGTACCCCAGCACGAGCGCGGCCACGCAGGACCGCGCATGCCACGTCGTCCCCTGCGCGCGCCACAGCATCGGCGCCAGCGCGACCAGCGCGGCGCTCCAGCCGAGGAGCGTCAGCCCGACCCCGACGACGATCGCGACGTGCGAGCCGAGCGCCCCGGCGAGCGTGGCGAGCTGACCGGCGATCAGGGCGAGCCCGACCGGCACGAACCGTCGCGGCGCGAGCTCGGGTTGCTTCGTCCACTTCGGGAACGTCGTCAACAGGAACCCGAAGATGAACGTCGGCAGCACCTGGAACTGCATCACGAAGGCGTGCAGCCAGCCGGGGAACACCGGCGGGTACGGGAGCCCGAGCACGGTCGGCCAGCGCAGGCTGACGATCCAGGCCGCCCACCACATCATCGCGAGCATCAGGTTGCTCGCGCCGGCGAAGAAGAGCAGCCGGTGCGGGGCAGCGCCGAGGCGACGCACCGACCAGCGCGGGCCGGCGCCGGCGGGCGCCACGATCGCAGGCGGGTTCGCGGACATCGGCCGGGTCAGCTCCGCTTGCGCGTCTTGGCGACGTCGGCCTTGGGCACCGCCGCGGCCCGGGTCATGGTCATGCGTCCGACCGCGAACCCGAACGCGAAGGCGCCGGCGGCGAACACGGTGCCAGCTGGTAGATCCGCGAGCCAACCCAGCCCAGGACGGCAAATCACACGACCAGCACGGCGGCAAGAGCGATCCACAGACGACGCATGCCGTGCCGGAGTGCACGACTCGTACCGCCATGTGGGATCCCATGCATTCAATGAATCCTCGCGCCGGCCCGTTCACGGGATCCGGCATCCGCAAGATCTGCGCGCGACTGCGCTGCCGCGCGCAGGGTTTGCGCACAAAACCTGGTTCCGGCGCTACCCTGGGCTGGCACAGCGTTCGCAATGTCGTCGCAGAGGAGAATCAAGTGTCCCGACAAGGTCGCATCCTGGTGGTCGACGATGAGGTGAACGCGCGCACCGCCCTCGCGGAGCTCTTGCGCGACGAAGGCTTCGAGGTCGAGACCGCCGCCGACGCGTTCAAGGCGCTGGGCAAGTACGACGCGTTCGCCCCCTACGTGGTGCTGACCGACCTGCGGATGCCCGGGATGGACGGCATCGAGCTGGTCAAGAAGATCCACGGCATGGAGGACCCGGCCGCGGTGGTGGTCATGACCGCGTTCGGCGCGGTCTCGTCCGCGGTCGAGGCGATGCGAGCGGGCGCGGTCGAGTACCTGACGAAGCCGCTCGACTTCGACGAGCTGCTGGTCGTGGTCGATCGCGTGCTCGAGACCCAGGCGCTCAAGGCCGAGACCCGGCGGCTCCGGCAGCGGCTGCGCGACAAGGTCGCACCCCGCAACATCGTCGGCTCGAGCCCGGCGATGAATCGCATCTTCGAGGTGGTCGACCAGGTGGCTCCGTCCAAGGCGACCGTGCTGATCACCGGCGAGAGCGGCACCGGCAAGGAGCTGATCGCCTCGGCGATCCACCAGCGCTCGCCGCGGGCGGGCGGCCCGTTCATCAAGCTGCACTGCGCGGCGCTGGCCGAGAGCCTGCTCGAGAGCGAGCTGTTCGGCCACGAGCGCGGCGCCTTCACCGGCGCGGTCCAGCGTCGCGACGGCCGGTTCCAGATGGCCGACGGCGGGACCCTGTTCCTCGACGAGATCGCCGAGATCTCGCCGTCGGTGCAGGTCAAGCTGCTGCGCTTCCTGCAGGAGCACGAGTTCGAGCGGGTGGGCAGCGGCACCACCATCCGAGTCAACGTCCGGGTGATCGCGGCGACCAACAAGCACCTGCTCGACGAGGTCGCGCGCGGCCGGTTCCGCGAGGACCTGTTCTACCGGCTGAACGTGGTCGCGCTCGAGATGCCGGCCCTGCGCGACCGGCGCAGCGACATCCCGGCCCTGGCCCGGTTCTTCATCGATCGCTACGGCAAGGAGAACGACCGCGTGGTCGAGACGGTGTCGCCCGAGGCGCTCGACATGCTGATGGCCTACGACTGGCCGGGCAACGTTCGCGAGCTCGAGAACGCGTTCGAGCGGGCGGTGGTGATGGCGACCGGACCGGCGATCGAGCCGCGCCATCTGCCCCCGTCGGTGCGGCCGAGCGCCCATCTCGACAGCGGCGCACCGCCGGTCCCCGGCAGCTCCCTGGCCGACGTCGAGAAGTACGCGATCCTGGAGACCCTCAAGGCCACCGGCGGCTCGACCTCGAAGGCGGCCGACATGCTCGGCATCAGCGTGCGCACGATCCAGTACCGGCTGCACGAGTACAGCGCCGCCCCGCGCTCCGCGGTCGACGCCGTCACCCGGAAGACCGGCGAAGCGTAGGGCCCGTGCGTTATCTCGACGAGCTCAAGCGGTACGTCGAGTTCGGGCCTGCCGACGTCACCCGGCTGCAGCGCCTGCACGAGCTCGTCCGCGACCAGCTCCCCGCCGTCGCCGAACACTTCTACGACGTCCTGGTCACGCACGACGGCGCCCGCGCCGCGCTCACCGAGGGGCCGCCCCAGATCGCGCGGCTCAAGGACACGCTGGTCGAGTGGATGGCGTCGGGCCTGGCCGGGCCCCACGACGAGGCCTACTACGAGCGGCGGTCGCGCATCGGCCGCCGCCACGTCACGATCGGCCTGCCGCAGCAGTACATGTTCACGGCGATGAACGTGCTGCGCCGCGACCTCCACCGGCTGGTCGAGGCCCGGGTCACCACCGAGCGGTCGCAGACGATCGAGTCGGTCGACAAGCTGCTCGACATGGAGCTGGCGATCATGCTGCGCCACTACCAGCTCGAGGCCGAGGAGCGCCTGGTCCGGCGCGAGCGCAACGCCCAGGCCGAGAAGCTCGCGGCGATGCGGACCCTGTCGGCCGGCCTGGCCCACGAGGTCCGCAACCCGCTCAACGCGGCCAAGCTGCAGCTCGAGCTGCTCGAGCGCCGCCTGCGTCGCACCGACAGCGACCCGCGCCTGCTGCAGGCGGCCGAGCTGGTCCACCAGGAGATCGCGCGCCTGACCCTGCTGCTCAACGAGTTCCTGTCGTTCGCGCGCCCCGCCGATCTGTCGACCACCAGCGCCGACCTGGTCGCGCTCACCCGCCACGTGATCGAGCTCGAGCGCCCGGCCGCCGCGCTGCGCGAGGTGACGATCGAGCTCGCGGCCCCGGCCCAGATCGACGCCGACGTCGACGCGACCAAGATCCACCAGGTCGTGCAGAACCTGCTCCGCAACGCGATCGAAGCGAGCCCGACCGGCGGCCAGGTCGCGGTCGACCTCGCGGCCGTGCCCGGCGGCGTCACCCTCCGCGTCCGCGATCAGGGCCCCGGCATCCCGCCCGACGTCGAGGCCCGGATGTTCGAGCCGTTCTTCTCGACCAAGGAGGGCGGCACCGGCATGGGCATGGCGATCGTGCACAGCCTGGTGACCCTGCACGGCGGCGAGATCCACGTGCGCTCCGACCACGGCACCGAGCTCACCGTCCTGCTGCCCCGCCGCGGCTGAAGCGAGCGAAGCGAGCCGCCGCTGCTCCGTACAGATCGGGCGCGGGCTCCGGCCGGCGGTCCACGGGCCGACCGTGCGCGCGACGCTGACGTGGCTCGTGCTACCCTGGTCGATGCGCTTTTTCGAAGTGATGGTGGTGCCGCTCGTGCTGGCCTCGGTCCTCGGCTGCGGAGGGAGTGAGGGCGGCAGCGCGGTGGATGGCGGCCCCGTCGCCGTCGCCGTCGACGCGACGGCGGTGGACGGCGCACCGCCGACAACGTTCGGCGGCACGCGCCCGGCGGAGTTGCTGGTGCCGTCGAGCTACTCGGCCGCGACACCAATGCCGCTCGTCATCGCCTTGCACGGCTACAGCTCGATCACGACCTACGTGACCGGGGTCACGCGGCTGGCGTACGCCTACGAAACTGACGGATTCCTGCTCATCGCACCCACCGGCACGCTCGACGAGGGCGGCCGCTATTTCTGGAACGCGACGGACGCGTGCTGCAACTTCTACGGTTCGACCGTCGATGATGTTGCCTACCTGAACGGTCTCATCGACGAGATCAGCGCCGCCTACAACGTCGACCCCGACCGCGTCTTCATTGTCGGCGACTCCAACGGAGGGTTCATGGCGTTCCGCATGGCCTGTGCCTCGGCCGGGCGCTTCGCCGCCATTGCCGTGATCGGGGGCGCCACCTTCAACGATCCCGGTGCCTGTGCGCCCTCGGAGCCCGTGAGCGTGCTGCACGCGCACGGCACCGATGACCGGACGATCGCCTACGAAGGTGGCTCGACGACGGTCAACGGCACCGCAGCACCGTATCCATCGGCGCTGGGCAGCGACCAGCGTTGGGCCGCCTACAATGGCTGCGCCACCACCGCGACGCCCGGCGCGCCCATCGACCTCATCGGCGATGCCACCGCCGAGACCACCACCCGGACGTACGACAGTTGCCCGACTGGCATCGACGTGGAGTCATGGACCGTGGTCGGCGGCCCGCACACGCTCTTCATCACGGCCACCGCTACCCAGATCTTTCCCTGGCTGAACGCTCACCCGAAGCGGTGAAGCCTGGGCAGGTCGGCTGGGCGGGGCGTCGAGCGCAAGACGCCGGGCCGAAGGGCTACTGCCTGTTATTTGGGAAGCCATTTCCGACGGCCGCTTGCACAGCTTTCAACCACTTGGATCCCGAACTGACCCGGCCTTGCCCACCGTATGCCGTCCTGCGTGGCAGCATCGTGGCAGCACGACCGAGGGCGCCGACGAGCCCGGGGTATGAGTCAAGGGCATGGGTCAGGACCGAGACACCTCACGGATCGGTCCCGGGCACCACGGTCTCGAGAGGGATGGTGCGGTCGAAGCGAAGGCCGCTCCCGCCTTCGCCGCGTCCGGTGACGCGCTTGCGGGTCACCCACAGGTGGCTGGCGCCGTTGCTGGAGCGCGCGAAGCGCGCGAAGCGGATGACGTGGGTGCCTTCGCGCGGAACCTCTTCCTCGCGAACGCGGTACGGCGCCCCAGCCACCGATGACGGCCGCAAGATCTTGCCGGCCGGCAGCGCCTCGTGGAGCGCTGCGCCGGGCGGACCCTCTGGCGCGAGGAGCGACGCCATCTCCAGCACCACCTGTCCGCTGGTGGCCGGCGGCAGCGCCACCGCCTGGAACGGGATCCAGTGCACCGGGACGTGCGACTGCAGCTGGTACCGGAGCGGTGCCACGCCGCTGGTGATCGGCGACGGTGGCTCGGCGCCGGCGCGTTCGCTGCCCGGCAGCGCGCGTCCGAGATGACTCTCGGTGGAGCGCTCGATCGCCCACGCCAGGTTGGCGGTCTCGTCGCGCACGAAGCGCACTTCTTCGAGGGTGCGTCCGTCCTGCACCACGCCGGCGACGCTGTCGGGCACCAGGTGGCCGTTGGCCAGCCCGGTGACCCCGAACAGGGAGAAGCGCTTGCCGGGAGCGACCGGGTCGGCGTCCTCGGCGCGCGGCACCGGCGTCACGACGCCGAACACGTCGACCACGGTGAGCTCGGTGCGGCACACGGTGCCGACCGGCTGCTCGAACGGAACCAGGTACCAGTCGTTGCCGTGGACGAGCATGAAGTCGACCAGCAACATGCTGGTCAGATCGCGGCGGTCGAGACGCAGCGCCCCGAAGTCGACGCGGCCGTCCTCGAAGTCCCAGAACCGCTCGTTGGGCTGGCCGCGGAACCTCACCGGGCCGGGAATGACGGTGCGCGAGATGTCGGTGCGCACCGACGCCGGCAGCCCGGACGGGACCGCCTCGGCGACGCGGTCGAAGCCGTACCAGGGCAGGTCGCCGGTACGGTCGGGGAACGCCTGCAGCACCGCGCTGCTGACGCTGCCCGGCGTAGCACCTGGCTCGCCGGTGACGGTGCGCAGCTCGTGCTCGAGCCGCTCGGGCCGCCACGCCGCGGCATCGGCCGCGCCGATCGGGCTGCCGGGATGGCTGCTGTTGACGTAGGCGCGGAACGCCTGCATGGCGAGGTTGCACTGGGCCCAGCGCGTCGACGGCACGGTTGCCGGCACCGCGGGTGGGGGCGCCGGCGGCGGCGTCGGCGTCTGTCCGGCTGCCGTGTATACCGCCAGCCCGTTGATCACGCGACCCTGCCACAGCAAGCGCAGCCGTGCGGCGCGCGGGTCGTCCGGCGCACCGGACGGTGCGGGACCGATGGGGAACGCCTCGAGCCAGTGGCTGCGCAGATCGGCGACGTTGTAGAACAGCAGGAAGGTGTCGACCACGGTCCCGAGCTCGGCCCACCGCGAGATGTCGTCGGTGGCCATGGGCTCGGCCAGGGCGGCCCGCTCGAGCGGCACGTTGGCCTGCATCGGCACCGCCGGACCGGTGGCGCCTTGCCATCCGACCATCGGCGCCACCGCGGCGTTGATGCGCACATAGGCCGGCGAGCCGGCATCCTCGCCAGCCAGCTCACCGAGCTGCCATTGCCGGGCCAGAAACCACGCCGGGTCGCGCACGCGGGCGGCGAGCGCGCCGGTAAGATCGCTAGAGCGCGCGCGGGGTTCGAGACGATTCCAGTAGGTGATGGACGGCATGGATCACTCCGGCGGCGCGATGACGGCCTCGTGGATGACCCCGTGGCTGAGCGGCGACCGGATGGTGTCCGGGGCGACGTTGGCGGCCAGGTAGATGCAAGGCACGAGCAGCGCATAGGGATGGAGGAGGTCGGAGTCGACGGCGCGAATGCGCGCGACGTCGAAGGCCTGCTCGATGCAGTCCTCGACCAGCGACGGACCCCAGCGGGGGACGTCGGGTGTCGGCGGCGCCACCGCAAGCAGCACGCACTGCGGCGCCTCGGCGCCCGGCGACTGGTGGTGGACCGCGTACGACGTCATCTGTGACGCCGCGGGGATGGTCTCGCTCCAGTCGTCGAGCAGGAGGCCCGACCAGCTGCCGGCGTACTCGAAGCCGACGGGCCGGTGGACCGCGATCGAAACGGTGCCGGCGCGCGGGCGCTGCCACGCCTCGCTGGGATCGAACGAATTGCCGATCCAGGGCGCACCGGGGACGAACGGCAGCTGGGCGATCTCGAAGTGCAGACCGGCCTCCGACACCGGGGTGCCGGTCATGGCGTCGCTGGCCAGGTGGGCCAGCCGCAGGCGGTCGAGCGGGTCGCGCAGGCGCGCCATCCGTTCCAGCCAGTGACGGGTTCCGATCGGATTCCCAGGCGGTTGCGCCAGTGCGGTGTCGAGGTCGGGGCGGTTGGCCGGCGTGAACGGCACCAGGATGGGCACCTCGAGGCCGAACAGGGCGATCAGCTTGTCGAAGCCGCTGATCGCCACGCTGGCGGCGGCGTCGCGGCGGGCCAGCTCGGCCTGCATGGTGGCGCCCTGGACCCGCAGCGCGGCGCGGGCGACGGCGTCGGTGCCGGCGAGGTCGACCGGAACCGCCTCGCGCACACCGAAACCGGCGGCGGTCCACAAGGCGGCGCGCAGATCGTCGAGGCTGGTGGGTGGCGGTGAAGGCGATGCGGCAGCCGTGACGGCGGCGTCGAGCGCGCTGCGGGCGGCGCCGAGCTGGCCCAGCGCCGCGGTGGCGCGGCTGGTCATCTCGGCGGTGTCGACGGTGAACGGCGCGCCGGCGGCGTGCGGCAACATCAGATCGTCGCTGGAGAGCGGGCGAGCGCCCAGCGCCAGGTCGCCGAGCAGCCGCGCGGTCTCCAGTGCCTCGTCGACGCTGAACACGCTGTACGGCCACGACGGAACAGCGGCGGTGGGGCGCGCGAAGTCAACCTCGACCGGCCCGGTGATGCCGCTGACCGTCGCGCGTACGTGGGCGATCACGCGCGACGCCAGCTCGCTGCCGGCGGCGCCGGTACGGCGCGCCAGGATCACGAAGTCGATGGCGCTCAGACCGAGGTCCTGCATGGTGACCGTGGTCTCGGTCTGGTCGTACCGCGCGCGGCACTGGACGGCGGCCGCGCTGCCCATCCGGTTGCCGAGCCAGGCGTCGAGACGTGGCTCGGCGATGCGGCGGGCGCCGGACGCCGGCCATGCCAACGTCGTCGGCGCGCCGCCTAGCACGATGGCCACCCGGTGGGTGAACGCCGTGCCGGAGGTGGGCGGCGTGACGATGCCCGGCGTGGGCAGGCTGCCGGTCCCGGCGCCGCTGGCCAGGTTGGCCCCAGCGCGATCGGTGTTGCCCTGCACCGCCTGATAGACCGACTCGGCGGCCAGCAGGTCGGCAGCGGCGTCGACGTCGTCCTCGAGCTGCGCCAGGCACACCTGCACCGCCGGGCGGTCGGCCTCGGACACCAGCGGCAGGATGTCGGCATCGGTCCACGGCAGTACCGGCCGCCGCAGCAATGCATCGCGCAGCGCCAGGCCGTTGACCACGTTGCGGGCGGCGATCGGCTCGTCGGGGCCTTCGTCGGGAGCGTCGGGCAACCGGCCCAGCGGATACAGTCGACGGAACGGCGCGATGTAGCGGTCGAGCTGGCGGTCGTGCAGGCCGCGCTCGAACCAGTAGCCAAGCACCGCGCCGGCCTGCTGGCCGTGCCGCACGCCGTCGAACAGCGACAGCGCGCGCCGCACCCGCTGCGACGACAGATCGATCGCAACCTCCGCGGTGTTCTCGTGAGTGAGGTACCCGTTGCGCAGGATGGCGGCGGCAGCGGCGTGCGATGCCGACGGCGCATGGATGAAGCCGCCGGTCTGGCCGGGAAACGGCGCCTGGCGGGCGCGCAGGTTCTCGACGAACGCGTAGCCGCCCAGGTAGATGCCCTCGGGATGGGTGGCGCGACGCGCCGACAGCCGGCGCGTCGCCAGCGAGGTGATCCACGCGTCGAGGCGGTGCGAGCAGGTGTCGAGCGTCTCGGTCATCAGACGTTCGAGCTCGGCGGTGGGCGCGCCCTCGAGCGCCTTCAGCGCCTCGACGTGCGCGCGGATCGGCTGGCGCCCGTGGTCCTTGGCCGGATCGGTCGGCAGGTTCAGGAGCCAGTCGCTGAGCATGGAGCCGCCGGCGACCGGCAGCGTCTGGGCGAAGCGCTGGCTCGGACTCCGCCGCGGCGGCTGCGGTGACGGGGCGCCGGCCGGGGGCGGCGGGACCTGGAACAGCTCGATCTCGCGGCGATCGGACGCCTGGGCGTAGGGGACGCCCTTGGGATCGAGGCCGGCGGCGATGGCGAGGTCGACCGCGACGCGGTGGTACTCGACCAGCGCGCCCTGACGGAGAAGGTGGAACAGCAAGGGACGCGAGACCGGCGACGGCTCCAGATCTTCTGTGGTCTTGGCGGTCAGGAGGTCGGTGATGTAGTTGTCGACGAGCGTCTGATCTTCCGACAGCGGTTCGGGCGCGACCATCGGCAGGTCGATGCGCGGCGCCTTGTTGCTGAACGTCATGGTGCCGACGCGCGGCGAACCCGCCATTCCGAGCGCCGTCATCACGCGCTGGGTCAGATCGCTACGCTCGCTCACGCCGAGCGAGGCATCGGTGTCCAGGAGCTGCAGCACCGCGCGCACGTACGCCGGGCCGACGACCTCGCGCAGACGGACCTCGCGCGTGCTGGCGTCGAGGGCGAGGATGCCGAGCAGATCGGCGTCCGGATCGCCGGTGCGGCCGATGCGCGCGACGTGGGGCACCTGCTCGAGCACGCGCGGTTGCCACGAGCTCAGCCGCTCCACCAGGGCGGTCTCGAAGCCATCGATCGAGCCCCACAGCGGGGTCACCGGCAGGATGCCGTATGGCACGCGGCCCACGCGGAAGGCAGGCAGTGGCCCACGCCCGCGCACGAAGTCGGCGACGTGGCTGCGGATGGCCGTGACGTTGGCGGCGCTCACCAGCGGCGCCATCATTTGCTCGAGGAAGTATCCGAGCGTGCACGGCCACAGCGCCTGGTTCATGGCGCGGGCGCGCTTCTGCTCCACGCCGCCGGCGCCTTCGACGTGATCGAAGATGCCGGTGGCCAGACCGAGCGCCTTGGCCAGCACATCGCCGTCGCTACCGGGGGTGGGGAGCGGTGGACCACGCTCGATGACGAACCTGCGGTCGGCATCGTCGGGCGGCGGATACCCCGAGCCGCCCTCGCTGGAGTTGTTGGTGGGCGTGCCTTGCGGAACCAGCGCCAGCCCGCGGCTGTGACGGTGACTATCGAGCAGGGTCTCGAGGCGCGCCCCAGTGTCCGCGGGAGACAGCGTGGTCTTGACGCCGTACACCACCAGCCGATCGAAGCCTTGGGCCAGATCGAGGCTGGTGATCGGGATGCGCATCGCCATGCCGACTTTGATCGCCTCCTCGACGTCGACGGTCCATCGCAGCGCAGGCTCGACCTGGAGGCCATCGTGATCGATCAGCTCTGGCGCACCTTCCTCGATGTCGCGGCGGAACGACAGCGCCAGCGGCTCGACGATCGCGCTGCCGATGTGGCGCAGCGTCTGCTGGCCCTTGCGGAAACCGACCGCGATCCAGCAATCGGGGAGCACGCGGGTGGTCGCTGTCTGTGGCGACGATGGCCGAGGCGCATTGGCCCACGTCGGTTGACCGCTGGGGCGACTGGTCCAGTTGTCGGGACGGTGCTCGTCGACCAGCGCAGCCGCGACCTGCCCGGGATATCGCTGCACCAGCCGGCGCCAGGCGTCGAGCTCGTCGGCGTACTGCCAGCCCTCGCGCCAGAACTGGCGCGCCGCCTCAGCGGCGTCGCTGGTCATGAGATGGCCCAGCTCGGCCGCGATCTCGTCGGGATAGACGCGCACCAGCAGCTCGGGGCTCCTCCCGCTGACGAAGCGGGTCTCGATGCGGACCGGCAGCAGCGCGATGGGATACGCCGCGTCCAGCGTCTCGATGTTGTCGGACAGGTCAGGCATGGCTCACGGCACCAGCAGGGAGCCGTGCATCGCGACTCGCACCGGACGCTGGAAGGTGATGTAGGCGTGATCGGCGCCCCTCGCGACCGGGGCGGGGCCGCTGACGTGCCAGCCGGCGCCGCCGGGGGCGGTGACCCCGGTGATGGTCGGCTTGTCAGCGGCGAGATCGATGTAGTTGATGGTGGCGATATCGTTCGCGTCCGGCACCAGGTGCCGCCACGCCAGGTCATCCCAGCTCGTCGGGTTCGCCGCCGTGAACGAGGCATCGAGGCCGAAGCGCGGCTCCCCGGGCTGCTCCTCGAACACGAAGAACCATCCCGGATCGTTCGGGCCGCCCCGCGCCTCGGCATCGGTCAGCTCGAAGCCGAAGAAGGCGATGTCAGGATCCAGGCGGCCGCCGAACACCGGACGACGCAGCACGCCGGCGGCGGTGGGATCGGCGAGCTCGGGATCGGCGATCGGCCCCCGCGCGCGCTGCGCGTACACCAGCGTGCCCGGATACCGCCGCAGCACCTCGCCGCGCACCAGCAGCACCAGATGCGGTGCGCCACCGGGGATCGGTGGGCGCGGGCTGTGGGTGCCGAGGAGGGAGCTGGCGGGCCACTCCTGCAGGCGACGGATGTCCTTGAACGTCTCCGGGACCGGCGTCGGTGCCAGGCCGGCGGTATCCCAGAACTGGCGGAAGTAGCTGCCGCGCTGATCGGTCGGGTACTCGTTCCACAACAGTTCGCGCGCCATCTCGTGATTGAGGCCGACCATGTACGCCTCGATGAACGCCGGGTTGGTGACGGCGAGACCAACGCTGTTGGCCTCCACGGCCTCCAGGCCCGGCAAGATCCATTCGGGCGAGCGCTCGGCGAGCGGCTTGTACATCGGCTGCGGGAACTCGGGGTGGGCCATCACTGGCTCGATCGGGTCCGGCGGATTCCACACGAAATCCGGACGGCCGACCATGCGGTCGCGCAGCGCCGCTGGAATGGTGACCCTGGGATCGACCCCGGTGGTCACGCTGGCCTTGACCGCTGGGAGGTCGAGCTGGTGGAGGGTCTCGCCTGGCTTCGGCGGGTCGAGCGGGTTGGTTCGGCCGAGCGCGAGGGCGATGGCGGCGGCGCGAAAGCGCGCCATTGACGGGCTGTCGTCGGTTTCGCTCCTGGTGTCGTCCACCGGCGGCCCGTCGTCTTCGACGTCGCCCACGGTTTTCTGGGGCTGCGGCGGCACCGTGTTCTTCAGGAGACTCTGGCTGAGCGGCCCGGAGAAGACAGAGGGCCAGGCGTCGGCCTTCATCACCCAGTCCCAGGTGGGCAATGCCTGCGACGTCGGTGGCTCTGCGGCGAGCACCCCGTCGTACCGGCCACTGTTGACGCGCGTGATCAGCGGCTCGCTCGCGAGGCTCTTCCGACCTTGCCGGCGACCCATCGGGCCGAGTGGACGCGCCAGCCGGCGGAAGGTGCCGCTGACCAGTGCCAGGCGAGCTGGGCTGTTCGCTACCAGGGCCCGCACCGTCTTGATCGCCGGCCGGATGTGGCCGAGCGCCGGCGCAGTGAAGGTCAGCACGTTGTCGGCGTTGGCCGGCTGGACGAAGCGCACGTGAAAGCGCTCGGCGATGGCGCGGGCGAACTGGGCCTTGCGCAGCTGATCATTGGCGTCGCGGATGCCGGCGAGCTGATCCCACGCCGACGTCATCAACAGATCCTGCAGCGTCTGGATCACCTCGGTGCCGAGCGCCGCACCGATGCGGGCGCGTGGATCCTGGTTGAGATCCCGGAACCACGGCGGCGGCGAGCCGGCCTGCAGGCGCCGGCTGCGCGCGTGCCAGGTGCCGTAGAGGGGCGGCACCACCACCGGCGCGCCGCCACTCTGGCGCAGGACGTCGGGGTGGTCGAGCAGTGCCGAGAGCAGATCGATGAAGCTGGCGCGCTGGCTCTCGTCCCCCGGCCACGCCCACGGGTCGCCGAGCGGCGCCCGCAGCGCCCCACCGATGGGGACAGACCGGGTCGAGGCGGGTGGCAGCGTGCCGGGCTGGCTGACGTCGAGGGGGCGGGTGCCCACCGTCGCCGGCAGCGGACGCGGCTGCAGCTGGCGAACCAGCGTCTCGAAGTCACCGCCCTGACCCGTCCCGAAGCGCCAGCGGTAGTACACCGGCCGCACGACCGTTCCGCGAGGCTCTTGCCACGCCGGTGCGAGCGAGTTGATGGCGGTGCCGAGCGGCTGGCGCAGACCGGCGAGGCGGCCGACCTCGAAGGTCGGGACCAGCATCACCCAGTAGGTCTTGCGGGTGTCGAGGCGGCGGGGACAGAGCAGCCGTGCGACGGCGCGCTCGGGCTGGGCGGCGATGGCTTCAGGCGAGGTCAGCGCGTCGTCGCCGCTGAGCTGGACGTGGGCCCAGGCCCACGACTGATCGAGCAGCGGCAGCGGGACGCTGGGCTGGATCTCGACCACGCCGGTGGGGCGGCCACCACCGGACGGCGTGTACTGGAACGCTTCGCCCTCCTCGACGGCGATGAGGCAGAACCACGGACGCACGCGGCCGCTGGTCGGGTTGGCGGCGCGCGGCGTGAAGCGCCACGGCAGGTCGACCTGATCGAACTCGATGAGCGGGAAGTAGTTGGGCTCGGCATCGCGCGTCTCGGGCGGGGGAAAGACGCGCGTCACGGCGCGCGGGTCGAGCGAGACCACGTCGCCCGGGCCGAGCAGCTCGAGCCTCAGCGAGGCGGTGTTGCTGCCCCCGTTGAAACGGACCTCGATGGGCACCTCGACGCGCGCCGCGCCGGTGTTGCCGTCAAGCAACTCGATGTGGCTCGCGGCACCGCGCCGCGCCCACGAGAGGAACCGGTAAGCAGCGCCGGTCTGACTCATCGCAACAGCTCCTCGACCTCGAACCGCGGCACCACCTGCAACGCGTCACGGGCGCCGGGGTTGGCCGCCAGATGCGTCTTGAGCGCTAGCTCTACGTCACCCCGGCCGGCGGCCGGCGTGATGTCGAGGCGCGGCGTGAGATCGAGCGTGGAGACGATCACGAAGCGCTCCCCCTCCAGCGTGACCAGCGGGGGCGTGCCGCGGAGCGGAGCGAACGCACCCGCGGCGCCGTGGCGCAGCGGCGCATTTGCGCTGGCGGCCCTGGTGGTGCCGGCCAGCTGCAGCATCACCGACGGGCGATACTTCACCAGCAGCGGCTCGGGGTCGGGGAACTTGATGGTCTCGTACTCGAGCGGCCTGATCAGCTCGGAGCCGACCGTGACGACCGCGTCGCTGGCGAGGGTCACGCCCGCCACCATCTTCTCGTAGCCGGGCCGCGACATGCGCTCTGCATCGGTGAGGTCCTCGAACTGCGCCGGTGCAAACCAGTCCTCGACCAGGCCCGGGGTGAGCACCGTTTCGCCCAGCTTCGCGTTCTGGATCTGGAACTTGACGGGTCCCAATGGCGCTACCTGCGCGAAGCGCTCGATGAGGCGATTGAGCGGCGCGACCTTCTGCTGCACCGATAGCGCCGAGGCCGGATCGATCCGCGTCACAGGCACACCATCATCGACCGGAGGCGCTGTGATTACCGCGCGCGCCGCCGCCGGCCGCATCGCCGAGGTCCAGTTGCGTACATCCTTCAGCGCTGCCTCAAGCTGCGGCCAGATCTCGCGCTGCGGCAACTCGACGGGGCGCTCCTGGCCGAACGTCGCATCGAAGCCGACGCACAGATCGACGAACCAGAGCGACAGACATGCCTCGCCCGAGAAGTGCCACGGCGACGGCCCCCGTAGCTTGCCATCGAGGTGCACGCCCGCCAGCACGCGGCTGCCGCGCCGCAGCGCCACGCCCGCCCAGAGGTCGACCTCGAAGCCGAATGGCACGAACTGGACCAGCGCCTCGAACCCCAGGCTACCGACGATGTTCAGCGGGCCCGCTGCCACGTACAAGTCCACGGCCGCGCCCACTTGCACGGTATTCGATGTCAGCGCCAGGAAGCCCTGAATGTCGAGACGCGGATTGTCTCCCGAGCCGATGGGGATGCGCACGCGTCGGAGCTCCGGGAACCCGGGCGGTGGCCGAAACTGCGAGTGAAAACCGCCCACCGACAGCGCAAAGCTCGGCGAATCGCCCCATCCCATCCGCAGCGCCATGTCGCCAGTGATCGGGAACCCAGCTACCTGCGAGTCGCGCAGCGCGGCGTCGATGGCCAGCGTCTTGCGCGAGAAGTCCAGCTCGCCCAGCACATCGACGTTGAGCTCGATGATCGGCTCGTCCTTGGTCGGTAGCGCCGTCGACACGTTGCCCAGCAGCATCAGCCGCACCGGCGCCGGCACCTCCAGCAGTAGCGCCACCGTACCCTCGATGATCGTCGGCGTGCCCCAGCCGAACTTCGCCGCCGGCCCGAACACGTGGCGGCCCTGCGCCGCCGGGAAGTAGGTGGCGAGATCGGTCAGCAACCGCGAGGCCTGGGCCGCCGGGTCGTCGGCGAAGAAGATGTTGTCGATGCCGGGCCCCCGCAGGGCGGCCCGCAGCGCCGCAGTATCGACGCGGCGGTGGAGTCCGATCAACCCGCCCACCCCGTCGAGCGTGAAGCCAAGGCCGATCGGGATCGGGGCGAACTCCGCCGAGATCGCCGCGACCAGCGAGTAGGCGGCGGGCTGCCCCGGACGCGATGCCGTTAGCAGCGCCGCCGCCGCGACGCCGATGCCGCCGACGTCGAGCTGAAGCGAGCCGGCGTACTCGCTGCGCGCGCGATCGCACGCGACGCTGCCCGAGCCCTTGACCACGGCGGCCGCGACCGCGAGGCCAACGCCGTCGGGCGCTCGGAACCCGACCGCGACGTCGAGCGGGCCGAGGTTGCCATCGGCGAGCGTCAGCCCGAGCTCGACGCCGGCGCCGCGGATCTCGAACTGCACCGGTCCGATCGCGCCGCGGATGGCCGCGCCGACCTCGAGGATGACGCGGGGCGGCTGCGCCAAGGAGTGCTCACCGCGCAGCGCTGCCGACACGCCGGAGACGCGCACCGGACCGAGCCCAACGTCGACCGGGACCATCACCGCGAGGTTGTTTCCCCCATGCACCGCGAAGCCGGTCTTGCTTGACCACGACGCGCCGAACGGGAACTCGATCGTCGTCGACGCGGCGGGCAGGGCGGCGCTGACGAAACCGTCGGAGTCGCCGCCGTCGATAACAAGCGCCAGCCCTGTCGTATCGATCGACGCGACCAACTCGACGTCACCACCAGTGCCCGACACCTCAAGCCGCCCAACCGCGCCTTGCACCTGGAGCCGCGTGCCCTCGGGATTGCCTATCAGCGATGTCGCAGTGGCCCGCGCGACGCTGTAAGCGATCTCGATCCCTCCCCCGGCAATCGCCTCGATCGGCTGCCCCGGCCGCACCACCGCACCGAGGCCCGCCGTCAGGTCGCCGCCGATGTCGAGCCGCGTGTCGTCGCGCAGCATGATCGTTTCGCCGAGCTCACCGGAGCCGCTTGGCAACACGGCGAAGCCCGGCGCCGCGGTGGCGGTCTCGGGTAGCAAGAACAACGCGACACCAACGTCGAAGGCGCCGGGCTCGACGCGCTCGAGCGCGAGGATCGCCCGCGGCGCGGAGTGCTCGGTGGCTGCCGGGTCGAGCGCGCCAGCGTTGAGCGCTGCCACCAGCGCGGCCGACGGGCTGTGCTCGTAGACCTCGGCGCCCCAGCGCTGCGCCAGCTCGACGGCGCTGCGCAGCATCCCCTGTCCGTCGAAGTCGCTGTCTCCCCAGCGATACGTGGACTTCAGCGTCGCGAGCGGCTCTTGCAGGTAGTCGATGAGCTTTGCGCGATCCAGGACGTAGCGCTGGTATTCGGGCCGCGCGCTAGCGGCCGCGACGTCCTCGATGCGCACGACCCCGATGGCCTGCAACAGCGCGCCCCAGCCGGGAACGTTGTCGAGCAATTGCCTAACCAGCAGGTAGTCGACGAGTTGGGCCGGGAACTCCGCGCGGAAGTCGGCCGGCAGGTCTGACGCGCTCTGCAACGCCGCGATTCCGTTGAACGCCGCGACCAGCGACGGCAAGACCACGGCAAGAGAGATGTCGGCGTCGTGGACGATGCCGGTCGCGTTCTCCACCGCGAGCTGGATCGCCGGCTGCAGCGCGAGGAGCGAGGCAGGCGCTGCCACGAAATCCCATCCGAATTCCTCGAGGAAGTCACGTAAGGAGTCGGCATCGCGCAACGCCTCGTGGAGCGGCATCAGGCCAAAGCCCACCCGCTCGGAGAGCCCGCGCAGGGTTTCTGGTACCGTCACGGGACCGTCGCGAAGAAGGCGCTGTCGGACTCGACGATCCCTCGACTCACCGAGGAGCCGGTCGCCGGCCAGTGGTTGAAGATCATGGTGCCGAGGTGCGGCTCGAGGCTACCGGACTGATCCATGATCGGCACCATCAATTGGTATTCATAACGACTGCCGGCGAAATGTAGCAAGTGCCACACGCCCTGACGGCTGGTGAAAATCTTCCAATCCAAGCCATCTATCATGTCTTCGAAGGAAGCGTAGCCAAGCCTCTTGAACATTGGGAAGGGGTGAGTGTCCTCGTACATGGCGATGAGCAACAGTTGCCGCCTCAGCTCAGCCATCCGTTCGTTCAGATCGGTCGGGATGTCGGCCTCCGAAGGGTATCGGACGCTCCGACGGACTAGCGTAGGGCTGGTCGCTGTTAGGACTGTCGCCGTCTCGACGCGTCCGCGACGGCCGAGCGAGACGCCAAGCCTCGACCAGACAGGAACGCTTTGCGTTCTATTGATGTTTCGGAATCGACTTAGCCACCTGTCCCACATCGCCTCGGGCACTTTCGTCCGGCCGTCGATCAGTACCAATGGCGCTGCGTGGTAGGCAGCCGCCAGTGCGGCCCTGGTGGTTAGTCTCGACTTCTGGAAGATGACGAACTCGTATGCCATCCACTCGAAGAGGTGTCGCCCATGGGTGCTAGCGCCATGGAAGTGCTTGGGCGCGGTGATCTTGAGACGGCCGCCGAGTCCCTCGCTCAACTTTTCGAGGAATGCGGGGGCCTTGCCCAAATTGCAGCCCTTGATATGAAAGAAGTGCTCCGATGGATTGGGCTGGTCCGGAACGAATCCGATCACCGCATCTGGCACCACGATCGAGTTGGCAGGAACTGCCATCGAGTCCACGATGGTCTCGAAGGTCGTACCCTGACTCGCGCCGTACAGGTTCACCTGCCAGGCCCAGCGATTGGCGTGGCCGCCAACGACCATGTGATCGATCGGCCGCGTGACGCTGGACGCCCGATCGAGGTGCTGGATGAAGGCCTGGAGACTGCGGACGCTCCGCACACTCACCATGGCCGTGTTGGGACGACGGTCGACTACTACGCGGAGGCGGTTGAGGTATGGGTCTCTGTCCGGGACGTAGCCGTAGTCCATGGTGGTTCCCAATTACATGTGGCACGGGCCCGAGAGCCCGGTCAAGCGCACCTGATGTGCTCGACGTGCTCGACACACCGTGGATCGCGTTGTGTTCTTCATCGCAAGGTTCGAGCTTGGCCGGCTTCATGCGTTTTTCGATCGCGAGGTTGAAGTAGTATCAGCCGCATGCTCTCCGTCTCTACGGTGGCCCTGAGCGTGGCCGCGATCGCGACCACCGGCTGCGCACCTCGGACGGCGCTGCCGAGACCGCCGCCGCGCGATGCGACGCCCGTCGAGGCAGGCCCGCTGCCCGCTGCGATGCCGGTACCGCCGCAGGGGCCACGCTACTTGGTCGGCGAGGTCTGCCTCAACATGCACCTGAGCCGAGCGCACCTGTTTCCACGCTTCTTGGTGCAGCGGAACTGGTGGAGTTCGGTGGTAGAGGTAGTCCGTGCTCCGCTGATCGAGGCGCCGCAGCGCTTCACCGTCCTCGGCTTCGAGGGGGCACGGCGCGGGAGTTTGGTGACGGCAATCGATGAGGCTGCGGCCGAGCCGATGGGCTTTGTCGGCAAGTTCAACGACAGCGGCCGCGGTGCGTGCACACTCGATCGCCCTGGCGAGGACGGCGAGGACGTCGCCGACTGGCTGTGCGCAGCCGCCGGCGGCTGCAGCCTTGCGGTCGCGGTGGTCGCCGATCCCAGCCGGCCTGCGATCGAGATCGCGGTGGCGGAGTCATGCCTGGTTAAGGGCAGGCTGATCGCTGACGTGGACGGCGACGGCCGCGACGAGGCGTTCGCGCTCGCCGCATTCCTCGAGGGCGCGACAGCGGCGAAGGAGGTTCGAGGCGAGCGGCGTGGCGCCGACGGATGCGAGCGTCAGTTCGCTTGGCACGGCCGCGGCAAGACGTCGATCGATGTACTCGGCATCGCCGACATCGACGCAGACGGGCGTCGCGAGCTCCTGATCGCGATCCGGGCGGGCTCGTCGCGGACCGTGGCGGTGTACCAGGCGAACCAGGACGGCACGGGCCTCGACCTCGTGGCCGTGACCCCCGCCACCGCCTGGCCCTTCTGACAGGGACTTCGGCCAGCTCCGGTAACGAGAGATCAGATCACTCGAACCGGGCAGCCGGCGGCTCGACGGCGACGCGCAGCCGGCGATCCGCCCGCTCGAGCTTGCGCCGGTTGAGTCGGTCGCACGCATCACGAAGCGCGTCGTTGACGGCTGGGTCGCGGGGGTTCTCATAGAACACGACCAGCTCTTGGTCCAGCGACGTCTCCTTGCGGCCGCGGACGGACAGCACCCGCTGCACGAACGTCGCCGGCCAACGGCATCGTCGGCAGGTACTCGCGGAGGACGAACGAGATGAGCTGGAGCGCGGTGAGCTTGGTGGCGGTGAGGATCGTGTCCTGGGTGGTGTCGAGCTGGCGGATGGTGCGCTGCGACGCCAGGCGGTGTCGGCGTGCGGCGATGTCGGCGCCATACTCGTCGAGTCCGGCCCGCCGTGCACGGTTCGTGTCGAGTGCCGGGCTCGTCTTCGTCGCGAGCTGCGTGGCGGTCTCGGCGAACCAGCGCCTGCTGGTGATCGAGCGCGACCCGCATGAAGGTCTTACCGCCGGTCTTGCCGTGGGCGATGAGGGCGTCGAGCCGTTCGCGTCGCGTGGCGAGCGCGGCGTTGGCCCGTCGCTGCTCGGCGGCACGCTCGGTCGCCCTGGCCTCGAGGGTTGGCTCCTCGGCGAGGAGCTCGCGCATGGCCTCGCCATCACGCGCGGCAGGCGCCACAAGCCGCTCCAGCTCGGTGACCACCGCGACGTTGGCGACGATCCGCCCGCAGTTCCCGCGATGCTCCGCTCAGGCCCACCGCGGCGCCCTCCTTGAACGCGTTCTCCTGCACCGGCCACCGGCAATAGTAGAGGTCCGCGAGGTCGGCGCCCTCCATGCCGAGTGCGAGGCCCGTCGTGAGCAGCACGGTGTCGACATCGCGATGTGGGCGCCGGACCAGCAGCGCGCCGACCTCAGATCAGAATCCGGTCGCCGTGTTTATACTCCCGGCGTCACCGGTCGCGATGTGCTGGCCCACGCCGGCGGCCACGCCACCGGCCGCCGTGAGCAACCCGGCGACGCCCAGCGTCGACCCCAGGTTTACCGGCTCGGTGAGCACGTTTCTCGCCGTCAAGATCACCGTCGTCTCAACGGTGGGGCTCGGGTTGCCAGGCCGTGCCGGGTCCCAGCCGGCAGTGACGGGGGGAGAGGCGACGTGCGGGGTGACCACCACCGAGAAAGGGGCACGGCCCAGCGGGTGCGGGACCGTGTTGGCGCCGACGACCAGGTGGACGTCGACGATGCGAACGCCAGTCTCCTCGGCGAGTCGGTTGCCCTGGTTGCCCTGGCTCGCGAGCTCGTCGAGTGCCCGACTGGCCGTTGCCGGTTCGACCGCGGCGCCCATGCGCGGTGACACCACGGGCGGGATGAGCGCGCGGTTTCGCCGGCCGCCCAGCGTGCGGATCATGGCCACCCCTCGTCGCCCTCCGCAGGGTAGGGGACGTAGCGAGGACCTGCCACGTTGCGGTTCTCGGCGGCACGGGCCACCCGCTGCCGGATGCGTCGGTGAAGACGAGCGAGTTCTCAAAATGTCGCCACCGGCCTGGTTGAGGCCCACTTCCAGCGGTGACACTCGCTGGTCTTGCCACCCTTGCCACTAGGAGCGACCAGGCGAGCGAGTAGCTCGGGGTGAACGGCGACGTCGTGGCGGGGCGAGCGGTGCATTTGGGGGCTTCGCGGAGCGCGGAAACGAGCACGAACCCACGTGCGTTCAACGACTTCGGGCTGGCCAACCAGGTCGGGAATCGCTCGTTGACCCGCTCGCTGACGCGCTCTCGGGCCCGCTCCCTGGGCTGGTTGGCCCGCTCGTTGGCCCGCTCGCGGGGCTCGTTGGCCCGCTCCCCCGGCCCGTTGGCCCGCTCCCCGACCCGTCGCCCCGCACCGCGCAGCCACCGCGACGGCTCCGTTCGGGACGGGCAGAGAGGGGTCACGCCCGATGGGCGGGTCGCCGCGGCGCCGACCGCCCGCAACGCGGGGCCGCGAGCGAGCAGAGGTGGGTCACTTTTGGAGAGCGCAGAAGGGCGGATGCGGTGCGCGGCCAGGTAGAGAACTGCAGGCGCTTTTGCGATGGCGCTGTCGGACCGGAGCGCATCCAACGTGCGCGGGGCGAGCCAGATGGTCGGCGCCGTCATTGCGCTGCTTGCTGTCCGTCACCGATGGTGCGGCGCACCGCCGAAGGCCGACCAAGGTCCGAGCCGGCGCCACTGCCTCCGCCTCCCGTAGCCCCGGCCCCCCCGGTGGCCTTCGCGAAACCGGTGCCGAAACCGCGCAGCGCCGCGCGGTACCCGTCCAATCCGGCGCGATGCCGTCGACCTTCTTGCTCAAGCGAACGCCCGCTCGTCCCAGTGTGCGGGCCGAGCCAGCCGACGAGCGCGGCAACGAGCCAGGTAACGAGCGCGCCACGGAGGCTGCCGCAGAGCCCGTGGCAGCCAGCGTGGCAGCATCGAGGTGCCAACCGATGTTAACCACGCACGATCACAGCATGCGCCGGGTTACTGCCTGTAACTCGAGGCACGGCAACGCAGCGATCGGCGGCGAGGCGCGGCGTATCGGTGACGCTATTTCGGACGCTTGGTACTAGGTGCCGTCGCCGAACGGGTGGCACCCGGCGCACGTCTTCGCGGTCGGCTCGTGGGTGGCCAGGTCGTCGTGGCAGGTCGCGCAGGTCGCGCGGTCGGCGCGGGGCCGGACCTCGTGCGCGTCGTGGCAGGTGTCGCAGCGATCGTGGCCAGGCGCGCGGTGTAGCCCAGGGCGGCTGGCGGCCGGGTGGCACGAGGCGCACGACGGCGGGGTGGTCGGCCCTCCCGGGCCGTGCGCGCGGTGACAGGTGGCGCACGCGAGGCGGGGGCCGTGGCCGCGCCTCGCCGGCATGGCGTGGCAGCTCGCGCAGGTCGCGGCGGCGCGACGCTCGCCGGAGTGCGGCTCGTGACAGGCCTCGCAGCGCTGATGCCCGGCCGGCGCGCTCTTCGCCGCGACCGGATGGCAGCGCGCGCACGCCGGCGTGGCCACGGCAGGACCGTGCGGTCCCCCGGTGTGGCAGCTGGTGCAGGCGGCGTGGCCGGCGCGGGCCGGACCATCGCGGGTCGAGCTGGCCTGCGGCGCGTGGCAGGTCGCGCACGCCGGCGCGTCACGCGACGGGCCGTGGGAGGCGCCGACATGACACGACGTGCACGCGGCGTGGCCGGTGCCGGCGGTGCTGCGGGCGCTGCCGGCATGGCACTTTCCGCACAGCGCCGCGTCCGCCTCGGGCGCGGCGGCGTGCGGTTGGTGGCAGTCGCGGCAGGTCGCGGTGCCGTGGCCCGCCTTGACGTGGCACGTGGCGCAGCTGACCGCGACCGCGCCGCGAGGACCGCGGTGCGGCGGGTGACAGCCCAGGCACGCGCTGCCGGGCGTCGGCGCGGGATGCTTCACCACCTCGCGGTGGCATGACGTGCAGGTCTTGGGCGTGGCCGCCCGGTGCGGCTGGTGACAGGTCGCGCACGCCTGGTGATCCGCGGCGGCGATCACGCGGACGTCGGCGTGGCAGTCGCGGCACGCGCGCACCTCGGCAACCGCGAACCGGTGGGGCTGGTGACAGCTCGTGCACTGGTCATGCCCGGCGAACAGCGCGCGGAGCCCGACTGACTTCTTCTGCTGAGCGTGACACGCGACGCAGCGATCGCCGGCCGCGAGCGCCGGCTCGTGGGTGCGGTGACAGCCGAGGCACGAGTCGACCCCGAGCTCGCTCGCGCCGTGCTTGCCGCCAGGCGCGACCTGGTCTTCGTGACACGCGGCGCACGGGCGGGGCGCCAGCGACGGGGTCTCGTGCGGGCGGTGACACTGACCGCAGTCCTCCTCGCGGTGGGCCCCGACCGCCGGGACGAAGGTCCCCTGCGCCTGCTCGTGACAGCTCATGCACGTCCACGGGGTCGCCGGCGCGGTGACGCCGAAGCCGTGACAGTCCTGGCACGCCGGCGGGGGCGCGGCGGCGGGGTCACCGGGCTGCCCCGGGTGCATCGGCGTCACGACGTCGTCGTGGCACTTCACGCACAGCTCGGCCGCCGGCGGCGCGAAGCTGCCGTTGACCACGTCGTGGCAGTCGCGACACGGCACGCCCCCGCTGGTGACGTGGACGATGTGGCCCGGGCTGGCGCGCACCTGGTGCCAGGTCACCGGCACCGCCGGCGTGTCCTCGCCCCGCGTGCCACCGCAGGCCCCGAGCCCGAGGATCACCGCCAGCGCGGCGATCGCCCGCACGCTCACGGGCGGGCACCGCTGGTATGGCAGAGCCGGCATGGCAGCGCGGCCAGCGGCAGGCGCGATGACCACCCCGGCGGATGCGGGCTGCCGCCGACGCCACCCTCGCGGTGGCAGCCGACGCACAGCGCCTCGCCGGCGCCGCCGTGGCAGCTCGCGCACGCGGCCGGGTCGCGGCGGGCGGCGCGGCCGTGCCGGTTCTCGCCCGCAGTCAGCCCGACCCAGCCCGGCGGGTGCGGGGTCGCCGCGCCGGCGCCGGTCACGCCCTCGGCACGGTGGCAGTCCTCGCACCGCTCGGGCTGATGACACGACGCGCACGCGCCCGGCGCGACCTTGGCCTCGTCGGCGTGGCGACCGCGGAACCCGGCGCGGTGCACGCTGGCCCGCATCGGGTTGCCCGGCGACAGCCGGGCCGGGACCGCCGCCGCGGTGACGCCGTGGCAGCTCGCGCAGAAGCGCTCGGCATGACAGCTCGCGCAGGTGTCCGACGACGACGCGGCCTTCACGCCGTGGTTGTTGACGAAGTCGCCCTCGTGCACGAGGTGCGAGGCCGGCGCCGTGCCCTCCTCGGCGAGATCCAGGTGACAGGCCTGGCAGTCGCGCACGTCGCGGGCGCGGTCGTGCTCGTGACAGCTCCAGCACGCCGCCATCGGCGGGCGCAGCCGGGTGTCGCCCTCGGCGACCGCCTGGTGGCAGCGCATGCAGTTGCCCTTGGTGACCGCCTGGTGGCGGGCGTGCTCGAAGCGGAGGTGGGCGCGCGCGTCGGCGGCGCCGCCGGCGGCGAGCGCGTCGGTGTGACAGCCGAGGCACGGCCGCGGATCATGCGGCTTGAGGTGGCAGGTCGCGCACGACGCGTCGTCGGGCAGGTGCAGCGGCCCGTCGTCGCCGGCCTCGGCAATGCCGGCGTGGCAGGTCACGCACGACACCCCGGCGACGACGTGCGCCCGATGCGGGAACACCCTGGCATCACCGGGGCGGCGCAGGCCGAGCACGCCCGCGCACGCCATCAGGCCAAGCGTGACCGCGAACGCGACCAGCGCGGTGATCCGGCGGCGGCTCATGGCAGGCCCCAGCGCCGGCCGACCCGGCACAGCGCATCGAGCCGGCCCCGTTGATCGGGTGCCACCGACGCCTCGAGCGCCAGCGCCACGTCCCATGGCCCTCCGGTCCAGCCGAGCGCGGCGAGCGCCCAAGGCCAGATCGCCGCGCGCGCACCGGGCTGATCCGGGATCACCAGCTCGACCTCGCTCGACACCGTCCACGCCGTCGCCACCGGCACCCGGGCCGCGGCGCGGCCGCCGGTCCAGTCGCCGTTGCGCCGCAGCTCGGCGATCAGCGCGCCACGGCCGCGGTCGTCGAGGCGCAGGGTTGCCCGCGCGGCCAGCTCCTCGGCCAGGTCGTCGTCGATGCGGCGGACCCCGGCGTCGGCCCACAGGTCGAGCCGCGGCGCGGCGCGCCACGTGATCCGGGCGCCGCCCTGCTGCGAGGTGACGTCGCCGAGGACCGAGAACAGCGAGGTCGCCGGCACCAGGTGCGACGGCGACCGGAACCCGCCATACAGCTCGCCGCGCCAGGCGCTGCGGCGGGTGCCGGCCGAGGCCTCGGCCAGGGCCACCGCGGGGGCACCGCCGTCGAGCAGGTCGAGCGCGACCTTGCCCGCGATGTCGCCACGGCCGACCGCGGCCCCGCCATCGAGGCCGAGCTCGCGGGCCGCGAGCCGGCCGACCTCGCGGCGCTCCAGCATCGCGACGCCTCCGCTACCCCAGTCGCCGATCCGGCGCGAGACCCGTCCGCCGACCGCCCAGTCCCAGGCCTGTGCGCCCACCCCGGCGACCACCGGCACCCCGACGAACGCCTCGGCATCCATGCGGCGCGGCAGGCGCACGCGGCCGGCCACGCCGTCGAGGTGGAGCGGGCGCAGCGCGCCGCTGACGATCACCATGCGACCCAGCCGCGCCTCGGCGGCGCCCCCGGGCCGCCGGGCCCGCAGCGCGATCACCAGCGCATCACCGTCGCTGGCGCCACTCACGTCGTCACCCACCCCGACCCCGGCGCCGAGCCACACCAGCGCCTCGGCCGTGAGCCAGCCGGCGGCGTCCCCCTCGCCTTCCAGCGTCAGGAGCCCGACCGGCGACTGGGTGCTGGCCAGCGCGTCCGCGCGCAGCCGCAGTGGGTCAGCCGTGGCCGGCGCCGCCATGACCACGAGCAGCGCCAGTACCTCGCGCGCGCTCACGACGACCGCTCTGGCCCGACCGTACCCGCCGATGCCGATGCCGATGCCGATGCCGCTGCCGCTGCCGATGCCGATGCCGCTGCCGCTGCCGCTGCCGCTGCCGATGCCGATGCCGATGCCGGTGCCGGTGCCGGTGCCGATGCCGGTGCCGCCCCCGACGAATCCACGCCACTGTCCGTCGCCTCCCCCACGGGCGGCCGCAACAGCTCGACCAGCCCCGGCAGTCCGCGCGCCTCGCGTTGCATCCGGCGCGACCGCCGCAGATCGATCAGCACGGCCAGGCCGAACATCGCGAACGCCGACGTGCCGAGCACCTGGCCGACCGACATCGCCAGCATCACCGGCATCGGGGTCGGCACCAGCACCGACCACACCATCAGCGCCAGCGCCACCAGCGTGAGCGCCGAGGCGGCGCGGAGCAGCGTCCTCACGGGGCCCCCGGCGACGAGACGTCCGGCGCCGCGGCCGGCTTCGCCACGACCGCCGGCTTGCTGAACGGGTGCGCCGGTCCGTGACATCCGCTCCCGACGCAGCTGACCGCGTCGGAGCGCAGCTCGTCGACCAGCCCGTCGTGGTCAGGCACCTTGCTCCAGCGGGGCGCCGCGCTCGAGTGACAGCGCATGCAGCGCTCGTTGCGAAACGGCCGCAGCAGGTGGATCCGCGGCAGCGCCTCCTCGACCGAGAGCTGTCGAAAGTTGAACGAGTACTCGTAGACGTGGCGCAGACCGCCGATCTTGGTGGTGACGGTCCCGAACATCCCGTAGTCGGCGTGGCACGCGTAGCAGTTCTCGGGGCCGAACGCCTGGTTGCGCGCGTGGACCGAGGCCAGCGACGTGCTCGTCGGGTTCTCGGAGTCGGCCGCGTACGGCGTCATCACGTGGCACGACCCGCAGAAGCGGCGGGTCTTGGTCGCCTGGTAGCCAGCCACGTTGCCGGTGCCGGCGGTCAGCAGCGGGAACCCGCCGATGCCGAGCAGGAGCATGATCTTGGTCGACCGTCCGAGCGCCGGACGTCGGATCAGGAACCACAGCAGGATGGGCACCGCGAGCGCCGCGCCGGCCAGCGCCACCCATGCAAACGGGTCATGGGGCATCGACGTCTCCATCCAGGTGAGCGCCACCGACCAGGATGCGGCCGGTGCCGTCCATCGTCGCCGGGTGGCAGGCCGCGCAGGCGGTGAGCGTCATCGTCGCGGCGTGTGGCGGCGAGGTGGGGGGCACCCCGTGACAGGTGCCGCAGGCCGCCTCGCCGGTCGCGGTCCAGACCGGCCGGGCGTCGCCATGGCACCACGCGGTGGCGCAGGTCGCGCTGGTCCGGTCCCAGCCGAGGGTCGGCTCGACCTCGGCCGGACGGTCATCATCGAGGTGACCGGGCGCGGTGACCGACGTGGGCACCTGGTGACAGGCCGCGCACGCGACCGGCCCCGACAGGCCGCTCGGCGCCTGCAGGTGGGCCTGGTGGGCACCGACCCCGAGCGCGGTGGTGTACAGGTTGCCGGACAGATCGCGAGGGGGCGCCGGCGATCCCGCGCTGCCGTGACAGCCGCTGCAGTCGCCGGGACCCGAACCGACCTGGGTGATGCCGTCGAGGTGCAAGCCGGGCGGGTGACAGGCCGCGCACGCGTCACGCGAGGCGTGGCGCGGCGGCGGCGCGCCGTGGCAGCTGTCGCACGACGCCGGCCCCGGCGCATCGCGGGCCCACGCCGGCTCGGGCGTGGTGCCACCGGCCGCGCCCAGCACCGCTCCGTGGCAATAGACGTTGTGGCAGGTGCCGCCCGCGAAGACCGGCGGCCCGGCGCGGTCGGCGGGCTTGACGGTGACCGTGGCCAGCCCGGTCAGCTCGACCTCGGCGGGTGCCGGATCGCCGGCGTCGTCGCGACGGATGTGGCCTTCGTCGTCCCACCGGGCCGGGACCCGGTGACAGCCGGCGCACGCGACGTCGGCCGCGCCGGTGCCGACGTGCGCGGCGTGCGCGCCGGTGGTGGGCACCGCCTCGTGGCAGGTGTCGCACGCGTCGGGGCCACCGGTGTGGCAGCTGGTGCAGGACGCGCCGGCCGCGCCACCGGCGAAGTCGTCGCCGTGGCACTGGGCACACAGGCCGAGATCCCAGCCGCGTGCCTGCAACTCGGCGCCGTGGAAGTCCGGGCTGGCCGGATCGAGCACGCCCGCAGGATGGATCGTCGAGTCGAGGTAGCCGAGCTCGCACTCGACCACCCACCGGCGGAGCAGGCCGTGGAGGGTGCCCTGCCCGCCATGGGCGGCGTCGCCAGCCACCGCCGGATCCACGCGCACGATCAGCGCCGAGGCCGGGTCGCCCGCGATCGCGTTCGCGATTCCGTCGGTGCCAGGCCCGAGCGCGCCCAGGTAGCCGCCGAGATCGTAGCCCGCGGCGGGCGCGGCGCCGCCATGGCAGCTCGCGCAGCCGGCGAGCGCGGGGGCCACCGCCGCCTGCCAGGTGGGACAGGCGTCCGCGAGCCGGCGCTCGTCGGCGCAGCCGGCCGCGGCGCCGACCACCGCCGCTATGGCCGCCGCGTGCCACATCAGCGGGCGTGAACGACCGCGACGTCGAGCGCCGAGCCGGGACCGTGGCAGGTCGCACACGCCTCGGCACCACCGAGCAGGGTGTTGAGCTGCGCGTGGACTGCCACGTACGGCTGGTCGTGACAGCTGGTGCAGGTCGCCGTCTCGGGCGCGAGCCGGAAGGTCTGGGTCACGTTCCAGAACGGGCTGTTGCAGTAGGTGTTGGGGTCGGTGTCGGCCGACTCGGTGCAGGTGAGCTCCTGCAGGATGCTGGGCGTGCGACCGGCCGACGCGGGCAGCGTGAACGTGCCCGGCAGGTGGCACGCCTCGCAGGTCGCGATCGACCGCGGATACCGGGTCTCGCCGAAGTCGCGCATGGCGCTGACGCCGGTGGTGGGATTGATGGTGGGGCTGGTGCCGAGCAGGTACGGCTGCGACAGGTCCTCGCCCGCGTGGATCTTGTGCATCATCACGCGGAAGTCGACGCTCTCGGCGAGGATGGTGGTGCCCTCGATGCGCGACACCCGATCGTTGTTGGCGTTCTCGGGGTTGTGACACATCACGCAGTAGGCGCCGCCGCGGCGGTTGCCACCGTGGAAGGTCAGATCGAAGTGGCAGCCGTTGCACTTCGCCGCGGCGATGATCTGGCGCCGCGGCTGCGCCACCGCGTCGGTCACCGCGAACGCGCGCATGGGCGCGGTGAACGCGAAGCGCGGGTTGGTGGCGTTGAGCGCACCCTCGAGCGCGATGGTGTAGCTGCCGGTGGCGCCGGCCGGCACCGTGATCGTGGGCGGAAACGTGTACAAGAACACGCCGCCAGGGCCGTCGACCGCGGTCAACGTGCTGCCGTCGGCGGTGGCCGGCCGGGGCAAGATCGGGCCCAGGACGTACGGGTTGGTGCTGGTGCCGACCGTCCAGTACTTCGCGAAGTCACCGTTGGGGCCGGCCATGATCGCGGACAGGCGCGCCAGCGGCGTGGTCGGGTCGAGGATGTTGCGGGGCTGACCATCGAGCGTGACCCGGAAGGTGAAGCTCGGGGCGCTGCCGGGCGCGAACGTGGCCATCGGATCGATCGTGACGGCCAGCGCGCGGCTGGTGTCGAACGATGGGTCGCTGTGGCTGCCGACCAGCGGCGCCACGCCGGTGGTCGCGCCGTGGCAGACGTTGCAAGGCGACGCGGGGGTCACGCCGTAGCCGTGCCGGACCATCCCGGCCGGGGCCGGATCGACGAAGCTCACGTCGTCGTGACATGACGCGCACGACGCGATGTCGGGCTTGGTCTTCCAGTAGTCGCCCTGCGCACCACCGTGGCAGGCGTCGCAGCGCTCGATCGACTGCGGGAACTGCACCGTCGAGAAATCGTACGTACGGCCGCCGAACCCGATGATCCGGTAGCTGCCACCGGCGATCACGCTCGGCAGGTCGGCGCCGCGGTGGATTTTGTGGATCATGACGCGGAAGTCGACGGTCTGGCCGGTGTCGGGGTCGCTCGTGCTCGGGTTGTGGCAGAGCACGCACTGATCGACCGCGTCGTAGCGCCCCCCGTGGGCCGCGAAGCCGCCGTGGCACGCGTCGCACTTCGCATCATCGGCGACGGCGCGGGTGACCATGGTCCCGGCGTCGGGCCGCACCGATCGCACCGCGCGGTCGAAGCCAGTCACCCCATTCACCGCGCGACTGGCGATCGCAATGACGGTCTGGGTGCGGGTGGGGTCGAAGCCGGTCAGCGGTGCCGCGAACGTGTATCGGTAGCTACCCTGCGCGACCGCCACGGTCTCGAAGTTGGCCGCCACCGCCTCGGTCGTGCCCTGGGTCGCGCCCGCGACCAGCCGGGTCGTGTACGCGGTGTAGCCGCCAGGCTGACCGGCGCCGTCGACCGCGAGCTGGCTCAGCACAAAGCTCACCGTCACCGGGCTCTGGGTCAGCCGACCCTCACGATCGAGCGCGACCCCGCCGGCGCCGGCCTGGTCGTCGAGCGTGAAGCTCACGGTGGCCGCCGTGGCCGTCACCGCGAGCTCGGTGACCTCGATATCGATGCCGGGGGCCGTGAACCAGGGCGAGGTTCCGCTCGGCCCGGGATCACCTGAACCTCCGCCCGGCCCCACGGCGCCATCGTCGCCGATCGGACCGCCGGGGCCGGTCGGCCCGGGTGGGCCGGCCGGGCCTTCGCATGCCGTGATTGTCAGTAACAAGATCGGTAGCAGGCATGCGCGCATGGTGGACTGCCGCAATTCCAAGACTCATGCCACGGCGGGGACGCCTGCTCTGGCTCACGCGCCATCCGGCGATCGCGCAAACCCTGCGCAGGGCCGCGCCGCCCGCGCACTTTCATCGTGCCTGGTTCTCGTCGAAGGTCGCCGCTCGGCCGGAAGCTCCCATGGCATACGCCGTGCTCGCCGAGTGGCGCATGGCCGCCATCCGCCTCCTCCCGACGTTTCCGCCCCGGATCGAGCAGTCCAGCGACGCGCTGGTGGCGCGCGCCCAGGCCGGTCCTCGCTACACCAGCTACCCGCCGGCCACCGAGTTCACGCGTCAGTTCGGTCCCGTCGACGCCGCGCGCGAGCTCGCGGCGATCGGCGCCGGCGAGCCCCTCTCGCTCTACGTGCACATCCCGTTCTGCTCGCAGCTGTGCTGGTACTGCGGGTGCAACGTGCGCGCGACCCGCGATCGCAGCCAGGGCACGGGCTACATCGATCTCCTGATCCGGGAGCTCGGCCTGGTGGTGGCCGCGATCGGCGGCGCGCCCCCACTGGTCGAGCTCGCGCTGGGCGGCGGCTCGCCCAACTTCCTCGACATCGACGACCTCACGCGCTTGATGGTGGCGATCCGCGGCCACTTCTCGGTGGCGCCTGACGCACACCTCGGCATCGAGCTCGATCCCCGCGACACCACCGCCGAACAGATCGACGCGCTGGCTGCGCTCGGCTTCACCCGCGTCTCGGTCGGCGTCCAGGACTTCGATCCCACGGTCCAGGAGGTGATCCACCGGACCCAGACGCTGGCGCAGACCCGCGCCGTCATCGAGCGCGCACGCACGGCCGGCTTTCACAGCGTCAACGTCGACCTGGTCTACGGCCTGCCCGGACAGAGCCCCGAGACCCTCGGCCTCACCCTCGACCGCGTGGTCGAGCTCGCGCCCGACCGCATCGCCGTGTTCGGCTACGCGCACATGCCGCACCTGCGGCCGCACCAGCGCCTGGTCGAGCGCGCGGCGCCGGTCCCGACGATCCGCGAGCGGGTCGAGCTGCTGCGGACCGTGATGGATCGCCTCGCCGACGCCGGCTACGTCCGCATCGGCCTCGACCACTTCGCGCGCCCCGGCGATCCGCTGATCGCGGCCAGCGCGAGCGGCACCCTGGGACGGAACTTCCAGGGCTACGTGATCGCGCGCGCCGCGCGCCTGATCGGGTGCGGGGCCAGCGCGATCTCCGACGCCGGCCACGCCTACTGGCAGAACCTGGTCGACGTCGATGCGTGGTCGGATGCGGTCCGGGCCGGCCGGCTGCCGGTCACCCGCGGCGTCCAGCTCGACCGCGACGACGAGCTCCGGCGCGCGGTGATCATGCGCCTCATGTGCGACGGCCGGCTCGCGTTCGCGGACGTCCAGGATCGACACCTGCTCGACTTCGCCACCACCTTCGCCCGCGAGCTCGCCGTGCTCGAGCGCGAGCTCGCCGACCTCGCGGTGGTCGACCGCGC
This sequence comes from Kofleriaceae bacterium, assembly GCA_046597055.1. Lineage (GTDB taxonomy): Bacteria > Myxococcota_A > Polyangia > Haliangiales > Haliangiaceae > UBA2376. The sequence continues at coordinate 59,200 of JBKJLC010000037.1, read as the reverse complement.
CGGCGGCACCATCACCGCGACGCCGCTCGGCCATCACCTGATCCGCAACGTGTGCAGCGTGTTCGATCGCTACGCCCGCACCGGCACCGGGTCGCCCACGATCTGAGCCGCGACCGCGAAGGTCCTGCGGGTCTTTGCGGCGGACGCGCCCGACTTCGCACCGATTGCGCGCATCGCGGCCGCACACCGGGCACGTGGCTTGCTGCCAGAACCCACAAACCCCGAGGTGCATCGATGCGAATCGTCGTGCTCGTCTCTGCCGCCACCCTCCTCGTCGCCGCCGCGTGCAGCAAGCCCACGCCGGCCGACGGCGATCAAGCCGAGCCGGTGGTCGCTGGAGCTCCCAGTCAGCCCGCGGCCGCCAGCAGCCCGGCCGCCGCCACCGCCCGCCACATCTTCGCGACCCGCTGCACGCCCTGTCATGGTCCCCAGGGCATGGGCGATGGCCCCGCCTCGGCCGGGCTCACCCCCAAGCCCCGCAACTTCGGGGACGCGGCCTGGCAGCAGTCGATCGACGACGCCTACGTCGAGAAGATCATCAAGTTCGGTGGCGTCGCGGTCGGCAAGAGCCCGGCGATGCCCGGCAATCCCGACCTGACCGATCCAGCGATCGTCGCGGAGCTCCGCGCGGTCGTGCGCAGCTTCAAGCACTGAACCGGAGCAAGCCATCATGCACATCTCCCAGAATCTGGCCTGTGTCGGCGTCCTCGTCGCCGGGCTCGCCTGCGGCAGCGGCAAGACCTCCTCGCCCGGTGGGCCCACCGGCGGCGCCGCCAGCTCGCTCGGCGAGCTGATGAAGGCGCGCGGCCTCAACGAGGCCGACGTCCAGGCCGCGCTCAAGACCTACACCCCCACCGGCAAGCACGACGAGTACTTCGCGTTCGCCTCGGGTGGCCAGTCCGGCCAGGTGATCGTGATCGGGGTGCCCAGCATGCGCATCCTCAAGTACATCGCCGTGTTCACGCCCGAGCCGTGGCAGGGCTATGGCTTCGACGATCAGACCAAGGCGGTCCTCGCCGGCGGCAAGCGCGGCGGCAAGGATCTCACGTGGGCCGACACCCACCACCCGGCGCTGTCGGAGACCGGCGGCGACTACGACGGCCAGTTCCTCTTCATCGGGGACAAGGCCAACGCCCGCCTCGCGGTGATCGACCTCGGGGACTTCGCGACCAAGCAGATCGTCACCAGCGAGCTGATCGGCTCCGACCACGGCGCCGCCTTCGTCACGCCCGACACCGAGTACGTGATCGAGACGACCCAGTACGCCGCGCCGCTCGGCGGGGTCTACGCCGACCCCAAGACCGACTACGAGAGCAAGTATCGCGGCGCCGCGCTGTTCTGGAAGTTCGACCGCAGCAAGGGTCGCCTCGACCCGACCGCCTCGTTCGCGATCGAGTTCCCGCCCTACGTGCAGGACCTCGCCGACGCCGGCAAGCTGGGTTCCAACGGCTGGGCCTTCTTCAACTCGATCAACACCGAGCTGGCGTGGGGCGGCAACGCCGAGGGCAACCCGCCGATGGAGTCGGGCATGTCGCAGAACGACATGGACTACATGCACGTCGTCAACTGGAAGAAGGCCGAGGCGCTGATCGCCGCCGGCAAGTTCGAGACGATCGCCGGGATGCGCACGATCCGGCTGGCGACCGCCGCCGCCGAGGGCGTGTTGACCTTGGTGCCCGAGCCCAAGAGCCCGCACGGCGTCGACGTGACCCCCGATGGCAAGGACATCGTGGTCGGCGGCAAACTCGACACCCACGGCACGGTCTACAGCTTCGAGAAGATCAAGACGCTCATCGAGAACAAGCAGTTCGAGAGCAAGGATCGCTATGGGGTACCGATCCTCGCCTTCAAGGATGCGATCCGAGGTCAGGTCGAGCTCGGGCTCGGCCCGCTCCACACCCAGTTCGACGGCCAGGGCTTCGCGTACACGTCGCTGTTCCTCGAGACCGTGGTCGCCAAGTGGTCGCTCGCGGACCTGAAGGTCGTCGACAAGGTCTCGACTCACTACAACATCGGCCACCTGGTCGCGGCCGAGGGCGACACCGTGTCGCCCGACGGCAAGTACCTGATCGCGATGAACAAGTGGGCGCTCGACCGGTTCAACAAGGTCGGCCCGCTGTTGCCGCAGAACTTCCAGCTGGTCGATCTGACCACGCCCAAGATGACCGTGCTCTACGACCTGCCGCTGCCGCTCGGCGAGCCGCACTACGCCCAGATGATCAAGGCCGACAAGCTGAAGCCGATCGAGATCTACCCGCCTGGCGAGGATCCGATCACCGGCGAGATCTCGCCGCACGCGGTCGCGGGCGGCAAGGAGCGGGTCGAGCGTCAGGGTGACCAGGTCCACGTCTACATGACCGCGATCCGCAGCCACTTCACGCCCGACGTGGTCCGCGTGAAGGTCGGCGACACCGTCCACGTCCACATCACCAGCCTCGAGCAAGCCTACGACGCCACCCACGGCTTCGCGCTCAGCGCGTACAACATCAACCTGTCGCTCGAGCCCGGCGAGCACTCCGACGTCACGTTCGTCGCCGACCGCGCGGGCGTGTTCCCGATGTACTGCACCGAGTTCTGCTCGGCGCTGCACCTCGAGATGGCGGGGTACTTCCTGGTGGAGCCCAAGTGACCGGGCGGCGGCGATGATGGCCCCGGCCCTCGCCGCGCTGATCACGCTGGCCGCGTCGGCGATCGCGGCCTGCGCGACGCCGCCGGTCGCGGGTCGGCCGCCGGGCCACGCGGCTGATGGGCCGCGGCCGGCGCCATGCCGGCGGGTGCTCGCCAGCGACGCGCTGGCCGCGGTGGTGGCGGCGGCGACGCCGGGCCAGGCGCTCTGCCTCGATCCGGGCCGCTACCCGGGCCCGATCGTGGTCGACGCCGGCGTGACGGTGTGGGGCCCACCCCAGGCGGTGGTGGTCGCGACCGGCGGCGGCGCGACCGTCCACCTCCGCGGCGCCGGCGCCCAGCTGCGCGGCGTCACCATCGATGGCGCGAACCGCGGCGCCAACGAGCACGAGGCCGCGGTGCACGCGACCGCCGCCGACGTCGTCATCGCGGGCGTCACCGTGGTCGGCGCCGGCTACGGCATCGTGGTCGAACGCGCCCGCGGCGTGCGGGTCGCAGGCAATCACGTGTACGGGTCGACCGACGACGCGATCGGCCAGCGCGGCGATCCGGTCCGGCTGTGGGAGACCGACGACGCGGTGGTCGAGGACAACCAGGTCGAGGACGGCCGCGACGTCGTCATCTGGTACTCGCGCGGCGCCACCGTCCGCAACAACCGCATCCTGCGGGCGCGCTACGGCACCCACTTCATGTACAGCCACCACACCGTCGCCTCGGGCAACCGCTACGTCGACGTCACCGTCGGGATCTTCGTCATGTACTCGAAGGAGGTCGCCCTGACCGGGAACCTGATCGCGAACGCGGCCGGCGCCGCCGGCATCGCGATCGGCCTCAAGGATTCGGGGACGGTGCGGATCGCCGACAACGTGCTGGTCCGCGACCACGTCGGGATCTACCTCGACGCCACCCCGCAGCGGCGCGACGAGACGGTCGAGATCACCGGCAACCAGCTGCGGCTGTGCGGCACCGCCCTCGCCTTCCACGCCTCGACCCACGGCGTCACCGTCCGCGGCAACGACTTCGGTGGCAACGACATCCAGGTCCGGGTCGACGGCGGCAACGACGCACGGCAGGTCGGATGGGACGGCAACTGGTTCGACGACTACGCCGGCTACGACCTCGACGGCAACGGGACCGGCGACCTGCCCTACCAGCTGCGCTCGTTCTCGGGCGAGCTGGTCGCCCATCAGCCCGCGCTCGGCTTCTTCACGGGCACCCCGGCGCTGGCGCTGGCCGACGCCGCCGCCCACCTCGACCCGCTGTTCCAGCCCCGGACGGTGCTCGAAGATCCCCGCCCCCGCATGGCGCCGGTCGCTGGCGCCGGAGGACCTCGCTGATGCGGATCGAGCTGCGCAACGTGTCGAAGCGGTTCGGGACCAGCACCGCCCTCGCCAGCATCGATCTCACGATCGCGAGCGGCGCGCGGGTCGCGCTGCTCGGCCCCAACGGCTCCGGCAAGACCACGCTGACCCGAACGATCATGGGCCTGCTCCACCACCAGGGGGAGATCCTGATCGACGGCCGTCCGCTCACCGACCGGATGGCGGTGGCGGCGCGGCTCGCGTACGTCCCGCAGATCGCGCCGCAGCTGGCGGCGCCGGTCGACGAGGTGGTGCGCGCGATCACCGGCCTGCGCGGCGTGGCGCGGACCACGGTGGTCGACCTGGCCACCATGCTGGGGCTCGACCTCGACCGGGTCCGCGACCGGCCGGTCCGGTCGCTGTCGGGCGGGATGCGGCAGAAGCTGCTCCTCGCGCTGGCGCTGGCCAGCCCGGCCGACCTGCTGGTCCTCGACGAGCCGACCGCCAGCCTCGACGCCCAGGCTCGCGCCCGGCTGCTCGCCCACGTCGCGCGCGCCACCCCCCACGCCACCCTCATCCTGTGCTCGCACCGGCTCGACGAGCTCCGCGCGCTGGTCGATCACGTGGTCGCCCTCGCCGACGGCCGGATCACGCATGACGGTCCCGCGACCGCCTACCTGGCGGCCCACCAGGCGGCGGTGGTGGAGGTGCGCTACCGGGGGGCCGACGTGGCGTGGCTGGCCAGCCAGGGCTTCGCGGCCGGGGCCGGCGGCTGGTGGACCCAGGCGGTCTCGCACGCCGACAAGCTGCGGCTCGTGCCGGCCGTGCTGACCCGGCTCGGGGGCGCCGTCGACGATCTCGTCGTGCGCGACACCGACCACCTCGAGCTGGAGGCGCCCGGTGCCTCGTGACCATCGCTGGCTCCGGTGGGCGAGCCTGGCGGCGCTGGTCGCCGGGGTCCTCACCGTGATCGTCGTTGTCGCGCGGGGCTCCCGCGTGCCCGACGGGCCGATGCCGGTGGCCTGGAACCATCAGCCCTGCGCGCACTGCCGCATGCTGGTCGGCGAGCCCGCCCACGCCGCCCAGCTGGTCGACCGCACCGGCGAGGCCGCGTTCTTCGACGACCCCGGCTGCTTGCTGCAGTACCTCGACGACCGCGCGCCCGACGTGCACCGGATCTGGTTCCACGACAGCACCAGCGCCGGCTGGCTGTCCAGCACGGAGGTCGGCTTCGTCAGCGGCGCGACCACGCCGATGGGCTTCGGCCTGGCCGCGGTGCCGCGGGCCACGCCCGGCGCGATCGACCTGGCCACCGCCCGGCTCCGGGTGCTGGCGGGACCGGTCGCCCCCTCACCGTCCGGAGGCCACCCGTGAGCTTCGTCCGTCAGGTCCTGGTCGCCGCCCGTCTCGACCTCGCCGAGGTGCTCCGCTCGCGCTGGCTGCTGTTCTGCGCCGGCGCGTACTTCCTGCTCGCCGTGATCTTCGTCCTGGTCGGCATGCGCGAGTCGACCGTGCTCGGGTTCACCGGCATCGGCCGCGTGCTCCTCTCGATGTGCCACGCGCTGCTGCTCTTGTTGCCGCTGCTCGCGCTCACCATGTTCAGCCCGGTGGTCGGGCGCGCGCGCGACGACGGCACGCTCGAGTTGCTGTTCAGCCAGCCGCTGCGCCGGAGCGCGTGGTTCCTCGGGGTCTCGCTGACCCGCTACGCGGTGCTGGTGGTGCCGCTGGTGGTGCTGATGGTCGGCCTCGGCCTGTACGGACAGGTCGCGCTGGGCCAGGCGGTGCCGTGGCCGTTCGTGGTGCGCTCGCTCGTGATCGCCACCGCGCTCCTGGCGGCGTTCTCCGGCGTCGGGATCCTGATCTCGACGCTGGTCCGCAACCCGGCCCGGGCCACCACCTGGGTGATCCTGAGCTGGGCCCTCGGCGTCGCGCTGCTCGACTTCGGGCTCATCGGCGTGATGCTGCGCTGGCGGCTCGACGCCCACGCGGTGTTCACGCTGGCCGCCCTCAACCCGGTCCAGGACGCTCGCATGGCGCTGCTCAGCGGGCTCGAGACCGACCTCGCCACGCTCGGCCCGGTCGGGTTCTATCTCGCCCACCGCTTCGGCTCGACCGCGCTGCTGGCGCTGGGCATCGCCTGGCCGGTCGCGGTGGGAGTCGGCACCTGGACCGGCGCCTACCTCGCCTTTCGGCGCGGCGATCTCGTCTGACAGGAGCTTCCCGATGAAGGATGCAGTCGCCCGGTTCTACGTCTTCCTCGACCGCCCGCTGTTTCCGATCGCGCGGCTCGTGCTCGCGGCGCTGGTGATTCCGCTGGTCCTGGTGTTCACCCAGCCGCTCTGGCGGATCTCGATGAAGGCGCCCCAGTATCCCAAGGGCCTCTCGATGGACATCTACGGTCACAAGGTCGTCGGTGGCCACGATGGTAAGGACATCAAGGAGATCAACAATCTCAACCACTACATCGGCATGAAGACGATCGACCGCGCCGAGCTGAAGGACCTCGACTGGATCCCGTTCGCGCTCGGGCTGCTCGCCATCCTGGCCCTCCGGTGCGCGGCGATCGGCAACGTCCGGACGCTGATCGACCTGCTCGTGCTCACGGGCTACGTCTCGGGCTTCGCGTTCGGGCGCTTCATCTACAAGCTCCACGTGTACGGGCACACCCTCGACCCGACCGCGCCGATCAAGATCGAGCCGTTCACGCCGGCGATCGTGGGCACCAAGCAGATCGCCAACTTCCAGACCATGAGCTGGCCGCAGCTCGGCACGTACCTGATGGGCGTCTTCGTGATGGGTGTGTTCGCCCTGACCGTGCTGCACCTGGTCATCGGTCGGCGGCAGGCGAGCCGGGCCGACGCCGTGACCGCGCTCGCGACCCCATGATGACCACCGCAGCGCCGCCCCGCGCCCGCTCGCTCGCGCCGCGCGAGCACGGCGCCTACGGCCAGCTCGGCGTGCCGCTGGTGGTCGGGCTGGCGTCGGGGTGCCCCGGCCTGGCTGCGGTGGCGCTGGCGATCGCCGCGGTGACGACGTTCCTCGCGCACGAGCCGGCGCTGGTGCTGGCCGGGCATCGCGGCGCGCGCGTGCAGCGCGACCACGGCGATCGCGCCCGGCGCCGGCTCGCCCAGCTGACCGGCGTGGCCGCGGTCGCGGGGGGGCTCGGCCTCGTGGTCGGCGACGCGACGGTGGCGCTCGCGGCAGGCGCGGCGCTGGTGCCCGCGTCGCTGGCGGCGGTCCTGGTCTGGCGCGGCCAGGAGAAGACCCTGCCCGGCGAGGTGATCGCGGCCTGTGCGCTGGCGGGTGCCGCGGTGCCGGTCGCGGTCGCGGGTGGCCTCGACCCGGCCACTGCCGCCTGGGCCTGGGCGACGTGGTCGCTCGGCTTCGCCGCGGTCACCGTCGCGGTGCGCGACGTGATCGCGCGCGGCAAGCGGCCCCGACGCCCGGCCGGGCCCATCGGGCTCGCCGCGGTGGTCGCCACCGCCGGCGTGCTCGCGACCTGGGTCGACCGCCAGGTCCTGGCCGGCGCGCCGCTGATCGCGATCGCGGTCGCCCTGGCGGTGGTGCCGGCCTCGCCCCGGCGCCTGCGCCAGATCGGGTGGGGGCTCGTGATCGCCTCCCTGCTCACCGGCGGCTGGCTCGTCCTCGCAGCGCGCCTGTGACCTGCGCGCCGGCGGCGCTGGCCGAGAACCTGCAGTCGGACCCGCCATGCCTTTCCGCCAGCCCGTCTCGTCGTACATGTCCACCGACCTGGTCGTGGTCACCAGCGACACCCTGCTGTCCGCGGTCGCCCGGCTCCTCGACGACCAGCGCATCTCGGCGCTGCCCGTCGCCGATGACGACGGCACCTTCGCCGGCGTGATCTCGCGGACCGACCTGCTGCACGCCGGTCGGATCGAGCCCGGTCGCCACCGCGGCCAGCACGTGCTGGTGGTGCCCGAGCTGCGGGTCGCCGCGCTGGTCACCCACACGCCGCTGGTGTGCACGCCGGAGACCTCGCTGCGCGACGCGGCCCGGCAGATGGTCGCCGCCCGGGTCCACCGGCTGTTCGTCGTCGCGGGTGGCCGCGCGGTCGGCGTCATCACCACCCTCGACCTGACCGCCGCGGTGCGCGACGCCCGGGTCCAGCTCCCGCTGTCGGAGGTGACCCGCGGGCCGGTGACCACGGTGCGCGCCTCGGCGACGGTCGCGACCGCCGCGGCCGCGCTCGCCCAGGGCTCGACCGACGTGGTCGTGATGCGGGACCAGTGGCCGATCGGCGTGTTCACGCCGCTCGATGCCCTGGTCGCCCGCGACCTGCCGCCGACGACCGCGGTCGAAGATGCCTGCGAGCGCGCGATCCTGTGTCTGCCGGCGCGGACCTTCCTGCACGACGCCGCCGCGCAGGCCGCGGCGCTCGCGGTCTGGCGGGTGGTCGCGTTCGTCGGGCCCGAGATCACCGGCGTGGCCAGCGGCCTCGACCTCGCGCGGCTCGTGGCCGCCTGAGCCACGACGGCTGCGCAACCCGTGCGCGCACCCGTGAGGTCGGGCGCCGCGCGGCGCAGGCTTTTCGCGTTCGGTCGCGTCGGTCCCCGGCACGCGCCGTGCTCGGCAGGCTCACCATGGCTATCGCGCCCACGAGCCCGCCGAGCGGCATGCACCTCGTCCTCGAGATCCTGATCTGGACCGCCCTGGTCTGCGGGCTGGTCGCGGTGATGGTCGTCTTCATGATCACCTGACGAGGTCTCCCGTGTATCAGCTCTTCCTCGGAGACCAGACGTTCGCCGGCGTGGTCGAGGCGATCACGGCCCGCGCCTGCGCGGTCGCGCCCACGCTCGATCGCGCCGCCTGCCAGGACCTGGTGGAGCTCGCGTTCCGCGCCCGCGTCCGCAAGACCGAGGCGTGCGGCACCCACCCCGACTGCGCGCCCCAGGAGCCCCTGTGGCCCACCGCGCCGGGGCCGGCCGGCGAGTCGTGCGAGTGGAAGGACCTCGACCCGCACGGGCTGCCAGCCATGTTTGCGGTCGCGGCTGCCGACCTGGCCGGTCCGGCCCCGCCCGCGCGCGGCGCGCTCGAGCGACGCCTGGCCGCCGCGTTCGCCTCGGTGTACGCCGACCTGGTCTTCGTCAATCCACGCTGCGGCCGGGCCGAGGTGTGCCGCGGCGAGCCAGTGTACCCGCTGGCCTCGCTCCGGCGCAGCCAGCCGCGCTGACCGCTGCTGCACCCTTGCGGCCTGGTTCGTGGCCGTCACGCCCGCTCGGCGACCAGCGCGCCCTGCGCTTGCTCGTCACAATGCGCCTCGTGCCAAACGGTGAATCCGGTCGCGATGCCGACCAGCGCCCCCACGACGCCGACGAGCACCGCCCCCGGCCGGCCGCCTCGGCTGGCGGATCGGCCCGGGCCCGGCGGTCACGCCGGGGTCGACGACCCGCAGGAACAGCACCACCGCGGCCACGCCGCAGGCCAGCACGCCTCCCGCGACCGTGCCGCAGGCCCACCGCCGTCGCTCGAGCGGGGCATGCCGGGCTCGGAGTCGGCGCCCGAGCAGCCCAGCCACCAACCCGCCCCCGAGCACGCCGACCGCCGCGCCCAGCGCGATCGAGCCGAGCGGCGACCGCTCGACCAGGTCGCCGAGGTGGGCGCCGACCAGCACGATGCCACCGAGTCCCACCAGCTCGGCCACGACGAACGTCACGATCCACCGGCCATCGATCGCGTCAGGGGCACCCGCAGCGCGGACCACCTCGGTCATGACCGGGACTCGACTGCACGCGATGCGCCACCCGGGTCGGCCCGCACGACGCCGCGCAGCCGGAACCTGCCGCGCAGGACCTGCGCCCGAAGCACGCCACGACCGGGGCCCACGAAAACCTTGCGCGGACCGCGCCGGTCCTGCGGGCACACCGGTTGCTGAGTACCAGCACACGATGAGCACTGACGTCGACTCCCCGTCCGATGCGACGCCGCGCCGCACCGAGACCTTCCGCTACGACGACGCGATCGTCCGCAAGTTCGTCACCGCCACCCTGGTGTGGGGCGCGGTAGGCATGCTGGTCGGGCTGTGGATCGCGGCGCAGCTGGTGTGGCCCAGCCTGAACTTCGCGCCGTACTTCACGTTCGGCCGGCTGCGGCCGCTCCACACCAACGCCGTGATCTTCGCGTTCGCCGGCAACGGCATGTTCGCGGCGATCTACTACTCGTCGCAGCGGCTGCTCAAGGCCCGCATGTTCAGCGACACGCTGTCGGCCATCCACTTCTGGGGCTGGCAGCTCATCATCGTGGCCGCGGCGATCACGCTGCCGCTCGGCTACACCCAGGGCAAGGAGTACGCCGAGCTCGAGTGGCCGATCGATCTCGCGATCACCGTCGTGTGGGTGGTCTTCGCGGTCAACTTCTTCGGCACGATCGCGCGCCGCCGCGAGCGCCACCTCTACGTGGCGCTGTGGTTCTACATCGCGACGATCATCACCGTCGCCATCCTCCACATCTTCAACAACCTCGTGATCCCGGCCGGGCCGCTCAAGAGCTACTCGATCTACGCCGGCGTCCAGGACGCCTTCATGCAGTGGTGGTACGGGCACAACGCGGTCGCGTTCTTCCTGACCACGCCCTTCCTCGGGCTCATGTACTACTTCCTGCCCAAGGCGGCCGAGCGGCCGGTCTTCAGCTACCGGCTGTCGATCCTCCACTTCTGGAGCCTGGTGTTCATCTACATCTGGGCCGGGCCCCACCACCTCCACTACACGGCGCTGCCGGCGTGGGCGTCGACGCTGGGGATGATCTTCTCGGTGATGCTGTGGATGCCGTCGTGGGGCGGCATGATCAACGGCCTGCTCACGCTGCGCGGCGCCTGGAACAAGGTCGCCGAGGACCCGGTGCTCAAGTTCTTCGTCGTCGCGATCACGTTCTACGGGATGGCGACGTTCGAGGGCCCGATGATGTCGGTGAAGAGCATCAACGCGCTGTCGCACTACACCAACTGGAACATCGCCCACGTCCACGGCGGTGCGCTCGGCTGGGTCGGCTTCATGATCTTCGGGATGGTGTACTGGCTGGTCCCGCGGCTGTTCCAGACGCCGCTGTACTCCAAGCAGCTGGCGTCGGCCCACTTCTGGGTGTCGACCGTGGGCATCGTCCTCTACGTGATCGCGCTGTGGGCCGCCGGCATCACCGAGGGCCTCATGTGGCGCGCGTTCGACGACACCGGCCGCCTGCAGTTCCCCGACTTCGTCGAGACCACCGTGCGGCTGGTCCCGATGTACTGGGTGCGCATGATCGGCGGCTCGCTCTACATCGCCGGGACGCTGATCGGCATCTACAACGTCTACCGGACCTGGCTGGCCCGGCCCGCCGTGTACGCCGACCTCGACGTCACCGTGCCGGTGCCGACCTGGCGCACGCCGGTGGCCGCCGACCCGCGCGCGCTGCGGCCCGAGGCGGCCTCGACCTACTGGCACCGCCGCTGGGAGGGCATGCCGGCGGTGTTCACCGTGCTCGTCACGATCGCGGTGATCGTCGCGTCGCTGTTCGAGATCCTGCCGGCGTTCCTGATCGGCGACAACGTGCCGCGCATCGCCGCGGTCAAGCCGTACACGCCGCTCGAGGTCTACGGCCGTGACATCTACATCCGCGAGGGTTGCTACAACTGCCACTCGCAGATGATCCGGCCGTTCGTCGACGAGACGGTGCGGTACGGCGAGTACTCCAAGCCCGGCGAGTTCATCTACGACCGTCCGTTCCAGTGGGGCAGCCGCCGGATCGGCCCCGATCTGCACCGCGAGGGCGGCAAGCGCAACCACGTCTGGCACTGGCGCCACTTCGAGGATCCACGGGCGACCTCGAAGGGCTCGCTCATGCCGAGCTACCCGCACCTGTTCGCGGACCGCATCCCGTTCGGCGACGTCCAGGACCGGGTCGACGCGCTGGCGATGCTCGGCACCCCGTACAGCCGGGCCGCGCTCGACGACGCCGGCGGGCTGGCCCGGCTCCAGGCCGAGCAGCTCGCCGCCGAGCTCGCCGCGCAGGGCGGTCCCACCGGGGTCGCCGATCGCGAGGTGATCGCGCTGATCGCGTACATGCAGCGGCTGGGCACCGACATCAAGAAGGCGGCGGCGGCCACCGTCGCCACCGGAGGCAACTGACATGCGTCTATCCGAGCTGGTCTCGCGGCTGACCCCCGGTCAGCTCACCGAGGTCGCGATGCTCCTCTTCTTCGCCGTGTTCATCGCGGTCAGCATCCGTGCGCTGGTGCGGTCGCGCGCCGAGCACGATCTGGCCGCCGCGCTGCCGTTCGACGACGGCGCCCCCGACCCGCGCACCGGAGGTCGATGATGACCGCGCTCGAGCTCCCGGATCGCGACCACGACGATGGCGACGACGGCGCCACCGCGGGCCGCGACGCCACCGACGAGGCCCTGCTGCTGCATCACGAGTACGACGGCATTCGCGAGTACGACAACCCGATGCCGTTCTGGTGGAAGGGCCTCTTCGCGCTGACCATCGCGTACTCGGTGGGCTACCTGTACTGGTATCACGGCGGTGGGCCCGGTCGGTCGGACCACGAGGTGTACGCCGCCGACCTGCGCGAGCTCGAGGCCGTGCGCGCCGGCGCCGCCCAAGAGGAGGTCGTGCTCGACGAGGCCGCGCTGACCGCGCTGGCCAAGGATCCGGCGGTGGTCGCCACCGGCCAGGCGGTGTTCGTCAAGCACTGCGTGAGCTGTCACGCTGACGACGGCCGCGGCCTGGTCGGCCCCAACCTCACCGACCGCTTCCAGATCCACGGGGCCACCCGGCTCGATCTCCACCACACGATCAGCGCCGGCGTCCCCGAGAAGGGCATGCTCGCGTGGGGCGCGGTGCTGCCGCCAGCCGAGGTCAACGCCGCGACGGTGTGGGTGATCCGCCTGCGCGGCACCGACGCACCGGCCGGCAAGGCCGCCGAGGGCCGGCGCGTCGAGATTTTCTGATGTCGGCCCCGCGCGCCGCCTCGATCCCGGGGATCGTCCAGGCCCCGGCGCCGGTGCTGTCCACGCTCAACCGCGATGGCTCGCGGTGCACGCTGCATCCCCGGGTCTCGCCGGGACGGTTCCATGCCGCGCGGCGGGCGGTCGGCTACGCGCTGATCGCGCTGTTCGTGTCGCTGCCGTACCTCGAGCTCGGCGGCAAGCCGGCGATCCTGCTTGACCTGCTGCGGCGCGAGTTCACCTTCTTCGGCGCGACCTTCCGCCCCGCCGACGGCTACATCCTGATGCTGTTCGGCCTCACTGTCGCGCTCGCGGTGGTCCTGGTGACCACGCTCGCGGGCCGGGTGTGGTGCGGCTGGGGCTGCCCGCAGACGATCTATCTGGAGTGGGTGTTCCGTCCGATCGAGCGCCTGTTCGAGGGCAGCCCGTCGGCGTCACGCCACCTCGACGCCCGCGGCGGCCGGTCGTGGCGCCGGGTCGCGAAGTGGCTGGTCTACGCCGTGCTCGCGTTCGCGCTGGCCCATACCTTCCTGTCGTACTTCGTCGGAGCGTCGACGGTCGCCTCGTGGGTGCGATCGTCGCCGGCGGTCCATCCGGTCGGGTTCGGCGTCGTGCTGACGGTGACCGCGCTCATGTTCGGCGACTTCGCGTACTTCCGCGAACAGACCTGCGTGGTGGCCTGCCCGTATGGACGCCTGCAGAGCGTGATGCTCGACGAACACTCGCTGATCGTCGGCTACGACGAGCGCCGCGGCGAGCCGCGCGGCAAGGCGCCCGGCGGCAAGCGCGCGCGCAGCCTGGTCGTGCTCTCGGGCGCCGCCCCCATGCCCGCGCCGGCCGCGCCCGCGCAGCCGGCCGGCGACTGTGTCGACTGCCGCGCGTGCGTCACCACCTGCCCGACCGGCATCGACATCCGCCAGGGCTTGCAGATGGAATGTATCGGCTGCGCCCAGTGCATCGACGCCTGCGACCCGATCATGGACCGGCTCGAGCGGCCCCGCGGCTTGATCCGCTACACGTCCAAGGCGGAGCTCGCCGGGCGCGTGCGCGAGGTGTGGCGCGCGCGCACCGTGATCTACCCGGCGCTGCTGCTGGTGGTGGCGGTGCTGTTCGTCGGCCAGGTGCGCGCGCGCACCGAGGCCGACGTGTGGCTGCTCCGCTCCGACGGCGACCCGTTCACGCTGCTCGCCGACGGCACGGTGTCGACCCCGGTCCGGATCAAGATCGAGAACCGGGCCGGCGCGGCCCGGACCTACACCGTGCGCGTGCTCGACGTGCCCGACGCCCGGGTGATCGATCCGCGCGGCAGCTACCCGCTCGCCGCCGGCGCCGCCACCGTGGTGCCGCTGTTCGTCCTGTCGCCGCGCGCGCGGTTCGCGCACGGCCGCCACCCGGCCCGGGTCGTCGTCGCCGACGACCTCGGCTGGCACACGACCCTCGAGCTCACGCTCCTGGGTCCGGAGCCCACGCCATGAGCCCTGGAGCCCGCTGGATCGGAATCATCGTCGGCCTGCTGGTCGGCAACGCGGTCGCGGTCGCGGTGCTGATCGGCGCGGCCGGCAGCACCCGGGGTCGAGTGCTGCCCGACTACTACCAGCGCGCGATCGGCTGGGACCAGACCATGGCCGAGGCCGAGGCCAGCGTGCGGCTGGGCTGGACCGGCGCGGTCGCGGCGCGCGGGCGGGTGATCGAGCTGACCGTGCGCGACCCCGCCGGCGCGCCCGTGGCCGGCGCGGCGGTGACGGTCCACGGCGTGCCGCGCGGCCACACCGATCGGCCGACCTCGGCGACCCTGGTCGCGGCCGGCCCCGGCGTCTACCGCGCCACCCTGCCCGGCGATCGCGCCGGCCTGCACGACCTCGCGATCCTCGTCGAGCGCGGCCCCGACCGCTGGGTCGCCGACCGGCTGGTCGAGCTCGCCGGGACTGGCCGGCCGTGATCGGGTTGCTCGGCTCGGTGCTCGCCGCCAGCGTGGTCGGCAGCCTGCACTGCGCCGCCATGTGCGGACCGTTGCAGGCGCTGTACCTCGATCCCGGCCACCGGCGCGGGGCGCGCTGGGCCGGCGCGCTCACCCACGCTGGCGGCCGCCTGGTCGCGTACATCACGCTTGGCACGATCGCCGGTGGGGTCGGCGCGGTGGTCGATCTCGCCGGCCGGCTGGCGGCCATCCAGCGGGCCGCGATGGTCGTCGCCGGCCTCGCGGTGATCGCGTGGGGCACCCTCGCCCTCGCCGCCGCGCTCGGCGTGCCGGTGCCACGCTTGCGCCCGCGCACCTGGAACCGCGCCGTCGTGCAGCTGCGCCGGCGGCGGCCGCGGACCCGGGCGGCGCTGCTCGGGCTGCTCAGCGCCGCCTTGCCGTGCGGCTGGCTGTGGGCGTTCGTGCTGGTCGCCGCCGGCACCGGCTCGCTCGTCGGCGGCGCGGTGGTGATGGCGACCTTCTGGCTGGGAACGGTGCCGATGATGGTCGGCCTCGGCGCGATCGCCGGCAGCCTGGTCCGCCGGCTCGGCGCGCGGCTGCCACTGGTGACCGCGACCGTGCTGATCGGCCTCGGCGTGGTCGCGCTCACCGCCCGGGTCCCGGTGCTCCGGGCCGGCGTCGCCACCGACGCGGTCGACGCGACCCACGCCGCCCCGACCGGCCCGGCCTGCCACCCGGTGCAGCCATGAGCGCGCTCGCCCGCGCCGCGGCGCCCGCGGTCGTGTGCGCCCACTGCGGCCTGACGGTCCCGCCCGGCCTGCGCGGTCCCGACCCCGCCCGCCAGTTCTGCTGCGCCGGCTGCGAGGTCGTGTTCGACGCCCTCGCCGAGCACGGCCTCGACGGCTACTACCGCGTGGCCGGCGACGCGCTCGCACCCGCGCGCACCACCAGCAAGAGCTACCGCGAGCTCGACGACCTCGGCTTCCACCAGCTGCACGTGCGCGCGCGCGCCGATGGCCTGGTCGCGACCGCGCTCTACCTCGAGGACGTGCGCTGCACCGCGTGCGTGTGGCTGGTCGAGCGGCTCCCGGCGCTGCTCGACGGCGTGGTCGAGCTCCGGCTCGACTTCGGCCGGGGCCGCGCCGACGTGATCTTCGATCCGCGGCGGGTGCACCTGTCGGCGATCGCGCGGCTGCTCGACCGGCTCGGGCACCCGGTCCATCCCTACCGCGGCGCCGATCGCGAGGCGCTGCGCCGGCGCGAGGACCGCGCGCTCCTGGTCAAGATCGGCGTCGCCGGCGCCGCCGCCGGCAACATCATGCTGCTCGCGATCGCGCTCTACGCCGGCCTGTTCGGCGGGATGGGCGCGGGCGACACCAGCTTCTTCCGGTGGGCGTCGATGCTGGTCGCGGTGCCGGCCCTCGGCTTCGCCGCGTCCCCGTTCTTCCGGGGCGCGATCGGCGCGGTCCGCTCGGGGCGCCTCCATCTCGACCTGCCGCTCGCGCTCGGCATCGCGGTCGGCCTGGCCTGGGGCGCGCTCAACACGGTGCGCGGCGTCGGCGAGATCTACTTCGACTCGCTGGCGATGCTGGTGTTCCTGCTGCTGGTGGCCCGCTGGGTCCAGAGCCGGCATCACCGGCGCGCGGCCAGCGCGGCCGAGCTGCTCCACGCGCTCACGCCACGGGTCGCGCGCCGGCTCGACGCCGCGGGCGTGGCCCAGGACGTCCCGGTCGAGGCGATCGGGATCGGCGATCGGATCGAGGCCCGCGCCGGCGATACCATCCCGGTCGACGGCACGGTCGTGACCGGCCGCTCGACCGTCGACGCCGGGCTGCTCACCGGCGAGTCGCGGCCGGTCGCGGTCCACGCCGGCGACCCGGTCCACGCCGGCACCGTCAACCTGGGCGCGCCGCTGACGATCCGCGCCACCGCCACCGGCGAGGACACCCGGGTCGGCCGGCTGATCGCGCGCATCGACGACGAGGCGCGCCGGCGGGCCCCGATCCAGCGCTTCGCCGACCGCATCACCGGCCGGTTTGTCACGGTCGTGCTGGTGGTGGCCGCGCTGACCGCGCTGGGCTGGTCGCTATCGCCGGCCGGACCCCGGACCGGCCTCGAGCACGCGATGGCGCTGCTGATCGTCACCTGCCCGTGCGCGCTGGGGCTGGCCACCCCGCTGGCGATGACGGTCGCGCTCGGCCGCGCCGCCCGCCGCGGCATGCTGGTCAAGGGCGGCGACGCCCTCGAGCGCCTGGCCACGCCCGGCCTGCTGCTGCTCGACAAGACCGGCACGATCACCGAGGGCCAGCTGCGGCTGGTCGAGTGGCGTGGCGACGTCGGCGCCCGGCCGCTGGCGGCCGCGCTCGAGCGGGCGAGCGCCCATCCCCTGGCGCGCGCGCTGGTCGCGGCGATCGAGCACGACCCCACGCTGGCGGTCACCGAGATCGGCGAGGAGCTCGGCCGCGGCATCCGCGGCCGGGTCGCCGGCCACGCGGTCGCGGTCGGCTCGGCGTCCTGGATCGGCGGCCACGCCCAGATCCCGGCCGGCATCCGGGCCGCGGTCGATGCGATCGCCGCCGCCACCCGCACCCCGGTCGTGATCGCGGTCGACGGCCGGGCGGTGGCGGTCGCGGGGTTCGCCGACACCATCCGGCCCGACGCCGCCGCCGTGATCGCGCGGGTCCGCGCGGGCGGCTGGCGGGTCGGCATCCTGTCGGGCGACGACCCGCGCATCGTCGCCGCGGTCGCGGTCACGCTCGGCATCGGCGCCGACGATGTCCGCGGCGGCGTCTCGCCCGAAGGCAAGGTCGAGGCGGTGCGCGCCGCGCGCGCCGCGGGGCCGGTGGTGATGGTCGGCGATGGCGTCAACGACGCCGCCGCGCTGGCCGCCGCCACCTGCGGGATCGCGGTCCATGGCGCCACCGAGGCCTCGGTCGACGCCGCCGACGTGTTCGTGCGCCGGCCCGGGCTGGCACCGGTCGCCGAGCTGCTCGACGGCGCCCGGGCGACCCTGCGGGTGATCCGGCGCAACCTGCGCGTCTCGCTCATCTACAACCTGATCGGCGGCACCCTGGCAGTGACCGGCCTCATCCACCCGCTGGTCGCGGCCGTGATGATGCCGCTCAGCTCGCTGACCGTGCTGGTCAGCTCGTCGCGGAGCCGCGGCTTCCGCGGCCCGGAGGCCCCATGATCG
The DNA here is from genome assembly GCA_046597055.1 of Kofleriaceae bacterium. Classification (GTDB taxonomy): domain Bacteria; phylum Myxococcota_A; class Polyangia; order Haliangiales; family Haliangiaceae; genus UBA2376. The sequence continues at coordinate 41,221 of JBKJLC010000037.1, read as the reverse complement.
CCCTCTACGTGGTCCTGCCGCTGGCCCTCTTGATCGCCGGCGGCGCGGTTGCCGCGTTCGTCTGGTCGGTCAGCGCGGGCCAGCTCGACGATCTCGACACCCCGCCCCGCCGGCTGCTGTTCGACGACGTCGCCCCGGCGCGTCCGCCCATCGGCGCGCCGCCGGTCAGCGCTACGACTCGCCGGCCGCCGCCACCCGCGCGAAGTCGAGCCCGCTGACGATCCCGACCGGCTCGCGGTCGCGGCACACGATCACGCGCCGGACGTCGAGCCGCGCCACCTGGGCGGCCACGCGGTGGATTCGCGCGGTCGCCGGCAAGCAGATCATCGCCTGATCGAACACGCTGTCGACCGGCGTATCGCGCGGCAGGTCGCGGGCGGCGAGCGCCTCGACCTGGGTGAACACGCCGACCGGCCACGCCTCCTCGACCACGACCAGGCCGGTGACGTGGGCGTGCTCGAGCCTCGCGAGCGCGACCGTCAGCGGGTCGGTGGTGGCGACCGTGTGGATCGGGGTCGACATGATCGTCTGGATCTCGTCCTCCCCGCGCGCGTCGCGCACCGCCGCGGTGACGTCGGCGGTGCTCAGCACGCCGACCAGACGGCCCCCGTCGACGACGAACACCCGGTGGACACGCTGCTTGCACATCATGTGGGCGGCTGCGGCCAGCCGGGTGTGGGAACCCACGACATGCGCGCCCACCGTCATCACCTCCGACGCGTGGCGCTCGGGCACCTGCAGGGCGGTGCGGCGCAGCCCGCGCTCGGCCTCGACCCGGCCGACCCGCAGCAGGTCGGTGCGCGACACCACGCCGACCACGGCGCCGCTGGGACCGATCACCGGCACCGCGGAGATGTTCCAGCGCTCGAGGATCCGCGCGACCTGCGACAGCGGCGTCGAGCGCTCCACCGTCTCCACCTCGTGCGTCATGTACTCGGCCACAGGCTGGTTGAAGCTCATGCGCCACCTTCTTGCACGGGTCGCGCCGGAGGCGTCCGCTCCCGCTAGACCACGTAGCCGTCGCCCTCGGCGACCCACCTCACGATGTCGAGAGACGACAGAATCCCGACCACGGTGCCATCGGCCGCGAGCACCGGCACCCGGTGGATCCCCTCGCCCGCCATCAGCGCCGAGGCCAGGGCGATCGTCGAGTCCTGATCGATCGCGAAGACCACCGGCATCATGATGTCGCGGACCGAGGTGCCGTGGACGCCGGTCGGATGGAACCCGGACCCGAGCGCTCCGTCGACGCGACGGGTGGCATCGTCCACCGCCTCGACGCTGTCGCCGCTCTCGTGGAGGTGCTGGAGCAGATCCGTCTTGGTCACGACCCCGAGGGGGCGGCCATCGGCGTCGACCACGGGGACGCCGCTCATCCGCCGCTCGAGCAGCAGCGCGGTCACCGCCTCGACGGTGACCTCGGGGCGCACGCAGTACGGCGTGCGGGTCATGATCGTCGCCACCGTCGCCACCGCCGACGTGCGGTACTCGGTGGGCTGATCCTCGGTCGCGCCATGCTCGTCCATGACGCGGCGCCCCCAGGTCGTCACCAGGCCCGGTCTCCCCTGATCGCGGTTCGGCTTCATCGCTTCCTCCATGAGGCCAGGACGTCGCAAGGCGCGTGCCCGGGTGAGCCGCCGTCGACGCCCGCCATCACGCCCGGAGTTGCGCGGAACCTGCGTCGCGGTCGGCGCAGGCGCAAACCGTGCGCAATCCGCGTGGCTCAGGGCAGGAACTCGGCGCCCTTGATGCCCGAGATCATCCCGGTGCCGACTGACTTGCTCGGGATGCCGTCCTTGAGCCAGCACACGCCGGTGTTGCCCTGGATGCCGGGCTGGACATAGGTCCACGCCTGACACTGCGACTCGGCCGCACAGGTGGCCTGGCAGTCGTAAGGGTGGTGGCGCGACGTGTTGAAGTTGCGGTAGTCGCGGCCAGGCCGATTGACGTTGACCTCGACACCACGGCGGACCGCGGAGGTCATGCTGCCGTGCGCGCCCGGGGCCGGCACCCCGTCCTTCAGCCAGCAGTTGCTGCTGCTGCCGCCGGTGTACGTGTACGCGCGGCACCCGGCGTTGCGCGCGCACAGGCTGGCGCACTGGCGCGCGCTCGACGCCGACGACGGGCCGGCGAGATCGCGACCGCCGCGATTCCATCCGACCTCGAGCGAGCGGTCCATGACGCCCGACGTGCAGCCCGAGTGCGCGTTGCTGGTCGGGACGCCGCTCTTCAGGTAGCACCGCGCCTGCGGCCCTTGCCAGCCGGGCGCGACGTAGGTCCAGGCCCGGCAGCCGGCGTCGCGCGCGCACGTCGCATGACACAACTCGGGGCGGGCCTCGGCCAGCGCCGTGTTGCTGTAGTCCATGCCGGCGCGATCGCGGCCGATCTCGTAGACCGGCCCCAGCCCCGAGGTGAGGCCCGGCGCCGCGACCAGATCGGGCACGCCGCTCTTCAGGAAGCAGGTCCCGTCTGGCACGCTCGGCACCCAGGTGAAGGCGCGGCACCGGCCGTCGTCCCGACACGCCGTCGCGCAGGCCGTCGCGTTGGCGGTGACGAGGCTGGTCAGGTCCATACCCGGGCGATCGAAGCCGACCTCGAAATCGCCCTCGGTGGTGCGCAGGATCGACTCGATCGACGGCTTGAAGAACGCCACCGAGCTGAAGATGTCGGTCCAGGCGTCGGTCTCGCCGACGAAGTTGAACGTGCTGCCGATCCCCCAGACCGCGCCGCGATCGTTCACGTTGCCGTACACCTCGGGGCCGCCCGAGTCGCCCCAGCACAGCCGGGTCGTCGCGGGCCCGTAGTCGTAGCTGAAGGCGCGCTTGGTGCCGGCGCCCGACTCGGGGGTGCGATCGTTGCAGCCGAAGCCAAACATGGTCGAGCGATTGCCGGTCACCGGGTTGCTCGCCGCCAGGTTCGCCGGGGTCGCCTGCGACGACGGCACGTTGGCGGTCAGCCGCAGCAGCGCCAGGTCGGTGGTGAAGACATTACCGGGCAACCACTCGCGCGCCTCGTTCCACACCCGCGCGGTGGCGAAGCTGTGGATCCGATCGATGCCGTAGCTCCGCGCGGTGCCGCCGGCATCGGTGAAATCGAACGACGACCCGGCCAGGGGCGTGGTGCCGGTGAACCCGGGCGACAGGCAGTGCGACGCAGTGAGGACGTACCGACGCGCGACCAGCGTCGCGGTACACGCGCCGCCGCCGCCATTGATGAACTGGCCGATCTCGGGACGCGCGGTGGTGGTGGTGCCGCCGACCACGTCTTGCTCCTCCCAGCTGGTCTCGGCGGTCTCGGCGTCCTCCTCCACCAGGCACGCCGGCGCCAGCGCCGCCAGCACCAACGCGGCGCCGCCAAGCGCAACCCGCCGCCGCAACGACCTCGAACTCGACACAAACGTTCTCGCCATGGGCCCTCCTTGCGCTGCGCGTGCTCGCGGTGGCGAGCATCTCGAGCGCCCGCGGGACTATCCAGAGGCGGGCTCGGACTGTCATGGTTTTACCGAGGCAACAGCTGGCAATAGGGCGGCGCGGCCGCACAAGAACGGGCCGCTGCGCGCGCAGCTGAGCTATCCGAGATCCGCGAGGACGACTGGCGTCTCGTCTTTCCACTGCTCCGATCGCGCAGCGGTCTCGACGCGGTGACACAGGCTCAGGGTCTCCGCGTCGACAGTCGCGTCGTGACCAAGCACGCCGCGACACGCTCGAAGCGCGTTGTCGACGACGCGCTCGCCGAGCAGAGCGCGCCGCTGCGGTGACCCCGCGAGCCACTCGGAGTAGGTCGCGGCCGCGTAACACGCGCCTGCGACGCATTCGAGCAGCCTCGCGTCGTCGGCCGGCAGCGATCGCGTCTGCGCGAGGTCCACCGCTCTCCCGCCGACTCCGTGCAACTCACCCTCCTCGCCGTGCTCGTCCCTCTCGGCAACCCGAACGCAGGTCGCGACGCCCGCCTGGAGCAGAGCGCGATCCTTCCTCACCGCGCTCTGACGCAACCGCGCGAGGGCGATGCTCGCACAGCGCGCCGCGACCGCGACCGTGCCCCGGAGCGGGAGCCGGCGGACGATGAGCCTGACTTCGTGTTCCATGTCGTTCTCCTGGGGGGCTTCGTCGCGAGCAGTTACGGCGGCGCTACACACGCCTGTAGACGTCTGGCGGCGTGGTCGTCCACACCCTCGACTCCGCCCTCTGGCGACAGTGCTTGGGGTTGCTTACAGGCAGACCGCGGGCGGGCGCTCTCCGTAGACGACCTGGACATCACGATCCCTGATGGCGTGGCCCAGGCCGGCCGCGTGCTTGCGCGCGGCAGCCCGTCCCTCGACCCGGGCATGGTCTCCGTGCGGGTCGTTCGCGGTACCGCCCCGGGCGACCAAGCCGGCCTCGCTGCTGTTGGTGAGCGTCCAGGTGGTGGAGGGCGTCGCCAATCGCGAGGCCCCGGTCGTCGACAGCGTCAGGGTGTACTTGGAGGGCATGCGGGTATCTACGCGCTAAAGTCGTCCGCGGTCATGCTCGGCGAACACCGATTCGGCCGGCCTCGCGCGGGGCGTGGCGGCGTCAGCCACGGACTTGAACACCAGGCGGGGCTCGCCGATCACGAGCTCGTCGCCATCGCGCAGCGGCTTGCGGGTCACGATCCGCGCGCAGGTGCCGGCGGGAAACCGCGCGGCGTACCGGTCGTGGTCATCGTCGTGCCCCCGTCGCGCAACCGAGGCGGTCGCGCGATCGGCGGGCGGCTACAACCAGGCGGGTTCACGATCGCCACCTGGAACGTCAACTCGCTGCGGGTCCGCCTGCCGTCGGTGCTGCGCTATCTCGACGAGCGCGCGCCCGACGTGCGCTGCCGCCCCGAGGACCGGGCGTGGCGGACACCCGGCCGGGTGACGGCTCAGCGCCCTGCCGCCCGGACCGTGCCGCCGTTCTCCTCGCACGCTGCCTCGGTCGAGTCGGTGCAGCCCTGGCCCTTGCAGCCGTTCTTGCCGCTGCATTTGGTCGCGGCGGTCTTGCAGCTGCTGACCTCGAGCGCGTTCGACGTCGCGGTGTCCGCGAACGTCAAGTGAACGAGGCCTGATCGCCGTAACGCGCAAGGCTTGATGATCGGCTCCGGGGTCGTCGAGGCGGCATGCAAGACGCTCGTCGGCCAGCGGCTCAGGCCGCGATACTGGGCGATCTCCCTTCCGATCCGAGCTGGGCCGAAACATCGAGTTGGGGACGGTCGCGGCGAAACCTGGCCACGCCCCCCTGGTGGCGCGCGGGTCAGATCTCGCGAGCTACTCGACGATCCCGGCCTCCCGATCGCCGCCCACGTGCGCGTGGCGGCGCGTGGTCCGCTGCATCGCCGATGGCGACCGCTCCGGGTACGAACAGGTAGGCTCGGTAAGCACGCGCCCCGACGCGCCGGCCTGTCCTGACGATGCTGCCGCGAACACCGACATCAGAAATCGTGCGCACGATCGCTCGTTATCAGCGTCTGCTTCCGCCCGAAGGTGACTCAAGCGCTCGAAACTGCGCGATCGAGTGCATGGCCCTGATCGTGCTTGATGGGAGGACCGAGACGTCGGCGTCCGCTTCTGGCGGCGCCCAACGCGTGATCCACGCGGCGCTCGAACAGGAGCCATATGTTGCGATCCTATCTTGTCCCTGAGCTACGCACGGCACTCACGCTTCTCTCCGTCGCCGTCTCGGCCATGGCGTGCGGCGACAACGGAAACGCTGGCGACGACGACGGCACGACCGACGCCCGGCCCCAGAACAACCCGCCCAATCCGGCCGGTCTCGGTCCGGCGCCGGTCGCGCTCGGCTCGACCACCGACCTCACGGCGGCCGGCAGCTACGTCCTGCTCGCCAAGACCGGCATCACCAACGTCACCGGATCCTCGATCACGGGCGGCCATCTCGGCCTGAGCCCCGCGGCGGCCAGCTTCATCACCGGCTTCGCGCTCACCGCCGACGCCACCAACGTCTTCGCGACGTCAGCCTCGGTCGTCGCGCCGGGACGGATCTACGCGAGCGACTACGCGGTGCCGACCCCGACCAACCTGACCACCGCCGTGCTCGCCATGCAGGCGGCCTACACCGATGCGGCCGGACGAACCAACCCCGACTTCCTCAACCTGGGCAGCGGCAACCTCGGCGGCCTGACCCTCGCCCCCGGCCTCTACACCTGGGGCACCGGCGTGACGGTCCCGACCGATGTGACGATCGCGGGCTCCGCCACCGACGTCTGGATCTTCCAGATCTCGGACGACCTCGACGTCAGCAGCGCCAAGCGGGTGATCCTCAGCGGCGGCGCTCAGGCTCGCAACGTCTTCTGGCAGGTGGCCGGCAAGGCCACCATCCACGCCGACGCACACTTCGAGGGCATCATCCTGTCGCAGACCGGGATCACGCTCCAGACGCGCGCCACCATGAACGGGCGAGCGCTGGCGCAGTCCCTGGTCGCCATCGACAACAACGCCATCACCGCTCCGTGACCGCCCGCGGTGCGCGGCGCGGGCTGGCCGAGCCAGCTCAGTGCGTGAAGTAGAGCTCGAGCCCGACGATGGGACCGCTCAGGCCGGCGTCGGTGGTGCGCTCGAGGCCGCTGCGGAAGGCTCGCCGGTAGGCCACGTGACCGCCGAGCATGAACCAGCGCGTGAGCGGGCGCCGCAGCGCCAACCGGGCCTCGGCCATCCCGAAGAGCCCGCGCTCGTCCTTGGTCATGCCGACGCCGGCCATGCCCATCGCGCTGACGATCGCGTGCCGGGCGCGCAGCAGGTCGAGCCCGAGCAGCAGCTCGCCGTGGAACAGATGGATCGTCTGCCGACCGTCGGTGTCGCCGACCTGGAACACATGGCCGCCGCCGCCGCCCCAGTACAGCGCGGTATCGCGGACGTAGAGCGCGCCGCCACCGCCCACGTCCATCGCCGCCGCGCCGTCGAGCGTCGTGCCCCGGACCAGCTGGCCGCCGAACATGGTGGGCGCCGCGGGCACGGCTGACGCCTCGCCGGTCGCACGCGGCGGCGCGAGGAACGTGACGGTGACGGCGGCCGCGATCGCGAGCAGGACGGAGGGGAGTCGCTTCACCCGTCGATGGTGACGCCACGCCACGCCGGTTGGTCCAGCGCCCGCGGTGGCCGTCGACTGTCACGCACTTACGAGCCGGGCGTCCGTCACCCGGGAACCAGCGTCGTGCCCTCGGGACGCGCGCGTGATACGCCGTCCAACGATGCGTCCTCGCCGCGTGCGCCGTGACCTGCGGCTGAGTCTCGGCGACGCGTCGGGCTACGGCGTGATGGCGGGGGTCGCCGAGGTGTACCTGCCGGCGTTCGCGCTCGCCCTGGGGCTGTCGCCGGTCACCGCCGGGCTGATCGCCTCGGCGCCGATGCTCGCCGGCGGGCTGCTGCAGCTGCTCGCCCCGCGCGCGATCGCGCGCGTGCGCAGCCTGCGTGGGTTCGTCGTCGGATGCATGGTGGTGCAAGGGCTGGCGTTCGTGCCACTGATCGCGGTCGCCCTCGCCGGCGCGCCGGCGACCGCCGTGGTGTTCGGCGCGGCGGCGGTGTACTGGGCGGCCGGCATGGCCGCGGCGGCGGCGTGGAATCCCTGGATGGCGCGGGTCGTGCCGCGCGCGGTGCGCAGCAAGTTCTTCGGCCGGCGGCAGGGCGTCGGCCAGGTGACGATGCTCGCCGGGTTGCTGGGCGCGGGGTTCGCGCTGCACGCGGCCGCCGGGACCACGCACGTGCTCGCGGTGTACGCCGCGATGTTCGGGCTGGCGATGATCGCGCGGCTCGGCTCGGCGCTGATGGTGTCCCAGATGGGCGCCGGCGTGGACGGGACGCCGCGCCGGCGGATGCGGTTCCGCAGCATCCCGCCGCGGCTGCGGGGCAACTCGCGCGCACCGCTGCTCGTCTACATCGTCGCGGCGATGGCCGCCGCCGCGATCTCGGGCCCGTTCCTCACGCCGTACCTGCTGGTACACCAGCAGCTCGGGCACGGCGCGTACGCCGTGTTCACCGCGACGATCGTGGTCGCGAAGATCGTCGCGTTGCCGCTGATCGGCCGCCTCATCCACCGCGTGGGCGTGCGCCGGGTCCTGACGATCAGCGCGGTCGCGATCGCGCCGATCCCGGCGGTGTGGATCGCGACGAGCGAGCTCGCGGTGCTGCTCGCCCTCCAGGTCTACGCCGGGGTCGCGTGGGCCGGGTTCGAGCTCGGCGTGCTGATCGTGCTGTTCGATGGCGAAGACGACGCGGAGCGCACCACGATGCAGTCGGCGCTCAGCGCGCTGCAGGCGATCGGCACGGCGAGCGCGTCGTTCATCGGCGGCGCCCTGCTCGGCGCGATGGGCACCGACTACCAGGGCTACGCCGCGGTGTTCCTGCTATCAGCGGTGGCGCGGCTCGCCGCGGTGGTGCTGCTGGTGCGCGGGCTGCCGGTGACGCTCGCGCGCCTGCCCGTCGATGTGGGCATGCGCGTCTGGACGGTCGCGATCCGCCCGTGGGGTGGCACGATCGTGCGGCCGATCGCCGAGGGGCTCGAGCGGCTGCGCCGCCGGAACGACGACCGCTGACGCGCGCCACCAGAGCGTTCGCCTCGACGCGGCGCGGGCCCGCCTCGCTGCCGTCTTCCAGGTCGAGGTCCCCGTCGCCCGTCCACCAGGTCGCGACGGCATCGCCGACGAGCAAGCGCGCGGCGCAGGCCTTGGCCTCGCGGCTACTGGCCGGATTTCTTCCGGCGCTTCTTGAGGAGTCTCATCTGGGCCTGCCGGCGTAGGTGCGCGGCCCTGCTCTGCTGGGCGAGCTTGGCGGGGTCGAGATCGGGCGTGGCCGCCGTGCGGCTGCTGGTCTGGGGGTTGCTCATGAGGACGGCAAGGTAACAGATCGTCGCCGAGCGCCATGGGCGGCGCGGCTTGGTTGATTCAGTCGCCGCGCTGGAGGCGCTACGGTGCCTCGAGCCGGTCGATCCCGTCGTCGTCGCGGTCCCCGTCGCTCGAAGCGCCGAGCGCCGGGAGATGGCCCCCCGACGCATTCGCCGCCACCTCATCCCGACTTGGCGTGATCTCAATCCGATTGCCAATCCGTCCACGCAGCCTCGAATCGACGCGCAACAAGAGCTGCGGGCCGAATCATGAAGTACAGCAGACCGCCATCGCCGAACATCACGTCCGGTTCGCCGTACTCCGAATCGGCCTGGAACAGCAGCTGCCAGTCTGCCGCCCGATTCCAGAAGTCGGAGGTGTCGGCCCATTTCTCGGGAGCCCTTCCGCTTGAATAGCCTTCGCAGTTGACGTTCGGGCTGCTCTGGAGCGGATCGCCATAGCCAAGCACACGCTGGCGTGGTCGATCGTCGAATTCACTCCCCAGTGGGGGTGCGACACCCGATGCTTCGAGCAGTGGGCCCAAAGATTCGGCCGCTCGCGACAACGCGTCGTTGTATCCGCCGCCACCGAGGAGCACGGGGTAGTACGGCGACTCACAGGGCGGCAGCGCCGGACCCTCGCGGCGGAACGTCGCCGTGCGGGGGGCGAGGACACGATACAGTTCAACATCTGGCGGTGGGCTACCAACCTTCAAGTCGGTGACATCGCCCGGACAATAGAGGACTCGACCGCCACCTCGCCGCTCGGGATCTACAGGTGCCCCACCTCTCATCGTTGTCGACGGCAGCGCCGCGGCCTCCTTGGGCGCAGCTCGTTGAAGTTCTACGAGATTGAGCTGACCGATCAAGTCGAACGCGGCGCCGGCTGCGCGCCCGGCTGCTGCCTCGACCACCTCGGTGCCGTCACCTCGCGGCACGACGTGCAGGTCCGGCCCGGCGCATTCCTCGACGAGCACGACCACCGCGCGCCGCGCGGCGGCCAGCTGGGCCAGGCGCCCGCCGACGCCTGGGCCGGCGCCGCTTCGTAGCAAGGATGACGTGGCGCCGCGGCCGCTTCGATTCACGGTTAGCGATACCTGCTCTGCTCGTCGATGACAGCCAACCACGCGGCCTTCGACAGCAACCGGGACGGATCGACGGACTCGAGTGCCGCGATGGGTCGCCGGCCCTTCACGTCGAGCCGCCAGCGCCTCGAGGCCGGCGGGCTGTCGAGCCTGGCCGCACGTTCGAGCCGCGGCACGGATCGCCACCAGTTCACGAGCATCGTGACCCGTGGCCACCGGTTCGGCCGCCCCGGCAGCACGCCGTGGAGGAAGGCGCCGGGGAACATGACGAACCGACCGACGCGCGGGTGGACCGCCGTCCCGACCCTCGGCGCCGCGTGTCGCGTCGGGGTGGCCTCCAGAATCAACGTCGGTCCGCCCACGTTGCTCAGATAGAGGATCGACGCCAGATCAGGCGATACGACCGAGCCGCGGATCGCCTCGTCGCGATCGAAGTGAAACGGGAAGTCCGCGTCCGAGGCCGTGGTGCGGAACCACCACTCGGCGCCCGCGAACTCCTCCCGCTGCAGCACGTAACGGCGGAGCTGCTGAACTACCTGCTCGAACAGCAGCCGCGGCGGCGCCTCGAGCGGGTACCAATGAGTGCGACTATCGCGAGACGTGGCATTGACAATCTCCGACCTGAGCGCCGCCATCACCTGCGCAGGGATAGCATTGTCGATCGCGAACGCGCGGGAGCGCGTGCTCATCGTCGTGGGGCTCCGACCATTTCGTGGGCGACGGTACCAGGCGCGGAGGCAGCACAGCCGGACCATGGCAGGAGCTGGCTCACGCGGCCGCTTTCGGCTCGTGGCGGCTGCGACACCATGCGCGTGTCGACGGTCGCCACGGGTTGGCGCCGGTTGGCCCGAGGCCGACCACGTAGATCGGCAGGGTCGGTGTCGCGCACGGCCCGACCGTACATCGCCTCGTCCGCCGCACCCGAGCCTCACCCGCCGCAGGTCACGCTCGGCGGGCAGCCACACGGGTCCCGGATCGGCCCGTACCACGATCCTGATCCACACCCGGCCGATGCCGGTCGTCTCTGCGATCGCGTCGGCGGCACGCGCCAGCGCGTTGCCGACGACGACCAGTCATCAGCATCAAGCCGGCGGCGGCGAAGACCGCGAGCACCACCGCGAGGGTCATGCCGATACGTGCCTCGTTGTCGGGGCCGCCGCCGTACGCTGTCGCAGCAAATGGTTGGTCGCCTCGGCGACAACCCACGTGGCGACGATCGCGCCCCCAACCGCCGCGAGCGCCGCGACATCGAGCGGCACCAGCCCCAGCGCGCGCCGCAATCCCGGGATCGCGATCGTGGCGATCTGGAGCAGGGTCCCGAGGATGATCGATACGTACAGGGCCAGGTTGTGCAGCGGCGGCGCCCCGAGCCGGCGTGCCGGGAACGCGAACAAGAGCTGAGCGATCGACTCGTAGAGAAACACCGCCGTGATCGTCGCCACCACACCGTAGCCGGCCCACGGCAACCCGACCAGCAAGGCCGCGCCGAGTGCGGCCTTGAAGGCGCCGGTAATGAGGACGAAGCGCAGGGCCGGCCCGTCGAGGAGCGCGCTGTCTCGCGGTCGCGGCGCCTGGCTCAGGAGCCCGTGGCTGCGATCGATGCCGAGCGCCAGCGCCGGCGGGCCGTCGGCGAGGAAGTTGATCCACAGCAACTGGACCGCGGTCAGCGGCAGCAGCAGGGCGCCCTCGTCTGTCCGCAGGCCGAGTGCGACCGAGCCCGCCGCGCCAGCGACCACCAGCAGCACCAGCGCAACGTTGGTGGAGAACAAGAAACGGATGACCTTCTGGATGTTGGCGTAAATCCCCCTGCCCTCCTCGATCGCACCCACGATCGACGCGAAGTTGTCGTCGAGAAGCACCAGATCCGCGACCTCGCGCGCGACGTCGGAGCCGCGCTGCCCCATCGCCACGCCGACGTCGGCCCGCTTGAGCGCGGGCGCATCGTTGACGCCATCGCCGGTCACCGCGACCACCTCGCCATCGGCCTTGAGCGCGTCGACGATCGCCAGCTTGTGCTCGGGCGTCACCCGCGCGAACACGCTGATGCGTCGAATCGCGGCGCGGCGCTCCTCGGGCGTGAGCCGGTCGAGGTCGGCGCCAGTGAGCACGCCCGCGGCAGCGCCATCGATGCCGACCTTGGTCGCGATCGCCTGCGCGGTGGACGGGTGATCGCCGGTGATCATCAGGACACGCACGCCGGCATCCTGGACCGCGCGCACCGCGGCGGGGACCTCGGGACGCGGCGGATCCCAGAGCATGACCAGGCCAAGGAACCGCAGCCCCTCCTCGCTTTCCTCGTCGCCGACCGCCAGCCCGAGCACCCGGTGGCCTCGCGCGGCCTCCTCCTCCGTGCGTCGCGACCAGCGATCCCGCTCCTCGGTGGTGAGCGTCGCACGGGCGAGGACGACCTCGGAGGCGCCCTTGAGGTAGCTGATCCGCCGTCCATCGTGCTCGACGGTGACGCGCATGAACTTCCACGCGCTGTCGAACGGTCGCGCGGACCGTCGTGGCCGCTGGAGCCGGAGGTCGGCAGGATCCACGCCCTGCGCACGCGCGTACGCGAGCATGCCGAGCTCCAGGGGATCGCCGGCCGCGCCGTCGGTGTCCGCGTCGCTGGCGATCACCATGGCCGCGATCGCCTCCGCGGCGTCATCGCTGTCGAGGCCCGCCACGGTCATGTGGTTCTCGGTCAGGGTGCCGGTCTTGTCGGTGGCGATGACCGTGACCGAGCCCAGCGCCTCGACGGCGGCCAGCCGGCGGACCATCGCGTTCCGGCGGGCCATCCGCTGGACCCCCATGCTGAGGGTCAGCGTGACGATGGCGGGCATCCCCTCCGGGACCGCAGCGACCGCCAGCGCCACCGTGAAGAGCAGGATCTCGTCGATGCGCCCGAGGCCCTGGGTAGCTATCCCACCGACCAGCAGGACCGCCGAGAGCGCGCCCACCCAGCGCGCGATCTGGTGGCCCAAGGCGTCCATGCGGCGCTCGAGCGGTGTCTTGTCAGTCTGGATCCGGCCCAGCATCGTGGCCAGCTTGCCCATGTTGCTGCGCGCGCCGGTCCGGTTGACCTGGAGGAACGCCTTGCCCCTCACCGCGAGCGTGCCGCTCAGCGCGTCGTCTCCGTCCTGCTTTTCGACCGGCACGGACTCGCCGGTCAACACCGACTCGTCGACCATGAACCCATGCGCTTCGACGAGCGTGCCGTCGGCCGCGAGTCGATCGCCGGCCTCCACCCGGACCGCGTCGCCCGGCACCAGGTCCGCCGTCGGGCGATGGACCAGCCGGCCGTCGCGCAGCACCCAGACCAGCGGTGCGGAAAGCTTCGCCAGCCGGGCGATGGCCTGCTCGGAGCGATACTCCTGGAAGGTGCCCAGGCCCGAGTTGAGCAGCAGCACCAGCGCGATCAGCAGCGCCTCGAAGGGTACCCCGGGGGCGCCCTCGTGGACCCACACGCCCAGGTCGAACGCCAGGGCGAAGAGCAGGACGTAGATGAGCGCGCTCTTGAACTGCCGCAAGAAGCGGCGCCACAACGGCACGGCGGCGGTCTCGGGAAGCGCGTTCGGACCGTGCTCGAGCAACCGACGCCGAGCCTCGGTCTCCTCAAGCCCTTGCTCCGGTACGGCTGGGCTGCTCATGCTCGAACATCCTCGGCATCGGGTGCAGCGAACGCAACCGTCGGCCAAATCATTTGGTCCGTGGGGGAGTCGCTGGTGATCGCGCGCGAGGCACGCGCCCAGGGTGCCACCCCAGTCATGCCGCCTCGAGCTTCGTCACGGTCCCGGGTGGACAGCCCTCACGAACCCCGACCGGCGCCACGAGCAAGCGGGTCATGAGCTTGCGGTGGCGGCGTGATGGGATCCAGTCGTAGATCAACGTCTGGATCGGCCGCCACATCACGACCCAGCTCGAGATCGTGAGGCCCTCCTTGAGCGCCGGCCCGATGCGTGGAACTGGTGTCGCGAGTTGCGCGAGCGAGACCAGCACGGCAAGCAGGATCACCCCGATCAGGAACGAGAGCTGACCCGTGCGGCGTTCTCGCGTGCGGCATCGGTCGGCCCGTTGGAGCTCGTACTCGAAGTGGGCACGGTAGGCCCCTTCGACCCGCTCGATCGTCACCGGTGTCGTGAACCAGAAGCTCACCCGGAACGGCCCATGGGGTGAGAGATCCTCGGCGGCGGCGACCAGGTACTCGACGAGCGCAGGATCGAGGTCTCGCTCCCGAAACGGCGCGGGATCTCGGTTGTCGAAGAGCTGGTCGAGCGTGGCGAGCCGCACGTCGATGCAGTGTTCGTCGTTCTCGACACGGTAGCGCGGGTGAGTTGTCATGGGGTCGTTCGGGTGAACCATGCCGCAAGCGAGGATGTAAATCCCACTTCCCTGGCGTGGCGCGAGACCAGTTCCCACAGCCCGCACGTTTGCGCCTGGGCCCGCTGGTTCTGCGCCTCGCCGCCCGCTCGCGTTCCTCGCGCGCGGTCACCAGCGCCGTCCCGGCGGTCACCCCTCCGGAACCACCCGACGCAGCCGACGCATCCCCGACGAAGGGTCCTTCGGACTGAGCTCATCATGCCTCGGAGGAACTGCCTGGGTTCCGCTGGAGCGTGACCTCGTGCAGCGCGCCTCGCCCCCTTGCAACACTGCTGACATTGGTGAGCGTCGTCTCGGCGATGTTCGCCAGTGCCTCGGCCGTGTAAAAGCCCTGATGACCGGTGATCAGCACGTTGGGGAAGGTCAAGAGCCGACTGAACACGTCGTCCTGGATCACCTGATCGGAGAGATTCTCGAAGAACAGATCGGCCTCTTCCTCGTACACGTCCAGGCCGAGCAGCCCGATCTGGCCGGTCTTGAGCGCCTCGATCACCGCCCGGGTGTCAACCAACGCTCCACGACTGGTGTTGATCAGCATCATGCCGGGCTTCATCAACCCGAGCGTTTCGGCGTCGATCAAGTGGTGGGTCTTTGGGGTGAGCGGGCAGTGCAGGCTGACGATGTCGGCACGCCGCAGCAGCTCCTCGAGCGTGGTGTACCGGACGCCGAGCGACTCCAACGCCAGGTTTGGCTTTGGGTCGAAGGCCAGCAGCTCGCAACCGAACCCGCTCATGATCCTGACGAAGACACCGCCGATCGCGCCGGTCCCAACGATGCCGACGGTCTTGCCATGCACGTCGAAGCCCAACAGCCCATCGAGCGCGAAGTTCCCCTCGCGCACGCGGTTGTAGGCCCGATGCAGCTTGCGGTTGAGCGTCAAGATCATGCCGACCGCATGCTCGGCCACCGCATAAGGCGAATAGGCGGGCACGCGAACGACCCTCATGCCGAGCGCTGCGGCCGCCCGCAGATCGATGTGGTTGTAGCCCGCTGAGCGCAGCGCGATCAGCGTCGTGCCGCCCCGCGCGAGTACACCCAGGACCGTCGCGTCGAGCGAGTCGTTGACGAAGGCGCACACCGCCTCGAACCCGGCAGCCAGCGGCGCGGTCTCGACGCTCAACCGTGGCTCGAGGAACACGAGCCCGTGTTGGTGTGACGAGTTGGCGATCTCGAAGAACCGGCGGTCGTGGGCCTTCGTGCTGTACATCGCGATCTTCATGTGGACTCACGGAGCACGTTCACGTCCTCGTCCGCCCGCGCGGCCGATCGGCGCGCGGCGAGGTCCGTAGCGCCCCATTGACCATCATCAACTCGGCGATATTCTCCAGCGTGACGATCCCGATCACCCGGCCGCCGCGGACCACTGGCATGAGGCTAGGCATGAGGCTGTGCTCGCTCTGCCGCATGCGGGTGAGCGCCCCGCTGAGCAGCTCGTCTGGCTCGGCGGTTGCGACGTGCCTCGCCATCAGGGTCGCGACCGCGGCGTCCGCACCATGCTCGGTGAGTCCACGGACCAGGTCCGTGCGAGTCAGCACGCCGATCAACTCGCCGGCCGGGTCGAGCACGGGGAAGTCAATCTGCGATCCGGCGAGGAGCATCTGTGCCGCGGTCGCCAGCGTGTCGAGCTCGGTCAGCGCGCGGAAGTCTGTGATCATCGCCGCCTGGACAGGAATCCCCTCGAGCGTCGCCTTGGTCTCGACCGCGGACGCCTCGGCCGCGGCCCCGATCCAGACGAACACCGCGATGAGGACCAGCAGCGGGTTCCCCAGCAGCCCGACGATCCCTAGCATGACCGCGATCGCCTGACCGAGGCGCGCCGCGGTCAGGGTCGCGGCCACGTAGTCCCCGCGCATGGCGAGGAGCGCGCGCAAGGCGCGCCCGCCATCCATCGGAAACGCGGGCAAAAGGTTGAAGCCCGCGAGCATGACGTTGACCCAGAGCAGCCGGGTCAGGAACGGGCCGCTGCCGAACAAACTCGGATCATCGAGGGCGACCGTCGAGCCAGTCGCGCGCAACCCGACATAGAGCGCGCCCGCGATCGCGACGTTGACGGCGGGACCGGCGAGCGCGACCAGGAGCTCGTGCCGGGGGTTCTCGGGCATCCGCTCGAGGCGGGCGACTCCGCCGATGGGAAGCAGCGTGATGTCTCGGGTCCGGATGCCGAACCGCCTCGCGGTCAGCGCGTGCCCGAGCTCGTGGAGGACCACGACGCCGAAGACCGCCAGGATGAACCCGACGCCGAGGACCACCGCGCCCAGCTCGCCGGTGCGCGCGTAGTAGCCCCAGGCGATCCACGTGAGCAGGAGGACGAAGGTCGCATGGACGAAGACGTCGATGCCGAAGACGCGCCCCAGCCGCCATGACCACGGGATCGGCCGCTGCTGGGCAGGCGTCTCCCTCACGCGTCGCGCTCCGCGGGCACCAGCACCACCGGCTGGCGGCTGTGCTGCACCACCTCCTGGGCCTGAGATCCCAGGACCAGCCGGGCGACGCCCGTACGGCCGTGGGTGGCCATGCAGATGGCGTCGACGCCGAGCCGCCCAGCCGCTTGCCAGATGGCGTCGCCAGCGTCCTTCACGGTCACGACCTCGACGGTGGTCTCGATGCCGCGCTCCGCGGCGCTCGCCGGAACGAGCGCCCGCAGCCGCGCCTGCGGGTCCGGATCGTCCTCGCCCACCTCCCGGGTCACGACGTGGAGCAGGTGGACGGTCCCCCCTCGCCCCACCAGGCCGTAGGCGAACCGGATCGCGCGGTTGGCTATCGGCGAGAAGTCGGTCGGGGCTAGGACGCGGCGAAACTGCGGCAACGAGGCCTCCTCCGCGACGGTCTCGTCGCGAGGGACACACGCGACGGTCATCGAAGCGCCATGGAGGACCCCGCGCGAGACCGAGCCTTGCCACAGCCGCGCGACGCCGGAGCGCTGGTGGGTCCCGACGACGATCAGGTCCGCATCGAATTCCGTGGCGAGCTGCGACAGGTGGGAGTCGACGCGGCCCCAGCCGGGGCGGACGACGAAGGAAGTCTCGCCGGGTCCGGGCAGCACGCCCGCCCAGCGCTCGAGATCGCGCAGCAGCGGTTCTTCGATTTCGGGGCGCAGGCGATCGAGCGGCATCGGCGCCGGGATGCCCAGGCGCTGGTGCTCGCCGAGCGGCCAGGCCACCTGGGTGACCGTCAGGTCGCACGCGGCAATCTGCCGGAGGCCGGCCGCCCAGCGCAGCGCCGCGCGGGCGGTCGCGGTCGGCTCGACGCCCACCAGGACGCGGAGCGGGCGCTCTTCGCGCGCCCAGGCGCCGATGGCCGCACCGTCCCGGATGACCAGCACCGGCACGCGCGCGGTCTGCGCGACTCGCTCGGCCACGCTGCCGAGCAGCCAGCGGTTTCGCCGCTCGCGCCCGCCCGCTCCCACGATCAGCACGCTGGCGTGGGCGAGCTCGGCGAGCTCGGCGAGCTTGTCCACGACGAGGCCGGGCACGACGACGGGCTCCACGTCGATGCCGAAGACATCGCGCAGGTGCGCCGCCCGCGCGCGCAGCCGGGCCCGGAGCGGGTCGTAGACGGCGTCACCATCGCTCGCCACCGCGACCTCGACGCCCAGCTCGTCGATGACGTGGACCAGCTTGAGCGGCACCCGCAGCTTGCGCGCGAGCGCCGCGGCGATCTCTGAGGCCTGGAACGCATCATCGGAGAAGTCGGTTCCGCAGACGATCGTCATCGCGTGTGCTCCTGTTGGGGTCGGGGGGCCAGCTCCAGTGCCATCCTGCGCTCGACCTCCGCCACGTGGACGCGGGTGCCATCGGGCATCGGCACGCAGAGGGGAACCAGGACGCGAAACATCTCACCCAGCGAGGCGGTCTTGCCGCCGACGAGGGCGACCTCGTCGAGGCCGCGCTCATCGAACCGGCGCGTGTACAGGGGGGAGATCATGGGGTCACCTGGGTCGTGGGACCATGGGTCGTGCCATCGACCTCCGCGGCGCCACGCACGAGCAACCACCCTGCCTGGTCGGCGATGCGCTGGAGGAGGCGGTCCACTGCAGGTGTGCCGTGCAGGCTCTGGAACACCCGCTCCGGAGATCCCCAGTCGCACCACCCCGACGCCGCCATCGGCACCACCGCGAGGTTGCCCGCATGCTCGAGAACCGCCCGACTGAAGCTGGCCGGCGGCATCTTTGCGTAGAGCTCGTGCAACCGTTCCCCCGCGCCAGGGTCGTCACCGGTCGCACCGAACCACGCGGCGTACTCCTCGAACAGCGCGACGTGCACGGGAAGCAATCGCTTCGCCAGCGCCCAGAACGTGGCGGCCTGTCCGATCGAGATGAACGTGTTCCACAGGCCACCACGCGCCATCAGCTGCTGCGCGACGTCCGCCGGTGGCTTCTCCACGAACTGCGCCACCGCCCGGACCCCGATCGGCCCGCGGTCGAGCTGGGGCCCGGGCACGATCCACCCGTACTCACTCTCGGGCGCGTCGGGCACGGCGCCGATCAGGGTGATGGTCGACGGCGACCTGCGGGTGGTCCTATCGGCGAGCTCGACCGCATCGAGCAGCGCCGCCGGATCAGGGACGTGATGATCCGCGGGGAAGATCGCCACCCGGGCTTCGGGCGCGCGGACCAGGATCCGGGTCAAGGGCAGCAGGATGCCGGGGGCGGTCTCGAGGTTGCGCGGCTGGAACACTAGGTCCAGTCCCGGGTACCGCGCCAGTTGCGCCCGCGCGCGCGCCTGGTGCGCGACGCCGACGACCACCACGATCCGCCGGTACGGCACCAGCGGCGAGATGCGCTCGATCGTGGCCTGGAGCAGCGACGACTCGCCCGCGAGCGCGGCGAACTGCTTGGGGACCTCCTGTCCGTAGAGGGCGCGGGTCAGCGGGGCGAGCCGGGTGCCGTCACCCGCTGCCAGCACGATCGCCCACAGCTCCGAGCTCACGGCAGCGCCTTGAGCCGAGCGTCCGGCCTGGCTGTCGCGGCTCCGGACCTGAGCAGCAAAGCGAGAAGATCGAACGGGAGCGGGCACACGATCGTCGCGCTGTTCTCGGCACCCACGTCGGCCAGGGTCTGGACGAACCACATCTGCAGCGCCATATCGGCTCCTCGGAGAGGGGGCATGTGACGCACCCACGAGCACGAACCGGGCCGGTCCCACCCAGGGGCAAGGTGTGGCCGCGCCACACGTAGGCTCCACGAACGTCCGCACAATCTGCGCGAGCCCTGGAAGGCGCGCACGATCTGCGGCACGGGCCAAGAGACGTCGCCCGACGCCGCCAGTCCGAAGAGCACGCCCAGCTTCTGCTGCAGCGTCTCGCGGACGTCGATCTCGGTGAGCACGCCGAAGCCGTCGGTCTTCAGCGCATCGACGACGTTGGCCAGCGCGTCGCCGTTCACCACCTACCGGCGGTTGTGGGTTGTGATGCTTGGAACCGCCCGGGTACGGGAGTTCCGCCACGTGCCGGACTTGGGACGGGGCTGGGCGCAGGTCTTGCGCGACGAGTCCGGGGCTGACCACGTGAGGCCGCTGCAGCTCACGCGGCCGCGCGACGCAGCACGTCGGCGAGAACCTGAAGCGCGTCGATGGTGGTGAAGATCCCCGCGACGCCCCCACGGGGGTCCATCACGATCGCGGAGCCGTACTTGCGGCTCGCCATCTGCTCGACGACGGCCTCCACCGGATCGTCCGGATCCACGACGTAGACGTCCTGGCTCATCGCCTCTTCGACGGTGACCTCGTCCGGATCACTATCCGGCAAGGTTTCGATCAGGTGCAGGTCGCGCTCGCTCACGATCCCCACCAGCTTCCCGGCCTCGAGCACGGGAAGGTGCCGGACGCGGTGCTCGCGCATGATCTGATGCGCCTGCGTCATCTTGGCATCCCTGCGAATCGTCCACGGTTGCTGGGTCATGTAACGGGAAATCGGAGGCATCAGCATGCAGGTGCGCGATGCATGGCGCGTGCCGCGGATCTCGTCGCCTTCGGCGACGCTCAGCCCCGTCGGCGGCCGTGCAGGCACGGCTCGGAAAGTAGAATTCGGAAATACGCTCCCGATTGAACCGGGCGACCTTCTCGGCGAGATTGTCGGACTACGATAGTCCAGGGCGCGGCGCGAGCTCGGTAGCTGGCCACGAGCCCGTTCACGGCCGCGCGCGCCCGGTTCGTCGTCCGGCTGGTCCCAGGCGTGGACGAGGTCGATGACCGCGTCGGCCGCCAGCACCCGGAGCGCGAGATCGAGGGCGCGCCGGCAGGTCTCGGAACCATCGACCGCGACCAAGGCTCGACGGTAGGGCCCCAGCGCGGTGCGGGCCACGATGAGCACCGGCGTCGTGCCCTTGCGGAACACCCACTCGGCCGTCGAGCCGATGAGCGCATCCAGGAACCGGCGTTCGCCATGCCGGCCGACGACGACGAGCTCGGCCGCCTCGGCGCGGGCTTTCTGGATGATCTCGACGAAGGGCCCGCCCACCAGCAGCGCGGTCTCGATCCTGGTCACTCGGCCGGGAACCGCTACGACCGCTTGCCTCATGCGCTGCGGCCGTGGCGAGCGCGGTCGTGGCGTGCTGCTCGAGGAGCGCGTCGGGCGACCGATGAATTGCCGAGGCCCCACCGCATAAGGTGCACGATCGTGATCACGGCTTCGCTCGCGGTCGGCAGCTGGACGGCACGGTCGATCACGACGCGGGCTGCCTCCGACTGGTCGATGGCGACGAGCACGCGCTCGAGCCCATCAGCAGTGGCCTGCGTCCGTGTCGCCTCCGAGGTGCGGTCGTTTTCCGCCGGCTCGCTCGGCTCGTCGGTTGGTATGCTGTCCGCAGGGGACCGGGCGCCCCAGCGTACGCTGCTTCCACCGCGGGCGCAGCCGCCCCTGCCCCACAGGAACCACTCATGTCGATCCTTGCACGCGAGCTGATGCAGACCGATGCGGTCACGATCTCGCCCGACACGCCCTTCCTGCAGATTCAACACCTCTTTGTCGTCGCCGGGATCGGCAGCGCTCCCGTCGTCGACGATCGCGGAACGGTGCTCGGCGTGATCTCCAGCAGTGATCTGCTCCGCGCGGTCGATCAGGCCTGCGACGACGAGATCGATCCTGGTCCATCAGATGGGGGAGCGGCAGGGTGCACGGAGTTGCCCGAGCGGCTCGGTGCGCTGAAGGCGCTCGACGTCGCCACGCGCGACCCGATCTGGGTCTCACCCGACACGCCCGCCTCCCGCGTGGCGGACATCATGCGCACGGCCGGAATTCATCACGTGCTCGTCGGTGACGGTCAGCGTCTGGCTGGAGTCCTGACGACGTTCGATCTCCTGCGGGCCGTCGCACCGTGAGCCTCACGCCAGCGTGACGACCTCTCCCCGAGAAGGGACGTCGACCGTCAGGCCGCGCGCGGTCATTGCTTCCCGCAACGCGGTCTGGGGCGCCGGCTCGCCGTGGACGAGGAAGAATCGTCGGGTGTCGACACCGCAGGCATCGGCGAAGGCCAGAAGATCGTTTCGATCGGCGTGGGCGCTGAAAGAGTTGAGGACCTCGACCCGCGCCCGGAGCTCTCGTTCCATCCCCCAGATCTTCACCCGCGGACGTCGCTCGACCAGCCGGCGGCCGAGGGTGTGCTGGGCCATGAACCCGACGATGACGATCGTATTGCGCTCGTCCTCCACGCCGTTGCGGAGGTGATGCAGGATGCGACCGGCCTCGGCCATCCCTGACGCGGAGATGATGATCGCCGGCCCGGCTAGCCCGTTGAGGGCCATCGACTCTTCCCGGCTCCGCACGAAGCGAACGCCGTCGAAGGCGAAGATGTCGCCGCGCTCGTCGAGGAAGGCCCGGGTCTCGGCGTCGAAGCACTCGGGGTGCATACGGAATACCTCGGTCACGTTGGCCGCGAGCGGGGAGTCGATGAAGATCGGGATGGGTGGCAGCCGGCCGCTCCGCCTCAGCTCGTGCAGAACGTAGAGGATCTCCTGGGTTCGCCCGACGGCGAAGGCCGGAACGATGATCTTGCCGCCCCGGGCCACCGTGTCGCGGACGATGCGCTCGAGATCGTCGTGCATCTGCGCGACCGTGCCGTGAAGGCGATCGCCATAGGTGCTCTCCATCACGACGTAGTCAACCGGCCGGGGCGGGTACTCGGGATCGCGGATGATAGGCAGCCCGGCGCGCCCGAGGTCGCCGGAGAACACCAGCCGCCGGGGCTGCCCGCCGTCGAGGACGTCGAGGACGATCTCGGCCGAGCCGAGGATGTGGCCGGCGTTGAGCAAGGTGGCGGTCACGCCCGGGATCGGCGTGAAGGGCCGGTGGTACGGCACTGCGACGAAGCGCTCGAGCGCCCGGACCGCGTCCGCCTCGTCGTAGAGCGGCACCACCGGCGCGAACTCGGGGTCATCGGCGAACTTCCGGTTGAGGTACGCCGCGTCGCCCTCCTGGATCCGGGCCGAGTCGCGCAGCATGTACGCGCACAGGTCGTAGGCCGCCAGCGTCGAGTAGATGGTCCCTTCGAACCCCGCCTTGACCAGGGTGGGCAGGTTGCCGGAGTGGTCGATGTGGGAGTGGGTGAGGATCGCGGCGTCGGCCGCGACCACCTCCGCGGGCAGGTCGCGATTGCGCTGGCGGGACTCGGCGCGCCGGCCCTGGAACATCCCGCAGTCGATGAGGATCGTGCCCGCGTCCAACTCGAGCAGGAACATCGAGCCCGTCACCTCCTGGGCGGCGCCGTGGAAGGTCAGGCGCACGAAGCACGACCGCGTTGTGGACGGAGTTGCGTCATGGGCTGCACCCCATCACGGCCGCGCACCCGGCACAAGGAGCCCGCGACGCGGGCTTGCCGCGCCGCGCCTGCTAGGCTGCCCGGACTCATGCTGGAGAACGAAGCAACTGCGCGGTGTCGGATCGTGCTCACCGGCGGGCCCGGCGGCGGCAAGACCACCGCGGCGGATCTGTTCCGGAGAGAAATCGGCGAGCGCGTGGTCGTGGTGCCTGAGGCCGCGACCCTGCTGTTCTCCGGTGGCTTTCCGCGGTCCGCGGAGGTCCACGCGCGCAAGTCGGCCCAATGCGCCATCTACCACGTGCAGCGAAACCTCGAGGACGTCCAGTCGGCGCTCTACCCGGAGCGCATCCTGCTGTGCGACCGCGGCACCGTCGACGGCGCCGCGTACTGGCCGGACGATTCGGCGGGCTTCTTTGAGGCGGTGGGCAGTACCGAGGAGGGCGAGAGGGCTCGCTACGACGCGGTCATCTTCTTTGAGAGCGCGGCCGTCGGTGGCATCTCGATCGAGGGCGGCAACCCGACTCGCATCGAGTCGAACAACGAGGCGCTGGTCCTGGACGGCCGACTCCGGGCGCTGTGGGCACGGCATCCGCGCTTCGTCGTCGTGCCGCATAACCCGTCGTTCGTGAAGAAGATCCTGTTAGGGCTGGCTGCTCTCGAGCGCATCGTAGCCCAGCTCCGTTGAAGCCGAGGCTCAGGTGTCGTAGGGCGGTCGGACGATGAGGACCGGCCGCCGACTGCGACGAACGACTGCATCGCTGACCGAGCCGAGGACGGCGCGCTTCACCCCTCCTGAACCGTGGGACGAGAGCACGATGCCGTCGGCCCCCACCTGCTCGGCGAACTCGATGACCGCATCGGCCGGATCGCCGTGCCAGAGCGCCTCGGTGAACGTGCTCACCTCGCCAGGTACCCCGGTCGGCACCATCGCTTCGAGCCGAGCACAGACGCTCTGGCGTGAAGCCTCGGCCGGTGCGCCGGTCATCGCGTGGAACAGATGGACCGAGCCGCCGCGACCGTCGAGGAGTCCGTAGGCGTGACGGATCGCGACCGCGGAGAAGGGCGAGAAATCGATGGGCACCACCAGGCGACGCAGGCGTGGCCAAGGTTCGAGGCCGACGGCCGGGGACTCCGGGGGCACGACCAGCACCGCGGACGCCTCGCTCAGGTGCAGGATCCCAGCGGCCACGGACGACAGCCGGGACAGGCCGCGATGGCGATGGTTGCCGATGACGACGAGCTTCGCGCTGGCGAATGCGGGGTCGGCCGCCAGATGGTCGGCGAGCCGTCCGACCGCGAGCACAGGGTGGTACGAGACTTGCCCGCCCCCGTCGATCTCACCGACGAGACGCGCCAGGTCGCGCGCCACGATCGCGGTGATCTCGGGGTCGGTAACCGTGAGCGGCCGGGGCGCGAGGCCATGCCGCGCCGTGATTTGATCGACGTAGTAGGCATGCAGCAGGGCCACGTCGCAGGTGCCGTGCGCGCGCAGGAACCTGACCCACCCCAGCGCGCGCGCGGATGCCGCGTCGTCGGTCACGAGCGCCGCCACCGCGAGTGGTTCGCCGCGCGACCATCCGATCAGCGGCGCCGGGTCGCGGACCACGAGCACGGGCCGTCCGGTTGCCACGATGATGCGCTCGGTGACGCCTCCGACGCGGAACATCGAGCGAACCTCGCCGGTAGCCCCGACCACCACCAGTATCGCACCGAGCCGCTCCGCGAGCTGTGGGACGACGACCTCGGGCCGCCCCTTGAGCAGGGTCGCCTCGACGCGGATCGCGTGTTGGCTTGCCAGCCGGCGCGCCTCCTCCTGGAGGACCCCGCCCCCCCCTTCGGCGGGCCCATCGACGACGCGGACGAGATGGACGCTCCCCCCGATTCGCGCCGCCAGCTCCGCGGCAACTTCGCTGGCGTGGCGAGCGCTGTCGGAGAAGTCCGTGGCACACACGACGATTGGTTCGGTCATCGACATCCTCCTGGACAGATCGTGTTCATGGAATACCTAACGGCGGAGCGACATCAGAAGCTGGAGCACGTACCAGAACAGGGTCGCGACCGTCGAGAACAGCATCAACGACGCGGCCACATGAGCCGTCGGTGGGAAGTGGCTCATCACGAGGCTGGTCTGGTAGAGAATGTACCCGGCCATCAGCAGGATCATCGCACCGCAGAAGACGGCACCGAGGCTGAACCCGAAGACGATCGCCGCGACGATCACGCCGAGTGCGCCGAAGCTCGCGACGACGAGCGCGCCCCGCAGGAACGAGAAGTCCTTCTTGGTCAGAAAGACTGTGAGCGTCAGCCCGACGAAGACCGCCAGGGTGATGACGATGGCTTGCGTCAGGATCGCGGCTGCGCTGGCCCCGCCGAACTTCATCATCAACACCCACAGCAACGGTTGTAGCAGCAGGCCCTGCGCGGCGACGGCGATCCCGAGGCCGGCATACTGCAACCCTCGGGACGTCTCCGACCGGGCCAGCCGTTCGGCGACATGGCCAACCAGCATGAACATGCCGAGTACCAGCAGCCAGTTCCAGCGGCCCGTGAGCGCCCACTTCGAGAACCCCCAGCTGGTCTCCGGCATGAAGCGCACCATGCCCCCGGCGATCATCGCGAAGGCGATCAGCGCGATGCCGAGGTGCGCGTACGTCTTGCGCAAGAACAAGACGCGGTCGCTGACGCCCAGAGTGGCGACAGCGGCTTCGATCGGTCGAGCAGTGCTTGGAACTCTCATGACGTTGCTCCAGCGAGGGTTGCCGAGGCGGCGGGGAACGCGTCGACCACCGCCGTGGCCTCCAGGCTCGCTCGCATCCGCTCTGCGCGCAGCTCGGGCTCGCCGCCGAATACTTGGCGGACGCGATCGCGCCAGCCTGGCCGGCACAGGATCTTTTCGCCGCTGACATAGACAGCGATGGTTGCATAAAGCTTCATGTTGCCTTCCGTGCTCTCCGTTTCAGGCGAATTCCGCCCCGCGACGGTCATGGCCGCAGGCGCGCGGATCGTCCAGCCGGCTTCGAACATGGCGGTGCGCATCTGCTCGGTAAACCAAGTCCACCCAATCCCTGGTGGTGTGCCGAACGCTGACCACGCGCGTCAACCAGTACGTGAAGTAATACGATGGCGGTGCCGAGCGTGTAGTCCGCCATCAGCCCGGGAAGCTCGGCGAGCCAGGATAGGCCGCGGCGCGCCGTACTCGCGATCTCGCTCAAGCGCATGTCCTCATCCTCCTGCAACGGTTTCCTTACCAAGGATGTGATAGCGCAACAAGCAGCCAACGCCTCCGAGCTCCATGAGTGGGTCGCTGTGGCGGACGATCTCGACGTTGCAGGCATTCCGCTCGGCGAGCTTGACCATCTGCTCCTTGAGATCCGCGGCGCGGGTTTGCCGCTCGCCACATTGTGGACAGGCAGCGGGCGCCGCCCCCACGTCCAGCGCGTTGCAGGCCCTGCAGCCCCATCCGGCCGGCGGCAGGTAGGTGCCTGCCATCACGAGGAGATCGGCCTGTCCGCGCGCTAGCGCCTCCAGGCTGGGCGCCGTCCCGCAGACGGCGAGGCCGTCTCGCCGGATCTCCCGGAGGAGCAGGGCCACCGTCTCGAGAGACTCCTGTGCCTCGTGCTCGACGAACGTCGACAACGTCGCCGCCACGATGTCTGCGGTCCGCGCATTCGCCGGGGCCGGGACGACATCGACGAGCTTCTCCGCGAGATGCCTCGGCAGGGATTCCCTCACCCGCGCAACGATTCGAGGGTTGCCCGCGAGGATCAGATGCGTATGACCGCCCTGTGACATCAGCCGGTCGAGGACGGCGATCTTCTCCTTGAAGAATCGGTCGGCGCGGTCCCGGCGGCGGACCTGATAGTGCTCGCGCGTCCACCCGGAGCCTACGCGCTCGCGGAGCTCGGGGTGCACCGTCCATAGGTCCAGGGTCACTTCGCCGAGGTTCACCTCCAGAATGCGCGCCGAGTCGGCCATCGCGATCAGCACCACGTAACGGTGGTAGGTGTCCTTGAGTTCCACCAGCTCGTATACGTTGGGCACGTAGTCCACCGAGAGGCGGTTGGGCAGCGGCACCTGGAACTGAAGCGGGAGCAGGAAGTGGCGCTCGCCGCCGCGCGCGAACACGGCGGCGCCCTTCGCGCCGGGCCAACGCTCCGACGCGAGGAAGATCTCGACTCGCGACAGCGCCTCCTCGAAGGCAGGCCGCGCGGCCCACCGGAGCCCCTTTCGCAGCACCCGCACGCGCGCGTCGAGGAATTCGCGGTATCCGGCCTCCAGGTCGAGGTAACAGCTCAGGACTGGCGCCGCGGTCTCCTCGAGCATGATCAGCGCGCGGATGTGCACTCGCAGCTTCTCGATGTCCATGCTCCCCTCCTATTCGCTTCGTATACGAACGCGGTTGAGTCGCTCAGCCACTCCCACCGAGTACGCCGCCCGGCATCCCGAGGGAGGCTCGCGGTCATGGGTTCCTCCTGACGCGGAGTGCCTCGTCCAGCATCTGCCTCGCAAGGTGATTCATCGTGGCAGCGTCGTCCATTTGTAAGTATCAACTCTATGCGTCGAGAAAACCTTGCCCGAGGGCCGGGCCGGCGCAGCACGACGAGGCAGAGTGCCACTGCCCATCTGGCTCGCGATGGTGACGTTGGCGGAGGAATTTGCGGAGACCCGTCGCGACCGGCACTCCCGCTCCCTTCGTTCGTCGACCTGGAAACCTCTCGACCTCTCGCAGCGCTCTCGAACGCCCGCACCAGCGGCGGTGCGGCACGCGGTCGGCACGCCGACGCTCAGTACGCCGTAGCAGCCGCGCCGGATGCGCTGGATGCGCTGGATGCGCTGGATCGCTTCTCTGGGTTTGGCCGCGAACACGAAGACTCTCTCAACGGGTGTCGGAGATACTTCGTCATCGTCTGACGTGGCTGCGAGCCGTACGTTCTCGGCCAGGAGGTACGAGATGCAGGTCACGATTCGCACCAGGAGCGTCGAGTTGACCAAGAAGTTACAGGGGCATATTCGCCGGAGGATCGCCGTCGCGCTGGGGCGAGTCGACACCGATCTCCGCCGAGTTCACGTGCTCGTCGAAGACTTCAACGGGCCGCGCGGGGGCGTCGACAAGCGGTGCACCGTCGAGGTCGCCGGCGGTCCACTCGGCACGCAGGTGTTCGAAGAACGGGACGTCAACGCCTTTGCGGCGGTTCACCGGGCGTTCGAGAAGGCCCGCCGAGCCGTGGTGCGTGCGAGCGAACGATGGCGGGATGTCGACCGCCGGCGTGACCGCACCGTCACGGCGGGGGCCGCAACACCGATGAGCGCGACCACGACCGTCGCGACGCGCCCCGCGGCGACCACCGCCCGCAGCCGCCGAACCGGCGTGCCGACGACGACGAGCAAGGCCCTGGGGGGCGCAGGCGACGCTGGTACCACGCGTTCAGCGACCTCTTCGATTGAGCGGCCGGGGTCGGAAGCGCCCGAGTCCGTCAATCGTATAGCTTGAGGCGCGCCGCTTCCTGGATAGCGACAACCGCTGGGTTCTTGATCCGCCGCTCGGTGCTGATGACATAGCACCGCTCGCGGATGTCATCGGTCGAGCCCACGGCTGCGACATTGTAGTGGGATCGCACGTCGGCGGCCAGGGCGGACGGTACCGGGAACACGCCCCACCCGGCCTCCCCTAGCGTCTTGAGCAGCGCGCTGTCCTCGATCTCGGCTACCACCTTCGGGCGAATCTTCGACCGCTCGAACCACTCCTCAAGGGCCCGGCGCGACATGGAGTCCCAGGTAGGCAGCACCATGGGCGCGCAGTCCAGGTTCTGCGGGAACCCGCGCCGGCCGATGCCGAGCGCGGCCGCCGCGAAGAACGTGACTCCGCACTCGCCAAGAAGGTGACTCCACGCCTTGACCCCGCTGCCTGCGGGCAGCGGAACGTCCGAGACAATCACGTCGATCACGTGCGTCGCCAGGTCGACGATTAGCCGCTCTGGCCGGTCCTCGCGGCACACCACGTGGATCGGATCACTCGACCGACGAAGCGGCTCGAGAAGCTTGCCGACCAGCAACTTGGGCACCGAGTCAGCGACGCCAACGACGAGCCGCTGCGGCTTGCCGGTGGGGCGGCCCTTGACGGTGTCGATCATCTCGCGACCAAGGGAAAAAATCTCTTCCGCATAGCGATACACAACCCGCCCGACCTCGGTGAGCACGAGCCGCCGACCCTGGCGCTCAAACAACTTCTCGCCCATGGCGTCCTCGAGCACCTTGATCTGGGTCGAGATCGTGGGATGCGTCAGGTGAAGCTTCTCGCTGGCCCGAGCGATCGTGCCTTCCCGAGCGACCATCCAGAAGTAGTGGAGATGATGATAGTTCAGCCATTCCATGGGCGTCGACATGCGTACGTTTCTCCAACGTGTTCGGACGAACTTTGCGAATTGTCGACGCTATCATGCGACCCCATGATGGGCTCGTCACACCACGACGCGCTTCCTTTCCGCGGGACCTCCTCCGGTCGTGGACGTGCCGTGCGTCGTAGAGCACGACATCTTGGAGGACCCATGCCGCCCGGTGAGCCCGACACCACCCCCGTGAATCGCCCCTTCGACCCGTTTCATCTCGTGCAGCGGTTGTCGAGCATTGCCTTCCGCGCGATGCCCAGTTGGACGCGATCAGGCGCCCCGGGCAGCTGGCTGGTCGTCATCACGGGCCGATCCTGGCAGATCCGATTCAACAAAGGCCCCGCCGCGGCCACCATAGCTGTTGGTCGCGCGGTCGCGCACGTCGTCTCGGCGATGTCGCGCATGGTCGATGGCCGCCGGCCCGGGCTACAGGGTCACTGACGAGCCATGGAGACCATCGGTACACCGCTGCTCTGGTTCGGGTTCGTCGGCTTGGTCCTCGGCTTCCTCGCCGTCGACCTCGGCATCTTCAACCGCAAGGCGCACGAGGTTCGGTTCAAGGAGGCCCTAACCTGGTCGATCGTATGGATCTCGACCTCGCTCCTGTTCAACCTGTGGATCTGGCACCAGTTCGGCGGCCAGGCCGCGACCGAGTTCTTGACCGGCTATCTGATCGAGAAGTCACTCTCCGTCGACAACATCTTCGTCTTCGTCATCATCTTCGCGGCGTTCAAGATCCCAGCGATCTATCAGCATCGCATCCTGTTCTGGGGCATCCTCACCGCGCTCGTCCTGCGGGCCGCGATGATCCTTGGTGGGGTCGCGCTGCTCGAGGCCTTCCACTGGATGATCTACGTCTTCGGCGGCCTGCTGGTGGTCACCGGGATCAAGATGTATCTCTCGCGCAGCCACGCTGACAGCCCGGGAGAGAGTCGAACGATGCGCGTGTTCCGCCGTTTGATCCCGTCGACCACGCGCCTCGATGGACAACGCTTCTTCACGCGCGAGAACGGGCGCCGAGTGGCCACGCCGCTGTTTCTCACGCTGCTGCTCGTCGAGGTCACCGACGTGGTCTTCGCGCTCGATTCGATCCCCGCGATCTTCGGGATCACCCGCGACCCGTTCATCGTCTTTACGTCCAATGTCTTCGCAATCCTCGGCCTACGCGCACTCTTCTTCCTCCTGGCCGGCGCGTACCAGCGGTTCGCCTACCTCAAGGTCGGGCTCGCGGCGATCCTGGTGTTCGTCGGGTCCAAGATGCTGATCGTCGAGGTCTACAAGGTCCCGACCGGGCTCTCGCTCGGCGTGATCGGCACCATCCTCGCCGTGTCGATCACCTGGTCGTGGATCGTCTCCGGCCGACGCGAACGGTCGGCAGCCCGCCTCGAGTCAGCGCATCCGGTCGTCGGCGCACATGCGGTACAACTCTCCGCGGTCGCGCTCGAGAACGCCGGCGCCGATCTTGCCGAGATCGGCGATGACGATCACCAGGAGCACCAGCGAGATGACGATAAGGCAACGAGGCCCACGGGCCATCGCGGAGTGTAGCCGGCGTCTCGCCGTCTCGCACGGGCTTTGATTTAACCCCGGGGATCGCCTACGTTGGCATTTTGAGGAGGACTGACATGACCAACGGCGCCGGTTACGAGTTCACCGCGGCAGAGAATGCGACCTTCCGGGGGTTGGTCCGCAACCTGTCGCGCTCGGGATTCGTCGTCGTCATCGCCAGCATCATCCTGCTCCTCTACCACTTCGTCGACTACTTCGGCCTGTCGCTCGGCGCCAGCGGGTCAGCGATGGTGACCTACGTCGACTACGCGGTCTGGTTTCTACTCTCGTTCATCGGTGTGGTGACCGGCTTCCTGCTCATCCGAGCGACCACGGCATTCTCGGCGCTGATCCACACGGACGGCAACGACATCGCCCACCTGATGCAGGGGATCACCCGCCTCGCTAGCATCGTCGGACTTGTCTTCGCCGCGGGCACGGTGGCGTCGATCCTGCTCGCCTTCAGCTTCGTCCTACTGATGCTCTACTCGTAGCTCCTGATAGTTCAGCCATTCAAGCGGAGTCGACATACGTACGATTCTCCAACGTATTGGGACGTAACGTCCGACTGGTCGATGAAACCGCGCCTTCATGCTGGTTCGGGGCCCGCCTACCGCCTACCAGCGTCGCCACCACACGACGATCCGGCTGGGCTCCGGCTGGGCTCCGGCTTGCGGGGCTTGTTCGCCCATGCCTGAACGAGTGCGTCCGCGCGATGCCCAACTACTGCGATTGCCGGCTGGTGCAGGTCCGTCGCGCCTCGGCTCGCGCATCCCGCTGACTGATGGCGAGCGGAGTCGCGGCCGGGCCTGTGGTTGCGCGCCGGAGGTCCCGAGTGACGACCTGATGCGCGGCCTCCGCGCTCATCGTCCATGCTGAATCTGAACCCGCGCGGTCGCGCGAGCCCTGAGCACGAGCGCGACGAGCATCCGCCGGGCTCCTGCCGTCGCTATTGCGGGCCGAGCAAGTCATAGTCCGGCCATGGTCGATCTCCTGTCATCTCCCGAGGTGTGGCTGAGCCTCGCGACGCTCACCGCACTCGAGATCGTCCTCGGCGTCGACAACCTCATCTTCATCGCGATCCTGTCAGGTCGGTTACCCGCATCTCAGCGCGAGCGCGCACGCAAGCTCGGGCTCGCAGGCGCGTTCATCTCGCGTCTCGGCTTGCTCGCCACGATCTCGTGGATCGTGAAGCTCGACCAGCCACTGTTCGAGTTCGCCGGCAAAGGCTTCTCTGGCAAGGCGTTGATCCTGCTCGCGGGCGGCCTGTTCCTGCTCTACAAGGCGACCAAAGAGATTCACCACAAGCTCGAGGCGGCGGACGAGGACGCGCTGGCGAAGGCGACGACCACGTTCGGCGCCGTGATTCTCCAGATCATGGTGCTCGACATGGTGTTCTCGATCGACAGCGTGATCACTGCGGTCGGGATGACCGACTACATCAGCGTGATGATCGCCGCGAACGTGATCGCGCTGATCGTAATGTTGCTGCTCGGCAAGACTATCAGCACGTTTGTCGAGCGCCACCCATCGGTCAAGGTGCTCGCGTTGTCGTTCTTGCTGATGATCGGTCTCGTCCTGGTCGCCGAGGGATCCGGCGCGCACATCCCGAAGGGCTACATCTACGGCGCGATGGGCTTCAGCGTGTTCGTCGAGATGATCAACATCAGGACCACGCGCAAGACCAAGATCGTCAAGCTGAACCAGATCCCGCACGTCGAGGACATCCCGCAGTAGCCGTCCGCGCTTGCGGTCGCGACGGTTCACACGATGCACATTGGGGCGTGCGCTCGGTGGACGCTCTGCGAAACACGGGCGCAAGCCGAGAGCGGCGTCGCGCAAGCCGGACGCCACCCTGGCGTCGCAAGATCGGCGCCATCCCCTGGAGATGACCCTCCTTGCCTCCGCACCAGGTACTCCGCAGCAGATCAACACCGACCGAAGGTGGTGATCATGCCGAGGATGTCGCCGTGAGGCGATCATTCGGCCGGCGCATAAGGCAGTGACGAGTGATGAAGGACGATTCGCAGGTCGCCGGCGGCGCGACGAAGGTAGCCGGAGGTCTTGTCGACCGTCGCCACGTTCCCCTTCGCGTCCTCGAAGCGTACGTTGCCCATCGCGATGGCGATGTCACCGTGCGCGACCACGCCCGCGATCACTGGCTCGCACTTGACCCACCCTTTAAGCGCGAAGCCGATATCGTCGGGGTAGCTCGAATCGCCGCCGACAAAGTACGCGAGCGCACCCTGCTTGGTCATGCGGAAGGTCTGCGCTCCGGACGCCGCAGTGCCTTGCCGACGGCGTCGACCTTGTGTATAACAAAACCTGTGCAGGTAGGTGGACGGCCAACCAACGACCCGAAGGGCACGCTTGTCGCCGTCCGCCTGTCGGCGCGACAGGTTCGCGTTCTTGAACAGCGGTCGCGTCGAGAAGCCACGGGCCTCTCCGAGGCGATCCGCCGGTGCGTCGACGAGTGGGCCGCCGCCCACGTCGCACGCACCAGCGCACTCCCCAAATCGAAGCCGGAGGCCTTGAGGAAGCCTGCCGGAGCACCCGGATCCCCACCGACGCGCCGTCGCACGCGTCGGTCGGCGAAGTGATGGCGACGTAACCAAACCGTCCACGGGAGTGGATCAAGCCCAGATCCCGCTCGTCGAAGACGCAGCTGGCGAGATCGGCGGGGGCCCCGGGTGGCCGACAAGGCGCTCGTGACCACGCTGGTCAAGCGCCGCGTCCAGTCGACCTCGATTGCTGCAGCGCGCAGCCCTTGCGCACCTGACTCGGTGTCCGCGCATTATTTTCGGGCGTCCACCGTACGCACGAGGAGAAACCGGCGACTTCGTTTCTCGCACGTGTGACCGCCAACGTCACGTTGCCCGGCGTGGTGCTTGCTCTCTCGGGAGCATGCCGCACAGAAGCACGGGGAGATGAGCATGCCGGAACGACCACGTACCGCGTGCCGATGGGCAACCACCATGGCCGTCGCAGCGATGGCGCTTTCCGCACCGGCGCGAGATGCCGCCGGCGAGCCCTCGCACCATACGGGAAGCAACCCAGGCCAGGCGTCGCCGGCCGGAATGGACAGTCTCGCGAACCCCCGCCGTGATCGCTGGGACGTGCGCACGCTGGCCGCGTTCCTCACCGCCGACGGCATGTTCGACGATGCGGGCGAGCGGGCGCCGCGAGCGGCCGCCGGCGGCATCCAGGGCTACTCGCTCACGGCCTACGTCGAGTACCAGGCTGCCACTCGGTGGGCGCTGTCGGCTTCCACGGGTGGCCAGCTCCTCTTGATCGACGGCGTGACCGGCGTGACGGAAGGGGACAGGGTGTGGAGCCTCACCGATAGCTCCGTCGCCGGCCGCTTCACGCACCCGGTGAGCTGGGGTTCAGCCTCGCTGATCGCGTCGGTCAAGATCCCGGGGACCTACCCGGAGAGCGAGGCGACCGGCACCAAGCAGCTGGACCAGGAGACCAAGGTCGTGCTCGCCGTGCACGAGGTGGGGAGCCCGCGCGTTGCCATCGTCGTCGGCGTTGGATACAAGCTCCGTCTCGGTGGCATCAAGGACGAGATCACACCCTCGATCGTCGTGCCGGTGCGCCTGACCGCGGCGTGGACGGCGACCGCGTCGTTCACGGGCGGCATCGCCTTCGGCCACGGCCTGGCCAAGGACACGCTGGCACCAGGGCTCAACGTGGCGTTCCGTGTACGCAGCGGCCTGACGGTGTGGGCGGCCTACTTCCGCACCGTCTACGGACACAACGTGGTCGATGCGACGATCGCCCAGGCCGGGCTCTCGCTGTCCTTCTGATCCCGACCCGGTGCCGTCGCAAGCTGTCGACCTGACAGCCGGCTCGGCCCTTGCAATTGCACCAAGTCCAAGAGGTTCACTCATGAAGACAGCAATCTGGATGGTCGCGGCTGCGCTCGGCGCGGCTGGTTGTGGCGGCTCGATGATGTCGGACCGCGACTGGATCAGGTCGATGGTCGACGATGCGCGGCAGGAGAACGACGCCCACCGCGCCGCGATCGACGCCGCCGGCTCCCTCGCGCAGGTGCGCGACGAGATGGACCGGCACGAGGCCACGATGGACGACATGATGGGAACGATGGGGAACGGGATGGACGGGATGACGCACTGCACGGGGTCCGGCATGCAGGATCTCCGCGACATGCACGGCGACATGAACGGGGAGATGGACCAGCACGGCGCGGTGATGGATCGGTCGACGGATCTCGACACGGCGTCCGACGAGGTGACTCGCCACGCCGGGGTGATGGACGAGATGGTCGAGGGCATGGACGTGGCCTCCGACCGGATGGGCTGCTAGATCCGCGGTGAGGAGCGCTGACATGGCGACGATCACGATTGCCCACACCACCGACCTCACCGGTGACGATCTCGCCGCGTTCCACCACGCCGCCGCGCTCGCCGCCGCCAGCGGGGCGCGGCTGGTCACCATCCACGGCAACGCCGCCGCGGTCGACGTGACCCGCCTGCCCGACGCGGCGCCGCTGGCCGCACGGTGGGGCCGCCCGATCCATCAACAGCGGATCTGCCACGAGTGTTGCGACGAGGTCGCCGACACGGTGATCGACGCAGTCCGCACGGTGGCGCCGCAGCTGATCGTCGCCGGAACCCACGCGCGCCACGGGCTCGCCGCGTTGCTGGTCGATAGCGTCGCCGAGGCGGTCGCACGCAACGTCACGGTGCCGATGCTGATCGTGCCCAATCACGTGCGCGGTTTCGTCGACCTGGCGACCGGCGCGATCGACCTGCAGCGGGTGATGTTCCCCGCCGGCGACGAAGCTGAGGCGGAGCGCGGGCTCACCGCGGCGCGGGCGCTGGTCGCGCTCGCCGGAGCGCGCGCCGAGCTCGAAGTCGTGCGCGTCACGCACGGCCGGATCGCCGAGGCCATCCTCGACGAGGCTCGCAAGCGCCATGCCTGCGCGATCGTGATGGTGACCCGCGGCCACGACGGGCTTGCCGATGGGTTGCTCGGGAGCCGCACCGAGCACGTGGTGCGCGACGCCGGCTGTCCAGTCCTCTGGATCCCGATCAAGCGCGGCGAGTAGTCGCCCCCTCGACACCAGGAGCATGCCATGGGTACGCCGATCGCAGATAACGACGTTCCACCACCGCACCGAACGACAACTACCAGAGGACCACCCCGACACCGATCCCACCGCCGTGGAAGCGGCCAACCAACCCGAACGACCCGAACGACAACTACCGCACGTCAGGCCCAGCGATGTCGATCCCGACGGCGCAATGCCCGAGCAGCGCGCTGCCTTCGTCGACGTCGACAAAGCGCCCGGCATAGATCTCCGGGACATCGGGGAAGTACATCGTGATGGACCTGCCAGGCTGCAGGTAGGTGATCCATGTCGACCCATTCTCGTCGAAATAACCGAACGAGTGACCCAGCTCGTGCAGCTCCCAGATCAGTGCGTCGCAGATCTCGCGGGGGTTGAACACGGCATCCATCCGCTCGCAGAGCGTCGCCTGGGCAAGCTGACTCCATGCATTGCGCTCGCGGTCGAGATAGTCGATGTGTAGAGCCCGCGGTAAAGGAGCGCCCTGCCAGGTTGCCGGCTTGACGACTTGATGTGCAAGGTAGCGCACGCGAGCCAAGCAACGTTCGATCGTGGAATCGAGGGATCCAAGCGATGCCCCGTCAGTGAGCGTCCGTGCGACGGACTGTTCCGGCACGAGCTCGCGACCATGAACGTACGACCACTGCCATGGTGGATACCCACGTGAGGTTACGGTACCGGTCCCAAAGCAACTCGTGACGATCACGTTACGGCGGTCATGCGGCATCGAGGCGCCAATGCCGAGGCGACCGCGAACGTGACGCGCCGCTTCGCGGTCGGTCGCGAGCAGCGAGTGACCACTACGCCAGTTGTCGCCACACCACACCACCCGAGCCGTGGAGCTTTCAGAGCGTAAAATCACTTCGGTCGCAGTCGTCCGATCGCTCATGTCGAGGTTCCTGAAAATGAGGAAAATGAAGCTTGCTTGACGAGCGTAGATCGACGTCGCCTGGATCGGGAATTATCGTTTGGCGCCAAGGACATTCGAGAGCTGATTCTGGTCGCGGTGCCCGCGGAGATCAGTATGCGATGTGTGAACCCCACGTAGCGGCAGCCGGGGCGGCCTTCGTAGCGTCGGTATTCCGCCTGCGGAGGTCGACGACGCGGGGAACGGCGGCGGGACCGTGACGTGGGACAGCGGAGGAGCTCGCTCGGATCGATCCGCGCGCGGTTCGCGAGCCAGTGCTGAGGTGCGAGTTGGGTGTGGCTCCATTGGGTCGCGGCTCGACGGGAGAGATTCCGATCACTTGACCAACTTCAGGGCGGGTCTCGGGCGGGGGAGCGGGTTGGGGGGAGCGGCGTTCGCGTAGTGCGAGCCATGGTTGCGACCACGCTCCTTGGCGAGGTGGAAGGCCCAGTAGGCGTCGAAGTCGCCGTTGGCGCGAAGCGCGCGAAGGCGAAGGATCGCCTCGGCGCCCGCGAGGGACCAGCGCGCGCCCGTGCGTCCCATGCGGTCCTGGACGAGGTAACGACACGCGCCTTCGATCACGCCGGTCGCGATCGGCAGGCCGTCGGCGAGGGCCACGGCATAGCGCTGCCATTTCGCGGTCGCGATCAAGTAGGCCGCACAGTCGTGGACCGCCGAGGCCTTCGCGCCGGACAGGTTGTGGCGGTTGATCATCAGGCAGATGCTTCGGGCGACGGTGCGCACGCTGCGCGTGGTCAGCACCGCGAGCAGCCGGTGCCTCACCCACGTCTCGGCGTCGACGGAACCGGCGGGATGGAAGGCGTAGGCGGCGGCCCACAGGTATTCGAGCACGTGGACGATGTCGAGGACGATCGTGGCTTTGACCTTCGCCGCGCGGATCGCCTGCTGGATCCGCCGCAGCTGATCGGGATGGCCATCCACCAGCACGACCCACCGGCGGCGACGTTCCGGATCGCGGCGGAGCGCCTCGGCGAATGCATCCTCGATCACGCGCTGCGAGGTGTGCGCGACGCTCGCCCAGACTCGCTTCTGGACAGGCCGCGGCCGACGGGCCTCGATGTCGTCGGGGCGCAGGGTGTGCAGGACGTCGGCGACGGTCCGCACCCACGGCGCGATCGTGTAGATCGCCGCGACCTGTGCCATCCGCTTGCGGTTCGGCTTCTCCCCCGACGCCAGTCGGGTCTGCAGCTTGTGCGGCGTCTTCTCCGCCGCCTTGCGCGTCGCCTCGCGCAGATCCTCATGCCGCATCGCGATGCCCTTGCCGTCGAAGCTCAAGATCAGCAGGTCGGTTGTGGCCTCTGCCGTGACCGCCCGCTCGCGATAGAAGCCGTCGAAGTCCCGCGCCGCCCGGACCGCCAGCTCCTCGACCTGGCGCTTGGCGACGTGGGCGCCCGTCCGCTTCCCGATCAGCTCCACCACCTCCTCGTACGACCCGCGCGAGCTCTCCTCCGCGACGAGCCGTCTCACTTCGTGCGAGTACAGCTCCGACGGCAGGTTGAGCGACGCATCGATCGGCGCCAGCCCCTCGACCCCCGGGGCCTGATACAGCTGTCGCGGCACGCGCACCTCGCCGAACACGGTCTCCAGCTGTCGCGCGCTCGCCCGGGCCTGCGTCCGCTCGACGCCGTCGGCGCCGACCACCTCGACGGGCTTCTCCAGCATCGCGCGCAGGTCGAGGTGGCTCTGCAGCAGCATACGGATCAGCTCGTTGCCCTCCGTCTGCAGCAGCCGCTCGATGGCGCTGTGCTCGAGGGTGAGGGCCTCGCGTGCCAGCAGGCGCTTCTTGATCCGGTCCATCGGCGCGTCAGCCTCGCAGAAGAGGCTGTCGCTGGCGATCGTCTCGTGGCTGCTGCGGCTCATGGATCGGCGAACGCTACCCACCACCGACCGATCCGGAAAGCGTCGCCGGCAAGAAGCTCGCGAAATCATGCGGCTTCATGCTGTCGCAGAAAGATCCACACCCATGCTAAATGACCTTGAGAGCGCACTGGCGGGCAGATGACGAGCCTTACCTATGACAACTTCTGCATTCGGCTCCGCACTGACGTGCCCGGGTTCGATCGCGTTTACGACGAACACGTAGCTGACTATGACGATGTGTTGCCGCACGTCCTCTTCGGCGACCTCGTGCGCTTCCTGGAGAACGACGTCGCGTTGCACGGTGCGGAGGGCGAGGCTCTGAAGCAAGCCATGCTGCTGCTGGAGCACGGCATGGACAGCCCGGATCCACGCCTACAGGAACTCGTGTCCGTCTCGTTTCTCGAGAACCTCGAGCCAGGAGACCCTAGCTCCCCGGCGATCCGGAGACTGTTTGGTCCGCGGCTCGCGGAGGAGTACAAGCACTACGACCCCGATGCTGCCCGCCCTGGTCTCGACGCTGCCATCGAACGCCTGACCGGGATCGTCTGCTGGGGGACGATCGCCGGCTCAGTCGTGGCGCTCGACTTCGGCGCCCGGCGCCTGCGGGACCGGCCGCTGCAAAACCCTCATATCACGCCCGAACAGCGCGAGTACTCTGGCGAGGTGTGCCTGACGCTTCTCTGCGCGTGGCGGCTCGACTCCCCCGCGGGGATCGTGTGTGGCTCGCGCGATGACGACGGGCTCGATGGCCTCATGCTGCGCGGCCTCGGCCAGCTCACGGGCGCCAGGGTGCAGCACGTCGCGGCCGCGGACGTCACCGGCGACCTGACGATCGCGTTCGATCGCGGGCTCACGCTGCACGTGTTCGTCAACAGCGCCGCTCCCGGCTGGGGCAACTACATCATTCACCTGGACGACGCCTGCCTGGGCCGTTGAGCGGCGGCAGGCCACTGATCGGGTGCCGAGCGCGACGCCCATTCATTCCGACTTCTCCGAAACATCCTGGCCCTGGGTCGTGCGCGACCACGCAACCGTTCAGGCATCTTCGCGATAGTGCCGCTCATGAAGTCCTCCTCCTGGCTCGCCCTGGTTGCATGTCTGATGCTCGCCCCGAGCTGCACGAAGAAGCACGTGGCCAGTACGCGCAGCGCGCCGCCGGCCCAGGACACCGAGGCCGACCTGGCCTTGCCGGGGTCCGCCTGGCCAGCGGAGCCCGCGCCGGACGCGCTGAGGGCGACGGACGAGCTCACGTGGCCGACCCGAGTGCCCAGGGTCGGCGACCGGACGACCGAGGTCGACGTGTCGACGATGACGATCGCGGCCCGGCGCGGCCTGAACGACGAGGTCGTGACGACCCAGCACAGCGAGACGGTGGTGGAGGTCGTGGCCGTCGACGGCGGTCTCGTGACCAGCCACAAGATCACCTACCGGGCCAAGTACGAGGTCACGGCCGCGGGCGACCGGCGCAGGGAGACGGTGTCACCGCTGGCCGGCAAGAGCTACCTGGTGTGGCGTGAGGGCGGCGCCCTGGCGGCGGCACGCGCCGATGGCACGGTACCTCCGACCCGCGAGCTGATGGCGGTCCTCGCCGACAACGCCGAGGTGGGTCGTGACAGCGCCATGGAGCGCATCCTGGCCGATCAGCGCTGGAAGCTCGGCACGACGGTCGCCCTGACCGCCGCGCAGCTGGCCGAGCTCAATGGCCAGCTCGGGCACCTTGCGACCCGGACGGAGGTGACCGCGATGGCGTGCACGCTTCAGCAGGCGGACCCGCAGGTCGCCACCTTCGGCGTTCGGGTCGGGATGAACATGAAGATCCCGGAGGGCACGATGGCGGTCGTGATGAGAGGCACGCAGCGCGTCGATCGCGCGACCGGGCGAACGCTCACCGGCGAGATGCGCGGGCCGTTCCGCGTCGACATGGCCGTGCCGTCGACCGGCACCATGGCGATCCGGACCGACTACACGTACTGAGCATCAGCCCTGCACGGTCAGCAGCGGCCACCGGCGCGCCTTGCGTACGACGCCGGCGCACACGACGGTGTGAGTGCGCCGTGCGCTCAGCGGGTCCGGCCCTCGAGCGTCAGGTCAAGACCGACAGGGCCGCGAGCTGGAGCTGGACCTCGAGGTCGTCGAGGTCGACGAGGTGCTCGGTGTCGGGGGCGGGCAGGCCCAGGCGGTGGGCGGCCTCGAGGAGGCCGGCGTGGACGGTCCAGGTCAGGAGCGGCGGCGCGGCGACGCGCGGCATCAGGGCGGCGAGCGCGTCGCGGGCCTCGAGGCTGATCAGCTGGTGGACGGCGGTGACGACCAGGCCCTCGCGGTCGTGGTGGCGGACCAGCTCGGTCAAGAGGGCGATCGCGTCGTCGCGCTCGGC
>JBKJLC010000023.1:0-8510 GCA_046597055.1 Kofleriaceae bacterium | reverse complement strand
GAGCGGCTGCGCATCCTCGACCAGCTGGTGCGGACCCAGCGCAGCCAGCTCGGCGCCGGCGACGACGTCCACGAGCTCCTGACCACCGTGGTCGACGAGACCCACGCGATCTGCGACGCCCTCGGCAAGGAGCTGCTCGGCCACAGCTGACGCCGGCCCGGACGCCGCGGCGATCCGGGCTAGATTGCGCGCATGTCGACCCGCGCCGTCCTGGTCCTCGCTGCGCTGTCCGCCCTCGGTGCCGGCCCGTCGGCCTGCAAGCGACGCGCGGACGACGCCCCCGCTCCGGCGCCGATCGTGATCCACACGACGATCGCCGCGCCGCCCACGCCAGGTCCGGCCGGCGGCCCGGCGCCGCCCGACGAGCGCGCCGCCCTGATCCGGTCCCGCTACACCAAGTACGAGTACCGGATCCCGATGCGCGACGGCGTGCGCCTGTTCACGGCGGTGTACGTGCCGGTCGACGCCGGCGCGAAGAAGACCTATCCGATCCTCCTGTCGCGCACGCCCTACTCGGTCGCGCCCTACGGCGCCGACCGCTACGCGGGCGAGCTCGGCCCGACCGCGGCGTTCGCGAAGGCCGGCTACATCTTCGTCCGGCAGGACGTGCGCGGCCGCTTCATGTCGGAGGGCGAGTTCGTCGATGTCCGGCCCCAGCTGACCGATCCGCGCGCCGGCATCGACGAGAGCACCGACGCCTACGACACGATCGCGTGGCTGCTCGCCCACGTGGCCCACCACAACGGCAAGGTCGGCCAGTGGGGCGTCTCGTATCCCGGCTTCTACACCTCGACCGGCGCCCTGTCGAAGCACCCGGCGCTGGTGGCGGTGTCGCCCCAGGCGCCGATCGCCGACTGGTGGCAGGGCGACGACATGCACCGCAACGGCGCCTTCAACCTGCAGGTCGCCTTCACCTTCTATCGCGCGTTCGGGCTGCCGCGCCCGGTGCCGGTCGCGGCCGAGGGCGACGCGGCCTGGCGACCGTTCCCGGCCGGCACCCCCGATCAGTACCGATTCTTCCTGGGGCTCGGGCCGCTGTCGGCGATCGACAGCAAGGTGCTCGGCGGTGACATCGCGTTCTGGCGCGACCTGGTGGCCCACCCCGACTACGACGCCTTCTGGCAGGCGCGCAACCTGCGACCGCACCTGCGCGGCATCACCGCGGCGGTGCTGGTGGTCGGCGGCTGGTTCGACACCGAGGATCTGTTCGGCGCGCTCGCGACCTACCAGGCGATCGAGGCCCAGAGCCCGCGGGCGCGCAACACCCTGGTCATGGGCCCGTGGCGGCACGGCGGGTGGAACTGGTCGCCGGGCGATGCGCTGGGCGACGCCAGCTTCGGGTTCGCCACCTCGGCGGTCTATCAGGACCTGGTGTTCGGGTTCTTCGAGCATCACCTGCGCGGCGCGGCGGCGCCGGATCTACCCGAGGCGCTGGTGTTCGAGACCGGCGCCAACCGCTGGCGTCGCTTCGACCGCTGGCCGCCGCGCGAGGCGCGGGTCGAGACGCTCCACCTCGGCGCGGGCGGCGCGCTCGGGTTCGCGCCGGTGGCGGCCGGGGCCGGCGCGCCCGAGTACGACGAGTTCATCAGTGACCCGGCCCGGCCGGTGCCGCACACCATGCGCCACCAGACCGCCGGCTGGTCGGCCGACTACATGACCGAGGACCAGCGGCCGGTCAGCCGCCGCCCCGACGTGCTGGTCTACGAGACCGCGCCGCTCACCCACGACGTCACCCTGGCCGGGCCGCTCGAGGTCGACCTGCGGGTGTCGACCACCGGCACCGACGCCGACTGGGTGGTCAAGCTGGTCGACGTCAACCCGGGGACCCTGCCCGGCCTCGACGCCGAGGCCGCCGCCGCCGGCAAGCTCGACGACGGTCAGCTCAACCGCGGCGACCAGGAGACCCTGGTCCGCGGCGAGCCGTTCCGCGGCCGCTACCGCGAGGGCGGCGACCAGCCCCGGCCGTTCACGCCCGGCGAGGTCACGCCGATCAAGTTCGAGGTC
Organism: Kofleriaceae bacterium; assembly: GCA_046597055.1. GTDB lineage: Bacteria > Myxococcota_A > Polyangia > Haliangiales > Haliangiaceae > UBA2376. The sequence continues at coordinate 6,506 of JBKJLC010000023.1, read as the reverse complement.
GACGACGTGCTCCACACGTTCCTGCGCGGGCACCGCATCCAGATCCAGATCCAGTCGAGCTGGTTTCCGTTCATCGATCGCAACCCGCAGACGTTCGTATCCAACATCTTCGCAGCGACCGCGGCCGACTTCGTCAAGGCGACCCACCGGGTCCACCGATCGGCGGCGCAGCCGTCGGTGGTCCGGGTGCGGGTGCTGCCGTCGCCCGACGAGCCGAAGCAGAAGTAGTAGAGTCCGCCCGTGCCCAACCTCCTCGCCATGTCGTTCGAGGGCGAGCTGGCGCCGTCGTTCGATCTGCTGTGCCTGTTGCCGGGGCGGACCCTGCCCGATGGCTGGGGCCTCGGCTATTACCCGGGCGGCGAGCCGGCCGCGGTCGTGCTCAAGGAGCCGGCCCCACCGGAGGGCTCGATCCGCGGTCAGCTGGCCCGCGCGTGGGAGCATCTCGAGTCGTCGCTGTTCGTGCTCCACATCCGGGCCGCGCGCTGGGGCGCGATCACCGACGCCAACACCCAGCCGTTCGTGCGGAGCTGGGGTCGACGCGACTGGATGATCGGGCACTCGGGCAGCCTGGTCCACCGCCCGGCCGAGGTCCGCGGCCTGTTCGAGCCGGTCGGCTCGACCGACACCGAGCTCCTGTTCTGCACGCTGCTGTCGCGCTTCGCCGAGCGCAACTGGAAGAGCCTGGCCGACGCCGACCTGGCCGAGGTGCGCGACTGGCTCGACATCTGGGACGACGACGGCGGCCTCACGATCGCGCTCACCGACGGCCGCGATCTGGTCGTCTACGCCGATCGCGATCAGGAGGGCGCGCTCTGGCTCGGCCAGATCGTGCCGCCCTACGAGCGCATGGTGCTCGGCGATCCCGACCTGGTGCTTGATCTCGGCGCGCGCGGCACCAAGTCGCGCAAGGGCCTGATCGTGTCGTCGACGCCGCTCAAGGCCATCCCGCCGGCCGCGGCGCCCGCGGGCGACGAGCCGGTCGCCGAGGCACCGCCGGTGGGGTGGACCCAGATCCCGCCCGGGCACCTGCTCGCGATCCGCCAGGGCGCGGTGATCGCGGAGCACGCGCCGCCGGCGGTCGCGGGCGTGGTGCGCAGCTCGCTGGTGACGCCGTCGGTGCAGACCAAGATGGCGACCTCGCGGGTCGCGGCCGCGCCGGTGCGCACCTACGACATCCGGCACCGCACCGTGTATCGCTACCAAAAGGCGGTCGATCGCTCGAGCCACGTGCTGCGGCTGTCGCCGCGGATCGACCGGCTGCAGGAGGTGCTCGATCACGCGCTGACGATCTCGGTGCCGGTGCAGTCGACCGACTTCGAGGACGTGTTCGGCAACCGGGTCCGCCGGCTCCACATCGAGACGTCGTGGACCGAGATGGTGATCGAGGCGCGCAGCCGGGTCCGGGTGACCGACGTGCAGCCGCTCGACTTCCGCTCGCTGAAGGCGCGCTCGACCATCCCGCTGGTGTGGATGCCGTGGCAGCGCCAGATCATGGCGCCCTACCTGCTGCCGCCCGAGCTGCCGGAGAGCCAGCTGCACGAGCTCACCGAGTACGCGATGAGCTTCGTCAAGCGCAACGACTTCGACCTGCTCGACACGCTGCTCGACATCAACGCGACGATCTTCCAGGAGTACCGGTACCGCCAGGGCGCGACCACGGTGTTCACCACCGCGTTCGAGGTCTACGCCGACCGCCACGGCGTCTGCCAGGACTTCACCAACCTGTTCATCTGCCTGGCCCGCCTGCTCGGCGTGCCGGCCCGCTACGTGTGCGGCTACATCTACTGCGGCCCGCCGGCGACCGGCGAGGTGGGGATCCCCAAGGTCAACACCGTGCAGAGCGAGGCCTCGCACGCGTGGGTGCAGCTGTACCTGCCCGAGGTCGGCTGGAAGGGCTTCGACCCGACCAACGGCATCCTGACCCAGACCGAGCACGTCCGCGTCGCGGTCGGCCGCAACTACCTCGATGCCACGCCCACGTCGGGCACGATCTACGTCGGCGGCGGGACCGAGACGCTCGAGGTCGACGTCCGGGTCGAGCGGATCGAGACCCCGTAGCGCCGCGAGCCCGTGAGCCGGGCCGAGCGGCGCTAGATCAGCGCGCGCCGCTGCGGCCGCGGGTGGTCGTGCGCTTGGCGATGTTGCGGGCCGCGCGCGCCGAGGGCGAGCGGGTCTTGGTGATCACCGTCGGGTGCTTGGCCTCGCCCTGCTTGGCGCGGTTGCTCGACTTGCGGGTCGACTTGCGCGACGGCTTGCCCCGCGAGTCCTCGAGGGCCGCGGTCATGCCGGCGGTGTTCTTCTTGGGCGCCTTGCGCTGGGCACCGGCGCCCTGCTTCTGCTTGCCGGTGCGGCCCTTGTCCGCGGCCGCCTTGGTCGCCTTGCCCTTGGTCGCCTTGCCCTTGGTCGCCTTGGCGGCGGGCTTCGGGCGGGCAGCCGAGGGGCGGCTCACCGGGCGGGCGCCGCGGCGGACCCGGATCGGGCCGTCGTCGGCTGCGGTTGCCGACGGGGCGTCGTCGGCGTCAGGAGTCGGCAGATCCGGCGACGCGGGGACCGTGCGGTCGGTCGTGGGCTGCGGGGCGGTGTCATCGGCATTCGATCGAGCTCGTCGGGCCATGAACCAACCTAGCACCGGCGCGCGGGCGCGGCGCCCGGGATGCCGAGCCGGATCTGCAGAAATTCGATCACGCCGTCCAGCGCCAGCCGGGTCGGATGACCGGGGCGATCGACCAGGTCGCCGGTGAGCACCGAGTGCGCGCGCCGCCCGATCCGGTGCGGGTTGCCGGGGCCCGAGTCGATCTCGACCGCGAGGAAGCGGTCGCCGAGCGCGTCGTGCAAGGCGGCCCAGCGCGCGTCGGGCACCAGGCGATCGTGGCTGAACCGCAGCCCCATCACGTCGACGCCGGCGTGGGCCCGCTGGACCGCGCACGCCAGCGTCCACCGGTCGACCCCGAGGTCACGGCGATGGGCGGCCGTGATCGGGAACGGCAGCGACGGCTGCGACAGCACCGGCGCGACCACGGTCGGGTCGACCATCATCGCCAGCGCGAACCCGCCGGTGAGGCACATCCCGAGCGCGCCGACGCCGGGCCCGCCGCGCTCGGCGTGGGCGAGCCGGGCCAGCCCGCGCAGCCACCCGACGATCGGGCTGGTGGTGCCGGTGGCCCAGGTCGAGAACTCGCGCGCGACACAGGCCCGGGCCACCGAGCGCGCCGCGTAGCGCGCGGTGATCGGCGCGCCGGCGTGGCCCACCAGCGACGGCAGGTACACCGACATGCCGGCGCCGACCAGCCGGCGCGCAAAGGCGGCGACGCCGGGATGGAGCCCGGGCACCTCGTGCATGACGACCACCGCGGGACCGTCACCGCCGACGTGGACGTCGCGGACCACGCCCGCGTGCGGGATGGCGCGCACCTCGAGGCCCGGAAACGGCGAGACGGCCATGCGCGACGACGCTACCCCACCGCAGGTGGTAAAGGGTTGGCCCCATGGTCGACCCCGCCGGCGGCGCGCCGACCCGCATCGTGCACCACGGCGACGGCATCGCCTGGCTGCACGCCACCCCGCTGCCCGCCGACCACGCGATCGTCACCTCGCTGCCCGACGCCTCCGAGCTGCCCGGGCTCGGCCCCGACGGCTGGCGGCGCTGGTTCATCGACACCGCCGCGCTGGCGTGTCGCGCGGTCGGCGACGACGCGGTCGCGATCTTCTACCAGACCGACGTGAAGCACGACGGTCGCTGGATCGACAAGAGCCACCTGATCCAGCTCGGCGGCGACGCCGCGGGCACCCACCTGATCTGGCACAAGATCGTGTGTCGGGTCGCGCCCGGCACGATCACGTTCGGCCGACCCGCGTACGCCCACGTGCTCGCCCTGTCGCGCGGCCTACGCCTGCCGCACGGCAAGTCGACGCCCGACGTGCTGCCCGGGCTCGGCGCCATGCCGTGGTCGCGCGCGATGGGCGTCGACGTGTGCCGCGCGGTCGCCCGGTTCCTGGTCGAGCACACCGCCTGCCGGGTCGTGGTCGATCCGTTCTGCGGCGTGGGCACCATGCTGGCCGCCGCCAACGACGCCGGCCTCGGCGCGATCGGCGTCGAGCTATCCCGGCGGCGGGCCGGCCGGGCCCGCACCTTCATGCTCCCACCCTGAGCTTCCCCCCTGAGAATCCAATCCGGCCGGTCACAAAATCCGGCCGGGATCCTCCACCCTGATTCCATGGGGGACACCGACACCACGCCCGAGCAGGACATCACAGTCGCCCGCCAGGCCCTGGCGGCCGGCGACCTCAAGCACGCGCTCCACCACGTCGGCTGCGCGATGGCGTCCAATCCGATGAACCCGGAGTGGATGGGGCTGATGAACCAGATCCTGGGCCAGACCCAGGATCCGCTGGCCCTGGTCGCGACCGGCGCCGGCGACACCAGCTTCGTCGACGCCGCCAACAAGAGCTACGTGCTGGCCTGGCTCCGGCGCTGGGAGGAGGCGCTCGATCTCATCACCGACGTCGCCGAGATCCGACCCGACATCCCGTACCTGACGTGGTGCGAGTGGTGGATGTCGCAGCCCGGCGTGCTGCCGTCGATGTCGCTCGACTCGCTGATCGGCGGCATCGTGATCGACCTCCTGAAGATCGCGTCGTCGTGCCCGGTGCCGACGCCCGCCGACGACCCGCGGCTGCCCAACCTCCAGTCCGGCGCGCGGGTGCTGGCCGGCATCCGCGCGCTCCACCCCCGCGAGGGGATGCTGTGGTTCGGCAGCTCGATGGTCGCGCGCCGGCTCGGCAACGCGGCCGACGCGTTGGGGTTCGCCCAGTATGCGTATCAGCTGGACGCGTCGTGGAAGTCGGCGATCGGCGTCGCCAACGCGCTGCGCGACGCCAGCAAGATCGACGAGGCGGCCCAGTGGTTCCGCCGCGCGCTCGACCACGACAAGACTGACGTCAGCGCCCACCTCGACATGGGCGACATGTTCCTCGACGCCAACCGCCTCGACGACGCGACCCGCGCGTACGAGCAGGCGCTGCGCAAGGAGGCCGACCACCCGTGGGCGACCGCGTCGCTGCTGTTCGTCCGCTACCAGCAGCACCGGGATCCCAACCAGCGGCTCGCGCTCCTGCGCCTGACCGAGGACGATCCGCCCAACCGGCGCGCGCGCATGCTGTGCGATCAGCTCGAGCCGCCCGCGCTGTACGTGAACCGGCTCCCGGCGCCGGCCGACGCGTCGGCCAACGCGCTCAACGCGATCTTCGAGGAGATGTTCGACAACCCGGCCAAGCACCACGGCTCGACCGTGCGGCTCAAGCTGTCGCACATCGAGTCACCCAGCGTGGTCGGCGCGTTCTGGCTGCAGATGGAGATGTGGGGCCCGCAGGTCGCGCTCGACTACCAGGTCGAGAAGATCCAGGAGCCCGACCCGCGGCGGCCCAAGGCCCAGGTCCCGTTCTCGATCTGGAGCTGGGACGGCACCCAGCCCAGGCCCAACGTGCCGCGCCCCGACGGCAACGTCGTGATCAAGATCCACCACCTCGCCGGCGAGCCGTTCTCGCTCGAGGTGTGGACCCCGATCGCCGAGCGCACCGCGCGCGAGGTCGGCAGCGCCGGGCTGCCGCACCTGCTCGCCACGCTGGTGTTCCCGCCCCGCCCGCCCGGGTCCAGCTGGCGCGTGCTCAACTGGGTCCAGCGGGCCCAGGTCGCGACCTGCCTGGTGATCGCGCACCTCGACGGCCCGTGGGTGGGCAGCCCGCGCCAGCAGGCGCTGTACTCGCTGCTCTACGGCCCGACCGACTGGACCACCGGCGCCGCCTGCGTCGCCCTGGGCGCGCTGGCCCGCAAGGACCCCGCGATCCGCGCCGAGGTCGGGCAGGCCTTCCAGTGGCTCATGTCGCAGATCCCCGCCGAGGGCTTCTGCTGCTGGGAGCTGCCGCTGGTCGCGACCTGGCTGACCTTCCCCGATCTCGACGAGGTCACCCGCAAACGGCTCGAGGCCTACCAGGAGAAGATCTTCGACAACAAGACCGGCTCGTCGTCGACCTTGTTGTGCGCGATCGAGGCCAAGCAGTTCGATCAGCAGGCCGAGGTCGGCCGCGCCCAGCAGGCGGCCCAGGTCATGGCCCAGGGCGGCGGCGGCGATCCGGACCCGGTCGTGTTCGCCGGTCAGCGCGTGGGCCGCCTGTCCGACTACGTCGGCCTGATGAAGAGCATGCAGACCGGCAACATGATGGGCGCGCTCGGCCAGTACGGGCTCGACATGATGGGCTACGCGTCGGTGGCCACCGCCTGGGGCCAGAAGCTCGCCGGCGACGCCGTGCTGAACGCCAAGTTCGCGCAGATGATGGCGCGGTAGCAGCAGCGGCAACGGCAGCGGCAGCCCCGGAACCATCGCCGGCAGGGATGCCGTGCAGGGACGGCCTCGTCATCTCCGGATCCGGAAGGTTTTTCAAGATCAGGGTCCGGGGTCGGCTCGGCTGTGGGCCTTGTGGAAAGGCGCGCCCACCGCCCCACCCGCGCG
>JBKJLC010000300.1:0-2861 GCA_046597055.1 Kofleriaceae bacterium | reverse complement strand
ACGATCGCGACCACGGCCAGCGCGGTGGTCGAGTGCGCGTAGAGGAACGAGCAGCGGGCGATCATGTAGACGCCCGCGGTGACCATGGTCGCCGCGTGGATGAGCGCCGACACCGGGGTCGGACCGGCCATCGCGTCCGGCAGCCACACGTACAGCGGGATCTGGGCCGACTTGCCAGCGGCGCCGATGAACAGGAGGATGCCGGCGGCCGCGGCCAGGCGCTCGCGGCCCCAGAAGCTCTGGGTGAAGAGCTCGGGCTGGTTCTCGCCGATCGAGCGCAGCACGCCGAAGTCGAGCGAGTTGCCGCCGTCGGCGCCCTGGGTCGCCCAGTACAGCAGGAACATGCCGAGCAGGAAGGCGAAGTCACCGATGCGGTTGACGACGAACGCCTTGCGGCCGGCGTCCGCGAACGCCTCGTTCTCGAACCAGAAGCCGATCAGCAGGAACGAGCACAGGCCGACGCCCTCCCACCCGATGAACATCACCGGCATGTTGGCGCCGAGGACGAGGATGAGCATCGCGCCGGTGAACAGGTTCAGATAGCCGAAGTACGCGGCATAGCGCGGCTCGTGCTCCATGTACCCGGTCGAGTAGACGTGGATCAGCGTCGAGCAGAACGTGACGATCAGGATCATCACGCTGGACAGCGGGTCGAGCCGGAACGCGAGATCGAGCTTGAAGTTGCCGACCTCGATCCAGGTGTAGAGCGTCTCCTTGAGCTCGAACACACCCTGGAAGCCGCTCGCCTGGTAGGTCGTGTAGGCCTGCCGCAGCGGCCCCGCGATCAGCCAGACCGAGACCAGGAACGACGCGAACACCGCGGTGACCGCGATGATGTGGACGCTCTCGCGCGACAGCCTGCGCGCGAACAGGAGGTTGATCAGCGCGCCCATGAGGGGCAGCGCCGGCACTGCCCACAGATAGTTGATCGAGTTCATGGCGCTAGTGCTTCAGCAGGTTCATGCGGTCGACGTCGACGTGACGCCGGCCGCGGAAGATGGCGACCACGATCGCGAGCCCGACCGCGACCTCGGCGGCCGCGACCGCGATGACGATCAGCGCGAACGAGTGACCGGACACGTCGCCGTGCATGCGGGCGAAGGTCACGATCGTCAGGTTCGCCGCGTTGAGCATGAGCTCGATGCTCATCATGATGATGAGCGTGTTGCGCCGGAGCAGCACCCCGCCGACGCCGATGGCGAACAGCACCGAGGCGAGCACCAGGAAGTGGCCGAAGCCGATATCGGTGATGAGGCTGTTCACAGCGCCTCTCCTCCGCGGACTTCGCGGTGGTGACCGGGTGACGGCGGGGTGAGCGGGGCGACGCCGCCTTCGGACTCGACCTCGTCATCCTTGAGCGGACGGGCGATCGCGATCGCGCCGACCACGGCGATCAGCAGCAGGACCGACACCGCCTCGAACGGGAACACGTACTCGGTGAACAGGTTCCAGCCGACCGCCGCGGTGGTGCCCCAGTCGAAGCCCTGTGCGGTCGGCGGCGGCCCTGCCAGCTGCGCGACGCTGACGGTGCGGTCGACGCCGACCAGGACCGAGCCGAGCCGGAACACGAGGTAGGTCATCGCCAGGCCGGCGATGACCTTGCCGACCCGCCCGGTGCCGGCGTACGGCTCGTCCTCGGGCTTGTTGAGGATCATGATGACGAAGACGAACAGCACCATGATCGCCCCGGCGTAGACCAGCATCTGGATCACCGCCAGGAAGTGGGCGTAGAGCATCATGTAGAGCGCGGCGATCGCGAAGAACGTCCCGACCATGCCCATCACGGCGGCGATCAGGTTCTTGCGGGTCAGGACGAACACCGAACCCGCGACCGACAGGAACGCGAAGGCCCAGAAGGCGATCGCGAGGCCGGGCGACTTCTGGGCCGGCGTGGCCGGGCCGACCCGGACGTCGCGCGGGTTGACCTGCTTGCCGGCCACGGTCGCCGACCGCGGCGGCGGCCGCGGCGACTGGCGGAGCTGAGGCGCCTCGGGTGCGGCCGGCTGGGCGGCGGCGGCGGACGGCGCCAGCGCGGACCCGAGCAGCCCCAGCCACAGCGCGAGCAGGGTGGCGACGACCGTGGTCCTCACGCTGCACGCTCCTTGATCTTGGCCGCGAAGTCGGGCCGGAACTTGGTGAGGAAGCCGAGCATCGGCCACGCGGCAGCCTCGCCGAGCGCGCAGATCGTGTTGCCGGCGATGCCGTGGGCGATCGACTGCAGCAACTCGAGGTCGCCCGGCTTGCCGTCGCCAAAGGCGACCCGCCGGCTGACCTTCTCGAGCCAGCCGGTGCCCTCGCGGCACGGCGTGCACTGCCCACACGACTCGTGGGCATAGAACTTCATGATCCGCCACACCGCCATCGGGATGTCGGTGTGATCGTCCATCACCACGATGCCGCCCGAGCCGGCCATCGTGCGCAGGTGGCGCCCGCCGCCGAGGTCGAACAGCGTGCCGGGGGTGACCTCGACCGGCTTGATCCGCTCGTCGGTCATGAGGGCGTCGAACTCCACCGGGATGTCGAGCTCGTCGATGTCGAGCGGCGGCATCGAGGTGCCGCCGGGGATGACGGCCTTGGGCCCGCGGCCCTTCCAGACGCCGCCCGCGACCTCGTCGATCATCTGGCGCATCGTCATCGACATCGGCAGCTCGAAGACGCCCGGCTTCTCGACGTGGCCCGAGATGCACACGACGCGGGTGCCGCCCGAGCGGCCGTGGCCGAGGTCGGAGAACCACTTCGCGCCCTTGTCGACGATGAACGGGACGTTCATCAAGGTCTCGACGTTGTTGACGATGGTCGGCTCGCCGAAGAGGCCCTTGACCGCAGGGAACGGCGGCTTGAGCCGCGGCTGGCCGCGCAGG
>JBKJLC010000186.1:0-38800 GCA_046597055.1 Kofleriaceae bacterium | reverse complement strand
GGCCGGCAAGACTCGCGAGCTCGTGATCACCGCCGTCGAGTGACCGCAGCCCGCCGGCCCTACGCCGGCCGGCCCTCTCCCTTTCCCTCTCCCTCTCCCTCTCCCTCTCCCTCTCCCTCTCCTTCTCCTTCTCCTTCTCCTTCTCCTTCTCCTTCTCCTTCTCCCCCTCCCCCTCCAAGGTAGTCTGCCCCCTCGTGCGCAAGCTCCGCGACCAGCCCGTACCCCGCGCCGACGCCGCCCCCGTCCTGCCCTCCCGCGGCCCGGACGCGCTCGATCGCCTGATCGAGCGGGTCGGCCCCGACCGCGTATGCGCCGCGCTGGCGCCGATGCTCACCGACGATCGCCCGGCCCGGTTCGACGAGGTCCTCGCCGCCCGGCTCGGCAGCGTGATCACCGTGGTCGAGGACGTCTACGAGCCGATCAACGGGGCCGCCGTCATCCGCACCGCCGAGGCGCTCGGCCTGCAGGAGCTGCACGTCATCGAGCCCGGCCTCCGCTTCCAGGCCGCGCGTGGGATCACCCGCGGCTGCGATCGCTGGATCGATCTGCACCGCTGGAAAGACGCCGCGAGCTGCGTCGGCGCGCTGCAGGCCCGCGGGGTCCAGGTGTTCGCCACCTCGCTCGCCGCGACCACCACGATCGACACCATCGACGTCAGCCGGCCGTGCGCGATCGTGTTCGGCAACGAGCGGGCCGGCCTGCCGGCCTCCACGGTGGCGGCGTGCGACGGCGCGGTCGCGCTGCCGATGTGGGGCTTCACCCAGAGCTTCAACCTGTCGGTGTCGGCCGCGCTGGTCCTGAGCCAGCTGGCCGCGCGCCGCCGCGCGCACCTCGGGCTGCCCGGCGATCTCACGGACGAGCGCAAGCGCCACCTGCGCGCGCGCTGGTTCGCGCTCAAGATCCGCGGCGCGATGACCGTCGTCGAGCGCGCCGTGTCCGCCGAGACACGCTCGGTTGTGGCGCCGGAGCCGCAGCCGCGGGATAACTCCTGACAACCACGCGCGGTCCCAACCTTGCAACCTCGTAAACCGAAGCCCTTGGCCGCCATCACCCGCAAGAATCGGCCCGAGCCAACCCGGAAGCTCGGCCGCGCCGCAGCGCCGATGACGACCCGCGACCGCCGCAAGAAGCTGGCGGTCAAGATCGCGATCTGGGGCGGGCTCGGCGCGCTGGTGCTCACCGCGCTGCTGTCGGCGACGATCGCGTTCGTCTTCTGGTACTACGACAAGGGCCTGCCCGACCTGCGCACGATGGACGACTACCGTCCCAAGCAGGTGACCGTCATCCTCGACGGCAAGGGCGAGCGGGTCGGCGAGATCTTCAGCGAGCGTCGCTCCAAGATCGACTACGCCAAGGTCCCGCCGATGGTGATCGACGCGTTCGTGGTCGCCGAGGACGCGAGCTTCTGGACCCACGCCGGCATCGACTATCGCGGCATGGTCCGCGCGTTCTTCACCAACCTGAAGTCGGGCAAGACCAAGCAAGGCGCCTCCACGATCACCCAGCAGGTGGTCAAGACGTTCGTCCTGTCGCCCGAGCGCACGTTCAAGCGCAAGATCCAGGAGATCATCCTCGCCCGCCGCCTCGAGAAGCGGCTGTCGAAGAAGGACATCCTCACGCTGTACGTGAACCAGGTCTACTTCGGCCACGGCCGCTACGGCGTGCAGGAGGCCGCGCGGTTCTACTTCGGCAAGGACGTCGAGGACGTCACCACCGGCGAGGCGGCGTTGCTGGCTGGCGTGGTGCAGTCGCCCGAGAACATCTCGCCGCGCAAGAACGCGACGCGGGCCAAGGAGCGCCAGAGCTACGTCCTCAACCAGCTGGCGCGCCACGGCAAGATCACGCCGGCCGAGGCGCAGAAGTGGATCGACCTCCCGATCCCGGTCGCGCGCGAGCCGTTCCCGCACCTGGGCGGCGCGCCCGAGTGGATCGACGTCGTGCGCAAGGAGCTCGAGGCCGAGTACGGCGGAGATGCGCTCGACACGCTCGGCGCGACCGTGCGCACGACCATGAAGCCGGGCTTGCAGGTGTCGGCGCAGGCCGCGCTGCGGTCGGCGCTGCGCGCGGTCGATGCCCGCCACAAGCTCGGCCGACCGGTGCGCTCGCTCAAGCCCGACAAGATCGAGGCCGAGCTGGCCCGGCTCGGCAAGCGCCGCGGGGGCGCCCCCAGGCCGGGTGAGACCTACGAGGCCGTGGTCACCGCGGTTCACCCGCGTGATGGCGAGCTCGAGGTCGATCTCGGCGGCTGGAAGGCGGCGCTGCCGCTGGGCGGGCCCGACGACGACCGGTGGAACCCGGCCGACAACGGCAAGCGCAAGACGCCCGGGGAGCGGTTCGCGGTCGGCGACGTGGTGAAGGTCGCGCTGCCGGCGGCGACGCCGCCCGGCGAGGATCCGCCCGGCAAGCCGAAGCACGGCGAGCGCGCGGTGCGGCTGGCGCCCGGGCCCGAGGGCGCGCTGGTCGTGCTCGACCCGCACACCCGCGAGGTGCTGGCGCTGGTCGGCGGCTACAACTCGCGCGCCGGCGACTTCAATCGCGCGCTGCGGGCCCGGCGCCAGCCCGGCTCGACCTTCAAGCCGATCGTGTTCGCCGCGGCGCTGGCGACCCGGCGGTTCACGGCGGCGACCATCGTGAACGACGCGCCCGAGGTCTACGATCTGTGGAAGCCGGGCAACTACAAGAAGGGCGCGTTCGAGGGCCCGGTGCGGCTGCGCCACGCGCTGGCGCGCTCGATCAACACGGTCGCGATCAAGGTGCTCCACGACGTCGGCGCGCCGGCGGCGGTCGAGCTCGCCAAGGAGCTCGGCATCACCGGCAAGCTGCCGACCACGCTGTCGCTCGCGCTCGGCTCGGGCGAGGTCACGCCGCTCGAGCTGACCAACGCGTTCGCGACCTTCGCTGCCGGCGGCCAGTGGGCGCCGCCGCGGTTCGTCGCGCGCATCGACGGCAAGGACCGGGCGCCAGTGGCCGCCAAGCAGGTGATGCCGGCCGACGTCGCGTACGTCATCACCGACATGATGCGAACCGTGGTGGAGCAGGGCACCGCGACCAAGGCCAGGTCGCTCAAGCTGACGATCGCCGGCAAGACCGGCACCTCGAACGACGCGCGCGACACCTGGTTCGTCGGCATGACCCCCGACCACGTCATCGGCGTGTGGGTCGGCTACGACGCACCGGTGTCAATGGGGAGTGGCGAGGCGGGCGGCGTGACCGCGCTCCCGGCGTTCATCGACACGATGAAGGCGATCGGTGCCAAGAACCGACCGTTCCCGAAGCCACCGGGGGTGGTGACCGCGACCATCGACAGCACGACCGGGCTCCTGGCCGCGCCAGGCGCGCCCGCGGGCTCGACCCTGGTCGAGGTGTTCCTGACCGGCACGGCGCCGACCGAGGTCGCGCCGCTGCCGGGTGAGGTCGACGCCGCCACCTTTGTCGTCGACGAGTATGGCGACGAGGCGCTGCCGCCCGAGACCACCGGCGGCGACGACGGTAGCCCCGTGACGGCCCCGGACTGAGCATGATCGGGCGGGGCGGGTTCGTGACGATGGCGCTGGCGGCGCTGGCCCTCGGCGCGCCCGTCGCGGCGTCGCCACCGGCCGGAGCTCCGCCCACGCCGGCGCCGGCGGGCGGCGGCCTGCTCGGCGCGGTCTGGCGCACGATGGCGGCCGGGTTCGATCGCGCCAGCGCGGCGCGCGAGCCACCGCCGCGGCCGCCGGTGCCGGTCGCGGTCACCTGGAAGGCGCGCCGGGTCGCCTCGCTCGAGCTCGGCGCGCCGCTCCTGGCGATGGCCGCGGGCGATCTCGACGGTGACGGCAAGGCCGAGCTCGCCTTGCTGACCGAGCGCCACCTGATCGTGCTGGTCGCGACCGGCAAGGGCCTCGGCGAGCTCGCGCGAGTCGCGCTGCCGTCGGTGGCTGCCGGGATCCGGCCGCGCGACGCGGTCGGCGCGGTCGCGATCGAGCCCCGCCCGGGCGGGGCCGACGTGCTGGCGCGCGCGTCGACGGTCGGCCGCGGCGGGCGCTACCGACTCGACGGCAAGGCGCTGCGCGAGGTCGCCGAGCTCACCGGGTTCCCGCTGTGCGCCGACGGCGCGTCCGCGCTGGCGCCGGGCCGCAACTACTTCGCCCCGGTGGGCGGCGGCCCGCCGTACCTCACCCGCCGCTGCCGCGAGGGGCTGGTCGACCCGGCCGGGCGCGCGATGCGGGTCGATGCGACGGTCGCCGCCTCCGGACGGCTCACGATCGTGATCGAGACCCGGTGCGCGTCGGCCGCGCCCGGGTGCGTGGCGCGCCGCGAGGTCACGCGCGAGCGGGCCGGCGTCGCGGTCGAGCTCGACGACGTCGATCGCGACGGCGCGATCGAGGTGATCGTGGCGGGCGCGGGCGCGCCCGGCGACGCCGACGCGGTCGCGGTCTACACGATCGGGCCCGGCGGCCTCGGCAAGAAGCCGGTCTTCCGGCGCGCCTTTTCCGGCGGCGTCGCCGCCCTCGGCTCCGGCGACGTCGACGGCGACGGCGATCGTGACGTGTTCGCAGCCGTGCGCCTCGCCGGCGCTCGCAAGGTGGACCTGTGGCTGCTCGATTGACCCGTGGCCCCGCGCTCGAGATCGAGGTCGCTCGAAAGCCGCTCGGCCTTCCGCTGCCGTCCGTCCTGAGCGCAGCGGGGGCGAAGAACCCCCGGCACCGCGTCGGCGGCCGGCACGGCCTGCGCCCGGCCGGAGGGCGCCCGGAGACGATGGGTCGAGATCGCCTTGGTGGGGGCGAGTGCATCCCCGTTCGTCCTGAGCCCGAGCGAGCGCACGCGAGCTCGGTGTCGAAGGACGCCGTCCATACCGTCGGCAGTGCGCCCTTCGACACGGCGCCTTCGGCGCCGGCTCAGGGCGAACGGGATCACATCGGCCGAGGGGATCACATCGGCCGAGGGGATCGCATCGGCCGAGGGGATCGCGTCGGCCGTGGGGATCGCATCGGCCGAGGGGATCGCGTCGGCCGTGGGGAGCGCATCCCCGTTCGTCCTGAGCCCGAGCGAGCGCGAGCGAGCGCGGTGTCGAAGGACGCCCGTGGCCGGACTGGCGGCCGGCTCGCCCTGATCGCCGCGGTCGTGCTGCTCGCGGCACCCGCGGCCGCGACGGCCGAGACCCGCCCCGGTTATGGCGGTGAGCTGGTCGGCAGCGTGCTCGGCGAGCCGGCCAGCCTCGACCCGGTCGCGGCGCGGGCGCCGGCCGAGGTCGCGGTGGTCGGGCTACTGTTCGACACGCTGTACCGGATCGGCCCCGATGGCGTGGTGGTGCCGCATCTGGCAGCCGCGCTGCCCGAGGTCGCCGGCAACCAGGCGCGCATCGAGCTGAGGCCGGGGATCCGGTTCCACGACGGCAGCGCGCTCACCGCAGCCGACGTGGCCGCCTCGCTGGCGCGGGTCCGGACCTCCGTCGGCGCCGGCTGGCTGCTGGCCGGTGTCGCCGAGGTCGTCGCCGATGGCGAGGCCGTCGTGGTGGTGAGGTTCAAGACCGCGCGCAAGGACGCGGCGCTCCTGCTGGCGGCGCCGCAGACCGCGATCACCCGGCGCGGCCAGGACCCGACCCGCGGCAAGACGCTGATCGGCTCGGGCCCGTTCCGGCTCGGCGCGGCCCGCGGCGATCGCCTGGTGCTCGAGGCCCACGACGCGCACCTGGCCGGGCGCGCCTACGTCGACCGCGTCACGCTGCGCTGGTTCACCACCACCGGGGCCGAGGCCCGCCTGTACGAGACCGGCGCGGCGCACTGGTCGCTGCGCGGCGCGACCTCGTTCGGCGGGCGCCCACCGCCGTTCCCGACCGGCGAGCTCGAGAGCCCGCCCACCGTGCTGGTGTATCTCGGCTTCGGCGGCGGCCACCGCGCGGTCACCGGCGACCGCGAGTTCCGCGCCGCGATCGACGCCGCGTTGACCCGGCGCGGGCTCGACCACGTCGGCACCGGCGAGCGCGCGGTGCCGACCCAGGACCCGGTGCCCGAGGAGCTCGGCGGGCCCCGGCTCGCCGACCAGGCCAGCGACGCCCGGCTCGAGCTGGCCCGCGCCGCGCTGACCCGCGCCGGCGCCGCCAACCGCGCGCTGCACGCCGATCGCCTGGGCCAGCTCAGCCTCGAGATCCTCGTCGACCAGACCCGCCCCGACGACCGCGAGATCGCCGAGCGGGTCGTGCGCGCGCTCGACCGACTCGGCATCAAGGCGTCGATCGCGGCGGTGGCCGCGCCCGAGCTGGCCCGCCGGATCGCGACCGGCACGGCCGACCTCTACATCGGCCAGCTGGTCGCCGCGGTGGCCAGCCCCGGCTTCTGGTTCGCGCAGGCCTATGCGCTCGGCGGCGAGCGCGCCGCCGCCGACCAGCTGACCGCCGGCGGCGCGGTCGATCTCGCGCGGGTCCGCGCCACCTTCGCGCGCCGGCTGCCGATCGTGCCGCTGCTCCACCGCGCGATCCGGGTCCACCACCGCGCCGCGGTGCGCGGCGGCTGGTTCGACGCCAGCGCCCGCCTCGGCGTCGCCGATCTGTTCCTGTGGGGGGCGCCGTGAAGCTGCGGGTCCGGTTCACGCTGTGGTTCGCGATCGCCGCGCTGGTGCCGATCGCGGTGGCCGCGCTGGTGACCCGCGAGGTGGTCGCGCGGAGCTACCGCAACGAGCACCAGCGGACCCGCACCACCGCCGAACAGGCCATGCGCAGCGAGCTGGCCCGGTTCGCCTCGCAGGTGGCGGCGTCGGCGAGCGCGCTGGCCGAGCGCAAGAACCCGTACAGCGGCATCCTGCTGTCCGACCTGGTCAGCGGCCAGGGCAAGCTCGACGCCGAGGCCCGCCGCCACCTGCGCGAGACCTCGCCGCAGGTGATGGAGGCGCTCGGGCTGGCGGTGCTGGTCGTCACCGGCGCCGGCGACGAGGTCCTGACCGCGCCCCACGATCGCGCCGAGGTCGGCGAGACCTCGCGTGAGCCGCGTCGGCTGGCCGGCGACAGCGGCGCCGTGATCTACCGGTTCGAGAAGATCATGGGCGCGCGCTCCATGGAGCCGACCCTGGTCGCCGAGGCCGCCGGCATCGCCCGCGACGCCGGCCAGCAGGTCGCGGTGCTGGTCGGGCGCCGGGTCGGCGCCGATCTGATCGCGAGTGTCCGGCGCACCGGACAGATCGACGCGCGGGTGGTCGACCCCGACGGCCGCGAGCTGGTCGCGCCGGCCGAGCCCAGCTGGGCCGGGCTGCGCACGCCGCCGATGCGGATCGCGCTGGCCGGCGCCGACGGCGCGCCGATCGCCTGGGTCGAGCTGGCGGTGTGGGACCGCGATCTGGCGCAGCTGCTCACCGAGGTGACCCTGGTCTCGGCGGTGCTGGCCGCGCTGGCGCTGGCAGTGACAGTCCTGCTCGGCGCGCTGATCGCGGGCCGGATCACCCGCGGCCTCGACCAGCTGGTGACCGGCGCCCAGGCCGCCGCCAAGGGCGAGCTCGAGCACCGGGTGCCGGTGACCTCGTCCGACGAGATCGGCCAGGTCGGCTCGGCCTTCAACCTCATGATGGAGGACCTGCGCACCGCCGAGGAGCGGCTGGTGATCGCCGAGCGCATCGCGGCCTGGCAGGAGATCGCGCGCCGGCTCGCGCACGAGATCAAGAACCCGCTCACGCCGATCCAGATGGCGATGGACAACCTGCGCAAGACCTGGCGCAAGCAGCACCCGTCGTTCGGCGAGATTCTCGAGGAGTCGACCACGACCGTGCTCGAGGAGGCCGATCGCCTGAAGCGCATCGTCAGCGAGTTCTCCGACTTCGCGCGCATGCCCAAGCCCGACGTCCACCCGGCCGATCTCAACGAGGTGGTCGCCGGCGCGCTCGCGCTGTACCAGGGCGGGACCCCGGTCGAGCGGCGCCTCGACGCGCAGCTGCCGGCGCTCGAGCTCGATCGCGGGCAGCTGACCCAGGTGCTGCACAACCTGCTCGAGAACGCGCGCGACGCCCTCGCCGGCAAGCCCGACGGCCGGATCGGGGTCATCACCCGCAAGGGTGACGCCGGCGATCGGGTCGAGCTGATCGTCGAGGACAACGGCCCGGGCGTGCCGGCGGAGCTGCGCGATCGGGTGTTCACGCCGTACTTCACGACCAAGCAGGGCCGGGGCGGCACCGGGCTCGGCCTCGCCATCGTGCACCGCATCGTCAGCGATCACGGCGGTCGGATCGTGATCGGCGAGTCGGCCGGCGGCGGCGCGCGCATCGCGGTCGAGTTGCCGATCCGTCGCGGTCAGCCGCTGCTGGCCTCGCGGGTGTGAGCGCGCGTGGTCAGGGGGTCAGGGATCGCACTCGCAGACGTACGGGCGAGTCGAGAGCGAGCTGACGTTGTTGAGCCGCCAGGTCCCGCTCTCGCGCTGGACCAGCGCGACGGTCTCGGTCAGCGGGTTGTCGGGCTGGCCGGGCTGCCACAGCATGCTCGCGACCACGGCGCCGCCGACCCAGGTCCAGCCGCCGGGGGCCGCGCACGCGGTCGGGCTGAGCGGCAGGCACGAGGCGCCGACGAACACGGTCGCGCTGTTGCCGGGATCGAGCTGCGCGATCACGGCATCGAGATCGCCGGCCATCTCGAAGGTCGCCAGGTGGGTCCGGCCGAACAGATCGTCGCCGCAGTCGGCCATGGCGATGCCGTGTAGCTGCGCGACGTGGCGGAGCGCGTAGCGTCCGCCGTGGACGGTGGCGTAGCCGGCCGGGCACGCCGTCCCGGGCGCCGCGTCGGTCGCGGCCCCGTCGGTCGCGGGCCCGTCGGTCGCGTCAGGCGTGGGGTTCGCGTCGCTCGCGACCACCGCGGCGTCGCTCTCGTCGAAGATCGACGCGTCGCCCGCGCGGCCGGCGCCCACGTCCTCGGTCGGTCGGAAGCTGCACGCGGTCACGACCGCGAGCGCGCCCCACGTCGCCCGCCGCGGCAACACTTAGCCCTCCTTGACCGGCGTCGCCTTGAGCGCCGCCTTGCCATCCTTCACGTACACCGAGAACTTCACGGCCACGGTGCCGGGCTTGGCCATCAGCTCGTCGCGGTTCTTGCGCAGCTTGTCGCCGAACTTGGCGAAGGTGACGCCGGAGGTCGGCTCGCCGCAGCGCTGCTTCAGCTCGACGAACTCCTCGTAGACGCGGCGGAGCTCGGCGTCGTCGCCGGTGGCGCCGTCGGGCACCCCGGTGACGCTGCTGGCTTCGTCGGTGAGGATGTCGTCGTCGAGCGCGCGCCCGGCCGGCGGTCGCGGGACCCCCGGGGCCGGCGTGGGCGTGCGGAGCGGCGGGGTGCCCGGCATGCCCGGCGGCGGCCGCGGCCGCGGCGGCGGGGTGATGGCGCGCGGCGCCGGCGGGGCGGAGCTCCCACCCGCGGGCCTGGACGGTGACAGATCGAGCTCGGGCGGCGGCAGCGGATCGTTGAAGCGGAACTCGGCCGGCGCCGCGGGCGCCTTGGGCAGGCTGTCCCCGGGCCGGCTGGGCGGCATCGGCCCGCCCAGATCGAGCGTGCCGAGCCCACCGCCACCGATCGAGCCGCTGCCCTCGGGGCCGGGGCCGAGCAGCTGGTCGAGATCGCGCCGCGCGGCGCGCGCCTCGCGGGCGAGCTTGTCGATCTG
Organism: Kofleriaceae bacterium; assembly: GCA_046597055.1. Lineage (GTDB taxonomy): Bacteria > Myxococcota_A > Polyangia > Haliangiales > Haliangiaceae > UBA2376. The sequence goes on along the minus strand of JBKJLC010000186.1, from coordinate 29,201 downwards.
GATGTTGACCGAGCGCGCGATCGAGCCCATGCGGCCGCCGTGGCGCTCCTCGGGCACGCGCTCGACCTCGCCCTTGGCGAGCTTGACCGCATCGGCGGCCAGGCGGCGCAGCGGGCGGTCGGTCTCGAGGATCATCAAGGTCAGGCCGATGCCGAGCGCGCCGAGGAAGCCGAGCCCGACCAGGAGCCACGGGAAGTGGCCGAACGACAGGTCGTCCTTGCGGACCGCGTCGAGGGTCGCGGCCATCCCAAGCGCCTTGCCGCGCTCGAGGAACACGGTGAAGAACGCGTCGTCGTGGCGGGCCTCGCCGGGCAGCCGGGCGACCAGCGCGCTGAACTCGGCCGGACCCGAGCGCGAGCTGAACGGCTTGACCACGCGGCAGTCCTCGGCGAGGTCGCCCTTGCTGGGCGCCAGCCTGGCGTACTCGTCGAGCAGCTCGCGGTCGAGCACGGTGTCGGTCGACGCCGCCGCCACCTGACCCTCGGCGTAGAACGAGATCTTGGCGCCGAGCGGCTTCACCAGCTCGGCCGCGAAGTCGCGGTTGACCGCGTTGCCGATGAGCACGGCGCCGACGTACTCGACCGGCGCATCAAGCTTGACCACCGGCGACGCGGCGATCCGGTACAGCCGGCCACCGGCGAACCACAGATCGTCGCGCAGGTAGCCGGCCAGGGCATCGTCGACCACGAACCGGCCGGCCATGGTGTCGCCGAACTCGGCCTCGTCGAGCCCCTTGCGCGCGACCACCCGGCCACGCTTGTCGAGCAGGATCGCGAAGTCGGGGCGGGCGCCCTCGACGCTGGCGATCGTCTTCTCGGCGACGTCGCGCGCGTTGCTGGCGCGCCGGTCGTCGATGGTGGCGACGCCGCTGGCCTCGGCCAGCGTGGTGACGACGGACGGGGTGCGCGCGAACGCACCGGCGACCTCGACCTGCACCCGCGCGTTGCTGCGCAGCAGGATGTTGACCATGTCGCACGCGACCACGAGGCGCTCGCGCTCCTCGAGCACGCGCGCGCGCTGGGCGGGACGCGGCAGCAGCAGGGCGACCGTGATCGCGACTGCGGCGACTGCCGCGACGATGAACAACCAGATCTTGGACCAGAACACGGGCGCGCGACCTCAGGGCTTGATGGGCAGACCGGACGGAAGCTTGGGATTGATCTCGGTGCGCTTGCCGCCGACGGTGATCTTGTCGTCGACGCGGTCGACCCAGCCGCGGTCGTACCAGACGCGCACCGTCCACTCGCCGGCGGGGACGTCGGGGATCTCGAAGCCACCGCGGGCATCGGGGACCGCGAAGTAGGGGCTGGCGACCACCAGCACCCGGCCGCGCAGGTGCGGCGTGGCCTGATCGATCAGCTCGATCACGCCGGCGGTCTTGGCCATGAAGTGGACCTCGGCGGTCGGGTTGAGCGGCTTCTTCGCGAGCAGATCGGGCAGGCCGGTCGCGACCAGCACCGGCGCGCCGCGCCCCTTGTTGCGGATCACGACCTCACCCCCGACCCGGACTGGCAGCACGTGGCGCGCGAACGAGTCGCCGACCAGCTCCCAGGTCACCGCGACCGGGGCCGGCGCCGCGGCCGCGCCGGGACCCTCGAGCACGATGACGATCGACGGGTTGGGATCGACCGGACGCACCGGCAGGTGCGGGTTCTCGATCCGGTCGAGGAAGCCGCGGGCTCGCACCCCGGTGCGCGCCGGTGGGCCGCCGACCAGGTCGATCTTCCCGCCCACCGTCCCGGCCGCCACCGGCGAGGCCGGGGCGACGACCAGGACGATCGCGGCAGCACACGATGCGACGACCACGAGCGGCGAGCGCGGTTTCATACCCCTCCGGGCAGGGTAGCCGTGCGCTCGCAGAAGGTTCAAGCCGCCGGGGCAGGAGTTCCGTCGGAGCCCAGCGGCTCCGGCCGACGTAAGGCGAGGTGGGCGAACGCGACCATGACCAGGGCGTGATCGATGCGGCCATCGCGGAGCATGGCCGTGACCTCGCCGCGCGACGCGGTGAACACCGCGATCACCTCGCCGGCGTCACACGCCGGCGGTGCGGTCGCCACCGCACCCTCGGCCAGCCAGGTGTGGAGCCGGTTGCCATGGAACGCCGGGTTGGGGGCCACCGCGCCCAGGTGACGCCAGCGCGGCGCGGTGAAGCCGGTCTCTTCGAGCAGCTCGCGGCGCGCGGCGGTCTCGTGGTCCTCGCCGGGATCGACCATGCCGCCGGGGATCTCGATGTGGACCCGCTCGGTGCCGTGGCGGAACTGACGGATCAGGACCACAAGATCATCGGGCGTGATCGCGATGATGTTGATCCAGTCGGGGCTGTCGAGGACCGTGAAGGTCCGCTCGGCGCCGGTCTGCGGGTGGGCGGCCCGGACCGCGACCGATCGGAAGATCCGGTACTCGTGGGCCGGGGTCCGCGTCAGCACGCGCCAGCGCAGCGTCTCGTCATCTTCGGGGACATCGGCCATGACGTACTCCTCGCATCAGGGGAACCGGCTCATCGCGTCGACGAACGGGGTCGTGCACGGCGGTCCATCGGCCCACGCCAGCGCGCGCACGCCGCCGGCGCCGAGCGCGGCGATCGTCGCCGATCGGGTGCCGTAGCGCGGCGTGTGGATGCACAGCGCCTGCAGCGCGTGGGCGAGCCCGGGCGGGACCGGCAGGTCGGGGTGGACCGGCGGTGGCTCGGCCGGCACCGCGTGATCGCCGAGGATCGCGGGCAGCGCAGCGGCGACCGTCGCCCACGGTGCGCCCGCCAGCGGCGCCAGCCGGGCCGCGGCGTGATCCGCTTTCGGGAAGTAGGGCGAGCCCAGCCGGTCGTTGGTCAGGACCGTGACGCCGGGCGCGACCGCGACCCGCTCGACCGTACCGGCGCGGCGCACGTACGCGATCTCGACCCCGGTGGGATCGCCGTACAGGAGGTTGCCGCTGGCGTACGCGCGGGGATCGATCGCGCCCAGGTACGCGCGCATCGCGGCGCGATCGGCGCACGCGACCAGGCCGCGCACCAGCTCGCCGCGCGAACGCGGCGCCGGTGGCCCGGCCGGCTCGCGCTGGTTGGTGACGCCGGCGAACCGGCCGTCGCGCGCGATCACCAGCCACGAGCCGCCCGAGCGCAGATCGAGCCCGCCGACCAGCCCGGGCCCGAGCGCGACCGGCGCCCGCGCTGGCCGGTCGTAGAACTCGTCGCGATTGGCGGCCAGCACCACCGGATGGTCCGGGACCACGCCGACCAGCGCGATCAAGGTGCACACGGCGCTACCTGGCTCCTGGGTCGAGCGGGCGGTCGGCGACCCGGGGGCGGTCCATGCCGCGATGGTAGCGGATACGATGCGGCGTGGATCGCGCGCTCGCCGGACAACGTCGCTACCTCGCCGCGCTCGACGAGGCCGCGCGGGCGGCGCCGTCAGCGTGCGCCAACCAGCTGGCGGCGCTGGCCCGCGAGCGCGCGCTGGTCACGGCCGCGACCACGGTCGCGGGCTACCGCGCGGCCTCGGGCGAGCTGTTCGAGCTGGCCCGCGGCACCTGGCTCGATCGCGTGGTCGGCCACGCGCGCACCGCCGCGGCCGTCGACGACCCGTGGGCGCTGACCGCGCTCAGGGTCGAGCTGGACGCGACCCTGGCGGCGACCGGCCCCGACGACTTCGGCGCGCGGCTGATCGCCGCGTCGCCGATCGCGGCCGCGATCCGGCTGCCGGGCATCGAGGTGATCGGCGCCTACGCGCGCCTGCTCTGGTCGACCGTGCGGGCCCGGGTCGAGACCCGCGCGCTCGAGCGTGCGGCGGCTGCCGCCGAGGCGATCGACGCGCGCCGCCGGCTGCGCGCGCTCGACGCCAGCTTCGATCCCCGCGCGCTGGCGCCGCGCTACCGGTGGCGCACGCCGTGGACCGGGGCCGGCCTGCGCGCGCTCGCGGGCTGGCTCGACGAGGTCGGCGGTACGGCCCCGGCCGAGCGCGCGCGGCCGCCCGATGGACCCGCCGAGCTGGCCGCGATCGAGGCGGCAGCGGCGGCGTGGCGGGCCGGCTTGCCCGGCAGCGTCGGCGGCGCGGTCGCTGGCGAGGTCTCGGTCGCCGACGTGGTCGCGCCGTACGTCGGGCTCGCCCGCCTGGCCGGCGACGCCCCCGAGATCGTCGCGATCCGCGCCGCCGCCGCCGCGATGATCGCCGCCGCCGCCGATCAGCCGACCCCGCAGGACGTGCTCGCGGTGTGGACCGAGCACGACCTGCAGGTCGCGCTGGCCCGGGCGCCGACCGAGGCCGGGCTCGTCCGCGTCCACGCGCGGCTGGCGGTGTGGCCCGAGCCGCTGCTCGCGCACCACGCGCACACGCTGGCGACCCAGCTGTCCGCATCCCGGACGACCACCGAGGTCGACCTGGTCAGCGTGCACGCCGACGCCTGCCTCGGGGTCGAGACCGACTGGAACCGCGCGCTCGCCGCTGGCCTGCTGGCGCCGGTGCGCGCCACCTTCGTCGCCGCCTGGGAGCACACCGCCGAGGCTCGCCGCGGCATCCCGGCGGCGTGGTCGGTCGCCCACGCGCTGGTCGGGGCCGGCGCCGACCTCGACACCGTGCCGTGGCTGGCCGGCTTCCTGCGCGACCTCGTCGTCCGCCACGCCGGCGGCGATCCGGGTGCGCTCGGCGCCAGCCTGGGCGAGGCCGGCGGCGACGTGGTGGGCGAGGCGCGCGCGGCGATCGCGGCGGTCCGCGCGAACGGCGAGCTCGTCACGCTCGACCTGGCCTCGCTGCGCGCGTGGTTGCACACGCGCTGGGGCACGCCACCGGCCAGCGTGCCCGGCGTGGTCCAGCTGTGGGATCGCGAGGTCACGCTCGCTGATCTGCGCGACGCCACCGCGGCGCCGGCGCGCCCGCGGGTGACCTTTGCCGGAGGAAGGTTCGAGGCGGACCTTCCGTAGGATGTGTTAGCTTCGCAGGAGCCTCATGTCCGTTGAACCCAAGGAGAAACTCGCGCAGCTCGCCGCCGAGCCGCAGAGCGAGCACGACGCGGCCCACGAGCTCGCCGAGCGCGGGGAGGTTCGCCAGCTGTACCTCCGCGACGGCCGGACGCTGACGGTCGCGGGCGCGGGCACCGAGGAGCTGGTCGAGATCCGTGCCTCCTCCGGTCAGCTCGAGGTCCGCATCAAGATGACCGAGCAGGGCCCGGTGCTCCAGATGGAGAGCGTCCGCATCCAGCTCAAGGCCAGCGAGTCGGTCGACGTCGAGGCCAAGCAGTTCAACGTGCGGACCGCAGAGGGGATGGCGCTCGAGTCGCAGGGCGCCATCAAGATCGCCGGCGAGGCCGACGTGCGGGTCGACGCCAAGGGCGAGGTCCACGTCAACGGCAAGATGATCTACCTGAACTAGAGGACGCCATGCCCGCCGCCGCCCGCAAGACCGACATGATGAAGCAGGACTCGCCGCACTGCCACGCGCCGATCCATCCGCCGGCGCCGGTGCCGACCCCGGTGCCGCACCCGGGCCTGCCGCTCACGATGACGTCGCTGACGGCGATGATGACGAAGATCAACAACCTCGAGGCGGCGGTGGTCGGCACCATGAGCACGCCGTGCACGCTGCCGAGCTGCGTCCCCAACGGACCCGGCATGGTGGCCAAGGGCTCCGCTACGGTCTTCATCGAGGGCCGCCCGGCCGCCCGCGCCAACGACATGACCGCGCACACCGGCTGCGTCGCGCCGATCCCGGCGCCGGTGGGCAAGATCATGCCGCCGTGCTCGCCGACCGTCATGATCGGCGGCTGAGCGCGATGTTCACGTCGACGATCCCGGGCTAGCCACGCGTGCAGCGGTCGCACCTCGAGCGCCTCGGGCTGGTGTGCCCGACCTGCCGCGCCGCCGGCCGTGATGCGCCGCGGCTGGTGCTCGCGCACGTCGAGCGGGCCGACGGCGACGAGCTGATCGAGGCCGTCCTCCACTGCCCGGCGACCCTGTGCCGCCGCGAGCACCCGATCATCGACGGCATCGTGATCGCGCTCGCCGAGATGGCGACCTGGGTCGGCCACCAGCTCGAGCCGCTCATGCGCCGCGACGACCTGTCGCCGTGGATGACGACCCTCCTCGGCGACGCTGCCGGCCGCGGCGTCAGCCTCGATCGCGAGCGCCACGATCTCTCGGCCTACGCCGGCGCCCACTGGGGCGATCGCGACCTCGCCGGTCGCCTGCCCGACAACGGCACCCTCCCGCCCCTGATCGCCGGCGCCCTCGAGACCCTGCCATCGCCCGGCACCACCGGGGGCATGTGGCTCGATCTCGGCTGCTCGGTCGGCCGCGCGACCTTCGAGCTCGCCCGCGCCGGCGCCGACTTCGTCGTCGGCGTCGACCTCAACTTCTCCATGCTCCGCCGCGCCGAGCAAGCGCGCCGCACCGGCCGCATCGCCTGGCCCCAGCGCCGGGTCGGCCTGGTCTTCGACCCGCGCGAGGCCACCCTCGACGGCCTTCCCCGCGAGCCGGTCGCCTTCCTGTGCGCCGACGCCTGCGCGCTCCCATTCGCGGACGGCGCCGCCGCCGGCGCCCTCTCGCTCAACGTCCTCGACTGTGTGCCATCCCCGTTGGCCCACCTGATCGAGCTCGGACGCGTCCTCGCCCCCGGCGCCCCAGCCGCCCTGACCACGCCCTACGACTGGTCTGCTACCGCCACCGCCGCCGAACACTGGCTCGGCGGTCACTCCCAGCGCGACGCCTTCGAGGGCCGCAGCGAGCTCATCCTCCGCAAGGTCCTCTCGCCCGCGGCCGAGGCGGGGGTGGACACCAAGCTGATCATCGTCGAGGAGCGCGACCGGGTCCCGTGGGCCCTGCGCCTCAACGACCGCTCGACCATGCACTACCAGGTGCACCTGCTGCGCCTGGCCCGGAAGAGCTGACCGCCGAGCTGGTCGACTCGGACGATCGATGCCTTTGGCGTCGCTGGATCCGCGGCGAGCGCACGTGATCCGCGCTTGACGACCGGCGCGGCATCGGCCCGCGCGCATCGCCAGCTCGGCAGCGCCGGACCATGAGGGCCGCGCTGGCGAGCAACCGCACCCCCAGGGCCTCCATCCCGTTACTCAGTCAGATCAACGCCGTACGAGCAGCCCGCCGCGGCGAGGCCGAGAGCGTTGCGTCGCGGCAACGTTGTCGTCCCCATCGTTGCCGCCCGATCGCGAAACTTCGTTCCGGGGGCCGCTCCGCGCGGATGGGTGGCGCTCGTGCGCGTGGACCCGGACCTCGAGCGCGCCAACCCGGCGGCGCCGTGGGCGCGCCTGTATGCCGGGCTGGTGGTACTGGTAAAACGGTGCATTGATGGGACGCCAAGACACGCCATGACGGTCGACGCCTACCTGGCCTCGCCGCTGTCGAGGCTGGAAGGCCCGACTCGCGACCCGATCCGCTGACCCTCCGGTCCTCCAACCGCTGCCCACGTGGATGGCATGATCCGGCAACGGCCACGTCGGACCGATCCGTCATACACGGGGAATCGGCGGCGGCCGGGACCCGTGGTATCCCCAGGGACGCGGCTCGTGGGGTCGCGACGAGGAGGCAGCGATGAACGATCGATCCCGGAAGCCGGCGGGTTCCGACAGTGGTGGGCGCGAACGCGCGGTGGAGCCCGCGGCCGGCAAGCGTAGCCTGGTCGAGTCGCGAGACGCGGGTACGCCGGTGCAGGCCGAGCGCGGGTCGGACGGTGACTCGGAACAAGTTCACCGCATCGCCGATGTCGGGGCGGCCGGGCCCGGCGAGCGTCTACCGTTCATCGATCAGATCCAGGCATCGTTTGGCGCCCACTACGTGCAGAGCGTGCGCGCTCACACCGGCAGCGCGGCGAGCGATGCGAGCGCCGCGCTCGGCGCACAGGCGTTCGCCACCGGCGACCATGTCGTCTTCGGCGCCGAACCTGACCTGCACACGGCCGCGCACGAGACCGCACACGTCGTCCAGCAGCGCGCCGGCGTCCAGCTGAAGGGCGGCCTCGGCGAGGTGGCGGATGTCTACGAGCAGCATGCGGACGCGGTCGCGGATCGCGTGGTCGCGGGAGAGTCCGCGGCCGGCTTGCTCGGGCCCGCGGTCGGCGGCGATGGCGGCGCGGTACAGATGCGGGGGGCGGTACAGAAGAAGGACGAGTTCAAGACTGCCGGTCTCGATTACCAGGCCGGCGGGACCTTCACCTCGGGCAGCGAAGCCCAGAAGGATATCGCGCCGGGCGCAGGTCCCCGTCTTCACATTCCACCCGACGAGGTGCCCGCCATGCTCACCTCGCTGCTCTCGGGCGAGAACAGCAAGGAGGTGCTCGAGGGTCACATCAAGGGCGTCGAGGCGCGCGTGGTCTACTGGCGGCAAACCCTGCCCGACTTCAACGGCTCGGCCAATGACAAGTCGATTGCGGACCTGGTGAGCAAGGTCAAGGACAAGGCCAAGAGCGCGCCTTCGGGTTCCTCGACTCACAACGTCGATCCGATCAAGGTCGTGTCGATCATGGCGCCCAATGAGCCGGCGTCGGCGGCGACCTGGCAGGCGTGGCTCGTCGAGCACAAGGCCGAGGAAGATGCCGTGCTCGCGGTGATCCTCAACAAGACCAATCTGATCACCAAGGCCGCCGACGGCGAGGTGTCGGACATGGAGGATCCCAAGAGCTCGTACACGTCTCCAGTGGCGGCGGCGATCCTCGCAATGCAACGGATCGCCGAGCACCGCGCATATGCGACATCGCTGGCTCAGGCGATGTGGTCCAGCGGGTCGGTCAAGGCCGATGACAGCTTCCGCCAGAAAGATGGCTGGATGAGCGACCTCGGCTTCGCCGTCTACTACGACAGCGTCAGCGGACACCTGGCGCCGTTCGACGCCATGGTGAAGGCGCCGAAAAGCCAGATCACCACCGCGGCGCACGGTGCGACCAACAAATACATGGAGACCTGGGTCCACGACAAGAAGTCGGTCGGGCCCGGCGGCGCCAAGATCCGCAAGGCATTCTACGAGGCGGTGAAGGACCTGGTGCGCCGCACCAAGAGCGGCTCGATCGCGCTCGGCTTCATGGACGCCATGACGGACGTGATGGTCGCCAACGTCGACGATCCCAACGTGCGCACCGAGGTGCCCGACGTCGAGCGCGACCTGCGCGACATCCTCAAGGACGTGGGCGCGCCGACCAAGGCTGTCGACGCGGCGCGGGACGAGTACACCGACGCCATCAACGAGAAGACCAAGTTGATGGACAAGGACATCCACAAGAACTCGGTCGAGGTCCGCTACATCAAGCTCTACATCGGCATCCGCCAGGCGGTGCAGTCGGTTGGCGAGGCGTGGATCGCCAAGAAGACCAAGCACCTGCGCGAGAAGCTTGGCGATCTGGGCACGGCCCGGACGTGGGTCGGGCGCGGCGTGAACGTCGCGTGGGCGCTGTGCCCCGGCCCGGCATTCGCGCTCCCCGTGGTGCTGATAGGCAGTATCGCCGACATCTTCATGGAGATGGAGGCGGCCAAGACACAGGCGAACCTCACCGCCTACGAGGCGCAGTTGCGCACGATTCTCGACAAGGAGTCGTCGAGCCGTCTCGACAACATCTCGGGCCAGGCGCAGACCGATTTCGCGGCGATCGACGCTGGCAAGGCCCCGGACCTCGAGAACAAAGTATTTCAGAACATCGGCGACATCGAGTCGCTGTACAGCACGCATCTGATCAAGGCGTTGGGATGAGCCGCCCGTCGATTCTCGCGGTGGTGACGATCGTCGGGGCCTGTGGTGGGACGCCGCAGCAAAACGAGGGTGCACGAAAGAGGGAGGCCGGCGTGAGCACGACCGATGCAGGAACGGACGGCGCGACCATGCCGCCGAGCGAGGGTGATCGCCGGGCCCGGCTGCGGGCGATGATCGCCGCCGAGTCGCCGGATGCGGCCGAGGCGATCGTCGCGGCGGTCGCCGATCCGGACCCGCTGATGCGGAGCGAGGCGGCGTACCAGCTCGCCGCGACTCATCATCCGCGCGCGCTGCCGCTGCTGACGAAGCTGGCGGACGATCGCGCGCCGGTCGTCCGGGTGATGGTCGTCGAGGCGCTGGCCGGCCTCGGGGGCGCGGAGGCCCAGCGACAGTTGTTCCAGTTTGCGGTCGAAGATCCGTCCGAGGACGTGCGCGCTACGATGGCGCGTGCGCTCGAAGGCATCGAGGGCCCCGACGCTGAGCGTGCGCTCGAGCGCCTCGCGCGCGATCCGGTGGTGGTGGTGCGCGATCGGGCAACGGCGATCCGGGCCCGCCGCGCGCCCTGATCCGCCGGCGGCGACCCACGCAGGAACGCCCGCCGGCCGGGTGGCCGACGGGCGCGCGAGTGCATGCGTGCGTGACGGTTACAGCGTCTTCATGTACTCGAGCAGGTCGTCGAGCTTGTCCGCGTTGTGGCGCCAGTCGATGCCCCCCGTGAACGCGGCCGCGCTGTGGCCGATGTTCGAGTTGCCCTCGAGCGTGGTCTGGTACAGGGCGGCGTTGGCACCCTCGGCGCGATCCCAGGTGAAGCCGACGTTGTCCTGGTCGTAGCTGATGTTGCCCCGGTAAAAGGTCGCGGGCCGGTCGCCGGTGAGCAGCGCGCGCAGGGTCGGTACCGAGCCGTTATGGAGGTACGGGGCGCGCGACCAGATGCCATCGAGCGGCAGCGCCGCGTACGCGCCGGTCTTGCGCATCACGCTGTCGTCGGGGAGCGGGTCGCCGTGGGCGTCACGGCAGGTGACCGGATCGCTGCAGGCGATGCGGATCATCTGGCGCAGCGCTGCGACGGTGTAGTCGGTCAGCACGATGGCGCGGTTGCCGTCGGTGCCGACCTCGGCGGGCGTCAACAGGTTGTCGTTGCCGGGCGCGTGGCAGCTGGCGCAGTGACGCTCGAACAGCACCGCACCCCGCGCGGCCTTCGCGCGATGAACCGAGAACGGATAGGGCTTGGCGGGCAGGTCCGCCGTGAACTCCACGGAGGCATTGACGGCCTCCATGTTCACGAAGTTCGGATTGCTGACCATGCCCATGGCGGCGGCGGCCAGCGAGTGGGTCGGGTCGACGACCTCGCCGCCCCACTTGGTGCTCGGCCGATCACCGGCCTTCCAGATGTACATCTGGTCGACCAGCGCGGGCCGCGGTGGCAGCACCGCCTTGAGCGCGGCCGGATCCGGAAACTGCGCCAGGCTGATGGACATCGCTGCGTAGCCGCCCATGGCATCCATCTGCCCAGGATGGGGCTGGGTGCTGAGGCTGGGCGCGTTGGGGACCGCGTAGGTGTGGGCGCCGAGCGTCTGCCGGCCATGCGCGACGCCGGCGTTGATGGAGCCCTTGACCGAGGCCAGGAGTTGCTCGGCCGCGGCGTCGAAGACGGCGCGCTCGGTCGCCTCTTGCACCGCGAGCGCGGGGTCGTTGTAGAGCCAGCCCGCCGGCTTGTCCGCGAGCGCGGCGCGGAAGGCGGCGGCGGTGTAGCTCGGGTGATTGACCGTGACCGCCAGGAGCGTGCGGTACAGGTGGAACTTGAACTCGGTGGACGGGCCGCCAATGATGTCCTGGATCTCGCCGCTCGGGAGCTGGACGCGACCGCTGTGGCAGGTCGCGCAGGTCATGCCGACGACGCGCAGGTGGACGTTGCCGGCGGGGGTCGGCACCGGGTTGGCGCCGCGGATGTGGCCGAGCCCGAGCGGCAGCACCGCGCCGGGATCATACGGATCGTTCGCGAGGCCGAGCACCGCGAAGTTGGAGGACGGCGGACCCCACAGCTGCGGCAAGACCTCGGGAAACAGGCGGAAGATGATCGTCGGGATGCCGATGGTGCCGGCCGGCAGGCTCCGGTACTTGGCGAAGTTCTCGGCCTGGGTCGCGAGGTGCGCGGCCAGCGCGGCCTCGCGCGTGGCGCGTTCGTTTTCCCACCAGCGGTAGGGACCGCTGCTCGGACCGCGGACGGCGGTCTCGACGGTGCCGACCGATGCGTCGTCGGTGCAGCCAGTGACCAGGCCAGACAGGCAGAGTCCGGCAAGAATGGGAATCAGCGCGTTTCGTGGGTACATCAGTTTGATTTTCCTGGGCGTGGAATCAGCCACATCCGCGCGCTGGCGAGCATCGCGAGGGGTGACCGGCGCCCTGATAGTCGAGTTGACGCGCCGACGCAAGGCGCATTGTCGGGCTCGTCCGTGCGTGCACCCGGCCGGGGTGAGGTCCTGGAAAAGACTGACAATCACGCGGCGGGGACCGGTCCAGCCCCTGAACTCGCGCTTCGCGGGCCCCACCGTCGACGCGCGCGCCCCGGACGCAGGAACGCCCGCCGGCCTGGTGGCCGACGGGCGCGCGAGTGCATGCGTGCGTGACGGTTACAGCGTCTTCAGGTACTCGAGCAAATCGTCGAGGCGCGCGGGGTGCCGGCGCCAGTCGAGGCCGGTGAACTGGGCCGAGCTGTGGCCGACGTTCGAGTTGCCCTCGAGCGTGGTCTGGTACAGCGCGGCATTGGCACCCTCGGCGCGATCCCAGGTGAAGCCGACGTTTCGCTGGTCGTAGCTGATGTTGCCCCGGTAGAAGGTCGCCGGCCGGTCGCCGGTGAGCAGGGCGCGCAGGGTCGGCACCGACCCGTTGTGGAGATACGGGGCGCGTGACCAGATGCCATCGAGCGGCAGCGCGGCGTAGGCGCCGGTCTTGCGCATCACGCTCTCGTCGGGAAGTGGAGCGCCGTAGGCATCGCGGCAGGTGACCGGATCGCTGCAGGCAATGCGGATCATCTGGCGCAGCGCTGCGACGGTGTAGTCGGTCAGCACGATGGCGCGATTGCCGTCGGTGCCGACCTCGGCGGGCGTCAACAGGTTGTCGTTGCCGGGCGCGTGGCAGCCGGCGCAGTGACGCTGGTAGATCAGCCAGCCGCGGACGGCCTTCCCGAGGTGGATCTGGAAGGGATACGGCTTGGCCGGCAGGTCCCACGTGAGCTCGGCCGAGGCATTGACGGCCTCCATGTTCACGAAGTTCGGATTGCCGACCATGCCCATGGCGGCGCCGGCCAGCGAGTGGGTCGGGTCGACGACCTCGCCGCCCCACTTGGTGCTCGGCCGATCGCTGACCTTCCAGATGTACATCTGGTCGACCAGCGCAGGCCGCGGCGGCAGCACGGCCTTGAGCGCGGCCGGATCAGGAAACAGCGCCGGGTTGACGGACAGGGCCGCGTAGCTGCCCATGGCATCCATCTGCCCGGGATGGGGCTGGGTGCTGAGGCTGGGCGCATTGGGGACCGCGTAGGTGTGGGCGCCAAGCGTCTGCCGGCCATGCACGACGCCAGCGTTCACGGAGCCCTTGACCGAGGCCAGGAGCTGCTCGGCGGCGGCGTTGAAGACGGCGCGCTCGGTCGCCTCTTGCACCGCGAGCGCGGGGTCGTTGTAGAGCCAGCCCGCCGGCTTGGCCGCGAGCGCGGCGCGAAAGTTGGCGGCGGTGTAATCCGGGTGATTGACCGTGACCGCCAGGAGCGTGCGGTACAGGTGGAACTTGAACTCCGTGGACGGCGCGCCGACGATGTCCTGGATCTCGCCACTCGGGAGCTGGACCCGCCCGCTGTGACAGGTCGCGCAGGTCAGGCCGACGACGCGCAGGTGAACGTTGCCCGCAGGCGTCGGGACCGGGTTGGCGCCGCGGATGTGGCCGAGCCCGAGCGGCAGCACCGCGCCGGGATCATACGGATCGTTCGCGAGGCCGAGCACCGCGAAGTTGGAGGCGGGCGGGCCCCAGTACTGCGGCAGGACCTCGGGGAACAGCCGGAAGATGACCGTCGGGATGCCGATGGTGCCGGCCGGCATGCTCCGGTACCTGTCGAAGTTGTCGGCCTGACTGGCCAGGTGCGCGGCCAGCGCGTCCTCGCGCCGGTCGCGCTCTTTCTCCCACCAAAGGTATTGCCACTCTCCGTGGAGGTCAGCCTCGGCACTGGCGATGGCCGGCGCTTCGTCGGCGCAGCCAGCGATCAGGCTGGAGAGGCACAGTCCGGCAAGAACGGGCACAAGCGCACTTCGTGTGTAGCTCATTTGCCATCCCTCGGCGTGGAGCGTTCGTGTCCCCGCAATGGCGAGCACTGCAGGGCTTGTCGAATTCCAGTCAGCGCCAGCTGCGGCGCCGATTCAAGCCCCTTTGCGCAGCTCGCGATGTAGGCAGCAACTCGCGCACAGGCGATGTAGGTGCCAGTCGCGAAGTGCATGCGGCCGCTCAATGCGGGCACTTGCGTGGGCGGCGAGGTGCCGGGTGGACGTTAGTCGCGTAGCCGTCCTTACAGCCGATCTTTTTTCACGCGAGTCGAAAAAAGATCAGAGATCCGCTGCACGCGGCCGGCCTGTGTGAGTTGCGACGACAGGTGGGGGCGTAATGACTGTCGTCGCTCGTACATGAATCGGCGTGATAGTACGCCGCTCGACCTCCCCCGGTTCGACCGGCTATCCGGCGCTCGGGGCGGTCGCGGCGATCACAGCTGGACGAGACGGTAGGTGATGCTCCCGATCTGGACATCATCGCCGGCTTCGAGATGCACCCGCTGGTCCCCGGTGCGGAGCAGGGCGGCCCGACCGAGCAGCTCGAGGACCACGCCGTCGGCCAGGTGATTGGGCCCGTCTTCGAGCACGATCGTCGGGCTCGCTGCGGCCGGGTCGCCCGTGCCGAGCCAGGACTTCGCAGGCGCGGTGTTGGTCACCAGCACCTCGTATGAGCCGCCAGTTGTGCCGCCCTCACTCCGTGGGATCGTGTAGGCGCTCACGACCGTGATGGGGGCAATGCGATGGACCACGGGCAGGGATCACGGCGACCAACGTCCGCAGCTGTCGCGTTCGCGCGCGCTCGTCGTCTCGGACCGCGATGCGCGAGATCGACAGTGTGCCTTGCCACTCCTTCAGCTCGAAGGGCGGCGCATGGCGGCGCAGGACGGCATTGACCCGCTCGAGATCAGGCGCGTCCAGGCGGAGGCCGTCTACCTGGACATCGAGGGACCGATATGGCATGGCCCACTATACGCGCGACGGTTCGCTGCGGCCCCGCGGGCCGGGGTCAGGCCGGCCGGGGCCGACGCTTGCGCCGGGCCAGCGCGCGCTCGTAGCGCGCGAGCAGCGGCGTCCCCGAGACGCCGTGGACGACGATGCTGAGCGCGACGATCGAGAAGACGAGGTCGGCCGCGATGGTCGTGCTCGCCACCGGCACGCCGTGGCTGATCGCGTAGCCGAGATAGTAGATGCTGCCGATGCCGCGGATGCCGAACCAGCCCATCGCCCAGCGCTGGAGCTTCGTGGTCGGGGTGCCCATCAGCAAGAGGTGGGTCGCCAGCGGCCGGATCACGACGAACAGCACGAGGCCGATCGGGATCGCGCGGGCATCCCAGTGTGAGGCGAGCCCGATGCCGACCAGCATCACCAGCAGGACCTCGAGGATGCGCTCGACGGTGTCGCCGAACGACAAGGTCTCGGCCACCATCACGCCGGCGGCGACCGCCGGCTGGTCGAGCTCTTCGGGGCTGCTCACGGTGGCGGCCAGCTCCTCGGCGGGCGGGTGGGGGACCGCCGCGTGGCCGGTCGAGGTCGGCTCGATCTCCGGGTGCGGCGATTCCGCGACCACGATCATCTCGGCGTGGCGCACGCCGACCCCGGCCGCGAACACCGCGAGGAAGCCCCAGGCCGCGATGGTCTCGGCGGCCACGTAGGACACCAGGATCACCGCGAGCGCGAGGAAGTCGCTGGGCGCGTCGGTGTCGCGGGTGTGGGTGCGCAGCTTGATCGCGACCCGACCGATCGACGAGCCCAAGAAGTAGCCGAGCGCGAGGCCGGCCGGCACCGCCCACAGCAGCCGGTGCAGCGCCCACGACCCGAGCCAGCCACCACCGCCGTCGTGCTCGATCCACAGCATGCCGAGGATGACGAACGGGAACGCCATGCCGTCGTTGAGCCCGGCCTCGCCCGAGATGCCGTACCGCATCCGGTCGTGGTCGCCGGCGTCGTTGACCGCGACCGCGCTGGCCAGCACCGGGTCGGTCGGGGCCAGGATCGCGGCGACCAGCACGGACGTGCCGAGATCGAGCCCGAGCGCGAGGTGGAGCAGCGCCGCCAGGCCCAGGATCGACGCCAGCATCACCGGGCCGGCCAGCCGGAACGCGGCCCGCCAGGCCTTGTGGCGCACCGGCAGGCGCAGCCGCAGGCCGCCGATGAACAGCGAGATGATCACCGCGATCTCGGCCAGTCGCTCGAGCCAGCTGGCGTCGTGGACGTCGAGCGTGGCCAGCTCGAACCCGATGGGGCCGATCGCGATGCCGACCACGAGGTAGATGATCGAGGTCGAGACCGGGAGCCGGCGGACGTACGCCGACGACAGCGCCATGAGCATCAGGAGGGCGCCGGAGAACGTGAGCCAGCCGAGGAAACTCATGGGCGGGGACACCTTGCCCCGGCCCGCGGCGGAAGCGAGCCGCCATGGCGGCGTCAGCCGCGGTCGTCCTTGGTTGACCGCGTTTGCGACGGCGGGTTGAGCCGCGCCAGATAGCCCGCGAGCTGGCGGGTGAAGGCCAGCCGCTGGGCCAGGAGGGTCGCGCCGCCGGCGATCAGCATGGCGGCGACGTTGATGCCGAGCTGCGCGGCCGACCCCTCGACCTCCCCGATGTCACGGTAGGCCAGGCCGACGCCGATGTTGGCGGCGGCCGGCAAGGTCGTGACCGAGATCAGGATGCCGACCAACGTCCCCGCGCTCGCGGTCGTGAGCGACAGCATCCCGGCGGCGCCGGCCAGCGAGGCGACCACGACGCTGAAGCCGTCCGGGCGCGCGATGAACATGGTCGCCTCGTTGAGCGAGCTGTCCAGCGCCACCGGCCCCATCCCCGCCGCGCGGAAGAGCAGGGTCGCGACCAGGGCCGCGACGATCGCGAGGGCGAACCCGATCACCAGCGCGACCGCCGAGGTCCGGATCAGCGCGCGCCGGCGCTGGACCAGGCCGACGCACAGCCCGGCCAGCGGGCCAAACTCGGGGCCCAGCACCATCGCGCCGACGATCAGGATGGTCGAGTCGGTCAGGACCCCGATCGCGGCGATCACGGTCGCCGCCATCATGTAGATGAGGAAGGCCGGTGACGCCTCGGCCATCGTGCGGGTGCGGGCCTCGACCTCCTCCCAGATGACGGCGAGGCTGTCGGGCTCGAGCGCGTCGGCCCGCGCGGCCGCGTCGGACACGGCGGCCTCGACCCGGTCGATGATGATCGACCCGTGGATGGCGACGCCGAGCTCGCGCAAGACGCCGACCACCGCGCTGCCGGTCTCGGCCGGCACCAGGCACTGGATGAGGTCACCCTTCGGCTTGCGGCCCGCGCCCGGGATGTGGACGAGGTCGCAGGCGACGTCGAGGCTCTCGAGGTAGCCGACCACCTGCGCGGCCAGGTCGACCGGCGCGACGATGCGGAGCAGGAGCATGCCGCGACGATCGCACGTCGGGCCGGGCCTGCCACCCGACCGCTCGCTTCACTACGCGCGCAGGTCGGGCAGCCCGCCGGTGCCGAGCCCGGCGTAGCCGTAGGTGTCCACCGGCACGCCCATCAGCCCGGCGATCGAGACCAGCAGCTTGCTGTGCGGCTGGTTGGCGCCACCGGTCGCGGTGCCGGTGTAGTCGACCAGGCGGCCGGTCTGCAGCTGACCCGAGGCGCGGCCGGCGAGCAGGAACGGCATGTTGCGGTGGTCGTGGTTGTTGCTGTCGCCGAGCTCGCTGCACAGGAACACGACGGTGGTGTCGAGCAGCATGCCGCCGCTCGGGTCCGGCGTCGTCGCCAGCTTCTCGATCAGGTAGACGAAGCGCTGCATGAACCAGCGCTTGATCGAGATGAACTGCATCGCGGTCGCCGAGTCGGGACTGCCGAAGTGCGAGGCGTCGTGGTTGCTGATCGACGCGCCGCTCGCGGCGACCCGGGTCGGCGACACCGGGTGCGACCACATCAGCGAGGCGACCCGCGTCATGCTGCACGACAGCGACAGCGCGGCGATGTCCATCTGCAGCTCGCCGACGCGCTGGAACTCCTCCTCCTTCTCGTAGGTCTTGGGGTAGTAGTCAGTCGGCAGCACCGCGAAGCCGCGAGTGTTGAAGGTCGACGCGGTGCAGCCGGCGCCGCCACCGGCGCCGCCGTTGACGCGGCGCTCGACCTCGCGGAACGACTCGACGTGGATGTCGAGCTTCTCGCGCTCGGTCGCGCCCAGCTTGGTGCGGGTGCGCGCGAGGTCGGCGCTGGCCAGGTCGACGATCGACCGCCGGCGTCGGAGCTCGGCGGTCGGCTCGGTGCTGCCGCCGGCGCCCGGGACCGAGCCCGGCGCGGCGCCGAAGATGCGGGTGAACGCCGCGATCGGGTTGTCGTCGGGCTTCACCTCCTGGCCAGGGCCGATGAACGAGAACCCGCCCGAGCCGTTCTGGAAGTTCGACCCGATGCCAAGCTGGATCGACGCGTGCGGCAGCGGGGTCACCGCGTTGACCTTCTGGCCCAGGAAGACGTCGAGCGACACCGGGGTGTTGCCGGTGAGGACCTTGCGGATGCCGCCCTCGTGGGTGGCGCCGCCCTCGTACATGTCGAGGCCCTTCAGGAACACCAGGTGCTGCTTGATCGGCGCCAGCGGCTCGGTCATCTGACGCAGCGTGAAGTTGGTCTCCGAGCCGGTCGGGTGCCAGTGGGTGGGGATGCAGCCGTCGGGCACGTAGACGAACAGCGCCTTGGTGCGATCGGTGTTGGCGTCGGCGTGGGCGCGCCGGGTCAGCCGGAGGAACGGGGCGAGCAGGCCCGCCGCGGTGGCGCCGGCGAGGAGCGAACGTCGCGAGATCTTGGTGGTCATGACGTCCTCAGTTCTTCCGGACCGTGAAGGTGGGCTGGGCGACGATCGCGACCAGGAGCTCCTGGATGCTCAGGTCGGCGTCGGCGAAGGCGAGCTGGAGGTTGTGGATGGCGCAGGCGTCGTACTCGTCGTCCTCGATGCCGCGGGCGTAGCGGAAGTACTGGAGCGGCAGGCACGACTGGGCGGCCGGGCTCTCGGCGAGCAGCGAGGCCAGCCCGTTCACGTCGTTGAACGGGGTGCTGGCAGTGGACGACAGGCTCTCGAGCCCGACCACCTCGCCGCTCATGTCGACCGCCAGGCCGTTCTCGGTGGTGCGCCGGGCGCCGACGCCGTCGAAGCCCTCGAAGCCGAACCCGATGCCGTCGATCAGCTTGTGGCAGCCCGAGCACGCCGGGTTGTCGGTGTGAGCGGCGAACCGATCGCGCGTGGTCAGGGTCGGATCGAGGCCCGGCGGGGTGGTGTCGAGGGTCGGGGGCGGGTCGGGCAGGTCCTGACAGAGCAGCCGCTTGCGGACGAACACGCCGCGCTTGATCGGCGATGACTCGTTGGAGTGCGCGTGGCTGGCGAGCAGGCTGCCCAGCCCGAGCAGGCCGCCGCGCCCGCTGTCGGCGGCGACCGGCACCTTGGCGAAGCCGGCGCCGGGGCGGGCCACGCCGTAGAAGTCGGCGAGCGCGTCGTTGACGATCACGTAGTCGGACTTGAACAGATCCTGGAAGCTGCCCTGCCGCTCGAACACGACGTCGATGATGAAGCGACGCTCCTCCTCGCTCATCGCGACCCGGATCGCGTCGGTGAACTGCGGGTAGATGCCGCCGTCCTTGCTGGCGGTGAGGCCGTCGGTGCGCAGCCACTGGCCGACGAAGTTGGCGACCTGGTCGCGCGCGCGCGGATCCGCGAGCAGCCGGCGCGCCTGCGCCATCCGCGCCTCGGGGCTCTCGAGCTGGTTGGCGCGCGCCGCGTCGAACAGCGTCTGGTCGGGCATGCTGCCCCAGAACAGGTACGACAGCGACGAGGCGACCTCGTACGGCGACAGGTACGCGAGCTGGCCGACGCTCTCGCCGACCTCCCACCGGTACAGGAACGACGGCGACACCAGCATCGCGCCGATCGCGACCCGCAGGCCGTCGTCGAAGCTCTGGCCGGCGAACGCCGAGGCGTACGAGGTGATCTCTTCCTCGGTCAGCGGCCGGCGCAGCGCGCGGCTGCCGAGGGTCTCGACCACCTGGCGGGCGCACGCGGGCGCGGCCGGGTCGCACGGCACCAGGGTCGCGCGCCGGGTGGTGACCGCCCGCTCGACCGCGTCCTCGGCGACCGCGACGTACGAGTCCATGTGGCGGCTGGTGATCACCATCGCCGCCGCGGTGTTGTCGAAGCCCTGCGGCCGCGGCTCGACCGGGATGCTGGCGGCGTCGACCTCGACCCCGAGCAGATCCCGGACCGTGTTCTGGTACTCGCGCCGGGTCAGGAGCCGCAGCTGCCGGGCGGCCGGCCGCTCGTCATCACAGTGGACGCCAGGCGTGATGACCGGCGGCGCATCATCGTCATCACCACCGGTGATGAGGCCGGTGCACCCGACCAGGGCCAGGAGCAGCGGCGAGAGAGCTGGCCAGCGAAGTTGTCTGGATCGGTCTGGGGTGCTCATGCGTGGATAGAGAGCACTCTGCACGGTTTCGGGTCACGGGAAGTTATTGAAATTGCATGGGATTCCAGGCCCCGGCGGTGGGGCCGAAGCCCCAGGTCGCAAGTGCCCGATCACCGCGGTTGCTCCCGAGGCCCCGGAGCCCCGGGCCCCAGCCCGCACCGCGATGATTCTTCGCCCGGCGACGGTGGAAGTTTGCCGGCGTGCGGGCGAGCCGGGTCACGCACCGATCGGAGGGTGTGGCCTATCGTGGGTGCATGCGCTCCCTCCACCTGCTCGGTGTTCCGCTGATCCTGGCTGCCTGTTCGGGAGCGCCGGGCCCGGAACTGGCGATGACCGTCGTGGTCACGGAGAACGGCGTCCGGTTGTCGGCGATCGAGGTCGAGCGGCCCACCCTGTGTGACCAGGGCCAACCGGTGGCGCTCGGCGCGTGCGGCACCACCAGTGACGCGTGGGATTGCGGCGGCGAGCTCCCCGGCGATTGGCTCGAAGGCGCGCGGGTGGAGCTCGGCGGGACCGTGGTCGCGCGCGCCGAGTATGACTGGCCGGGCGGCATGTATCTCGAGGCGGCCGTCCTCGGCGCGCGCGGCGCCACGCTGGTGGTCACCGCCGACAACGGCGACGAGATCGAGCTGGCGCTGCCGGCCACGCCGGCCCCCATCCCCACCCTCACCGCGGTCGACGACGGGGTCGACGTCGTCATCGAGTGGACCAGCGAACCGGCGGCGGCCGGGGGCTACCTGGGCATGGGCGATGGCTACGGCGGTCCGTTCTGTCATGTCGCCGCCCATGACGCGGTCCGCTTCCCGGCGCCGACCCAGCCCGGGCCGGTCGGCTGGCAGGCATCGGTCAGTTCCTATGCCACGCCATCGTCGTCGGACACCTCGTTCGGGACTGCGACGATCCGCGTCGCCGCCACCGCGTCGACCCCGGTGGTGCCACCGCGGTGACCCCGACCCCGATCGCGGTCCGCGTCGCGGCTCGGCGGTGCTATCCGGCCACCGCGAGGTCGTGGACGTGGTCGATCGCGGCCGGGATGTCGTCGGGAGCGGCGGTGCCGTTGCGGCGCAGGTACATGCGCCGACGCAGCTGGGTGAACCGGTCGTAGTAGTCGCCGATGACCTCCTGGCTGAGGTCGGGCAGGTTCAGGATCGACGCGCGGTGGTTGGCCGGCCGCGTCAGGTAGTCGGCCGGCAGGTACCCCTTGTCGCGGCACTCCTTGAACAGCTGGGTGCCCGGGTACGGATAGAAGACGAAGTAGCCGAAGTCGAGGACGTCGAGCTCCTCGGCCAGGTCGAGCGTCTGCTGCAGGTCGGCCCGGGTCTCGCCGGGCAGGCCGAGCATGAAGTTGCAGGTCAGGAGGATGCCGGCCTCGCGGGTCCACCGGAACACGTCGCGGAAGCGCTGGTTGGTGACCGGGCGGTGCATGATCTCGCGGCGCACGCGCTCGCTGCCGCTCTCGACGCCGTAGGTGATCATCGAGCAGCCCGCGGCGGCCAGCTGGTGCAGCATCTTCTCGTTCACGGTCTCGACCCGGGCGTGGAGCGAGAACGGAGCGCCGATGCGCTCGCGGTAGGCGGCGCCGAACGCGCGCACCCACGGATGGTTGATGGTGAAGGTGTCGTCGAGAAAGATCACGTAGCCGAGGCGATCGTCGTCGCGGAGGGCCTCGAGCTCGGCGAGCACGTTGTCGGCGCTGCGGCGGCGACCGTAATCGCCGGCGCCGACCTCCTCGTACAGCTCGTCGTACATGCGCGCCGCGCAGTACGTGCACGGGAACGGGCAGCCGCGCTGGGTCGCCATGTGCACGGTGCCGCGCGGCTCGTCGAGCAGATCGCGGGCGAGGAACGGCAGCCGATCGAGCGGATCGAACGGCGCCCGCAGGGCCGGCTTGGCCCGGCCGCGGCTCCAGATGTTGGCGATCCGGGCCAGGCGGCCGTCCAGCAGCGAGCCGGGGCGGGCGCCGCCCTCGAGCGCGGTGACCAGCTCGAGCGCGGCCTCCTCGCCTTCGCCGAGGCACACGAAGTCGAAGCCGGGCGCGGCCAGCACCTCTTCGGGCGAGAAGGTCGGGTGGAGCCCGCCGGCGACCACCGGCACGTCGAGCCGCTGGCGGACCTGCGCGACCAGGTGAGCGCCCCGCAACCACTGCCGGGTGGTGAGCGACACGCCGAGCAGCGCGGGCCCGGCGGCGATGACCGCGGCCACCACCTCGTCGTCGCGCATGTCGACGGTCGCCCGCACGAAGCCGACCTCGTGGCCGTGCTGGCGCAGGTAGGCGCCGATGAAGCCGGGACCGATCGACGCCACCGACCACGACCGTTCGGTGTCGACCTCGAGGAAGACGACGCGCATCGCGCGATGGTACACCGCGCGATGGTGACGCGGCCGGCGCGCGTGCGCGGGCGCGTCAGGCGGCGGCGAGGACGAGGTCGAGGCCGGCGTGGAGGGTGTCGCCGCGGCGCTGGCCGCGCATGAGGAGCGCGCCGAGGAAGAACGGATCGTCCTGGTTGTACGGATCGCCGGGGAAGTAGAGCTGGGTGGTGAGCGCGACGTGGCCGGGCGCGTGCAGCTTCACGTGCACGTGGCGCGGCCGGTAGCGCCGACCGTTCAGGTAGCGGCCGGGCACGATGGTCGACACCTGCCAGCGGCCCGCACCGTCGGTGCGGAGCTGGCCGCGCAGGCCCCAGCCGTCGAGGTCGTAGCCGCCGCGGGCGTCGGCCTGCCAGATCTGGAGCCGCGCGCCGGCCAGCGGGGCGCAGTCGACGCCGCGGACCACCCCGGCGAGCTCGAGGCGATCGCCAGGCACGCCCCGGTCGGCGAGCACCGCCCGCTCGGGCGCGCCGGCCTTGAAGAACGGGCCCTCGATGTTGTCGGCGGTGGCGGCGCAGGTGGCGGGGTGGGCGTCGAACCGGGTCGCCGCGGCGTCGTCGTCGGGGACCTGCGGCGTCGGCGCCAGGGCGGCATCGGTGCGGCCGGTGCGGCCGGTGCGACCGCCACACGCGGCGAGCACGGCGGCGCCCAGGCTCGAGCCCAGCAGCCGGCGGCGGGTCAGGTGGGGAGCGGTCATGCTGCGAGAACGGTGCGCCTGGCCGACCGGCGCATGAAATCGCCGAGACGGTCAGGGGATGTTCAGCAACTTGTGGGTCTGCAAGGAGATGCGCCAGCGCGGGTGCGCCAGGCAGTAGGCGAGGCAGGCCTGGGTGTTGGCGGCGGCGTCGGGGCCGTCGAGCGGCTGCAGGAAGTAGTGACGGAAGGGCAGGTGCTCGACGCTCGCGGGCGGCACCTCGGGCTGCGGGTACACCAGCTTGAGCTCGTCGCCGCCGGTGATGACCAGGGGCGCGCCGGCCTTGGGGCTGACGCAGACCCAGTCGATGCCGGTCGGCACCGCCTGGGTGCCGTTGGTCTCGATCGCGATCGTGAAGCCGACGCCGTGGAGCGCATCGATCAGCGCCGCGTCGAGCTGGAGCAGGGGCTCGCCGCCGGTACACACGACCAGCGGCTGGCCGCCGGCGCCCTGCCAGGTGCGGGCGACCTGCGCGGCCAGCTCGTCCGCGCTGTACTTGCCGCCGCCGAGGCCGTCGGTGCCGACGAAGTCGGTGTCGCACCAGGCCGCGCAGCCGCCCGGGCCCTTGCCGCGATCCTCGGCGCGCCCCGTCCACAGGTTGCATCCGGTGAAGCGCAGGAACACCGCGGCCCGCCCGGTCTGGGCGCCCTCGCCCTGCAGCGTGTAGAAGACCTCCTTGACCGCGTAGCGCTTCACCGCCGGAGGCTACTCGTCGTCGCTGTCGGCGTCGAGGTCATCGTCGTCGCCATCGTCGAAGTCATCCAGATCGTCGTCGTCATCGTCGTCATCCTCGTCGTCATCGTCATCGTCATCATCGAGGTCATCCTCCTCTTCGACGACGGGCCCGGTCGACCAGGTGGTCTCGGCCGGATAGAGGCCCATCTGCCACAGCGTCGCGACCGGCAGCTCGTCGGTGATCAGCTCGTCGATCGGGGTGGCCGCCGCGGCGGCCGCGATCGCGGCCGCGACGCCGATCAGGCGGAACTGATGGATCGGCCGGGGCGCGCCCTCGTAGGACAGCTGCAGGTAGGTCACGCCGTCGAGGTTCCAGATGCAGTACCAGCCATCGAGCTCGACCGAGCCGAGCGGGCGCATGACGCCGCCGTCGATCGCGAGGATCGACGTGTGGCCGTCGACCACGACGACCAGGGCGGCGCCCTCGGCGGTCCAGCCCAGCTCCTCGAGATCTTCGTCGACCGCGAGCCGGCCGAGCTCGACCGGCTCGGCGTCGCCACCGGCGGCCCAGCGGTACAGCACCAGCTCGGTGCCCTCGGCCGCGGCGTAGCCGTCGCGGGTGTAGCAGGCGCGGTCGACGCCCTCGCCGAGCGGCCGGGTCGTGCGCGCGACCAGATCGATCTCGTGCAGCGCGCCGTTGGCGACCGCCAGCACCGCCTTGCCGTCGGGTCGCCAGTCGTAGACGAAGCTCGGCGCGGCGATCGGCGGCTCGAGCTCGTGCGGGCCGTCCTCGTCGCCGGCGACCGCGCGATAGCCGTCGTCGTCGTCGCTGGCCAGCGCGAACGAGAGGCCGGCGGGTCCGGTCACCAGCCACGACACCTCGTCGCGCAGCGCGGCTGGGCCCTCCTGGATGCCCGGCGAGGGCCCGCCCGAGATCTCCTCGACGACCAGTCCGGTCAGCGCGGCGTGCGCGGCGGTGCGCTCGCGCCGCCAGGCCGCGAACCGCTCCCACGAGGCCTCGAGGTTGACGATCTCGACCGGCAGCTCGGTGCGCGCGAACACCCGGCCGTCGACGGTCCCGATCGTGTAGCAGTTGATCGGCGCGGTGATCCGGGCGAGCCGGGCCAGCACGCCGTCGGACCAGCCGTAGACGACGACCTGGGGCGCCTCGAGCTGACCGATGACGATGATGCGGCCGCCCCCGACCACGGTGGCGGTTCCGAGCTCGGTGCTGGCCCGGCCGATCAGCTCGACCTCGTCGCCGGTCATCCGGTAGATGCGCAGCGCCGCCTCGGTGCGGACCATCAGTTCGCCGCTGGCGAAGAACGCGGTCGCCACCACCTTGCGCGGCAGCTCGGCCAGCTTCACGGTCGCGCCGGTCGCGATCTCGAGCCGCCACAGCTCGCGCTGCAGCGCGGTCGCGTACAGCGCCCATCGGCCGTCGGGCGACACCGACACCGCATCGACGTGGCGGAGCAAGAGCGGCGTCGCGCTGTCGACCGGGAGCACGGTGGCGACCTCACCGCTCGCGGTGATGCGGTCGACGCCGGGGTAGTAGCCGTCGTGCCGGCGCAGGATGACGCCGGCGCCGCCGGCGGTGCGCGCGTAGTCGTCGGGGCCAACCCGGTCGCCCAGGCCGTGGCCAGGCGGGGTCGGGGGCTCGCCCTCGACCGGGATGATGACGATCTCTCCGCGCTCCTGGCGGGCGCGGGCATCGCCGATCCACGCGTCGGCGTCCCGGCGCGCGATGTCGGTGCGCACCTGGTGCATCGCGGCCTCGGCGGCGGCCGCCGGGGCCAGCGGCGCGAACCCGGCCACGTCGATGACGCCGCCGATCCAGAAGCCGACGTGGCGCGGATATTCGGGGCCGGGGTCGGGCACCGGCTGGGTCGCGATCGACCAGGACTCGCCGGGATCGCCGACCGACAGGCCGACCGCGGACAGGCCGACCGCCTCGCGCAGCGGCGCGACCGCGTGGACGGCATCGACCAGCGCCTCGAGCGCACCGACCGCGCGCTCGGGCAGGTCGGACGCCTCTTCGGGTGTGATCACCGCGACCACGAACCGGTCGCTCCACCACAGCGAGCCTTCGAGCTCGGCGCCGCGCTGGTTCACCGCGAGCAGGGCCGCCCGTGCGATCGCGGCGCGGGTCGGCTCGTCGGGCTCGGTGGCGAGCTGCAGTCGGCACGCGAGCTCGCGGGTCTGCGCCCACCGCTCGGGCCGCAGGCCGTAGCGCCGGTAGGGTGCCGGGGTCAGGGCCGATGGCCCGGCGGCGGCGAGCTCGGCGATGCGGTCGACCGCGGCGGCCATCGCCACGTCGTCCTCGCTGCCGGTCAGGCGCGCCATGTGCGCGTACTGCGTGCTGGCCTCGGCCCAGCGCCCGAGCGCCTGCATGCCGCGCGCGAGCCGGAAATGGATGTCGCTCTGACGCTTGGGATCCTGGTAGCCGATCGCGGCGGCACGCTCGAGCGCGACGACCGCCTCGTCGGCCCGGCCGAGCTTGCGCAGGGCATCGGCCATGCCGTACGGCGCGCCCGCGAAGCCCGGGTCGCACCACGCGCACCGCTCGAACGCCGCGACCGCCTCGGCGAGCTGGCCCGCCGCGGCCAGCTGGTTGCCGAGGTTGTTCCAGCCGTCGCGGAAGCCGGGCCGCAGCTCGACCGCGCGGCGGCCGGCGGCCACCGCGTCCTCGCGCTGACCGGCCAGGCCGAGCGCGTAGGCCTGGTTCGACAGCGCCATCGCCGCGTGACGAGCGCCGAAGTCGCCGGGCGCGCGGCTGCGCGCCAGCCACAGCTCGGCGGCGCGGCGCAGGCCGCTCGCGATCGCCATCGGCTCGCCGCCGTACTGGAGGCCGGTGCCGCCGGCGTCGAACAGCGTCTGCGGCAGCTCGATGCCGAGCTGATCGCACAGCTCGATCGCGCTGAGGTCGCCGGCGATCGCGGCGTCGAGGCGCAGCTCGCTGGCCTCGTCGTCGCGGTCGAGGTTGGACAGCGCCGAGGCGCACCGCGCCATGATCCCGGCGTTGCGCGGCGACAGCGCGAGCGCCCGCTGGTAGCAGGCGACCGCCTCCTCGTTGCGGTGGGCGACGAAGTGGATATCGCCGAGGAAGCCCTCGGCGGTCCCGCCGCGGGCGCCGAGCGTGAGCGCGCGCTCGAGCACGCCCCGGCCCTCCTCGTCGCGATCGGCGTTGTACAGCGCGCGGCCGAGCTGGATCAGCAGCTCGGGGTCATCGGGGGTGAGCTCGGCCGCGCGCACGTAGTGATCGGCGGCGAGCACCATCTGGCTCTGCCAGTTGGCCAGCAACCCGCGGCGGGCATGGACGCGCGCGCGCACGGGCGCCGGCAGGTCGCTGGCGATCATCTGCTCGAGCAGCATGATCGCGCTTTCGGGATCCTGGTCGGCGACCGCGCCGGCCCAGGTGAGCTGGCTCTCGCTGTCGTCGGGGAGCGCGTCCTCGTCGTGCAGCTTGACGGCGGCCGTGGCGTCGCCCCGGCTGGCGGCGGCCGCGAGATCGGTGAGCGCGGCGGCGCGATCGCCGTCGACCAGCCGCCACAGGCCACGCTGGCGCAGGGCGCCGGCGCCGCGCTCGGCGTCGTCGACGACGCGGGTAATCGCGGGGTACGCCTCGTCGGGGCGACCGGCGCGGCGCAGCGCCACCGCGCGGAAGTAGTGGGCGAGGGCCGGGGCTGGCTCGGCGGCCGCGCGGTCGAGGTCGAGCTGGGCCTCCTCGACGCGTCCGAGGTGGAGGTGTGACCAGCCGCGGTAGGCGAGGGCCTCGGCGCTGCCGGGGGCGGCCGCGAGCGCCTGATCGCACCAGCCGATCGCGTCCGAGAAGAGCTCCTTGCCGACCAGGCCGCGGGCGACGAGGACCGCGGCCCGGGTGCGCGTCTCGTCATCGTCGGTCGCGCGGGCGTGGGCGAGGCACGCCGTGTCGATCCCGCCGTCGTGGTTGCCGATCGCGAGCGCGTTGCGGGCGGCGTCGAGGAGCTCGGTCGCGTTCATGGTTTCTCCGGGGGAGCGCGCGACGGGCGCCGGAGAAGCCGGCGGGGCGTCGAGCGTGGGCGAGACTACCCTCGAACCGGAGCCGATGCCCGGCGGGGCGGCGGGCGGTGCGCGAGGGGTGGCGTCGGTGCGGGGGCGGGGCGGGGATGTGGAGCAGGAGGGGGAGAAGGAGGAGGGAGCGGGACCAGGAGAGGGAGCCGGGAGCGGGAGGGGGCGAAGGAGAGGGAGCGGGCGAAGGAGAGGGAGCAGGAGGGGGCGAGGGAGAGGGAGCAGGAGCAGGAGCAGGAGTTCGCCGCCGGCAGCGCCTTCGAGGTGCGCGGCGCGCTGGAGGCCGCCGACGACTGGGGATGGATCGGCGACGTCGCCGCGATCCATCGCACCGCCCGCCGCATGATCGCGCTGCTCTGGGGCCTGCGTTGCACCGCGCAGTGACCTGACCGCCCCCGGCCGACGCGTGCCGGCCAACCGGGACCCGACCGCGGGTCCGACGAAGCCTCGCCGCGCGTCCGCTCAGCGACGGTTCCGGCGCGGGCATGGGCGCGGGCGCGCGCCCGCGCGTTGGCGTGGGCGCGGGTTCGATCTCGGGTCGGGATCACCCGGGCTCGGGCGTGAGCGCGAACTCGGGCTCAGGGCTGGGCTCAGCCCGCGGGCGTGAGCGCAGGCTCGAGTGCGGGCGGGGGCGCGGGCTCCGGCGCGTGTGTGGGCGCGGGCGCGGTTCCCCTGGGCGCCTTGGGCCGGCTGGCGCCCCAGCGCAGGGCGACCAGGCGATCCATGTCGGCGTCGAGCTGTGGATCGCCGGTGACCCAGCCCCACAGGGCAGCGAGCTCGACCGCGGCGCGCACCTCGCTGGCGCTACCGCAGGCCATCTCGAACGAGCGACGCTGATCGCCCGCCACGCGCTTGCGCCCCTCTTCGATGTTGAGCAGGACGCTGCTCGAGGCGCGCTGGAGCTGCCGCGCCAGATCGCGGTCGTGCTGCTTGAGCGCGCGCACCACCGGACCGAGCTGACTGACGACGAGACGGGCGACA
>JBKJLC010000174.1:0-23496 GCA_046597055.1 Kofleriaceae bacterium | reverse complement strand
GGAAAGAAGCGAGCGGGCTCTGGTTCCGTACAGATCGGGCGCGGCCCCCGGGCCGCGGCCGATCGATCGAAAGGGAGGGTGTGAAGCATTCGCTTCCCACCCTCCCTTTCGATCGATCGGCCGCGGCCCGGAGGCCGCGCCCGATCTGTACGGAACCAGAGCCGCCTCGCTTCGCTCGGCTCAGGGCGCGGACGCTGGCGCCGGGAACAGGCCGAGGCGCTCGAGCGCGCCGCGGCACACCCGCAGGCGGGTGGCGCGGATGACCGCGAAGTCGTCCGGCGGGTGCTTGATCCAGCACGCGTACGGGGTCGCCTGGCCGCCGCGATCGATCCAGCCGACCAGCCAGCCGACCCACGGGCCGTCGTCGAGCGGCGCGGTGCCGGTCTTGAAGTGGAGCACGGCCCCGTCGGGCGCGGCCTCGCGCGGCATGGCCTCGCGGACGATCTCCTGCGCGCGCGGCGTCACCGGCAGCCGGCTGGTCACCAGGCCGGTGATCAGCTCGACCTGCTCGCCGGCCGACACCGCGAGGTCGCCGCTCAGCCAGAACAGGTCCAGCCCGCCCGCGATCGAGCGGTTGCCGTAGCCGAGCGCGTCGAGCGCCGCCTGCATGCGCTCCGCGCCGATCTTGATCGCGAGCAACCGGAACGCCGGCACCGCCGAGATCTTCATCGCCTCGCGCAGCGGCTGCGGCCGGTCCCAGCCGGCGCCCCAGCCGTCCTGGCGTGGATAGCGCTTCTGATCGTACGCCATCACCGCGTCGGGACCGTCGAGCAGGCCGAGATCGGCGCCGATCAGCGCGTTGACGATCTTGAAGGTCGACGCCGGCCGCAGCCGCTCGCCACACCGGACCGGATCGCTGGTCTGGATGGTACCGTCCGGAGACCGGACGACCAGGCAGGCCGCGCCGTCGTACAGCCCGGCGAGATCGATCGGAGCTGGCGCGGCGGCGGCCGGCGCGGCGTCGGGTGCCAACCGCTCGGGTGGCGGTGGCGGGGCGGTCGCGGCGGCATCGCGCCCGGGCGCAGGCGTGGTGCGCCCGCAGGCGGCGAGGACGGCGAGCAGGAGACCGAGTCGAACCATGGGGCGCTCAACGCGAGCCCGCGGCTCGCTATTCCCGGCCGCCGCGCCGGTCACGACGCGACCCGCGCGAGCAGCGTCGCGATGGTCACCGGCAGCCCGCGCGTGTCGATCGGCTTGGTCACGTAGCCATCGCAGCCGGCGGCGCGCGCGCGCTCCTCATCGCCCTTCATGGCATACGCGGTCACCGCCAGGATGACGATGGCGGCCGTCGCGGGGTCGGTCTTGAGCCGGCGGGTGAGCTCGTACCCGTCCATCCCCGGCATCTGCAGGTCCATGAGGACGAGCTGGGGTGTGATCTGGCCCAGCACGTCGAGCGCCTCGTAGGCGGAGCCCGCGGTGGCGACGGCGTAGCCGTGGTGCTCGAGCAGGGCGCGGAGCAGCAGGACGTTGGCCGGGTTGTCGTCGACGATCAGGATCTGCCCGCGGGTCATGGCCGCACCTCGGGTTTGATGTGGCCCAGATACGCGCCGAGGGCGGTGATCAGCGCCGACGCGCCGTGGCCCTTCTGGACCACGCCCTGGGCGCCGCTGTAGATCCGGCGGAGCTCGTCGGTCGACAGGTCCTTCATCGTCCAGATCAGGACCGGCACCTGCCGGTGGGCGGGTGACGCCCGCAGCCGGCTCAGGAACTCGAACCCGTCCATCCTCGGCATCACCAGGTCGAGGATGATCGCGGCCGGTCGCTCGGTGGCCAGGGCGGCGAGCGCGCGCTCGCCGTCGTCGAAGCACAGCGCGCGACAGCGCAGCCGCTCCAGGGTCGCCGCCATCAACTCCAGCGCCGCCAGGTCGTCATCGACGACCACCACGGTCTCGCCCACCTCGGGCGCGACCCCGACCCGTTGCAGGGCCGCGATCAGCGCGCCGCCATCGATTGGCTTGGCGAGCACGTCGGTGACCACGAAGCCGCTGCTGACGTGCTCGGTGACGATCGTGATCACGACCACCGGGACGTCGGGCTGCTTGGCGTCGGCGCGGATCGCGCGCAGCACGTCGAGCCCGGACATGTCCGGCAGCAACAGGTCGAGCGTGACCGCGTCGAACGCGTGCGCGCGGGCGAGCGCGATCGCCTGCGCGCCGGTGGTCGCGACCGAAACCCGGTAGCCGGCCGCCTCGAGCACGGCCGCCGTCGTCGCCTGATCGGCGGGGTCGTCCTCGACCACCAGCACGGTGGCGCCGCCCGGGGCTGGCAGGCCGGCGTCGGCCGGGCGCAGGCCGCCGCTGCGGTGGCGCGGCAGCACGGCGTGGAAGCAGCTGCCCTCGCCGCGGACGCTGGTCACCCCAACGCTGCCGCCCTGGGCCTCGATCAGCCGGCGGGTGAGGGCGAGGCCGAGGCCGGTGCCCTCGTGGCGCTTGCCGACGCTGCCGTCGAGCTGCTGGAACTCGGTGAACAGCCGGGCCTGATCCGCGATGGTGATGCCGGGGCCGTTGTCCTCGACCTCCAGCCGGAGCTGATGGCCGGGCTCGGCCCGCACGCGGACGGTCACCACGCCGCCCTCGGGCGTGAACTTGAGCGCGTTGGACAGGTAGTTGTAGAGCACCTGCTTGAGCCGGGCCGGGTCCACGACCACGTCGCCGAGGTCGTCGCCGATCTCGGTCACGACCCGGATGCGCTTGCGAGCCGAGGTGGTGCGGAGGATCGCGACCAGGTCGCGAACCAGCGACCCGACCTCGACCGGCTCGGGGAAGAAGTCCATCCTGCCGGCCTCGACCTTGGCGAGGTCGAGGACGTCGTTGATGAGCTGGACCAGGTGGCGGCCGCTGCCCAAGATGTGGCCGACGAACTCGCGCTGCTGCTCGCTGACCGGCCCGGTGACGCCGTCGGCGATCAGCTCGGCGAAGCCGATGATCGCGTTGAGCGGCGTGCGCAGCTCGTGCGACATGTTGGCGAGAAACTCGCTCTTCAGGCGGTTGGCCTGGACGATCTGCTGACTGCGCTGTTCGCTCAGGTCCGCGCGATCGCGCTGGGCCTGCAGGGCGCTGGCGGCGAGCGCGCGCTCGCTGAGGTCGCGGATGAACGCCTTGAAGTACCGCGGCTGTTCGCCGGCGACCTGGACGACCGCCATCTCGATCGGGATCTCGCGACCGTCCGCGCGCAGCGCGATCACCTCGTGGTGGCGGCCGAGCCGGCCGGCCGGATCGCCGGTCAGCAGGCTGGCGACGCCCGCGCGGCGCAGCTCGCGGTCCCGGGCCGGGAACAGCATGTCGACCAGCGGCCGACCCAGCACGTCGGCCTTGTGATGGCCGAAGATCCGCTCGGCCGCCGGGTTGAACTCGGCGATCTGGCCCTCGTGATCGATGCCGACGATCGCGTCGAGCGAGGCCTCGACCACCGCGGCCTGCCGCGCGTCGGCGCGGGCCACCGCGCGCTCCTCGGACACGTCGCGGAACACCAGCACGACCCCGCGGAGCTCGCCGCTCTCGGTCCGGATCGGGGCGGCGCTGTCGGCGATCGGCACCCGGGCCCCGCCGCGCGCCACCAGCGCGGTGTGGTTGGCGAGGCCGACCACCACGCCCTCGCGCAGCACCCGCCGCACCGGGTTCTCGACCGGCTCGCGGCTGGTCTCGTGCTCGATGCAGAACACCTCGTCGAGCGGCCGGCCGGTCGCGTCGACGTCCGACCAGCCGGTCAGGCGTTCGGCCACCGGGTTCATCAGCGTGACCACTCCGGCGAGATCGGTCGCGATCACGGCGTCGCCGATGCTGTCGAGCGTGATCGCGAGCCGGTGCTCGGCCTCGCGCAGCGCGCGTGCCTTGGCGTCGAGGTACGCCTCGCCGATGATGGCCACCGACCGGTCGAAGAACGCCTGCATCGCGATCAGCGCCGCGGTGAGCCGCGCCGGGGTGGCGACGTAGGCGGTGACCAGGCGCGGGACCACCAGCTGGACCACCATCCGCAGGACGTCGTGCCAGTCGCGGAACGGGATGCCGAGCGCGCCGAAGGTCACGCCCTGGCGGCGCAGATGGTCCTCGTAGGGCGCCCACGCGCCTTCGACCGCCTGGCGCAGGCGCTCGCGCGACTGGACCCGCTGCGCCTCGCGGGCCGCGGGGGGCATCGCGGCCATCAACGGTCCGAACGTTGGATGGTCGGCCAGGCCTGCGAGCGAGGTTCGCTGGAACTCCTCGAAGCACTCGTCGTAGACGTGCCAGAAGTCCAGCAGCGCCGGGTGCCCCTCCGGCGTGAACCAGGCGACCATGCCGGGATGGTCGCATGGCGTCCGGCGCCGTGCGCTGCCCGGGGCGCGCGAGGTGATCGATCGCTAACCGGGTGATCGGGAGTCGCACCCGACCGGGCCGGGTCACTCGGTGCAGGCGGCGCGGCGCGGCGGCAGGACCTTGCCGGGGTTGAGCAGGTCCATCGGATCCCACATCGACTTCCACCGTCGCTGCCACTCGATCAACCGCGGGCTGTGCTCGAGCGGCAGGTAGTCGCGCTTGACCAGCCCCACGCCGTGCTCGCCGGTCAGGGTGCCACGCACCGCCACCGTCTCGGCAAACAGCCGGTGCACCGCCTGCTCCATGCGCGCGGTCGTCGCCGGGTCGGCCGGATCGTCGTCGGCCAGCAGGTTGACGTGGAGGTTGCCGTCGCCGGCGTGGCCGAACACCGCGATCGTCAGGCCGGTCGCGGCCGCGATCCGGTCGATGCGCGCCAGCATCTCGACGATCGACCCTCGCGGCACGCAGATGTCCTCGCTGACCTTCACCCGGTGGGCCGCGCGCAGGGCCGGCGAGATCTGTCGACGCGCCTCCCACAGCGCGCGGCGCTCGGCCGGGTCGTTGGCCGCGAACACGTCGATCGCGCCGGCCGCGTCGCAGTCCGCCCCGATCCGCTCGACCTGGACATCGAGCGTGTCGGCGTCGCCGTCGACCTCGATCAGCGCGATCGCGCCGGCGGCGGCCGGGAACGCATAACGCGAGCGCGGGCGGACATGATCGATCGAGGCCCGATCGGCGAGCTCGATCACGCGCGGCCGGATGCCGCGGCCGATCAGCGCCGTGATGGCGCGGGCGGCGTCGGCCACCGATCGGAACACCGCCAGCAGGGTCGCGACCGCGGGTGGCCGGGGCAGCAGCCGCAGGGTCAGCTCGGTGATCACGCCGAAGGTGCCCTCGCTGCCGACGAAGCCCGCGGTCAGATCGTAGCCGGTGACGCCCTTGGTGGTGCGACGGCCGACCCGCAGCACCTCACCACCGACCAGCACCACCTCGAGCCCGAGCACGTACTCGCGGGTGACGCCGTACTTGAACGCGCGGGGCCCGCCGGCGTTGACCGCCGCGTTGCCGCCGATCGAGCAGACGTCGAGGCTGGCCGGATCGGGCGGGTAGAACAGCCCGTGGTCCTCGGCCGCGGTCTGCAGGGCCCCGGTGATCACGCCCGGCTCGACCACCGCGACCAGATCGTCGGTGGCGATCTCGCGGATCGTCTGCATCGCTTCGACCGACAGCACCACGCCGCCGCGCACCGGCAGACAGCCGCCGACCATGCCGCTGCCGGCACCGCGCGGCGTCACCGGGACCCGGTGCTCGGCGCACAGCCGCAGCACCGCGGCCACCTCGTCGGTGGTCCGCGCGAGCACCGCGACGTCGGCCGGGAATGGGCCGAGCGGGCTCTCGTCGCGCGCGTAGGCGGGCAGGCGCCCGTCGCCGGGCAGGATCACGCGGTCGCGTCCGAGCTCACGCTCGAGGATCACGCCAAGATCCGCCACCTTGACCTGCTCGGCGCGCGCCGCTGGATCAGACGCTGAAGGACGAGCCGCAGCCGCAGGTCGACTTCACGTTCGGGTTCTGGAACTTGAAGCCCGCGCCCTGCAGGCCCTCGACGTAGTCGATCTCGGTGCCGACCAGGTACATCAGGCTCATCTCGTCGACGACCACGCGGACGCCCTGCACTTCGAACTGCTGGTCGACCTCGCTGGGCGCATCGAAGTAGAGATCGTAGCTGAAGCCGGCGCAGCCACCGCCCACCACGCGCAGCCGAAGGCCCATCTCGGTCTCGATCGTCTCCGCCTCACGGATCTCGTTGACCTTGGCCGCGGCGAGCGGGGTCAGTCCAACGAGGGTATCGAGCGCGACCGGCTGGTCGGCGGACGGGGGCGGAGTCTGGGGAACAGTGCTGGTCTCGCGAAATAGGGTGGCCATCGGGTGCCTCCTGCCGGTGTCGAGCCGGCATGTCCGCACAACGTACCTATCAGGGACGTCCTTGGCAACACGCATGCCCGAGTCACCGAGGATCGCCTAGCCCGTCCTCCCACATCGGGCAGGCGCGCCGGTCATCACGTGCTGCGAACGATGGTCACAGGTTGGGTCGGCGGACCGGCGGTGCGCGTGTACTCACCTCTCCCTACGTCCGCCCCTGTAGGCAGTAATTCTTGTATTGCATGCGACATTAAGTACTGGTGAGAGTGGTCGAGTGGAGACCTCGATGGAACACAGTGCCCTCGAAAACATGACGTTCCCCCAGCTTGCCGACCGGCTCCAGGATCTGGATGGCCGTCGGACCCCGGTGGGCTGGTCCCCCGAAGACGCGGTCGAGCGGTCCGCGGTCGAGCGCTGCATCCTGGCGCTGATCGCGGACGACAAGCCCGGCGGCGAGGGGATGCCGTGTGATCTCGAGATCAAGCTGCGCAACAAGGACCAGGCGTTCGATGCCCGGGTCCGCTCGATCGGACCCGGCGGGGTTCAGGTCGAGACCACCGGTCGCTGGGTGGTTGGCACCCACGTCGAGATGCGGGTCGACTCGCCGACCGATGAGCAGGGCCTGCGGGTGCGCGGCATCATCCGCGAGGTGACCGGCGGCATCCTGCGCATCTCGGTCGCCGAGCAGCCGAGCGACGGCCACGAGCGCCGCCTGCGCCGGTTCGTGCTCGACGTGCTGCGCCACCGTATGGACAGCTAGCCGCCGCGGTCCCCACCGTCAGGTCCCTCCGCTGCCGACGGGCCCGTCACGTGCGGACTTACCCGGTGGACCCGGGTGGCTCCGGCGGGTAACCGGCCCGATCAAAGGTTGTGCCCGGCCCACTCGACCGCGCGGATGACCAGCGCGATCGAGCTCGGCTGGCTGCCATCGAGCAGGTTCTCGTTGGTGTAGGCGCTCCACGGCTCGAAGTAGGGCGGCGCCAGGTACACCGTCCGCCCGAGCCCCCTCGGCCAGGCTGCGCCGGCCGCGGCGCCCGCCGGGTTGGTGAGCAGGGTGGTGGCAGTCGGTTTGGTACCGCCCGCCTCCACGCTGTAGTCGCCGGCGATGAACCCCGCCACCCCGGCCGTGATGGGATGGCCGGCGACCACGGTCATGGCCGGCGAGCCCGCCGTGAAGGCATCGCTCCGAATGGTCGGCAGCTCAGCCGCGATCGCCCCGGCCGCGTTCAGATTGGTGCCAAACAGCACCCAACCCGCGGCGACCAGGCCACCGCCGCCGCTGATGTATGCGCTGATGTTGGGGCTGTAGGCGCCGTAGGTCGCGATGGCCTCGGCGCTGCTGTTGCCCGCGCAGTTGACCCCGGTCGGGATCACGACGTCGTAGGCCTGCAGCTCGGCGAGGGTGTCGAGCTCGGCCGGCGCCACGATCGTCGCGATGTGGCCGCGCGCGATCAGCAGGTTGGCGAACGCGGTGAGGGACTCGTTAGCGTCGCGACACCGCGAGCCCACCGCGATCGGGATCGCCACGCGCAGCACGCTGGTGCAGACCGAGTTGACCCGGTCGCAGTGGTTGCCCGCGGCGCAGGCCCCGTCGCTGGTGCAGCTCGCCTGGCAGGCGGTGCCGGCGCTGTTGCAGGCCAGGTACGGCGCGCAAGACGCGGCGGCGGGCTCGCACGAGCCGCCGCCGCTGCAGGTCGAGCTGATCAGCATCCCTGCCGTGCAGCGGTCGGCGGCGCACACCGTGGTCGCCGGATACAGCCCGCACGCCGGCGCGGCGGCGTCGCCATTGCAGCTGCCGCTGCGATCGCAAGACGTGGCACCGTCGTCGATGCACTCGTCATCGGGATCCTGACCGAGCGCCACCGGTGCACAGGTGCCGTTGGGCGCACCGGTCTTGGCGTTCGAGCAGGCGGCACAGGTCTGGTCACAGGTGCTGGCGCAGCAGAAGCCGTCCACGCAGTCGCCAGTGGTGCAATCCGCGCTCGACGCGCAGCTCGACCCGGTGGAGCCGGGGGAAGCCGCGTCGGAGCCGGCCTGGTCCACGACGTGTCCGCAACCCACCACCACCAGCAGGCTCACGAGGTAAATTGCGCGCCCCATCGACGACCTCCAACCAGATGAAGACGACGATGGTACAGCAAGGAGACGTGAGGCCGCCGGGTTTCGCTCCCGCGGGCACGGCCTGGCAACGGTGAGGCGGTTCGCCGGCCCCCGCCCCCAGCGTGGGCGCGGAGCGCCGACAGCCGCCGCGGGCCCGGGGCGCTGATAGGATGCCGGCCCATGCCGGCGTACGACGCCTATCTTCGCGATCTCCGGGCCACCATCCGCGAGGTCACGCCGGCCGACGTGGTCGGTGACGAGATCTTGATCGACGTGCGCGAGCCCGACGAGGTGGCGGCCGGACGCATCCCGGGCGCGCGCGTGATCCCGCGCGGCTTCCTCGAGCAGCGCATCGACGCAGCGGTCCCCGACCGCGACGCGCGGGTGGTGCTGTACTGCGCGAGCGGCAATCGCTCGGTGCTCGGCGCCGACACCCTGCGCCGGCTCGGCTTCCGCGACGTCGCGTCGATGGCGGGCGGCTTCACCGCCTGGAAGCAGGCCGGGCGGCCGGTCGCGGTGGATCCGGGTGGCCTGACCCCGGCGCAGCGTGCGCGCTACGCGCGGCACCTGCTGCTGCCTGAGGTCGGCGAGGTCGGGCAGCAGCGGCTGCTGGCCGCGCGCGTCCTGTGCCTCGGCGCCGGCGGCCTCGGCTCGCCGGCCAGCCTCTACCTGGCGGCGGCGGGCATCGGCACGCTCGGGCTGGTCGACGACGACGTGGTCGACGCCTCCAACCTGCAGCGCCAGGTCGTGCACACGACCGATCGCATCGGGATGCCCAAGGTCGAGAGCGCGATGCGCACGCTGGGTGCGCTCAACCCCGACGTGAAGCTGGTGGGGCATCGGGTCCGGCTCACCCGCGATAACGCGCTCGAGCTGGTCGCCGGCTACGACCTGGTGATCGACGGGGCCGACAACTTCGCCACCCGCTACCTGCTGAACGACGTCGCGCTGCGGCTGGGCAAGCCGGTGGTGCACGCCTCGATCTATCGCTTCGAGGGTCAGCTCACGGTGTTCCCGGCCGCCGGCGCGCCTTGCTATCGGTGCCTGTACCCGGCGCCGCCACCGCCGGGCGCGGCGCCGTCGTGCCAGGAGGCCGGGGTGCTCGGGGTGCTGCCCGGCGTGATGGGCGTCCTGCAGGCGACCGAGGCGATCAAGCTCGTCCTCGATCAGCCCACCATCGCCGGCCGCCTGCTGGTCTACGACGCCCTGCGCGCGCGGTTCCGTGAGCTCACGCTGCGGCGTGATCCGACCTGTCGCACCTGCGGCGACGGGGTCGATCGCCGACAGATCGAGCTGATCGACTACCCCGCGTTCTGTCACGCCACCTGACGCCACCTTGATTCTCGGCACCGGCCACGGGACACTCGTGTCCGTCTCGTGACCGTCGTCGAAGGCCAGCAGGTCGGCAACTATCGCGTCCTGCAGCGCATCGGGACCGGTGGCATGGGCGCGGTCTATCTGGCCGAGCACACCGTCATCGGCAAGAAGGTCGCGCTCAAGGTCATCCATCGCGAGTTCGTCAACAACCGCGAGGTGATCTCGCGCTTCTACCAGGAGGCGCGGGCAGTGACCCGCATCGGCCACGACCACATCGTGGAGATCCACGACTTCGGCCAGTCGACGGAGGGCGACCACTTCTTCATCATGGAGTACCTCGACGGGGTCACCCTGGCCGGGCTGCTCGCCCGCGAGCGCGTGCTCGATACCCAGCGCGCGCTGTACATCGCGGCCCAGGTCGCCGACGCGCTGTGCGCGGCCCACCTCGCCGGCATCATCCATCGCGACCTCAAGCCCGACAACGTGATGCTGTGCAACCGGCTCGGCGATCCGTACTTCGTCAAGCTGCTCGACTTCGGGCTGGCCAAGATGTTCGAGGGTGGCGCGGTCAACCTGACCGCGCAAGGCGTCGTGCTCGGCACGCCGCAGTACATGTCACCGGAGGCGTGCGAGAGCCGCAAGAACGTCGATCACCGGACCGACATCTACGCGCTCGGGGTGCTGCTGTTCCAGATGGTGACCGGGCAGGTGCCGTTCGATGGCCAGTCGATGGGCGAGGTGCTGATCAAGCAGGTGATGCACGCGCCGCCGGCACCGCGCGCGCTCAACCCGCACATCGCGCCGTCGGTCGAGCAGGTGATCCTGCGCTGCCTCGCCAAGGCGCCCGATGGGCGGTTCCCGACGATGCTGGCCCTGCGCGAGGCGATCCTCGATCCGGATCGCTACCTCGCCAGCTCGCCCCCGATGATGCCGGCCGCGATGCCCTCGGCCGCCGCGCAGGCGGTCACGATGTTCGGCGTCAACATGGCGGCGGCGGCGGCCGCGGAGTCCGCCAGCGGTCGCCCGACCGCGATGGGCGTCCCGGGGGTCCCGGGCGGGACCGGGCCAGTGCTGGCGCTGCGGGCGCCGCCCTCGATCAACGAGCCGACGATGATGCTGGACGGGCCCGGGCTCGCGCCGCTGCACCGCGACGGGGGTGGC
Source organism: Kofleriaceae bacterium (assembly GCA_046597055.1). Taxonomy (GTDB): domain Bacteria; phylum Myxococcota_A; class Polyangia; order Haliangiales; family Haliangiaceae; genus UBA2376. The sequence goes on along the minus strand of JBKJLC010000174.1, from coordinate 12,706 downwards.
GGGCCGGGGACGCGGCGGATGTCGGTGGCGCCCGGCATGGTGATGCCGGCGACGGCCCAGAACCAGACGATGGTGATCGCGACGCCGCACGGATTTCGCTCGCATCCGCCGCGGCGGAGCCGGGGGCTGGTGGTCGCGGGCGTCGCGGTGACGGTGGTCGGCGCCGCGGTCGCGGCCGTGATGATGATGGGGAGCGGGGCCGGGAGGAGGTCGGGCGGGGTGGTCGAGGCGGGGGCGGACGGAGGCGGCAGCGGCGGCGGCGGCGGCGGTAGCGGCGGCGGCAGCGGTAGCGGCGGCGGCAGCGGCCGCGGTAGCGGTAGCGGCAGCGGCAGCGGCAGCGGCAGCGAGGTAGTGCCATCACGGCTGGCGCGGATCACGATCACGAGCGAGCCGTCGGGCGCGGAGGTGTTCGATCAGAGCGGGCACCGGCTTGGCGAGACGCCGACCGAGATCGGCGTGGCGGCCGATGGCAGCGCGCTCACGCTCACGCTCCGGCATCCGCGGGCCAAAGAGCGGACCAAGACCATCGCGGCCACCGGCGACATGACGGTCTCGGTCATCCTCGAGCCGCTGCCCGGGGGGCGCAAGGGCAGCAGCGGTCACGTGGACGACGGCGGCCGCACGCGCGAGGGGCCGGCCGGCAAGGGGGCGGGCAGGGGCACGGCGGCGAAGGACAAGTCCGACATCATGGAGCCCTCCTTCTGATCTGAGACGGTGCCGTGGGCGGGCTGGCACCGATCCACACGTTGCGCCGCGGTCCTACATGCGGGAAGCTGGCCCGCGGTGCTGATCCCCGCCATCGTCCTCGGAGTGCTCGCCGGTGCGATCGCGTTCGCCGCCGTCTACCAGCGCGCGCGCCGCGAGGCCCACGCGGTGCTCGACGCGGCGCAGCGCGAGGCGCGGGCCGTGACCACGGCGGCCCGGCTCGAGGCGGCCGCGCGGGTCAGCGAGGAGGAGAGCGCCGCCCGCCAGGAGACGCTGGTCGTCCGCGAGACCGCGCTCGACGAGATCGACGCAGCGGCCCAGGCGGTGGTCGATCGCGAGCGCGCCGTGATGATCGCGCGCGCGGTCATCGAGTCCGACGTCGAGGCGCTCGGTCAGCGCGAGGCGCTGCTCGATGCCGACGAGCGCGAGCGGCGGACCCGCGCCGATCGCGCCAGCGGGCTGAGTCAGGACAACGACCGCCGCCGCCGCGAGGCGCGCCTGCTGCTCGAGGAGCGCGCGGGGACCAGCGGCGCCGGGCTCATCGCCCAGCTCGGCCAGAGCTGGACCGAGACCGCGCGGGCCGAAGCCGCCGCGCGCCTGCGCGAGATCGAGCACATGGCCGCTGACCCCGCGACCGACCGCGAGGCCAAGCGCGTCATGGAGATCGCCTCGGCCCGTTGCCAGATGCACTTCCTGACCGAGCGGAACATCTCGAACATCCGGGTCGACCCGCCGGTGATGGAGGCGCTGACCCGCAACAACCTCACGCTGCATGCCGCCCTCGAAGAGATCGCCGGCGTGAAGCTGTTGATCGGCGAGAGCGAGACCAGCGTCCGGCTCGACGGCCTCGACCCGCTCGGCAAGGAGGTCGCGCGCCGCGCGCTGACCCGACTCGCCAAGAAGCCGGAGACCACACCCCACTCGGCCGACGAGGCCCGGACCTGGGCCAACAAGATCCGGGAGAGCCTCGATGCCGAGGTGCGCACGCTCGGCAAGAAGGCGTTCCAGACCCTGGGCGTCGCCCGCGCTCACCCCGAGATCGTCGAGCTGGTCGGCGCCCTGAACTGGCGCACCAGCTACACCCAGAACCAGTGGCTGCACGCGGTCGAAGCGTCGTTCCTGGCCGGGATGATGGCCGCCGAGCTGGGCCTGGACGAGAAGCTGGCCCGCCGCGCGACCCTGATGCACGACATCGGGAAGGCGCTGACCCACAAGATCGAGGGCTCGCACGCGGTCATCGGCGCCGAGATCGCCCGCCGGCTCGGCGAGTCCGAGGTGGTCGCCAACGCCATCGGCTCCCACCACGCCGACGAGCCCTGCAACTCGCCTTACGCCTACCTGGTGGCGGCCGCCGATGCGATGAGCGGCGCCCGACCTGGCGCCCGCCGGGAGGCGGCCGAGGGATTCTCGACCAAGGTCGAGGACCTCGAGCGGATTGGCGCCTCCTATCGCGGGGTTGACCGCGCCCATGCAGTCCACGGCGGCCGTGAGCTGCGGGTGTATGTCCGCGAGCGCGAACTCGATGACCTGGCGGTGGTCGAGCTATCGAGCGAGATCGCAGCCCGCATCTCCGAGGAGATGACGTTCCCCGGCCAGATCAAGGTGACCGTGATCCGCGCCTACGAGGCGGTCGCCACCGCCTCCTGACCTGGTCACCGGCAGAGCGGGCGGCCGATCAGCACCAGGGCGATGAGCATCAGGGAACGCACGGCCGTTGGGCGACGTGCGCGCGCTCACTACGACTGTTCACATCACCGCGTGCGCGCGACGGTAAGTGCTCTTAACTCTGAGAGCTGAGCCGCACGTAAAGGTGAGATTGGACGTTGACTTGACCGTCCCTCGTCGCCATAGTCCGGCAACGGGTCTAGAACCTCACGTACACGTGAGGGTTAGGCTTGGGTCAGGCACCATGCAGAAACCCGACGAAAAGCTCCTGCGAGTGGGAGAGCTGGCAAAGGCGGTCGGCAAGACCGTACGCGCCATGCACCTCTACGAGGAGCTGGGCCTGCTCGAGCCGATGGCCCGCTCCGAGGGCGGCTTCCGCATGTACGGCCGCGAGGCGATCGATCGCATCCTGTGGATCGTCAAGCTCCAGGCGATCGGCTTCACCCTCCCGGAGATTCAGGGCTTCGTCCACGAGTTCCGCGATGCCGGCAGCGGCAAGCAGGCGACCGACCGCGCGCGCTCGGTGTTCCGCGGCAAGCTCGGTGAGATCCGGGACCAGATCACGCAGCTCCAGGTGATCGAGAACGATCTCCACGAGGCGCTCGCGTATCTGGACTCGTGTCAGGCCTGCTCGACCGACTACGCGCCGACCGAGTGCGGCGTGTGCGGGCACCACGGTCACGATCGAGACAAGGCACCCCGGCTGTTTGCCGGGCTGTCGCGCCGCCCCGACGAGCGCCCGGAGCCGCACCGCCGTCGCGAGTTCGACGTTCCGGTCGGCGACCTCGTGAAGGACGCCGATTCCGCCGACGCCACAGTGGCGAGCGCAGCGCCCGACTCCCCGCGTCATCCTCACCCCAATTCGCAGGGCAACTGACACATGACCGCCACCACCGCCACCAGCAGCACGAACGGCAACGGCGCGACCCAGCGCGACTCGCTTTCGCTCGCGCCCGACGGCATCAAGTTGCCGATCTTCCTCGACAACCACTCGACGACCCGGGTCGATCCGCGGGTGCTCGAGACCATGCTGCCGTACTTCACCGAGCACTTCGGCAACGCCGCCAGCCGCAACCACTCGTTCGGCTGGACCGCGGAGGCCGCGGTCGAGCACGCGCGCGCACAGGTCGCCGCGCTCATCGGCGGCGATGCCAAGGAGATCGTCTTCACCTCGGGTGCCACCGAGGCCGACAACCTCGCGATCAAGGGCGTCGCGACGTTCTACAAGAAGCTGGGCAACCACATCATCACGGTCGAGACCGAGCACAAGGCGATCCTCGACACGTGCAAGCGCCTCACCCGTGAGGGCTACGAGGTGACCTACCTCAAGCCGGCCAAGGACGGCCTGGTCACCCCCGAGCAGGTCGCCGGCGCGGTCACCGACAAGACGATCCTGGTCTCCATCATGGCGGCCAACAACGAGATCGGCGTGGTCCAGCCGCTCGCCGCCATCGGCGCCGCGATCAAGGCCAAGAACCCCAAGACCCTGTTCCATTCCGACGCGGTTCAGGCCGCCGGCAAGGTGCCGCTCGACGTCGAGGCGATGAAGCTCGACCTGGTCTCGCTGACCGCACACAAGATGTACGGTCCCAAGGGCATCGGCGCGCTGTGGGTGCGTCGCAGGCCGCGCGTGCGCATCGACCCCATCATCGACGGTGGCGGTCACGAGCGCGGCATGCGCTCGGGCACCCTGCCGGTTCCGCTGATCGTCGGCTTCGGCAGGGCCGCCGAGGTCGCCAAGGCCGACATGGCCGACGAGGCCATCCGCCTGGGGGCCCTGCGCGACCGCCTCTATCAAGGCCTCACCCGCCAGCTCACCGAGACCTATGTGAACGGCTCGCTCGAGCACCGGCTGCCCGGCAACCTCAACATCTCGTTCGCCTTCGTCGAGGGCGAGAGCATGCTGATGGCGCTCAAGGACATCGCGGTGTCGTCGGGCTCGGCCTGCACCTCGGCCTCGCTCGAGCCGAGCTACGTGCTCCGTGCGCTCGGCGTCGGCGAGGAGCTGGCCCACACCTCGATCCGCTTCGGCATCGGTCGGTTCAACACCGAGGCCGAGATCGACTACACGATCGAGCTGGTCGTGAAGTCGGTGCTGCGTCTCCGCGAGCTTTCCCCGCTGTGGGAGATGCACCAGGACGGCATCGACATCGCATCCATCAAGTGGACCCCGCACTGATTCGTTTCCGTACGGCCCACCCAACGTACCGCGCTACCGACGAACGATAGGAACCAGCCATGGCGTACTCCGACAAGGTCATCGAACACTACGAGAACCCCCGCAACGTCGGCTCGTTCGGCAAGGATGCGGACGACGTCGGAACCGGGCTCGTCGGCGCACCTGCGTGCGGCGACGTGATGAAGCTGCAGATCCGGGTCAAGGACGGCGTCATCGAGGACGCGAAGTTCAAGACGTTCGGATGCGGCTCGGCGATCGCGTCGTCATCGCTGGCGACCGAGATGATCAAGGGCATGACGCTCGATCAGGCCGCCTCGATCAAGAACACGCAGATCGTGCAGGAGCTCAACCTGCCGCCGGTCAAGATCCACTGCTCGGTGCTCGCCGAGGACGCGATCAAGGCCGCGGTCGAGGACTACAAGAAGAAGCAGCAGGTCGCCAAGGCGGCCAGCTGAGTCCTCTGCGTCCGCAGGAAGTGAAGCATTGATGATGACGACCCAATCCGCATCCGCCGCGACCTCTCCGCCGCCCGCCGCCGAACCTGCCAAGGCGGCGGCCGCGTCGACCGTCATCGTGATCACCGCCGCTGCCGGCGAGGAGATCGCGCGCCAGCGTGACAAGCGCGGCACGTCGGCTGCCGCGATCCGCGTCGGCATCCGCGGCGGCGGCTGCACGGGCTTCACCTACGTCTTCGAGTGGGCCGACGAGCCGCGCCCGACCGACAAGGTCTTCACCGCCCACGGGGTCACCGTCGTCACCGACCCCAAGAGCTTCGTGTACCTCCGGGGGATGGAGCTCCACTTCGTGAAGGGGATGATGGGTCACGGCTTCAAGTTCAACAACCCGAACGCCAAGGGCGAGTGCGGGTGCGGGGAGTCGGTCCAGTTCTAGCTGGCCGGGCCTCCGTGATGTCGACCGAGTCAGCCACCACCCCCGATCCGTTCGCGGTGCTGGGCCTCGAGCCGCGCTTCGACGTGGACGTGGCCTCGCTCGAGGCGCGCTTTCGCGAGCGCAGCCGCGAGATCCACCCCGACCGGTTCGCCAACGCACCGGCGTCCGAGCGCGCCCAGGCGTTGATCCGCACCCGGGCGCTCAACGACGCGTACCAGGTGCTGCGTCGGCCCCAGAGCCGTGCCGAGCACCTGCTGACCCGCGCCGGCCTCGCGATCGGCGATCACGAGCGCCTCGATCCCACGTTTTTGACCGAGATTCTCGAGCTGCGCGAGGAGCTGGCCGAGGCCCGCCACGCCGGTCGGCTCGACGAGGTCGCGCGCCACGCGGCGACCATGAAGGCGCGCCAGCGGTCGATCCTCGACCAGCTGGCGCCGCTGTTCGCGGCCGGCGATGCCGGCTCGCTCGCGGTGGCCAAGCGCCACCTGATCACCCTGCGCTACGTCTCTCGGTACCTCGAGGAATGCGACGTGGCGCTCGAGGACGAGGCCTGACCGCCTCGTCCGGAGTCACTCATGCTGTTGCAGATTGCGGAGCCTGGCCAGGATGCCGCCAAGGCCGCGTGCAAGAAGCGCGTGGTCGGCATCGATCTCGGGACGACCAACTCGCTGGTCGCCCACGTCGCGGACACGTCGCCGGTGGTGATCCGCGGAGGTGAGGGCGATGGCCTCCTGCCGTCGGTGGTCGGCTACCGAGGCAGCGAGGTGCGGCTCGGCCGCGCGGCGCTGCTCGGCGGGGTCGACGATCCGGTCGACACCATCGCCAGCGTCAAGCGGCTGATGGGGCGCGCGCTCGCCGACCTCGGCACGCTGCGCACGCCCAACCACCTGGTCGATGACGCCGGCCGCATGGTCAAGATCCGCCTGTCCGATGGGCGCGAGGTGTCGCCGGTGCAGGTCTCGGCCGAGATCCTGAAGGAGCTCCGGCGGCGCGCCGAGCTGGCCCTGGACGGACCGCTCGACGGCGCGGTGATCACGGTCCCGGCCTACTTCGACGACGCCCAGCGTCAGGCCACCCGCGACGCCGGGCGCCTGGCCGGCCTCGAGGTGTTGCGCCTGGTGGCCGAGCCGACCGCGGCCGCGCTCGCCTACGGGCTCGATCGCGGCACCCGCGGGGTGTACGCCGTCTACGATCTCGGCGGCGGGACCTTCGACGTCTCGATCCTGACGCTGGTCGACGGCGTGTTCGAGGTCAAGGCGACCGGCGGCGACTCGGCGCTCGGCGGTGACGACATCGATCATGCGATCATGGCGTGGGCAACCGGCCAGGAGGTCGCGCCCGCAACCGACAGCGACGGCCGCCGCGAGCTCACCATCGCGCTGGCGGCCGCGCGCGCGGCCAAGCACCGTCTGACCGAGTCGGGCGAGACCATCATCGCGTTCGGCGCCGCGGGCCAGACCATCGAGCGCCGGATCACCCGCGCCGACCTGGTCGCGATCTGCGCGCCGCTGCTCGAGCGCACCGCCCGCGCGTGCCGGCGGGTGCTGAAGGACGCCGAGCTCGGCGCCGACGACCTCGACGGCGTGGTGCTGGTTGGCGGCTCGACCCGCTCGCCGATCGTGCGCGATCACGTCCGCGCGGTGTTCGGCAAGGAGCCGCTGTGCGAGCTCGACCCCGAGCAGGTGGTCGCGCTCGGGGCCGCGGTGCAGGCCGACGTGCTCGCCGGTGGCAGCAGCGACGTCATCTTGCTCGACGTGGTGCCGCTGTCGCTCGGCATCGAGACGATGGGCGGCGTGGTCGAGAAGCTGATCGCGCGCAACTCGACCATCCCGTGCGGCGCGACCCAGACGTTCACGACCTACGCCGACCAGCAGACCGGCTTCGACCTGCACGTCGTGCAGGGCGAACGCGAGACCGCCGACGCGTGCCGCTCGCTGGCCCGGTTCCAGCTCCGCGGCGTGCCGCCGATGGTCGCCGGCGCGGCCCGGGTCGACATCACCTACAACGTCGACGCCAACGGCATCCTCAGCGTGCAGGCCCGCGAGGTCCACAGCGGGATCGAGGCCTCGATCCAGGTCAAGCCGTCGTACGGGCTCACCGACGAGGAGGTCGAGCGCATGCTGATCGAGTCGTTCGAGCACGCGGAGGACGACCTGGTGCTGCGCAACCTCCGCATCGAGCGGGTCGAGGCCGAGCGCATCCTGGTGGCGACCCGGACCGCGATGGTGAAGGACGCGCACCTGCTGGAGCCCGAGGTCGAGGTGGCCACCCAGGCCGCGATCGCCGAGCTGGCGCGGATCGTTGCCACCGACGATCACCTCGCGATCCGCGCGGCGATCGAGGCGCTCGATCGGGCGTCCAAGCCGTTCGCGGAGCGCCGGATGAACCTCGCCATCGAGGCGGCGATGAAGGGCAAGACGATCGGCGAGGTCGAGCACGAGCTCGGTGCCGATCCCGCGCACGCGCCGGGAGGCCACTCGTGACCAAGCTGACGTTCCTCAATCCCCAGGGGCCCGGCTCCGCCAAGCTCACGATCGACGTCGCGCCCGGGACGTCGATCCTCGACGCGGCGGAGAGCTGCGACGCCCGGGTCGGCCACGCCTGCGGTGGCAACCTCGCCTGCTCGACCTGCCACATCTATGTCGAGCAGGGGCTCGACTCGCTGGGCGAGATCTCTGACAAGGAGAACGACATCATGGACAAGGCGTTCGACGTGCGACCCGAGTCGCGCCTCGGCTGCCAGGCCTGCGTCGCCGCGGGCGACGATGTGGTCGTGGAGATCAGCGAGGAGAGTCTGAAGTCGTGGCTCGACGAGCACCCCGAGCTGCGCAATGCCGCTGCGCACTGACGACCGGGCGCGCGCTCGTCGGCTGAATCCGCGTCGGTGACGCTCGGATCCCGGCGAGATGTAGCGGAGCCCCGACAACCCGTGGCGGGTTGCGCTCCTCGCGCACAGTGATGCGGCACCGCCCGTTGTAAACAGCTCGTAGTCAGTTGATTACATACGGGTTCTGAGCGGTTATGACGTCCGGGAGTGGCGCAGCGCTTGCTCAAGGGTGCAGGCATGAACACCCGCAAGATTTTCCTCCCCATCCTGTCCGCTCTGCTCCTCGCTGGTGCCGGCGCGGGCTGCAAGTCCAAGGACGACGGCGTCGAGAGCGCCGGCAAGGCCGTGGAGAACGCGCGCGAGAACGTGAAGGACCAGCGCGAGGACGTCCGCGACGAGCAGAAGGACGTCGCCGGCGCGAACGCTGACGTTCGCGAGGAGAAGAAGGACGTCGCCAAGGAGCAGGGCGAGCTCGCCAACGCGCAGCAGGACCTGGTCCAGGCGCGCATGCAGTACTCGACCGAGATCAAGCAGCGCCTGGCCAAGGTCGACGCGCGGATCGACGAGCTGAAGGCCCGCGGCGACGCCAAGTCCAAGCAGGCCGCGGCCGACCTCCGCGTGCGCCGCGATCAGCTGTCGGTTCGTATCGACGGCGCCGGCAACGAGACCGACGCCCGCTGGGACGCCTTCAAGACCGACGTCGCGAACGGGTTCGACTCGCTCGAGAAGGACCTCGACGCCGCCTTCTGATCCGCCAACCCGCTGACGATCCTCGACGAGGATCGGTGCTGGCCCCGTGGTTTGCGCACCTCGTTCGAGGCGCACGAGCCGCGGGGCCATGCGCGTTCAGGCCCGCACCAGGCCCGTCCCATGCTGGCTAGGTCGCGGGCGCGACCAGGTCGGCGAGCAGCGCCGCGACCGCGGCGGGCACCGGCACCTTCTGAAACGCCGTCAGGTCGACGACCGCGCAGACGATCTTTCCGACCGCACACAGGGCTCGACTGACCTGGTCGTCGCTGGCCCGGAACACCTGGTAGCGGAACGTGATCGACGAGCCGCCGATGCGCTCGACGGTCAGCTCGATCTCGGCGGTGTCGCCGAACCGAAGTGGCGCCTTGTAGTCGGCCTCGGCGTGCACCGCCGGGAAGCCGACCCGCTGGCGGTCGAGGAGGTCGACGTAGGCCCGCGGGCCCATGCGAACCCGAAACAGCTCCTCGAAGGCCAGGTGAAAGTAGTGGAAGAACCGCGGGTAGTAGACGATGCCGGCGTGGTCGACGTCGGCGAAGCGCACCGGAGTGGCGTACGTGAACGGCACGGTCGGAGACCCTAGCACTCGCGTCGGTCCCGTTCGCACTGGACCCGCGGGAACAACGGGGCTAGAACCCAGCCGTGACCGACTCTGACCCGCCCCGGCTGGCCCGGATCCAGGAGGTGGTGACCGCGCTCATCGAGCGGCGGATCGCCGCCTCGCTCAGCGATCTCGATCGAGCCCTCGCGCGGTGGAAAGAGGGCGAGCTCACCGCCCTCGAGGCCCACGATGCCGTGGTGGGCCACGCCAATCAGGCCGAGGCGCTGGTGAAGCGCGTGATGGCGGCCGCCGCCCACCCCGACGGCGTCATCCGCGATGCCTTCGACGCCGGCGTGATCACCGCCGACGAGGTCGAGGAGATCACCGGGCACCGGCCCGACGACATCGAGCCGGCCGGATCGCTCGCCGAGCCGGCGGCGCCGCCGCCCGACAAGCGCACCGTGATCGAGGACCTGCTCGGGCGTGGTCCGGTGCTGATCCACTTCGACGCGCGCCGCGACGACGTCCAGGTGCCGGCCCGCTTCAAGACCGAGCCCAAGCTGGTGCTGCGGTTCGGGTTCGCGCTCACGCCGGCGATCCCCGACCTCACCGTCGACGCGCGCGGGCTGTCCGGTACGCTGACCTTCGGCGGCGTCCCGTTCCACTGCGTCCTGCCGTGGACCGCGATCTACGCGGCGGTGATCGACGGCGATCAGCGCGGCATGGTCTGGCCCGACGACATCCCCGACGAGCTGCTGGCCAGCCCCGACGTCCAGCCCGGCGAGGGCGCGAGCCCCGACGGCACCAAGCCCGGGCCCATCGGCGTGACCGGGCCGACCGCCGCGGTCGACGGCACCCGGCCGCTGCCGCCGTCGCGCAGCAAGCGGCCCAGTCACCTCAAGCTCGTCGAGTAGGCGCGGCCGCGATCGCCATGGCCGAGCCCGTGCGCGGCGACGACGGCGATGACGGCGAGGTCGAGACCGCGCCGACGCGGCCGGCTGGCACGCGGCCGGCCGAGCCGCTGACCGAGCGCGATCGCACGACCCGGAAGACCGCGATCGAGCTGGTCGACGCGCCGCTGGGCGAGGTCGACGCCGGCCGCTACCAGCTGCGCGACCTGCTCGGCAAGGGCGGCATGGGCGAGGTGTGGCTGGCCGATGACCGCCGCATCGGCCGCGAGGTCGCGATCAAGGTCGCGCGTCCCGGTCAGGACGACGAGGACGGCACCCGCTTCCTGCGCGAGGCGCGCCTGCAGGGCCAGCTCGATCATCCGGCGGTGGTGCCGGTGCACGACCTCGGTACCCGCAGCGACGGCGCGGTGTACTTCACGATGAAGCGGGTCCGCGGCGAGACCCTGGCCGCGGTGATCACGCGGCTCGCGGCCGGCGAGGCGTCCGCGCGCCGACGCTTCACGCTGCGCAAGCTGCTGACCGCGTTCCTGTCGGCGTGCCACGCGGTCGAGGTCGCGCACGCCCGCGGCCTCCTGCACCGCGATCTCAAGCCGGGCAACATCATGCTCGGCGATCACGGCGAGGTGTACGTGCTCGACTGGGGCCTCGCCAAGATCCTCGGCGGCACCGACTCGTTCGATCCGCACCCGCTCGATCGCGACCCCACCGCGGCGGATGCGCTCGCCCGCGACGACCGGCCCGGCGGCCTGACCCAGGCCGGGCAGTTCCTCGGCACGCCCGGCTACATGGCCCCCGAGCAGGCGCGCAGCGAGGTGGTCGACGCGCGCGCCGACGTCTACGCGCTCGGCTCGACCCTGTTCGAGCTGCTCACGCTCGAGCCGCTGGTCGGGCGCGGCTCGGTCGCCGAGGTGCTGGCGGTCACGCTCGGCGGCGTCGACGCCCGCGCCTCGGTGCGCGCGCCCGGCGTCCCGCCCGAGCTCGAGGAGGTGTGCATCTGCGCCACCGCGACCCGGCCCGCCGATCGGTTCAGCTCGGTGGCGCAGCTGCGCGAGGCGATCGAGCGCTACCTCGACGGCGACCGCGACCACGAGCGCCGGCGTGCGCTGGCCGCCGGCTTCGCGGCCGAGGCCGCCGACGAGGCCGAGCGTGGCGCGCGCGGCGACGATCGGGCCCGGGCCGCGGCGCTGTCGGCGCTCGGGCGCGCGCTCGCGATCGATCCGGCCCACCCGGCCGCCCAGAAGCTCCTGCTCGAGCTGCTGCTGGCGCCGCCGCGCGACAGCCCGCCCGAGGTCGAGCGCGCGGTCGACGCCGCCGAGAACGGCGCGTACACCGCGATGGCGGCGGCCGGGGTGTGGATCTACCTGGCGTGGCTGCCGATCGCGCTGGTGCTGGTGTGGATGGGCATCCGCCGGGTCGAACCGATGCTGGGCTGGGCCGGCTTCACGGTCGCGACCGCGACCATGCTGCTGGTGGCGCGGGCGCGTGGGCGCCAGGATGCGCTCGCGTACTTCGCCGCGCTGGTGCTGTCGAACACCGCGATCGCGATCGTGACCCGGGTGACCGGCACGATGCTGCTGACCCCGACGCTGTTCACGATGAACACGGTCGGCTTCGTGGTCGCGGCCCGGTCCGCGTGGCTGTGGCCGACGGTCGTCGTGAGCGCGCTGTTCCTGGTCGCGCCGTTCTTGCTCGAGGCCGGCGGCGTGCTCACGCCGACCACGATCGTGGCGGGCGGCGCCATCCACGTGACCTCGACCGTGGTCGACTTCCGCGAGCCGCAGACGTCGATCGCGGCGGTCGGCGTGTCGCTGGCGTTCCTGATCATGGTCGCGCTCGCGGCCGGGAAGATCCGGCAGCGCTTCATCGACCAGACCCGGCGGGCCGAGCTGGCCGCGTGGCAGCTGCGGCAGCTGGTGCCGAAGCTCGATCGATAGGTGGGCGGGCCCGCCGCTTCGCGGGTCGTCGAGTGACGCGGGCTGTCGGGTCACGCGGGGCCGGACGCGCCGTCGGCGAAGCCGAGGTCCCGTCGCTGGCTCGATCCGGGGTCCCCGGGTGCGGCGCAGGGCGGTGCCATTGCCTCAGCTCGCCGACGCGCGTACCACCCGGCCGGGGAACTTACGAGCGCTCTGGGACCCCGGCCCCGCCTCGGCTCGTCCTCGGTGCGGGGCACGGACGCCGGCGTGATCGGGCGCGATCGCGGGTGTGCGCGGCGGGCGGTGAGGGTGGTGGGGGCGGGAAGG
>JBKJLC010000072.1:0-4673 GCA_046597055.1 Kofleriaceae bacterium | reverse complement strand
TGCAAGCACCGAGCCCGTCACAACAGCGCGAGAACCCATGGGCGCGACGGCTGCTTTGACGCGGGCGCCGTCAACCCATCCGTGTGAGGTGAGGTGGGTCGCCCTCGCTCCCCGCGGTCGTCGGCGGCCGCGGTCAGTCGCCGGTCAGCGCGGCCAGCTCGGCGATCGCGACCCGCCGCTCGGTGCGGGCCCGGGCCAGCGCGGCGTCCGCGGCCGAGGCCTGATCCTGTCGGGTCAGCACGTCGAAGTTGGTGCCGGCGCCGGTCTTCCAGCGGTCGCGCTCGAGCTCGACGTTGCGCGCGGCCAGCTCGGCGGCCTTGGTCGCGGCCACGATCCGACGCTCGGTGAGCGTGACCGCATCGGCAGCGCGGGTGACCTCGGCGATCAAGCGGCCGCGCACCGCGGCGCGGTCGTGGCCGAGCCGCTTGCGATCGGAGCGCGCGGCCTGGCGGTGGCCGCGGGCGGCGCGGTTGCCGACCGGCAGGCTGAAGGACAGCGCGGCCGACGCCTGGTACCCGTCACCGCGCCCGAGCTGGGCCCAGGCCTCGCCAGCATCGTCGGCGTGGCCGGTGGGGCCGCCGCGCACGACCAGGTCGAGCCGCGGCCGCAGCTCCTGGGCGGCGACGCCCTCGCGGACGCCAGCCGCGCGCGCCTGGTGATCGAGCGCGCGCAGCTCGGGCGAGAAGCGCAGCGCGCGGGTCACCGCGTCGGCGATCGCCGGCGGCGGTGGGTCGGTGTCGAGCGCGTCGGCGGCCACGAGCGGACGCAGATCCTCGTCATCGAGCGCGAGCAGCACCCGCAGGTCCAGGGCGCGCGCGGCTTGGGCCTGCTCGGCCCCGATCAGCGCCGCGTCGCGGGCGGCGATCGCCTGCTCGACCGCGAGCACCTCGAGCTCGGCCGCCTTGCCGACCGCGGCCCGGGCCCGGGTGATCGTCAGCTGCTCCTCGGCGAGCGCGCGCGCGCTCTGCCGGATGGTGACCTCGCGGCGGGCGTAGGCCAGCTCCCAGTAGGCGCGGGTGACGTCGCGGATCAGCGCGGCCTCGGCCAGGGCGCGCAGCTCGTCCTGGCTGTCGGCGCCAGCCCGGGCGAGCCGGCGCGCGGCGTGGTGGTGGGCGCGACCGCGATCGCGCAGGAGTGGCTGCAGCCAGGCCAGCTCCACGCGGGGCGCGTGGATCGTGGTCGTGAGGTCCTGCGCCGCGCCGCCGGGCACCAGCGCGCCGACCCGCACGGTCGAGCGCGCGATCTCGTCGTGGACCTCGATGCCGACCCGACCGCCCCACGGCAGCGGCTTCCACACGCCGGCGCGGGCGCTGACTGCGTCGACCTCGGTCTCCTGGAAGAACGAGCCGCCGACCGGCTCGGCCGCGCGGGTCAGGCCGTTCACGCCGGCCTCGAACACCAGGTCGTCGGTCCCCTCCGCGGCCTGGACGTCGGCGGCGGCGCCCTCGGTGCGCGCGATCTGGGACAGATACGCGTCGTTGGCACGGCGCGCGGTCGCGACCGCGTCGGTCAGCGTGATGGGCCGGGCGGCGGCGGCGACCTCGGCGTGGGCGGTGAGCGGCGTGAGCGCGAGCGCCGCGGCGACCAGCGCTGCGGCGAGCCGTGAGTGCCCGGTCACCTCGTCACCGTCGCGACCGGCGCCGCGGTCGGCTCGAGGTGGACGTCCATGCGCAGCCCCAGGGGCAGGGCCGGCGCGACGTCGAGCGCGACCACGACCTCGAGCACGCGGGTGTCGATCCGCGCCCGCGGATCCTCGAGCCGCTGGGTCTTGCGGCCGAGCTCGCCGACGACGCGCACGACCTTGCCGGCGAAGCGCCGGTCGCCGTACGCGAGCGCGGTGGCCCACGCGGTCTGGCCGACCACGACCTTGGCGATGTCGACCTCGTCGACCTCGACCACCAGCTCGAGGCGGGAGGTATCGGCGACGATCAGGACGGTGGTCGGCGGCGTGGTGGTGACGTGCTCGCCCACCTCGTGAGCGCGGCGTAGGACCACGCCGGTCCGAGGCGCGCGCAGCTCGTGGTTGGCGAGGTGCGCGCGGGCCTCGTCGAGATCGGCCTGGGTCGCGGCGAGCGTGGCGCGGGCCTCGGCGATCAGCTCGCGCCGGCTGCCTTGCTTGACCACGGCCAGCCGCGACGCCGCGGCGCGGGCCTGCGCCGCGCTGGCCTCGGCGAGCCCGCGGGCGTTGTCGACCTCGGCCATCGCGATCGCGTCGGGGTTGGCGGCGAGCAGCGCCTCGGCGCGGACCCGCACCAGGTCGCGCTCGCGGGCCTGGGCCTGGGCGGCGTCGGCCTCGGCGGCGGCGCCGTGGATCTCGTCGGTGCGCGCGCCGCGGACCGCGAGGGCGAGCCGGGCCTGGGCGCCGGCGACCGCGGCCTCGGCCCGGGCGACCCGGGCCCGCGCGATCCGATCATCGAGGCGGGCGACCACCTGCCCGGCGGCGACCGGATCGCCCTCGTCGACCAGCAACTCGGCGACCCGGCCGCTGGTCTCGAAGCCGAGCGCGACGCGATCGCCCTGGGCCTCGACCAGCCCGGGGGCGACCAGGGTGTGCACCGCGGTCGTGGCCACGGCGGGTGCGGCTGGCGCGCTGCGCCGCGACCAGGCGACCACGCCGATGGCGGTGGCAGCGACGAACAGGACGGCGGTGAGCTTGGTGCGGGTGCGGGACAGGAAGGGGCGAGCCATGAGGTCCTCCGGAGACAGGCAGTACGGGCCGTGCGGGAAACGGGGGTGACGCGCGCTTACGCGGCGTGGGTCTGGTGCGTGATGGTGTCGACCGAGACGACCCGGCCGTCCTCGACGCGGGCGACCCGGTCGGCGAACCGCTCGAGCCGGGGATCGTGGGTGACGACGACGACCGCGCGGCCTTGCTCGCTGGCGAGCGAGCGGAGCAGGCCCATCACGCCGAGCGCGGTCTTGGTGTCGAGCGCGGCGGTCGGCTCGTCGCCGACGATGATCGGCGGGTCGCCGCCGAGCGCACGCGCGATCGCGACGCGCTGCTTCTGGCCGCCCGACAGATCGGCCGGCTTGTGGTGCATGCGGCTCTCGAGCCCGACCGCGGCCAGCAGGCGCTTGGCCTCGGCCTTGGCGCCCTTGCGGCCGGGGTCCTTCATCGTGATCGCCATCGCGACGTTCTCGAGCGCGGTCAGGGCCGGGAACAGGTTGAAGCCCTGGAACACGAAGCCGAACGTCGACGCGCGGATCGCGGGCAGGTCGCGCTCGGCCAGGCCGGTGACCCGCTGACCGCGCACGAAGACGTCGCCGCGGGTCGGCTTGAGCAGGAGGCCGAGGATCGAGATGAGGGTGGTCTTGCCGGACCCCGACGGACCCTCGATGAGGATGATCTCACCCGGGTAGATCGAGAGATCGGCGTCGGCGAGCGCGACGACCTCGGTCTCACCCTCGCCGTAGACCTTGGAGATCCCGGCGATGCTGGCGATGGGGGCTTGGTTGGACATGACGGCTCCGGTGCGTGCGAATGCGAGTGCGGGGACGCGCGAGGGCTCAGCCCTTGAAGACGGTGGCGGGGTCGAGGCGCAGGACCTTCACCACCGACAGCAGGGCCGCGAGACAGCACATGACGATCGTGAGGATGGCCGTGGCGATGACGAGGTCCTGCGTCAGCAGCACGGTGAGGTTGGCCTTGACCATCACGGCCTGGGCCAGCAGCGCGAGCGCGCCACCGAAGACGAAGCCGACCACGCCCGAGATGACGGCCTGGTAGACGATGACGCGCATGATGGCGCTGTTGCGCGCGCCCATCGCCTTGAGCGTCCCGTACTCGCGCAGGTGCTCGAGCGTGCCGTTGTAGAGGATCTGGCCGACGACGACGAGCCCGACGATCACGCCGAGCGCGGCGGTGGTGAAGAAGCCGGCGCCGATGCCGGTGCGCGACGACCAGTAGTGGCGGGCGCGGATCGACATCTTCGGGGTGGTGAACGCGTCGAGGTTGGGCAGCGCGTCGAGCCGGCGGGCCAGCTCGTCGGGCGTCACGCCGGGCGCGGCCTCGACCAGGACATAGTTGAAGGCGTCGGCGGGCGCGCGCGAGAACGCGCGGGCGCTGTCGAGCTCGGCCCAGATGAACGGCGAGGTGGTGAAGCTGCGGATGCCTCGGGTCAGCGCGACCACCTCGGCGCGGGCGCCGAAGATCTCGCGGCGCAGGCCGACCCGGTCGAGCTTGATCTTGGGCGCCTCGGTCACGTCGACCGCGATCGCGCCCGGCTCCGCCAGCCGCGCGGCGTCACCGCCGACGATGCTCCACGGCCGCATCAGGCGCGCGCCGGGATCGAGCCCGATCACCTGGACGCCCTGGGTGCCGCCGTCCTCGAGCCGCAGCTGGCCGAAGCCGAGCAGCATGCGCTCGGCGTGGGCGACGCCCGGCGTCGACGCGGTCCGGTAGTACGCGCGCTCGTCGATCGGCGCCGAGAAGTCGAAGTTCTCGCTGCCCTCTCCCATCACCCACACGTCGGCGGTCGAGTGATCGATGAGGTTCGATGCGTTCTGCATGAACCCCAGGTAGAGGCCGATCTGGACCAGGACCAGCATCACGCTGATCGAGACGCCGGCCGCGGCGACCGCGAACTTGATGCGATCGTGAAGAAGGATCTTGCGAGCTAGCGTCCACACGATGGGTCGTAAGAGCACCCGCCGTGCCGATTCGGGTCAGCCCT
>JBKJLC010000187.1:0-4410 GCA_046597055.1 Kofleriaceae bacterium | reverse complement strand
GGGAGCTGTCGCGCCTTCTGAAGCTCACGGAGGAGGCGGTCGGCTTCGTCGTGAAGAACGGCCTCGAGTCGTGGTACGTGACCGAGGACACGACGCGCGCCGAGCCGGACACGCTGCGCCAGCTCTTCTCGGCGGCGATCCGCTGCGGCTCGTCCCGGCTCGTGATCTGCGACACCGTCGGCCACGCGACGCCGGCGGGGGTGCGCGCGCTGCTCAAGTGGGTGCGCAACCTGCTGGTGGAGCTCAAGGCCGCGCACGTGAAGATCGACTGGCACGGCCACAACGACCGCGGCCTCGGGGTGGTCAACTCGATCTTCGCGATCGAGTACGGCGCCGATCGCGTCCACGGCACCGCGCTCGGCATCGGCGAGCGGGTCGGCAACGCCGCGCTCGACCAGATCCTGCTGAACCTGAGCCTGCTCGGCGAGCTGCCCGGCCAGGACCTCTCCAAGCTGCTGCTCTGGTGCAAGACGGCCTCGCAGGCCACCAAGGTTCCGATTCACCCGCAGTACCCGCTGGCCGGCAGCGACGCCTTCCGCACCGCGACCGGCGTGCACGCTGCGGCGATCATCAAGGCCGAGAAGAAGGGTCATGGCTGGCTCGCCGACCGCATCTACTCGGGCGTGCCCGCCGGGGCGTTCGGCCGCGAGCAGGAGATCGAGGTGGGCCACTACTCGGGCGAGTCCAACGTCGTGTACTGGCTACGGAAGCGTGGCTACGAGCCCACGCCCGAGCTGGTCGCCGCGGTGTTCGCGGCCGCCAAGCGGGGCAACCGGGTGCTGACCGACGACGAGCTGCACCACCTGGTGAAGCAGCACCGCGCCCCCGCGACGACGTAGGTGAACCTGGGTTGACCTACCCGCCGCGCGCGGGGCCGGCCATCGAGCGCCGCGTCCCACTGGCCGCCGCCGGAGCCCGCTGCTATGGTGCGCCCGAGCGCCATGGGTACCTCGACCGGAAACCTCCTCGTCCGCAAGGACACCAAGTTCAACGGCCTCAAGGTCTTCTCGGCGACGATGGTCGCGGACCGCGAGCAGCTTGGCGAAAAGATCACCTCGTGGCTGTCGAACCACCAGAGCTGCAAGCCCGTCGAGTTCGTCGTGACCCAGTCGAGCGACGAGGCCTTCCACTGCGTCGCGATCACGCTCTTCTATCACGACGAGACCTTGAAGAAGTGACGCCGCCGGCTGGGTCGTCGCCGACGGGGGCGCCCCGTCCGACGTTCAACTTCTCGGCCGGCCCCGCCGTGCTGCCCGAGCCGGTGCTGCGGCGAACGCAGCAGGCGCTGTGGGACCTCGACGGCACCGGGATCGGGATCCTCGAGCACAGCCACCGCGGCGCCGCGTTCACCCGCGTGCTGGAGCGGACCGAGGCCCTCATCCGCGAGCTGGCCGGCGTCCCCGACGACTACGCCGTGTTGTTCCTGCAGGGCGGCGCGTCGAGCCAGTTCTACATGGTGCCGATGAGCTTCCTGCCCGACGGCGGCGGCGGCACCGCCGACTACTGCGTGACCGGCGTCTGGGCGCAAAAGGCGGTCGCCGAGGCGCGCGCGTTCGGCAACGTCCACGTCGCGTGCTCGAGCGAGGACGGCGGGTTCGGCTACATCCCGGGCCCGGACCAGCTGCGGTGGTCGGCCGCGCCCGCGTACGCGCACTTCACGAGCAACAACACGATCTACGGCACCCAGTGGACGACCGAGCCGGCCGCGCCCGCGAGCGTGCCGCTGGTATGCGACGCGTCGAGCGACCTGTTCAGCCGACCGATCGACGTGGCGAAGTACGCGATGATCTACGGCGGCGCGCAGAAGAACCTGGGGCCGGCCGGCGTGACGATCGTGATCGCCCGCAAGGACTTCCTCGAGCGGGGCCGTCGCGATCTGCCGACGATGCTGCAGTACCGCACCTTCGTCGGCGAGCAGTCGATGTTCAACACCCCGCCGACGTTCGCGATCTACGTGGTCGGCGAGGTGCTGGCGTGGCTGCGCGACCAGGGCGGGCTGGCCGCGATGGCCGCGCACAACCAGGCCAAGGCCGCCGTCCTCTACGAGTTCCTCGATCAGTCGGCGATGTTCCGCGGCACCGCGCAGCCCGACAGCCGCTCGCTCATGAACGTCACGTTCCGGGCCACCAGCGAGGCGCTCGAGCGCGAGCTCATCGCCGGCGCGACCGCGCGCGGACTCGACGGGCTCAAGGGGCACCGCTCGGTCGGGGGCATGCGCGCGAGCATCTACAACGCGTTCCCGCTGGCGGGCGTGCACGCGCTGGTCGCGTACCTGAAAGAGTTCGAGCACACGCACCGCGGTGGTTCGTAGGGGCCCGCGAATGGATAAGTCGCTCGATGATCGCGGCCGAGGCGCCCGGATGGCGAGGCGCGAGCAGGGCCCGTACTCTCCGTATATAACCGACCAGCAACGAAGCCAGCCGGGATGGATCGGCCGCGGGGGCGCGCGCGTGATTCATTCGCGGGCCCTGACGGGCTAGGGCGGCGTGGGGCTCGACGAGCAGATCGCAGCGGTGTACGGGGTGAAGGTGGCGACCGCGCCGCTGGTGCGCGATCGGGCCGCGCGGCCCGAGAGCCTGGTGCTCGCGGCCGAGCAGGTCGCGCTCGCGATCGGCGACCACCGGCCGCGCCAGCCGCCAGCCGTCGAGACGCCGTGGGCCCCGCTGCCGATCCTGCCGGCCACGCCGGCGGTCGATCGCACGGCGACCCTGGCCCGGGTCCTGGCCTGGGCGCGCGCGGGCGGCGCGCGCTTCGAGGGCGTCGACATCGAGGTCGGCCCCGACGGCAACCGCTCGGTCCGCGCGCGCACCGGGTTCGCCGAGGACGCGCCGGTGATGGTGGTGCCGCGGCGCCTCATGATCGTCGACGTCGACGTCGACGCGTCGCCCCTCGGGCGCGCGATCGCCACCGTGCACGGCGAGCTGCGCAGCGGGCACACGGTGGTGGCGGCGTGGCTGGCCACCGAGCGGGCCCGGCCCGACTCGCCGTGGCGGCCCTACCTCGACGCGCTGCCGGGGGCGTTCCCGCAGGTGCCGATGTTCCACGGCCGCGCCGATCTGGACGAGCTGGCCGGCACCTGCGCGCGGACGGCGGCGGTGGTGGCGCGCGACACCGTGGCCGAGGACCACGCCGTGATCACCCGGCTCCCGGCGCTCGGCCCGCTCGGCCTGGCCGAGTTCGCGTGGGCGCGGTCGATCCTCGGCTCGCGCGCCTTCAAGATCGTGATCGAAGGTCAGGATCTACGTGGGCTGGTGCCGGTCGCCGACATGTTCGACCACGGCAGCGCCGACGCGACCTGGTCGTACGACGACGCCGCCGAGACCTTCGTGGTCACCGCGCTGCGCCCGATCGCCGCCGGCGAGGAGATCCGCTTCAGCTACGGCGCCTACGACAACGGCCGGTACCTGGTCGGCTACGGCTTCGCGCTGCCCGACAACCCCGAGGACGAGGCGACCCTGCGGTTCCCACCGGCGGCCGACGTCCGCACCGATCTCGCCGGCCACCTGGTGTGGGACCTGCCGCTCGGCACCACCAGCACCCTCCCGATCGCGGCTTACTTCGACGAGCGGGCGCGGCGCGCGCTGTCGGTCGCGCGCCTGCGCGCGTGCACGCCCCGCGAGCTGGTCGCCGCCGGCGATCGCGGCCGCTTCCACAAGCGCGAGCTGCGCTGGCTGGGCTCGCGCATCGAGCTGGCCGCGCTCGCCGAGCTCGCCACCGCCGCCCGCCGCGGGCTCGCCACGATCCCCGCCGACCGGCGCCCGCCCGCCGACCGACGCCCGGCCGCGGAGCCGACCGCCTGGCAGCAGCTAGCCACTGCGGTTCGTCGCAGCGAGCGCGCGGTCCTCGAGCAGGTCATCGAGTTCACCGCCGCCGCCGCCGCCCACGTCGCCGCGCCGTCGGACTGGGCCTGGCGCCGCGCCGCCGAGGCGATCGACGAGGACGCGATTGGCGCCCCCCGCCTGCTGCGCGAATACCTGCTCGCCGCGGTCGCCGAGCTGCCGCGCTGAGCCGCGCCGACGGCGAGAGCTGTGGTCCAGGTCCGTCGTGACCCTGGACGCACGCGCGGCCGGCCTCGCCGTCGGCGCGGCCGAGTCCCGGCGCTTGCTCGATCCGGGGTCCCCGGGCGCGACGCACGTCGGTGCCATTGCCCCAACCTTCCGACGCAAGCACATCTTTCCGTTGTCCCTGAGCGAAGGGCTCGTTGCGAGCCCGAAGTCGAAGGGCCAGCCTCGGGATTGATCACAAGTCTCCATGTGATCGAAAGCGCTCACCCTTTCCCGGTGGCCCTGAGCCGCGCCGAAGGCGCCGTGTCGAAGGGCAGAGCGCCAAGGTGCCGCACGTCGCTCCGACGGGCTGCCCTTCGACGGCGGGCTCGCGTGCGCTCGCCCTGGCGCAGGGCCACCGGGAAGA
>JBKJLC010000152.1:0-16279 GCA_046597055.1 Kofleriaceae bacterium | reverse complement strand
TACCGCTGCCGGTGCGAATCACCTCGAGCGTGTGCTGGTTGAGGATGAACTTCGCGGTGACCAGCCGGGCCGCGCCGGCGGTCACCACGCAGGTGCCGGTGCCGGGGCAGTCGACGTCATCGCCCCAGCCCGCGAACACCGAGTCGCCGGTGGCGAGCGCGCGGAGCGTGACCCGGGTGCCGGGGCCGTAGGCCTCGTCGCAGTCGGTGCCGCAGTCGATGCCGGCCGGGGTGGAGGTGACGCCGCCGGTGCCGTTGCCATCGAGGGTCACGATGATCGAGTTGGCGAGCGCGAACGAGGCCTGAACCTCGATGGCGTCCTCGACCTCGACGGTGCATGGGCCCAGGCCGGTGCAGCCATCGACGGTCCAGCCGACGAAGACGCTGCCGGTTGCCGCCGTCGCGGTCAGTGTGACCGAGGTTCCGTACCGGTACTCCTCTTCACAGTCGTCACCGCACGCGATGCCCTGGGTGTCCGAGGTGACCGTGCCGGAGCCGTTGCCGCCGGGGAGCACCGTGACGGTGAACCTCGACAGGTCGAACCCGGCGTCGACGGTCGTGTCGGCGGTCAGGACGAGCACACACGGCCCGGTCCCCGCGCAACCGCCCCCGTTCCAGCCGGTGAAGGTGGTGTTGGCCGCGGGCGTGGCGGTCAGCGTGATGGTGGTACCGCTGGGCACGGTCTGCACGCACTCGGGGCCGCAGTCGATCCCGTCGGGCGCCGTCACCGTGCCGGTGCTGTCGCCGCCCCGGGTGATGGTCAGCGTGACGCTGGTCGGAGCGGCGTCGCCCGTGCCGTCGTCGTCGGAATAGTCGGGCGCGTCGATGCGGCAGGCGACCAGCGCAAGCGACAGGAGCAGAAGGCGCGTGCGCATGGTCAGAACCTCACGGCGATGTCGAGGCCGACCGAGGCCGGGGTGAGCACGGGGGCGACGGCGGTGCGGGTGGCGGCCTGCTCGGGCGCGCCAGCGAGCCACAGAATCGCGGCCGCGACCACAGCGGCGCCGCCGACGCCGTAGGCGATGTTGGCGTGGAGGGCGCGTGTCCGGGCCCGCTCGACCAGCGCGTCGGCCTCGTCGGCGCGCGCGCAGCCGGTGACGGTGGGGCAGAGGTCGGCGGCGTCCTGCGCGAAGCCGTTGGCCTGGGTGCCGAGCAGCACGCCGCCCCCGACCGCGAGCAGACCGGCGACGCCGGTGGCGAGCCCGAGCTTGCGCCGGCGGGTGAACGCGGAGCCAGGGCGCGCTGCCGCGCCGCGGATCGCAGGGTCGCCGGACGCGTCCTCGCGGGGGGCCGGTGCGACCAGCCGGTCGACCTGCTTGAACCGCGGAACATCGACGCTGATCTGGCCGCGCTCGTCGGGCACGGTGACGGTCGTGGACCACTCCTGGTGGCCCGGGGCACGGCCGCCGATCACGTAGGTGCCACCGTTGACGGGGATGGCGGTGTTCCACAGCCCCTCGTCGAAGGGCACGCCGTTACGCGTGAGCGTCAGGCCTGCGATGTCGCTGTCGCGAGCGACCGAGACGGTCAGATACGAGAGGCGACTCTCGAGCTTGGTCGCGCGGGCCTTCGCGGTCTTGTTGAGCGTGGCGCGCCGGGCGTCGTCGCGGGTCTGGCGCTCGGCCTCGAGGAACGCGGTCCATGCCGACTGGAGTTGCGCGTTCTTCTCGCGACAGTCGGCGAGGTTCATCAGCGTCGCGAGCGCCGGGTCGAGACGGTTGCTGGTCTCGAAGGCCTCGCACGCCTCGCGGTACCGCTGCTCCGACATCAGCTTCTTGCCATCGCGAAAGCGCTGCTCCGCCTCGGCGGCGTGGCCCTGCGCGGTTGCCAGGCGCGCCATGGTCGCGAGCAGAAGAAGGGCCAGCCACCCGGCCCGGGTGCGGTGCGGTCGAATCAACGGCATCTTTTTTTCGCCTTCACACGGCGCACATCGGTCGCCCCAGGTCGGAGTTGCCTACAAAGTGGTGCGTTCGCCCGGACCCCCCAGTGCCCGGAGCACGGCCAAGCGGCACCCCACCCGGTTGGGCGAGAGCGCGCTGTCACCGAACCCGAACCTCGGTGCGGTTCTGCCGCCCGTGGCCGCGACGGGCGCGGCTGAACCTGCTACCGAGAGGCTGACTCGCCTACACGCGAGTACGCCGACCGCACGTTCAGACAGGGGCGAAATACCTCTGGGTGGGGCCTCGAGGTGCGCCGGGCTGGCGCGATCTGTCTGCGATTCAGTCGATGGCCGGTTGCGTCGAGGCGCGCGGGGCCGCGGGCTGGCTGACACTGCATGACACCGTTCGGGTGCGCCCTGACCGCGCTCATGGGCTTGTCAGCCCATCGACGCGCGAGTTGCGTCTTGCGGCTTACTAACTCCGGGTCAACGCGAACTCGACGACGCGTCGCACCGGCGTGACGCGCGCGTCGCCGTGGCGTTTCGGGACGGGAGGGTCGGCGCGCGGTGCGCCGCGTCGGAGAAGCTGGCACTCCGCGTGAAGAGTCCGCCTCGCATGAGGAGGACCGATATCATGAAGCGCTCGAAGTTCTTTGTAGGCGCGTGGCTCGCGGCGATGGCGGCGGGGTGCATGGTGGGCGATCCAGACCTGTCGACCCCGACACCTTCGTTCGAAGAGTTCCGCGATCAGACCTATCTCGAGCCGTGGGAAGGCGGCGCGTACATCGTGAACGGCGACACGCCGATCCACGGCGAGAAGGCGCTCCGCGAGTTCTACGACTCGGTCTTCGGTGAGGGCGAGCTCATCGTGCACCGGTCCGGTGGCGCCGACGCCAAGTGGACCGACACCCAGAAGCTCAACCTCACGTACTGCGTGAGCAACAACTTCGGGAGCAACAAGGCCACGGTCGTCGAGGCGTTCCGTCAGGCGACCGACCTCGGCTGGGAAGTCCGCGGCAACGTGAACTTCATCTATGTGCCGGCCGAGGACGCGAACTGCACCGCGACCAACAACAACGTCGTCTTCGACGTCCGCCCGATCTCCGGGCAGAGCTACCTGGCGCGCGCGTTCTTCCCGGACCAGGGCCGCAGCGGCCGCAACGTGATCATCGACAGCAGCTCGTTCGGCAACGTCGGCTGGCCGCTCAAGAACATCATCGCGCACGAGCTCGGTCACGCGCTCGGCTTCCGTCACGAGCACACCCGGCCCGAGGCCGGCACCTGCTTCGAGGACACCAGCTGGCGCGCGCTGACGCCGTACGACTCCGGCTCGGTGATGCACTACCCGCAGTGCAACGGCTCGTCGCAGAACCTGGCGTTCACCCAGCGCGACGCCGACGGCATCGCCGCGCTGTACGGCGCGCCCGGTGGCAACCCGCCGCCGCCGCCGCCGCCCGACGGCGTCGACAAGACCCAGAACTGGAGCGGCTCGGTCGGCCTGCGCGTCTCGAAGCAGCTCCCGCCGGCCCTGGCCGTGATCGCGGGCTCGACCCTCACGGTGTCGATGACCGGCTCCGGTGATCCCGACCTGTACGTGCGGTTCGGCTCGGCGCCGACCACGTCCAGCTATGCCTGCCGGCCGTACCTCGACTCGGCGACCGAGAAGTGCACGTTGAGCGTGCCCGCCGGGCAGACCACCGCCTACGTGATGGTGCGCGGCTTCTCTTCGGCGACCTACGCCATCACCGCGACCTATCGGGCGCCCAACTGAGCCGCACCCGTCGCGCCACCGGCGCCTGATCTCGGACCTCCGCGCCGCGCTCCCTCCAGGGCGCGGCGTGCCGCGTTTCGGGCGCCGCGGTCACTGCCGCGGCGCGACGCAGTAGACCTCGGCCACCACCTCGATCGCCTGCTGCGTGCTGTGGTTGCGGTAGTCGCAGCGCCAGCTCGACGCGGCCTGCGCGTCGCCGAGGCCGAGCGGCCGGGCCGATACCAGGTCGGCCATCCACATCGGATCGGCGTAGCAGCCGCCGGTGATGACGAGGTCGCGGGCCCGCTCGCAGGTGGCGACCACCGAGGCGGTGAGGCCGGGGCCGACCGAGACCCGCGCCTCGCGCCGCGACAGGTCGGTCTTGCCCGCGTACGCGCCCGGCGGGCCGGCCGGCCCCTTGGGGCCTTGCACGCCCTGGGTCCCCTGCAGGCCCTGCGGTCCCTGCAGGCCCTGGATGCCCTGGGTCCCCTCGGCGCCCTGGGGACCCGGCGGCCCGGTCGGGCCGGGTGGGCCTTCGGGACCGACGCCCGCGGGCCCGGGCGGTCCCGCTGCGCCGATCGGACCGAGCGGTCCCGGCGGGCCCTCGGGCCCGGGCGGGCCGGAGATGCCGGCGTCGGGGCCGAGCGCGGCCAGCTCGAGCGCGACCCGGCGGACGTCGATGCGGGTGCCGTTCTGCTCGATCGCCTCGAGTCGGCCCTGCGCCTCGACCAGCTGGCGCTTCAGGTCGTCGACCCGGGGGTCGGGGCTGGTGCCGCGGCAGCCCGCCACGATCGCGAGGGCCACGCCCCAGATCCGCATGCGCGCATCGTACCGAGAAGCGCGCACCGGCGCGCGCCAGCACCGTTTTTTTGCCCACGCCGCCGGGGCGCAGTACCAACGTGGCGATGATCGAGCTGGTCGGGGTGACGTTCGCCCACGTGCACGGACCCACCGTGCTCGATGGCGCTGACCTCGCGGTCGCCGCCCGCGAGGTCGTGCTCCTCGGCGCGCCCGCCGGGGCCGGCGCCACCACGATCACCGCGCTGCTGGCCGGTCGACTCGACGCGGTCGGCACGATCGCCGTCGCCGGCCGCGATCTGGGCCGGCTGCGGGCGTCGTCGAAGGCGGCGCTGCGGCGCCGGGTCGGCGTCATCCCACAGGACCTCGCGCTGATCGACGATCGCACCGCGCTGGCCAACGTCGCGCTCGCGCTGGAGGTGACCGGCGTCCCGCGCGCGCTCCGCCTGGTCCGAGCCGCCCAGGTCCTGGTCGCGGTCGACGTCCCGGCCGACGTCCTGGTCGCCGCGCTGCCGATGGCGGCGCGCCAGCGGGTCGCGTGGGCCCGCGCGTTCGTCCGGAACCCGGACGTCCTGATCGCCGACCAGCCGACCAGCCACCAGGATGCCGACGGCGCCGAGCGGTTCGCGGTGCTGACCGCCGAGCTGGCCGACGCCGGCGCCGCCTGCGTGGTGCTCGCGCGCGAGCCGCACCTGGTCGCGGCCGCCGCCCGCCGCGGCTGGCGCGCGCTCACCCTGCATCACCACCGGATCGTCGATGTCGCGGCGGTGGTCGCCGACGAGCTCGACGCCGCCGACCACGTGGTGGCCGAGATCTCGCGGCCGGTGCCGGCGCCGCCGGTCGCCGACGCGGGCAGCGAGGTCGAGCCGGGCACCAGCGGCGACGCGATCCCGACCGTCGACCCGGACCTCCGGGTCCTGCCGTTCCCGGTGGCGCGCTCGGCCGGGCATCGGCTGTGATGCTCACCGCGCTGACCTCCACCGTCACCCGCAGCGTGCGCGCGCTGGCGCGCCGGCCGATCGCCTCGATCTGGGCGGTGCTGGCGGTGGCGGCCGCGCTGGTCGGCGTCGCCGTCACCGATCTCGCCGCGCGTCGGGTCGGCGCCTGGTCGCGCGACCTGCAAGCCCAGGCGAGCATGGTCATCTACCTCGACGAGGGCGCGACCCCCGAGCGCGCCGCCGTGATCGCGGCCCACCTCGGGCGGGTCGACGGCGTCGATGCCGCGCGCGTGGTCGGCGCCGCCGAGGCCGACGACCGCCTGCGCGCCGCGCTCGGCTCGCACGACGAGCTGCTCGCCGGGGTCGAGCCCGGCAGCCTGCCGATCTCGATCGAGGTCACCCTGGCCCCCGGCATGGCCGACGTGATCGGTCAGAGCGCGCTGGTCGCCGAGCTGCGGGCCGCCGGCGGCGTCGACGACGTCGAGATCACCCGCGACTACACCGCGCCGCTCGGCGACGCGCTGGCGCGCCTGCAGCGGCTGGCCTGGGTGCTGCTGCTCGTGATCGGCGGCGGCGCCGCGGTCCTGGTCGCGGCGGCGGTGCGGCTGCGGCTCGCCGACGGCACCGACGAGAGCGCGGCGCTGGCCTGGCTGGGCGCCAGCCCGGCGTTCGTGCGCGGGCCCGCGATCGTCGCGGGCACCGTGCTGGGCGCGGCCGGCGCCGGGCTCGCGCTGGTCGCGGCGGCGGCCCTGGTCCAGCTGTTCCGCATCGACGTCGCGCCCGCGCTCGGCGGGGCCAGCGAGGTCACCGCGTGGCCGGTCACCCGCGCGGCGGCGCTGGTCGGCGCCGGCGCGCTGCTCGGCCTGATCGGTGGCGTCCTCGCCTCGGGGCGGGATGCCCGCGGGTAGCCGGGCCGCGGTCCTGGCCGCGACCGTCGCGGCGCTCCTCGCGACCACCGCGCTCGCTGCGGTCGCCGACGTCGCGGATCCCGCGGCGCCCCCCGCCGCCGTGGCGACTGACCCGCCGGTGCCGTCGTCGGTGGCCGACCTGCTCGCCGCCCAGCTTGCCTCGGCCAGCCGGGCCCACGGCCAGGTGGAGGCCAAGCGCGCCGAGCGCGCCGCGGCCCGTCAACAGCGGCTGCGGATCGCATATAAGCTCCTGCGCGGCGCGGGCTCGCCGCTCACGGTCGCGCCCGAGCGCCGCATGGCGGTCGCGCGCAGCCGCGCCACCGCGCGCCTGCTGCTGGCCCGCGATCAGGCCGAGGTCACCCAGCTCGCCGACGAGGCGAGGCTGCTCGCCGCGGCGATCGCGCGGATCGAGCGCGACCGCGCGGTGCCGCTGATGGCGGTGCCGGTGCCGCTGGCGCGCCCGGTCGCCGGCGCGGTGGCGCGGCGCTTCGGCACCGTCGTCCACGAGCGCTCGGGGGCCATCCTCGCGCGGCGCGGGGTCGACTTCGACGTGCTGGCCGACGCCGACGTGGTCGCGCCGGCCGCCGGCGTGATCCGCTACGCCGGTCCGATCCGCGGCCTCGACCACGGCGTGATCATCGACCACGGCGGCTACTGGACGGTGATCGCGAAGCTGGCGCCGGTCGCGTTCGCGCCCGACGTGCCGGTCGCCCGCGGCGGTCGCATCGGCCATCCGCTCAAGCGTCGCGTGTACCTCGAGGTGCGCCTCGGGGTCGGCCCCGGCGGTACGCCGGTCGATCCCGAGCCGCTGCTCGCGCCCGGGACCTGACCGGGCCCGCCGGTTGGCGCCCGGTCGGCCGCCGCGATACCATCGCGCGGATGTCGAGGGCCTCGCACGCGGCTGTCTTCGTGGCCGGTGCCGCGGTCGCGGTCGCGGTCGGTGCGGTGGCCGCGCCCCGGCCCAAGCGGCCCGAGGCGGCCCGGTATCGCACCCTCGACACCTTCGCCCAGGCGCTGTCGTACGCGTCGCGTCAGTTCGTCGAGCCGGTCGAGGAGCGCAAGCTGCTCTATGCCGCCGCCCGCGGCATGCTGACGTCGCTCGACGCCTACTCGGCCTTCTTCACGCCCACCGAGTACAAGCGCCTGCGCGAGGACACCGACGGCGAGTTTCCCGGGGTCGGCCTGGTGCTCGGCCCCGGCATGGCCGACGACGCGATGCCCCAGGCCAAGGCCTGGCCGATCGTCGACGAGGTCATCGCGGGCTCGCCGGCGGCCAGCGCCGGCCTCGCCGCCGCCGACCGCCTGTTGACCATCGATGGCGTCGCCACCGTGGAGCCCGACGGCAGCGGGCTCCACGACGAGCGTTACTGGGACGCGCGGCTGCGCGGCGCGACCGGCACCCGGGTCACCGTCGAGTACCTGCGCGCCGGCCAGCGACCGCAGACCGTCGACCTGGTGCGCGCGCAGATCAAGGTGCCGTCGGTGACCTGGGAGTCGCTGAGCCCGCGCATCGGCTACCTGTCGATCCGCCGGTTCCAGGAGGCGACCGCGAGCGACGTCGCCACTGCGCTGGGCGGCCTGAACAGCGCTCGCGCCAGCGACGTGATCATCATCGACCTACGCACCGACTCGGGGGGCCTGCTCGAGCAGGCGATCGCGGTCGCCGATCACTTCCTCGACAAGGGCCGCATCGTCACGATCCGCGGCCGCACCACCGAGGTCGAGACCCACGATGCCCGCGCCGGCGGAGCGGCAATCTCCAGCAAGGTCGTCGTCCTGGTCAACGCCGAGACCGCCTCGGCCGCCGAGATCCTCGCGGGCGCGCTGCAGGACCACAAACGCGCGACCGTGGTCGGCATGCGCACCTACGGCAAGGGCGCGATCCAGACCTATTTCGATCTCCTCGACGGCAGCGGCCTCAAGGTCACGACCCACCGCTACGTCACGCCGTCCGGTCGCGAGGTCGAGGGCAAGGGCATCGAGCCCGATCTCGAGGTCACCGAGTTCGAGGCCGAGGTGGTGGTGGCAGGTAGGACACCGGCGACCAACGCGGCCGCCCCGGCTGGCCAAGCTTCCGGAAGCCGTGACATACTCGCGGCACGCCTCGCCGACGACTATCAGCTCCGGATCGCATACCAAACCGCACAGCGCCTGCTGGGGTCGAAGTGAAGCAGTTGCGACGCGTACGTCTCCGAACCGTATCAACCCAGGGCGTATCGCTAACCTTTCTCGATGGTTAGCGGGGGAACCAGCCGATGTTCAAGCTAGTCATCCAGGATGACGAGGGTAAGACGACGGTCGTCCCCCTGATTCGCGACGAGATCACGATCGGCCGCAAGGAGGGCAACACGATCCGGCTCACCGAGCGGAACGTGTCGCGCAAGCACGCGAAGATCTCGCGCGCGAACGGTTCGGTCGCGATCGAGGACCTCGGCAGCTACAACGGTGTCCGCGTCAACGGCACCCGCATCTCCCAGCGCACGGTGCTCACGGTCAGCGATCGAGTCCAGATCGGCGACTACCTCATCGAGCTCAAGGCCGAGGGCACCGAGCAGCCGCCGGTCCCGTACGAGGACGCGCGGACCCAGCCGATCGAGCGGCTCGACGCCGCGATGCTGGCCCGCTCGACCCAGCCGATGACGCCGGCGGTGTCGGCCGGGATCGCCCTGGCCGACACCGACCCCGGCGCGCGCGCGGTCGCGACCGCGGTGCCGCTGAGCAGCACGAACGGCAGCCCGGCCCGGGTGGTCGTGCTGTCCTCGAACTTCGCCGGCCGTGAGTTCCAGCTCACCAAGCCGCAGATGGTGATCGGGCGGACCGACGAGAACGACATCGTCATCAACCACCGATCGATCAGCCGCAACCACGCCAAGATCGTCCGCGAGCCGGACACCGGTCGCTACACGATCATGGACCTGCAGTCGTCCAACGGCGTGCGGGTCAACGGCGAGGACTACGGCAAGGTCGAGCTGCGCCGCGGTGACACCGTCGACCTCGGCCACGTGCGGCTGCGCTTCGTCGAGTCGGGCGAAGACTTCGTGTTCGGCCGCGACGCCCAGATCGTCGACGTGCCGACCGGCAGCAAGCGAGGCTGGATCTACGCGCTGCTGGGCCTGGTCGTCGTCGGCGGCGTGGTCGCGGTGGTCATGAGCGGCGGCAGCAAGAAGCCGTCGGGCAACCTGGCCAGCGAGCCGGGGGGCGCCGGCCAGACCGGCCCCGGCACGGCGCCCGACGTCGCGATCGCTCATGCCGGTCCCGGCACGGCGGTGGAGAACGGGACCGGCACGGCGGTGGACACGGGGCCTGGCACCGGCGCGACCCCGGGCACCGCGGCGGTCGTGGCGCCCGAGACGATCGACGCGGCCGCCGCCACCGGCACCGTGACCCCGTCCGTCGACCCGGCCCGGGTCGCCGCGCTCATGACCGATGCGCGGGCCGCGATGGAGGGCAGCAAGTGGGCCGAGGCGTCCAACGTCGCCCAGCAGCTGCTCAAGCTCGAGCCCGACAACACGGACGCGCGGGCGATCGCGGATCAGGCCAAGCGCGAGCTGCAGCACGAGATCGAGTACGGCCGCTTCGTCGAGGCCGCGCAGCGCAAGCAGTACGACCGCGCGGTCGTGCTGTTCGAGAAGCTCGCCAGCGACTCGGTCTACAAGAACAAGGCGCGCGACCAGTACGACCAGCTCCACGACCAGTTTCTGGTCGAGAAGAAGCGCGACGCCCAGGCCCTGGCCAAGGCCCGGAAGTGCAGGGACCTGCGCCGGCTCGCCGTCGACGCGGCCCGGGTGTTCCCCGACGCCCGCGACGTGGTGTCGGCGGTGCCCTGCGAAGATGCGGTCGCCAGCACCGGCCCCGGGACCGGCGGTGGCACCAGCCCCAGCGTCGACAAGCCGAGCGGCGATGGCGGCACCGCCCCGACCGGTCGCAGCGCGACCGAGCTCAGCGCCGAGGCTCAGACCGCGGCCAAGGCCTCGCAGTGGGGCCGCGCGCTCAACGTGGCCGAGCAGGCGCTGCGGGCCAAGCCCGACAGCTCGACCAAGCTGCTGGCGATGACGACCGCCGCGCTGGCGGCCTGCAACCTCAAGAACACGGCGAAGGCCAAGCAGTACTACCCGCTGTTGCCGGTCAGCCGGCAGTCGCTGATCCGCCAGCGCTGCCTCGCCAACGGCGTCTCGCTCGATTAATCGCGCGCCCGTGTAACCGAGCAGGCCGGCCCCGCCACTCTCGTGGTGGCGGCGCCTCTTGGGCCGCAGACCGGACCCGCTCACGTGCATGCGGGGGTCGGTTTCGTTGACCCTCCGGCCTGACCTGTTGTAACTCATGGCCACCCTTGGGTTGGGCGGTCGGGCACACCCCTACTGACCTCTCCCTCATCCGGTTTTCTGGGAGGCTCCATGCCCTTGCGGTCGTTGATTCGTTCGGCACCGATCGGTCGCCGCTTCATCCTCCCGGTTGCCGTGGTCGGTCTGGCAGCGCTGCCCACCGTCGCCGCGGCCCAGTCGGCCGACAAGCCGGCCGGCAACATCAACATCAACGCGTTCCACCACGCGATGGACTCGCGCGGGTACCTGACGGTCAACGCGTCGCAGATGCTCGGCCACAAGGAGTTCTCGTTCGGTCTCGTCACCGACTGGGGCTACAAGCTGCTCGAGTTCGAGGGCCCCAACGGCACCACGATGTCGATCGACAACGTGATCACGCCGACCTTGATCGCCGCGGCCGGCCTCAAGCTCGGCCCGGCCGAGCTCGAGCTCGGCGTGTCGGTGCCGTTCCTGATCGTGTCCGGTGACCGCGGTCCCGACGACGAGGGCGACCCGGCCAACAACAACGACTCGCGCCGCTTCAAGATCGACGGCCAGGGCCTCGGCAACGTCGGCGTCCACCTGAAGACGCGCTTCCTCAAGACCTCACGCGGGCCCAAGATCGGCCTGGGCGTGGTCGGCTCACTCTACCTGCCGACCGCGAGCGAGCCCGACAAGTTCCTCGGGGAGGACAAGATCACGCCACAGGGCATGGTCGTCCTCGACAAGGAGTTCGGCGACGAGCGCCGCTTCCGCATGGCGCTCAACGCCGGCATCCGCTACCGCACCGGCAGCACGACCTACCAGGACACCGGCGCCGACGTACAGGACGGCCAGGATCCGACCCCGCAGACGATGGAGTCGTTCAACACCGGCACCGAGCTGCCGGTCGGCGTCGGCCTCGCCTACGCGCTGACCCCGCAGAAGTTCGACATCGTCGGCGAGGTCTATGGCGCGGTCCCGCTCGGCGGCAGCAACTACTTCCCGCTCGAGGCGATCGGCGGCATCAAGGTCTACCTGGCCCGCAACTCGTTCCTCACCCTCGGCGGTGGCACCGGCATCATGCCGGGCCAGGTCGGCAGCCCCAAGGCGCGCGCGTTCATCGGCATCGTGTTCGAGCCGAACATCGGCGACCGCGACGGCGACGGCCTCAAGGATGACGTCGACGACTGCCCCGACAGCCCCGAGGACTTCGATCAGTTCGAGGACGAGGACGGTTGCCCCGAGCCCGACAACGACAAGGACGGCATCCTCGACGAGGACGACAAGTGCCCGCTCAACCCCGAGGACAAGGACGACTTCGAGGACGAGGACGGCTGTCCGGAGGGCAACAAGAATGACCGTGATGGCGACGGGCTGCTCGACGACGTCGACCAGTGCCCGGACGACCCCGAGGACTTCGACAAGTTCAAGGACGAGGACGGCTGCCCGGATCCCGACAACGACGACGACGGAATCCTCGATGTCGACGACCTGTGCCCGAACGACCCCGAGGACAAGGACGACTTCGAGGACGAGGACGGCTGCCCGGATCCCGACAACGACAAGGACAAGATCCTCGACGTCGACGACAAGTGCCCCAACGAGCCGGAGACCAAGAACGGCTTCGAGGACGAGGACGGCTGTCCGGATCGCGGACGCGTGGTCGTGACCGACACCAAGATCGAGATCCTCGACAAGGTGTACTTCGAGTACAACAAGGCCGTCATCAAGTCGGAGTCGTTCCCGATCCTCGACGCGGTGGCGGCGACCCTCGAGGGCAACCCCGACATCCAGCTGATCGAGATCCAGGGCCACACCGACGAGCGCGGCAACGACGCCTACAACCTCAGCCTGTCCGACAAGCGCGCCAAGTCGGTCGTGAAGTACCTGGCCGACAAGGGCATCGCCGCCGATCGCCTCGAGGGCCAGGGCTACGGCGAGACCCAGCCGATCGAGCGCAAGTCGACCGAGCAGGCGTACGCGAAGAATCGCCGCGTCGAGTTCTTGATCCTCAAGCGCGCCACCGAATAAGCCGGCGCTGGCGGGGGCGGCGCGGCCCCCGGGTCGGGCCCGCCGCCGGCCACCCAGGACCCCCGACCGGTCGGTCGGACGGGTAGGATGGGTCGGTGCGACGTCTCCTGCGCTGGCCTGGCAACGTCCTCCACTTCCTCCACCTGTTCCTGGTGGTGCTGCTGGCGGGGCTCGTCTATGGCGTCGCCCGGCTGGGGACGCTGTGCGTGTTCCCGCGCGCGCGCCGGGTGCAGACGGTCGGTCGCCTGCGCGGCTGGTGGCTGCGCCAGGTGATGACCTCGCTGGGGGCGACCTTCATCAAGATGGGGCAGGTGATGAGCACCCGCCCCGATCTGTTCTCGCCCGAGGTCATCACCCAGCTGCGCACGCTGCAGGACCGGCTGCCGCCGTTCCGCTTCGCGCGCGTGAAGCAGACGATCGAGGCCGACTTCGGCCGCCCGGTCGCCGCGCTGTTCGCCGAGCTCGACGAGACCCCGGTCGCGGCGGCGTCGGTGGCCCAGGTCCACCGGGCCCGGCTGAGCGACGGCCGCGAGGTCGCGGTCAAGGTGCTGCGGCCCGACGTCCGCCGCCAGGTCGAGCGCGACGCGACGATCTTGCTCGGCTTCGCGAAGCTCGGCGCGCTGCACCCGCGGATCCGGCTGTCGGATCCGGTCGGGCACCTCCGCCACTTCGTCGAGGCGATCCACGACCAGACCGACCTGCGGATCGAGGCCGACAACAACCGCATGTTCCAGGACAAGTTCGTCACCTGGAAGGACCGGGTCACGTTCCCCGAGCTGGTGCCCACGCTGTGCAGCGAGCGGGTCCTGACCATGGAGTTCGTGCGCGGCACCAAGGTCGACGCGCTGCCGCCGGGGCGGCACTCGAAGGTCGCCGAGACCGTGCGCATGACGATGTTCAAGATGTGCTTCGACGACGGCTTCCTCCACGCCGACCTCCACCCCGGCAACATGTTCGTGCGCGACAACGACCAGGTGGTCGTGCTCGACCTCGGCCTGTGCAAGCACCTCCAGGAGGACGTGCTGATCCAGTTCATCGACATGTCGAAGTGCCTGGCGATGGGCACCCCCGACGACCTGGTCAGCCACCTGCGCCGCTTCCATCTCTACCTCGGCGAGGTCGACTGGGCCGCGCTGCGCAAGGAGGTCGAGCTGTTCGCGATTCGCATCCGCAAGCAGGACATCGGCGAGCTCGACTACGGCAGCCTGATCAACGACATGTACGCGATCGGCCGGCGCTACCACGTGCGGCCGGTGACCGACATGACGCTGGTGCTGGTCGCGCTGATCACCGCCCAGGGCATCGGCAAGATGCTCGAGCCCGAGATCAACGTGTTCGGCGAGGTCGCCAGGTACCTCCTGCCGGTGCTCATGCGCCGCAACGAGTCGATCCCGGCCACCGAGGCGGCCCGGGCCGCCTCGGTGCCGCCGCCGAACTAGCCGCCCGACCGTCGGCGAACCCGGGCCTGCGTCGGGACGGGCGGCGCGCTATGTTCCTTGCGTGATCCGCTTCCTCGTCATCCTGGTGCTGCTCGGCATGTTCGTGTGGTTCGGGGCGACCGTGAACCTCGGCAAGCGCACGTTCTTCGGCCACATCAGCGCGGTGTGGTCGACGCCCGAGGCCAAGGACATGACCCAGGACATCAAGGACAAGGCGGGGCCGGCCGCCAAGAAGCTCAAGCGCGGCGTGGAGGCCGGCGTGCGCGAGGTGACCCGCGACGACGTCGACGCCGGCACCGCCGGGCGGCCCGCGCCGCGCTGACGACCGCCGCAACACTTCTTCACCTGCGGGCGCCCGGGCGCGCAGCGCCTGGGTCAGGGCAGCAGGCGCTCGCGCTCCCCGACCTGGGGCAGCCGACAGCGCTCGGTCTTGCCCCAGATGCGGTAGCGGTTCGACGCGATCAGCCGGTAGGGCAGGTCGGCGACGACCGCCGGGACCCAGCGCAGGTACCGGAGCCACCGCCACGGTCGTGGCAGGTAGCGAGCCAGGTGCATGAACGCGCGGGACCGCAGGTACATGCGGTCGCCGTCGATGAAGACCACCGAGTCGATCTCCTGCGGAATCTCCGGAAACCGCGCGCGGAGCCGGGCGGTGGTCTCGCCCTGGAGCTGGGCGTAGTGGAACTGCCCGCCGTCACGGACAATCAGCCACGATACCGCGTGGTTGCACAGCCCGCAGACGCCGTCGTAGAGCACGATCCGCGGCGGCAAGGGCGCGAGCCCGGCGGCCGCGACGGGAGCGGGAACGGACAGCGACATGCGCGAACCGTAGCAGGCCTGGCGCGGGGCGCGGTCGTCCGCCGGCGCCAGCTGCGGTCAAAGCCGAACGATACTCATGAGTTGCGACCTGGGCGCCGGTCAGGGGTTCGGGACCGGTGCGGTTCAAAGGCGAACGATACTGAAGGGTTGGAACCGAGGGCCGGTTCCCAGAAGCGTTGCGTCGTGCCCGCGATGCGTGCTAGATCGCGCCTCCAACTTCCCACGGCTCCCGAGGCCGTCGACCGTGGCCCACAGGTGTGGGTTCTCGGCGGCCTGTGACGGTGCCGGAGGCCCAACGGAGAACGAGACACCATGGACACGATGCAAGAGGCTACCGGGCAGACGCCCATCGCGATGCGCCAGCTCCTCGAGGCCGGCGTGCACTTCGGCCACAACACGGGTCGCTGGAACCCGAAGATGAAGCAGTACATCTTCGGCGCCCGTAACGGCATCCACATCATCGACCTGACCCACACGGTCAAGCTGTTCAAGCAGGCGTTCAACGCCGTCGTCGACGCGACCTCGCGTGGCGAGCTGGTGCTGTTCGTCGGCACCAAGAAGCAGGCCCAGGACGTGATCGCCGAGGAGGCGAACCGCTCGGGTCAGCTGTTCGTCACCCAGCGCTGGCTGGGCGGCACCCTCACCAACTTCAAGACCGTCAAGGGCTCGCTCGAGCGCCTGAAGACGATCGAGAAGATGGAGGAGGACGGCACGGCCCTCGCGCTGACCAAGAAGGAGCAGGTCATGCTCCGCCGCGAGCACGAGAAGCTCATGAAGTCGCTCGGCGGCATCAAGACGATGGCCAAGCTGCCCGGCGCCATGTTCGTCGTCGACCCGAACAAGGAGCACATCGCGGTCGAAGAGGCGCGCACCCTCGAGATCCCGGTGATCGCGGTGACCGACACCAACTGCGATCCCGACATGATCGACCACGTCATCCCGGGCAACGACGACGCGATCCGCGCCGTCCGGCTGTTCTCGGGCCGCATCGCCGACGCCTGCCTGATCGGCGCCAAGCTCAACAAGGAGCGGGGCAACTCGCGGCGGACGGAGGAGGTCGAGCAGAAGGAGCAGGTCATCCACGTGAGCTCGGGCGGCGACGGGCCCCAGGTCGAGATCACCAAGGGCGGCAGCCAGCTCGGTCCGTCCGAGGCCTCGGCCAACCCCGACGACAAGTTCTGAGCAAGAGCACGAAGGCCAAGAGGAATAGACGACCATGACCGCCGAAGTAACTCCCGCCATGATCAAGGACCTCCGCGAGCGCACCGGCGCGGGGATGAGCGACTGCAAGAAGGCCCTCGTCGAGTGCTCGGCCGACGCCGAGAAGGCGATCGACTACCTGCGCAAGAAGGGCCTGACCAACGCGACCAAGACCGCCGTCCGCCTCGCGGCCGTGGGCCTGGTCTCCACCTTCCTGCACGGCAACGGGCGCATC
>JBKJLC010000135.1:0-19582 GCA_046597055.1 Kofleriaceae bacterium | reverse complement strand
TCGGTGACGACCTGGACGTTGTAGGGCGCGTAGACCTCGCGCACGCACTGCACCGTCTCGGTCCACATCTGCTCGCTCTGCGCGAACTCCTGGATCGTGAACTGCGTGCCCATCGCGTACTCGCCGATGATCGTCTGGTTGGTGATCGCGTCGTTGATGTTCGACTTGGTGAACGTGCAGCCACCGACGCAGCGGTTCAGGTAGACGATGTGCGAGGTCGGGCCGTGGTTCTCGGCGAAGCCGTCGGCCGGCGTCGCGATGTAGCCGCGGGTCCCGCCCGAGATCGGCGCCATCGGCTGCAGGTAGGCCTCGGGATCGAACCGCAGACGCGGCTCGGCGGAGGCGGTGGGCGAAAGCAGGCCGACGCCGGCGGCGAACGTGGCAGCTAGGACGACGGCCAGCTTGGTCATGGCCGCCGAATACTACAGAACCCGGCACGACGTGAATGGGATCCGTCACTCTCCGGCAATATCACTGCGAGGCGGCGCCGGCTCACTACCGAGACGCTCGATGGTCACCGCGATCTGCCCCTGGTACAGCCGGACGCTGACGTTGGCGATGGTCAGGTCCTCCGACGGCGGCCAGGCGGCGCGGCGGAGCGCCATCACCACGCAGTCGGGGACCACGACGTCGTCGAAGCCGCTCGCGGTGGCCTGATGCACCCGGCCCTCGGGCAGGAGCCCGATCCGGACGTCGAGGCCGGCGCTCTCGGGCAGCGCGGCCAGCCCCCGCTTGCGCTCGACCCACTCGTTCATGCATCCGAGGATCTCGGGGCGGATCCGCTTGACGGTCGCGCGCAGCAGCTCGATCCGGACCCCGCCCTCGGGCCGCAGCGGCTTGCGGGGCGGCGCGGCCGCGACCACCGCGGCGTCGCCGGCGATCGTGCGCAGCTCGGCCTCGAGCTCGTCGATCCGCTGGATCTTGGTGGTGAGCTCGACGATCACCTCCTTGAGGCGCCGCTGGTCGATCGCGCCGGTCCGGCGCATGTCGTCGATCACCTCGAGCAGGCGCTCGCGCTCCTCGACCAGCTCGGTCACCTCGATCTCGAGCTGGCCGATCTGCGGGTTGTTGTTGCCGCCGCCGCCGTCCGGGGCCGGGACCAGCACGGTGGCCGCGGCGGCCCCACCCAGCACCAGGGCCGCGGCCGCCAGCACCGCCACGTAGGTGCGCCGGTTGCGCGTCGGCACCGGCACCGCCAGCTCGGTGAGCAGCGCCGTCATCGACGGAAACCGCTTGTGGGCCTGGGGATCGAGGCCGCGCAGCAGGATCGGCGCGATCCAGGCCGGCACCGCGGTGTCGTCGGGCGGCGGCTGGGCCCGCGCGCCCTCCTCGAGCATCTTGATCGCGGTATGGCCGGCCATCGGATGCAGGCCGTACAGCGCCTCGTACAGCGCGACGCAGAAGCTGAACTGATCGGCGGCGGCCCCGACGTCGGCGCCGCGCAGCTGCTCGGGCGCCATGTAGCGCGGCGTGCCCATGACCGCGCCGGTCGCGGTCAGCGCGACCCGCAGCGCCGCGACCTCGGGGCCGAGCATGCCCTCACGCTCGTCGCTGGAGCCGGTGACCAGCGAGCGGGCCAGGCCGAAGTCGGTGACCCGGACCCGGCCGTCGACGCCGACCAGGACGTTGTCGGGCTTGAAGTCGCGGTGGAGCAGGCCGACCGCGTGGGCGGCGGCCAGGCCGCGCCCGGCCTCGCGGTACAGCTCGAGGGTCTCGCGCCACGACCGGTCCCACCGGGTGAGCCACTGGCTGAGCGTGTCGCCCTCGATGAACTCCATCGCGACGTAGACCTCGCCCGAGGTGGCGGTGCCGACGTCGTAGACCGCAACCACGTTGGGGTGCGAGAGCTGGGCGATCGCCTGGGCCTCGCGGACCAGGCGGGCCCGCGCCTCGCCCTGGCCGAGCCCCATCCCGGTGCGCAGGAGCTTGAGCGCGACCTTGCGGTCGAGCTGCGGATCGTAGGCGGCGTAGACCACGCCCATGCCGCCGGCGCCGAGCCGGCGCAGCACGATGTAGCGACCGATGGTGTCGCCGCCGATCACGACCGGCTCGGCGTTGCGCCGGGGCTCGCTGCCGTGGGGCTCGGTCGGCGACAGCGCGACCGCGTGGGCGCGCTTGCCGCGGGCGGGCTGGTGGGGCGCCGTGATGATGTCGGAGTCGAGCTCGCCCGGTTGGTTGGCGAGCGCCGCTACCAGGGTGCGACAGTCGCGACATGTGGCAAGATGGGCCTCCACACGCGCGCCAGCGCTGCCGGCGAGGGCGCCGGCGGCGAAGTCGACGGCGAGGTTGTCGTCGAGACACGCCACATCGTCGAAGCTAGCAGACGACCCGGTCGACCTCGAATGAATTCAAGGGCCTGTCAGAACCTGGCCAGGGTGCGCCCAGGGCAGCCACCACTGATCCCTTGACCGGCTGCCGACTAAAGGGTAGTCATCGCGCGCCCCTACGCCCGCTGCCGCCGATCCGGTGGCGACCAGAGGAGAACCTGACGTGATCACCGACCTCTCGAAAGTTCGCAACATCGGCATCTCGGCCCACATCGACAGCGGCAAGACCACGCTGACCGAGCGCATCCTGTTCTACACGAAGCGGATCCACGCGATTCACGAGGTGAAGGGCAAGGACGGCGTCGGCGCCAAGATGGACTCGATGGAGCTGGAGCGGGAGCGCGGCAT
The DNA here is from genome assembly GCA_046597055.1 of Kofleriaceae bacterium. Lineage (GTDB taxonomy): Bacteria > Myxococcota_A > Polyangia > Haliangiales > Haliangiaceae > UBA2376. The sequence continues at coordinate 16,907 of JBKJLC010000135.1, read as the reverse complement.
CACGATCCAGAGCGCCGCCACGTACTGCACGTGGAGCGGGTCGACCGCCAAGGTCAACCTCAAGTCGCACCACATCAACATCATCGACACCCCCGGCCACGTCGACTTCACCATCGAGGTCGAGCGGTCGCTGCGCGTGCTCGACGGCGCCATCATGGTGCTGTGCGGCGTCGCCGGCGTGCAGAGCCAGTCGTACACGGTCGACCGCCAGATGCGCCGGTACAAGGTGCCGCGCATCGCCTTCATCAACAAGCTCGACCGCTCGGGGGCCAACCCGTACCGCGTGCGCGACCAGCTCCGCGAGAAGCTCAAGCTGCACCCGGTCATGATCCAGATGCCGATCGGCCTCGAGGACAAGCTCGAGGGCGTGGTCGATCTCATCGAGATGACCGCGATCCGCTTCTTCGGCGACAACGGCCACCAGATCGAGTTCGGCCCGATCCCCGAGGAGCTCAAGGCCGAGGCCGACAAGCTCCGCGAGGAGATGCTCGACCAGCTGTCGATGGTCTCCGACGAGCTCACCGAGGCGATGCTCGAGGACAAGGTCACCCCCGAGCTGATCCGCACCTCGCTGCGCGCGGCCGTGATCGCGCTCAAGTGCACGCCGGTCATGATGGGCTCGGCGCTCGGCAACAAGGGCGTCCAGATCCTCCTCGACGGCGTCTGCCAGTTCCTCCCCGAGCCGCGCGAGGTCGAGAACATCGCCCTCGATCTCGACAAGGAAGAGGCCGCGCAGGTCCTCGACTCGGATCCCAAGAAGCCGCTGGTCGCGCTCGCGTTCAAGCTCGAGGACGGTCGCTACGGCCAGCTGACCTACGTCCGCGTCTACCAGGGCCACCTGGAGAAGGACAACTTCATCACCAACACCCGTAGCGGGAAGAAGGTGAAGGTCGGCCGCCTGGTCCGCATGCACTCGGACGACAAGGAAGACATCACCGACGCCAGCGCCGGCGACATCTGCGCGCTGTTCGGCGTCGACTGCAACTCGGGCGACACCTTCACCGACGGCACCGTCAACCTGGCGATGACCTCGATGTTCGTGCCGCAGCCGGTCATCTCGGTCGCGATCAAGGCCAAGGACTCCGGCGCCGAGATCAACATGTCGAAGGCGCTCAACCGCTTCACCAAGGAAGACCCCACCTTCAAGTGCTGGGTCGATCCCGAGTCGAACGAGACGATCGTCGCCGGCATGGGTGAGCTCCACCTCGACGTCTACATCGAGCGCATGAAGCGCGAGTACAAGGCGGAGGTCATGACCAGCCCGCCCCAGGTCGCGTACCGCGAGACGATCGGTCAGCGGATCGAGTTCAACTACACCCACAAGAAGCAGACCGGTGGCTCCGGCCAGTACGGTCGCGTCGCGGGTTTCGCCGAGCCGTTCGACGGCGAGTTCGAGTTCAACGACGAGATCCGCGGCGGCTCGATTCCCCGCGAGTTCATCCCGGCTTGCGAGAAGGGCTTCAAGTCCATGATCGCCAAGTCGCCCCGCCTGGGCGTGCCGGTCACCGGCGTCCGGGTGACCATCAACGATGGTCAGTCGCACCAGGTCGACTCGAGCGACATCGCCTTCCAGGAAGCCGCCCGCGGCGCGTTCCGCGAGTTCTGGCCGAAGGCCAAGCCGCGCATCCTGGAGCCGATCATGAAGGTCTCGGTCGAGGGTCCGTCGGAGTTCTCCGGCAACATCCTGTCGACCCTGATGCAGCGCCGTGGCGTGATCGTCCAGTCCTCCGAGGAGGACGGCTCGGTCCGCGTCGACTCCGAGGTGCCGCTGGCCGAGATGTTCGGCTACTCGACCCCGCTGCGGTCGGCGACCCAGGGCAAGGCCGAGTTCACGATGGAGTTCTCGCGCTACGCCGACGTGCCGTCGGTGATCGGCGAGGAGCTCCTGGCCAAGGCCGCCAAGGCCAAGGCTGACGCCAAGAAGTAGCTGACCGCCCGCCATGGTGGTCACCTCGGCCCGGCGTCCTTGCCGGGCCGTCGTCGTTTCGGGGATGCTGCGGGCAGGCGCTCGATGAAGCCGATCAGCAACGGGGTCGGGTCCGGCGCGACGGCGTCAACGCGACCGATGCGCTGATCGAGTTGCTCGCCGGGTGGTTGCGGCGGGCGCGGGTCGCCCCAGCCGCCGACGGGTGGGTGCTGCGCGGCAGCCTGGTCACCGCCGCGCTGTGCCCGGGCGCGCGGGCGCCGGTGGACGTCGACTTCGCGGGGACCGCGTCACCCGGCCTGCGCGCGATCGTCGCCGGCGACGTCGGCGGCGTGCGCGGTCATCAGTTCCAGATCGACCTGGCGATCGGCGACCCGATGGCGGTACCGGCGCGGCCGGTCCTGATCCCCGGGGTCGGGGCGGTGGTCGCGTGCGCGGCCGAGACCCTGTTCGGGTGGAAGCTGCATGGCCTGTGCGAGCACGGGCGGGGCCGCTGGCGGGCCAAGGACCTGTTCGATCTCGATCTGCTGTGGCGACATGCGGGGCTCGATCGGGAGGCGACCCGGGCCGGGGTCGCGGTCGCGTTTGGCTCGCGCGGGCTAGGGCTGGCGGCGCTCGATGACTTCCGGAGCCGCGGTGACTGGGGGACGTCGCGGGGTGGCGTGCGGAAGTGGCGGGCGCTGACCGCGGCGCATCCGGGGGTGGAGGAGTTCCTGGTGGTGCGTGAGCGCGTGCGGGAGGCGCTGGGCAGCCTGGGGTTGTGACGGTGACGGAGAGGCGAACTTGCGTGGACCCGAAGCGTGCCCGGCGCGCTTCGGATATTGGGCTTGCACGCCGGTGTAACGTGCCGCCGCCTCCGTGGAATCCCGGCACCTTCGGATGGTGCCGCGGTGCGCCGTCACCCCCGCCGGCTATGGTCCCGACCCGTTGCTGATGTCCGCCGCATCGCCCACCGCCGAATACGCGCCGCCCGACCGGGGCGACGTGGCCACGGTACCAGCGCAGCGCCTCGGGATCTCCAACGGCCTGATGCTGCGGTTTCCTCAGGTTCACTGCGTCGGTGATCTCTCGTTACTCGACCAGCCTCGTATCGCCATCGTCGGCGCGCGGAAGGCGACCCCCGAGGCACGCAAACGAGCGTCACAACTCGCCCGTGACTGCGCGCGCGCCGGGGTAGTCGTGGTCTCCGGACTGGCTGAAGGCATCGACTACGCCGCGCACACGGCGTGCATCGACCACGGCGGACGCACCATCGCAGTGGTAGGCACGCCGCTCGATAAGGTGTACCCGTCCAAGCATGCTGCACTCCAGCAGCTCATCTACAGAGACCACCTGCTGGTGTCTCCGTTCGAGTGGGGCCAGAAGTTCGTGCCGTCGAACTTCCCCGAACGGAACCGCATCATGGCGCGCCTCGCCCAGGCCACCGTCATCATCGAGGCGAGTGACACCAGCGGCTCGTTGCATCAGGCTGCCGAGAGCGTCACGGCACAGCACCCAGTGTTCATCGCTGGCGCCGTGCTCGACAATCCGAACGTAAGCTGGCCGCGGCGCTTCGTCGGCGAGGGCAAGCCGCTGGGCCGCCCGCTGCGCTCCTCCGACGACGTGATCCGCTACGTCCTGGGCGCGTGACGCGATGCGTGTCATCAAAGGTCTTGCTCTCGGCACTTACTACGCCAAGGGTGCGACCGCGCGCGGCGTGGACGCCGAACTCGTCGCCGATGCGGGGCTTGCTCTACGCGGTGAAGGACAACCGGGCGAGGCCGAACCCACCCCAGGTGATCGCGCATCCCCGGCATCCCTCGTCGGCGCCCGTCCGCGTCGACCGGACCAATGCCATCGAGCAGGCGCCGGTCTCGGGGAGGTGCGGGTGCTCGCCGCGCAGGCTGCGCCGCTTTTAGCCAAGCATGACGGGCACGACAACTCGACGGCGGCGCTCGTTGCCAACCTTCGACGCACGTCCGCGGCGGTCCCGCTTACCGGGATCATCGTGATGGTGGACGACAACGTCCACCGAGGTCGCAGCATCATCGCCCTGGATCGATTCCTTGGCGCTACGGGACGGGTTGCAGCGTTCGCGGTGGCCATCACCGACAGCCAACCCCGCGAGGACGCCTACACGCCGCGCAAGTTCGAGATCAGCTACGACCCGGATGACGCGACGCTCGCCGGTCACATCGACGCCCCCTGACGCCATCGTCAGGGGACCCCAGCGAAGGGGGCCACGAGCGCGAGCTCGACCGCGGCGCATCCGGGGGTGGAGGAGTTCCTGGTGGTGCGTGAGCGCGTGCGGGAGGCGCTGGGCAGCCTGAGGTTGTGACGGTGACCAACCTCCGTGCGCGACGAGCTGCCCACCGGCGGCATCTCGTGGCATTATTGAACTTTGGTCAGGAGGGACGCATGACGATCGCCGGATTCGGTCACACCCAGCTCCGCTACGACATGTTCGACCTGACGCGCTCGGCCGACGAGGCGCGTCGACTGGTGAAGTGCGAGAACATCTACCACCGCAGCCAGGTGCTGGCGTGGGACGGCAAGGACATCCTCGGCGAGCTGCTCGCCCGCCACCAGGGTGTCCGGGTGCCGGACGACAAGCGCGGCGCGCTCGAGCGGGTGTTCACGATCATCCTGTGGGGCGAGCTGGCGGCGTGGAAGATCTCGGCGCAGCTCGCCGACCAGCTGGTGCCGCTCGAGGCCAAGCTGGCCGCGACCAGCCAGGCCTTCGACGAGGCCCGCCACTTCTACGTCATGCACGACTACCTGGCCGCGCTCGGCTTCAGCCCCGGCAAGCTGGCCCGCGCACCGCAGGCGCTGCTCGACCTGGTGCTCGAGACCGATGACCTCGCCTGCAAGCTCATGGGCATGCAGCTCATGATCGAGACGATCGCGCTGGCGCTGTTCCAGGCGGTCCGCGAGCAGGCGGTCGAGCCCGTGTTGACCGAGCTCTTGCGCTACTACGAGCGCGACGAGGCGCGCCACGTCGGGCTCGGCATGCAGTACTTGCCGAGCCTGATGGCGACCATGTCGCGCCGGCAGGTCGCGAAGCTGGTCCTGTTCCAGGCCCGCATCCTGTACTGGGGGCTGGCCGAGCTGCGGCTGATGCAGGACGACTTCCGGACGCTCGGCATCGAGCCGCGGGCGATCATCGAGGTCGTGCGCAAGAAGCAGCTGGCCGCGCTGAACGCCGCCTACCAGGCGCTCGGCATCCAGCTCGGGCGCGATCGCAGCGTCGCGGCGATGAGCATCAACGCGTCGATCGAGCTGTGGTTCCCGCCGGCGCCGGCGCCGCTGCGGACCCGGGCCCGCGCCGCGTGGGGTGCGTTCTGGCGGCCGATGCAGGCCCAGTCGCTCGACGCGTTCGCGCCCCACGATCACGCGATCCGGACCGCGCGCGGCGTGGTAGCTCCTCCCGACGGATGACGCCCGGCCCCGGCCCCGACCTCGTCGTCGCCGCCGCGCACCTGCGCGCGGTCGAGCCTCGCTTCGGCCCGCTGGTCGACCGCCACGGGCTGCCCGACCTCACGCCGACCCGCGATCCGTTCGCGAGCCTGGCCCGATCGATCATCTACCAGCAGCTCGCCGGCGCCGCGGCCGCGGCGATCCTGCGCCGCTTCGTGGCCCTGTTCGGCCGGTTCCCGCGGCCGGCGGTGCTGGCCGCCAGCTCCGCCTCTCATCTGCGGCAGGCCGGCGTGTCGCGCCCCAAGGCGCTGGCGCTGCTCGATCTGGCGGCGCACTTCGCCGACCGCCGCGTGCGCGCGAGCGCGCTCATGCGCGGCGGCGACGACGAGGTCGCGGCGATGCTGCTGCCGGTGCGCGGCATCGGCCCGTGGTCGGTCGACATGTTCCTGATGTTCGGACTGGGGCGCCCCGACGTGTGGCCGGTCGGTGACCTCGGCGTTCGCCTGGGGACCCAGCAGTTCTTGCGCCTGCGCAGCCTGCCGGACCCGGCGCGGTTGGTGAAGTCGGCCGCGCCCTGGCGGCCCTGGCGCTCGCTGGCCGCGTGGTACATGTGGCGTGTGGTCGAGGATGGTCGGAACCCCTGACCGTCGCCTCGCGACCTCCTCTGAGAGAAATCAGGATAGGCTGGGGTCGGTCGTTATGAGCTGGCGTGGACAGAAGTTTCCCCTGGTACCCGGCACCGGTCCGGGGAAGCCGGGGACCGGACCTGGGCGGACCTTCACCGCGCCGGCCGGGTTCCGCGAGAGCCCCGAGCCGGCGCTCGGGGTCGGCGAGGTCGTGAGCTCGGCCTACACGGTGCGCAGCGAGCTGGCGCGGGCCGAGGGCGGCTCCGCGTTCGAGGCCTGGGACATGTTGATGGAGCGGCCGGTCGTGCTGCGGGTTGGCTGGCGCGATCCCGGCGCGACCTCGCTGGTGCCCGAGGCGCGGCGGGCGGCCGCGGTCGGCGGCGGGGCCGGCGCGGCGGTGTTCGCGGTCGGCAACCATCGCGGCCTCGAGTACGTGGTCGGCGAGCGGATCAGCGGCGTCACCGTGCGCGACCAGCTGCTCGCGAGCGGCGCGGTCGGCGGTCGGTTCACGCCGGTCGAGCTCCTCGAGTTGCTCCAGCAGGTGACCCGCGCGGTGGTGCTCACCCACCGGGCCGGGTTCGCGATCGGCGATCTCGCGCCCGAGACCCTGCTGGTCGCCGGGCCCCGGATCGTGTTCGGACGGCTGTCGCTCGGGCAGATCCCGGCAGCGGGACCCGACGGTGTTTGCCTGGCGCCCGAGGTGATCACCGGCGCGTACGCGGCGACCGATCCGGCGGCGGCGAGCGCGATCGATCTCTACGGCCTCGGCTGCCTCGCGTTCGAGCTCGCCACCGGCGCGGCGCCGTTCGCCGCCGAGTCGGCCAAGGCGACCGCGTTCGGACACGTCCACCACCGCCCGCCGGCGCTGGGCGAGTCCCGCACCGACCTGCCGGTCGAGCTGACCGATCTGGTCGGCGAGCTGCTGGCCAAGGATCCGCTGGCGCGGCCGCTCGACGCCGCGACCGTGCTGGCCCAGCTCGATGTCATCGCCGAGCGCGCGGCGGCGGCCCGGCGCACGGTCCGGGTCCTGATCGTCGACGACGACACCGACCGGGTCCGCACGCTGTGGAGCGTGGTCCGGCGCACCCATCCCCGGGCCCAGGTCGATGCCGCCCGCGACGGCCGCGAGGCCGCGGCCAAGCTCACCCGCGATCGGCCCGAGCTGGTGCTGATCGATGCCGCGCTCGGCCTGAGCCAGCCGGGGATGAACGCGCTCGAGCTCATCATGTACGCCCGCGGGCTCGACGAGGTCGCCAGCGCCGCCCTGGTCGTCATCGGCGACTCGCTGGCCGAGCGCGACGTCGCGATGCTCGCGCAGCTCGGCGCGCGCGTGGTCAGCGGCCGCGGTCGCCTCGGCGACGTGGTGGCCGGGCTGGTCCAGGCGGTCGTGGCCCAACCGCGCGTCACCAGCGCGCGCCGCGCCGTCAACGGCTGAGCCATGGAGGGCATCCGCGACGGGTTTGCCGGCGACGACTGCTTCGTGTGCGCGCTGCTGTGGCCGGACACCCGACCGTGCCGCCGCTGCGGCGGCGCGATGCGCTGGCACCACGCCGCGATCTCCGACGAGGCGGTGCAGCTGGTGAAGGTCGGCCGCGCCCTCGACGCGTGGCAGGCCAGCGCTGGCGATGACGAGCTCGACACGTTGCTCGACGTGCTGCACGTCGGCCTGCCCGAGTCACTCGAGGCGCTCGCTGGCCTCGGCGGCTCGCTCGACGAGCTGCGGCAGGCGTGGGCGCGCCGCCACCCCGCGCTGGTGCCCGCCTGATCGAGCGCGCGAGGCGGCGCTGGCCGTGACCGGCCGGCCCCGGCGCCGTGGTTGACTCGCTCGGCGGGCCCCGGTCATCCTGGCGCGAGGGGCCCGCACGACGGTCCCGGTGTCCCTGAGCCAGGGCGAGCGCACGCGAGCCCGCCGCCTCCGGGCAGCCCGTCGGAGCGGCGTGCGGCTCCTTGCCGCTCTGCCCTTCGACGCGGCGCCGGCGGCGCCGGCTCAGGGCCACCGGGCAAGGGTGAGCGCTTCCGATCACATGGGTGTGCATCGCGTCTTGTCGGCGCTCTGGCGCCCGGCGTTCAGGGGCCGCGCCGCGCACTGGCCGACGGCGCGGCCGGCCGCGCGTGCCCCGGCCCGCCGAGTCAGGCGCGCGCGCGCCGCTTGCGAGGACGGAACATCAGCAGGGCCAGGCCGAGCGGGATCAGGGCGGTGCCGGGGCCGCCGGTCGTCGCGCAGCCGCAGCCGTCGGGCTCGACGACCTCCTCGGGCTGGAGGACGATCACGCAGAGCGCGCTGCAGTCGTCGCTGTCGTCCTCGTTGCCGTCGTCGCAGGCCTCGAGGCCGTCCTTGATGCCGTCGCCGCAGTCGGCGACCCGGCAGTTGGTGCGACAGGTGTCGGCGGCGTCGGCGTTGGCGGGGCCGTTGTCGCACTGCTCGGCGCCGCTGAGGCGGCCGTCGCCGCACACCGAGTTGAGGTTGGCGACGACGCACACGTCGTCGAGCGTCCAGCCGCCGAGCTCGAAGTTATCGTCGGCGGTGACCTGCCACCGGATCCGGGCCGCGCGGCCGGTCACCCGCGGGCTGACCGCGACGTCGTTGAAGATCCAGGCCCGGTCCTCGTGGTGCTGGGTCTTGCTGTTGTTGCCGCGCGAGCTGAGGTTGGTCCACGCCTGCTGCGCGTCGATCGCGATCGACGCCTGATCGTAGTAGCCGTCCTCGACGCCGAGCCAGCGCCGGTAGTGCAGGCGGACGTCGCTCCACTGGCCCAGCTCGATCTCCGGAGTTTCGACCCAGGTCTCGCGGCCGGCCGGGTAGGTGCCTGCGGTCGACGCCAGGCCGGTGCCGAGCACGCGCGTGCCCGAGTAGGCGCGGCCGGGATCGCCAACGCCACGGCTGCCGCCGGGCTGGCCCCACTGCCAGCTGCCGCCGTCGTCGGCGCGCCAGCCCTCGGCGAACGGGTCGGTCTCGAAGTCGGTGCAGTAGAGCGGCATCACGTCGCCGCGGTACAGCTCGCGCCACGGGTCGGCGCGGTTGTCGGGGAACAACATGTCACTGCCGTCGGCGAACTGGACCCGCATCCGGTGCTGGACCACGATGCCGTCGCCGAGCAGCGGCAGGTCGACCTGCCACACGTCGTCGGTCCGGATCGCCGCGATCACACTCGGTGTGCCGCTGCCGCGCTGGCGGTACTCGATGGCGACGCCAGTGACCGCGTCGCCGCAGCGCGCGTCCTGGCCGGCCAGGGTCAGCGTGACCGGCACCGTGGTGGCCTCGGTGGTCGCCGCGATCGTCCCCGGCGCGACCACGTCGCCGCCGATCGTGCGCAGGCCGTGGCGTCCGAACGCCGCGCGGATCGTGCATTCGTGCGGCGTGCCGTTGGCCAGGTCGCCGTCGTCGTCGTCGGCGGCCAGGATCTCGATCAGCGTCGCCGGGATGCTGGGCGCGCGGCGGACCGCTGCATAGTAGAGCCGGTCGGCCAGCGCGACGCCGGCGGTCGCGCCGAGGTCCGCGATCAGCCCCTTGCGCAGGTCCCACATCGCGCCGCCGAAGATCATGCCGGTGGCATGGATCTGGGACACGTCGCGCGGCCACACATACTCCTGGTTCGGCGGGTCGATCTCGCGCAGTGGTTCATCGTTCTTGAAGAAGCCGCGGCCCATGGCGGAGTCGCCGGTGATGGTCGCCGCCAGGTAGTCCGACAGGCCCTCGCTGAACGCGCCGTCGAAGAAGCCGGCGCCCGGGATCAGCGATTGCGCGTGCATCGAGTGACCGAACTCGTGATAGACGACGTCGGCGAGGGTCGCGGTGTTCTCGCACCGCGCGCTGGCCTGGAAGAAGTGGATCGCGGTCCCGTTGGAGAACGCGTTGCACTCGTCGGCGATGTTGACCTTCACCGGCAAGGTCTCGTCGAGGAAGGCCAAGGCCGGCGCGAACCCGCGCACGTAGGTCTTGACCCGATCGGCATGGATGTACGCCGACAGCTGGGCGTCGAGGTTGCGATCGTCGCCGGGCGACCAGGTCGCGGCGCCACCATCGACCAGCGCGAGGCTGGTGGTCGCCACCTCGCCGGCGACGTTCTCGACCGCGACCAGCGGGCCGCGCACCGTCGTCATGAGCTGGGTGTCGCCGCCGGCCCAGCTCACGCCGCCGTCGGCCGCGGTGGTCGCCGGCCCGCCGGCGACGGTGACCTCGAGCCCGGGCGCCGGATACACCTGGCGCGGGCGACCCGGCCAGCGCACCACCGCGTCGAACTGCACGGTGCCGCTGGCGTAGCGGGTGAGCGAGCGCCGGACCAGCGGCGCGCCGGTCGCGGGATCGAGCCACACCTGCCAGCTGCCGTCGGCGCCGGCGTCGACCTCGACCGGCGCGGCCACCCGGTAGCCGAGCACGCCGCGCTCGCCGACCAGCGGCACGATCGCGAGCGCCCCGGTCGGGCCGGTGGTCACCCGCGCCGGATCGAGGCCCAGCTCGGCGACGGTCGCGGCATGGGCGTGGCCGCCGAGCGCGCGCCGGCCCAGCGCGGTGCGCGGCCAGCTCACCTGCACCGACGGCAGCGCCTCGGAGCCGATCACGAACAGGCGGTCGCGCTTGAAGCGGAACGACACCTGGCCGCCGAGCACGGCCAGGCCGCCGTGGCGCTGGATCATGCCGATCGTCCGCAGATCGCCGTCGAGATCGTTGGCGACCAGCTCGAAGTCGGTCTCGGCTGCGCCGGGCGCGAGCAGGTCGAGGTGCTCGCGCAAGAAGCGCCGGGCGGCGGCCGCCGCGATCGCCGGGTCAGCGACGCTGCCGGGGACGTCGAGGCCACGGCCCCAGATCCGGCTGGGCACCTCGGTCGCACGATCCCAGCTGACCTCGGCCAGCCCGGGCGCCGCGGCGCGCAGCCGCTGCCACGCGGTGGCGCGCGCGGCCGGGACGCCGCCCCAGGCGACGTCGACGTGGGCGCGCAGCTTGCTGACCCCGGCGCCGGCCAGGGCGACGGTGTCTTGATCATGCGCGTGGCGAGCGCGGGGCGCGCGCACGGCCAGCGCGCTCGAACCGGTAGCGGCGACCGCGAGGACCGCGGTGACCAGACGTCGGCGGGTGAGCATCTCCGGCATGATGACCCAGATCGGGCGGGGCCGAATCGGCGCGTTGGCTGACAGCCACCGCCAGCGGCTGCGTCCTGCGCAGCGCACCCCCGGCGGGGCCTGCCCGCCGGCGCAAGCTGCCGGAATGGTTCAGGTACCGGCCAGGACGATCGCCAGCGCGTCGGCGCGCGCCGCCCGCACGGCCTGGCCCAGCGCGAGCTGTCCGCGGGCCCGGACCAGGTTGTGCGCGCGCCGGGACGGGAACCGGCTCGGGTCCCAGCCGAAGTAGCGGTCCTCGAACACGTCGACCGCGAACCGCGCGGCCAGCTCGATGCACACGGTCTCGAGCCCCTCGACGATCGACCGGCGCTCGTCGATGGACACCAGCGCGCCCGCGGCCGACGACCAGCCCTCGATCGCGGCCGCGAAGATCGCCAGCTCGAAGACGACCGCGGTCACGTCCTCGCCGCGCGGGTTGCACCACGAGCGCATCGCGTCGCCCAGCTCGAACGCGAGCGTCTGTCGGCCCAGCGTGTCGAGATCGACCAGCGCGACCGCGGTCGGCGCCGGCCCGGTGCGGAACAGCAGGTTCGAGATCTTGAGATCGCCGTGGGTGTGGCGCAGCGGCAGCGCCGGCATGATCGGCAGCTCGGCGGCGGCGGCGAAGATCGCGCGGGCCAGCTCGACCGCGTCGCGCTCGGTCGGGTCGGCGCCGGCCGCGTCACCGACCGTGGCGACCCGCGCGCGCAGCCGGTCCAGGTGCGCGGCGGTATCGTGCACGCCGGCCCGGGTGAACTTGTAGTCGTGGGCGAGGTCGTCGACCGCGCGGTGGAAGCGCCCGACCAGCGCGCCGCCGGCCGCGGCCCACGCCGGGTCGGGCACCGCGTTGACCGAGCTGCCCTCGACCCACGTCAGCGCGCGCCACACCGCCCCGTCGAGCGCGAGCCAGGCCTCGCCGCGCTGGGTGCGCAGGAGGCGCGGCGTCACCAGCCCGCGCGCGGCCAGATGGGTGGTCACCGCCTCGATGTCGAGGTTGACCTCGGCGCCGAACACCGGATGCAGGCGCTGCACCACCGCGATCGGGACGCCGGCCTGGCGCACCGCGAAGGTCGCGTTGATCAGCCCGACCGGGATCGTGACCAGCTCGACGTCCGAGCCCTCCCAGCCCCACGCCGCGCGGATCGCCGGCGGCGGCGTCACGGCGGTCCCGCCGGAGCCGACGGCGGGGCCGCGGGCGCCTTCATGATCTCGAGCAGCTCGATGTCGAAGACGAGCATGCCGGCGGGGCGGCCGGGCTCGTGGTTGTGCGCGAGCTCGACCGGGATCCAGAAGCGCGTGGTCTCGCCGACGACCATGGTCGGGATGCCGTCGGTCCAGCCCGCGATCACGCGCGCGAGCGGGAACTGCGCCGGCTGCTGGCGGACCACCGAGCTGTCGAACAGCCGGCCGTTGCTGGTCCACCCGCTGTAGTTGATCTGCACGGTGTCCGACGGGGATGGGTGGACCGTGCCGGTGCCCGGGGACAGCACCCGGTAGAAGACGCCCTTGGCCGTCTTGCGCACGCCGGTCGGCGGCGCGGCGACGTCGGTCGGCACCGGCGGCGGCGCGTGCATCGGCTTGACCTCGAGCAGCTCGAGCTCGTAGGTGAGCGTGCCCTCGGGCAGCCCGGGCAGCGGCTCGGTGTGCGCCGGCTGCAGCCAGACCCGGGTGCGCTCCCCGACCGACATCGTCACCAGCGCCTCCTCGATCCCGGGCCACTCGCGGAACGGGAACGACGGCTTGGCGCGCTTGCGCACCTCGGTCGAGTCGAACATGCGCGCCTTCGCGTCCCACGCCGTGTAGTGATAGGTGACCTGATCGTACGAGCGCGGGCGGGTCTTGCCGTCGCCCGGCTTGACGGTCAGCAGCGCGACCCCGGTCGGGGTCCGGGTCGCGGTCGGCGGCGGCGCGGCGACGTCGGAAGGCGTCGTCGGGGCCGGCTCGAAGTCGACCAGCTCGATCTCGTACACCGTGGTCTCCGGCGTGGCGCTGGGCGGCCCCAGGTAGCCGAGCTCGGGCGGCACCCACACCATCGCGCGCTCGCCCTTCTTCATCGTGGTCACCGCGGCCGCGAAGCCGGGCGCGAGCACGGCCAGGCTCTGCTGCACCGGCCGGTTGCGCGACTTCGTCGAGAGGAACGTCTCGCCGCTGGTACGCCAGCCGGTGAAGTTGAGCATCACGGTGTCGTTGCGCGCCGGGCTGGGACCCTGGCCGGGGCTCAGCCGCTTGACGAAGATGGTCGCGCGCGGCGCCCCGTCGAGGCCGGTGATCTGCTCGGCGTCGGCCGGAGGCTGGGCCACCGCGAGCGGGGGCGAGACCTGCGCGGTGGGCACGGCCTGGCCCGGCTTGGTCGGGTCGGTACGCCGGCGGCGGGCCGCCTCCTGCTGGGCGGCCGTCGGCCGGGCCTCGTCGGTGGTGGTCGGCGTGCGCTGGCAGCCGGCGGCGAGCGTGGTCGCGACCAGGGCGGCCGCGACCGCGCGGACCGACGACATCGGGGAGATCATCGCGCGGACTCTACGACCGCGGTCCGGCCTTGTCACGCCGTCGTCGCGGCCCAGGCCTCGCGCGTGAAGTTGCGCACGCCGGTCGCGGTGACCAGCACGTCGTCCTCGATCCGGACCCCACCGAACGGGCGCAGCGCGTCGATCGCCGACCAGTCGAGGAGCCCCTTGCGATCGTCGTCGCGCATCGGCGCGAGCAGCGCGTCGATGAAGTAGCAACCCGGCTCGATCGTGAACACCTGGCCGACCTCGATCGTGCTGGTGTTGCGCAGGTACGGGTTGTCGGCGCGGGGCGGACGCGGCTTCATGCCGACGTCGTGGACCTGGATGCCGAGCGAGTGGCCGAGGCCGTGCGGCAACAGCTGACGGGTGACCCCGCGCTCGACCAGCGTCGACGCGGCGCCGGTGGCGATCTCGACCTCGACCAGGGCCTCGGCCAGCAGTTGATGACAGCGATCGTGGAGCGCCTCGTAGGCCATGCCGACCCGGATCTCGCCGCAGATCTGCTGTTGCAGCCGATCGACCGCGGCGATCAGCGCGCCGAACTGCGCGGCCGCCGCGCCGCTGCCGCGGACCCAGGTGCGGGTGATGTCGGACGCGTAGCCGAGGCGACGCGCCCCGGCATCGACCAGCAGCGAGTCGGGACCGCCGCCGCGCTGCCGGTCGTAGGTGACCCAGTGCAGGACCGCAGCATGCGCGCCGCGCGCGACGATGTTCTTGTAGGGCGTGTCGGTGTCGTCCTGGCCGGTGGCGGCGAGGTACGTGAGGTGGAGGTCGAGCTCCGACGGCTCGCCGCTGGCGAACTGCGCGGCGGCGGCCCGATGCCCGGGCACCGCGCGCCGGGTGGCCTCGGCGATGCACGCGATCTCGTAGGCGGTCTTGTGCACGCGCTGGCTCTCGAGCGCGGCGACCACGGCGGGCGGGTTGATCGGCCCCGGCGTCACGAACGGCAGCTCGCCCGAGGCGATCACCGCGACCCGGCCGCGCGGCAGGTGGTCGGCCACCGCCGAGGCGGTGCGGACGGTGACCACCTCGAACCCTTCCCAGAAGTGATCGGACTCGGGGCGGGCCGGCAGCTCCCAGTAATCTTCGGACAGCACGCGCACCAACCGCGGCGGCGCGCCGGCGGTCACCACCAGCACCGCGTCGGGCTCGGGCAGCGGCAGCCAGTGGGCGAAGGTGGGCGTCGGCGCCTGGTTCCAGTACTGGTCGTCGAAGCGGTTCTTGAGCGCGGGGGATCCGGCCGCGATCACCAGCGCGTCGAGCTCGTGGCTCGCCAGCACGCCGGCCGCGGCCCGGCCGAGGACGTCGAGGTGATCGCGATAGAGCGCGGCCAGGTCGGGCATGCCCGCAAGGTGCCACGGAAACGGCGCGGCGCCGGGCCGACCGCGAGCGAAGCCGACGCCCCGAACGTGGGCGCGCCCACCGCACGCTCACCAACCGTGCGGTCGCGCGTCAGACCGGAGGGGTGATGGCGCCCCGACAGCGCCCCTGATAGCGTGGTCCACCGATGCGGTCGACGGACGATCCCCGCATGACAGATCCCGACGACCAGCGCGACGGTGCGATCGTCGAGGCCGCGGCGTTCGGGACCACCAGCGGGCTCACCGCGATCGATCGCGCGCGTGACGGCCACGCCAGCTCGGTGCGGGTGGTGGTGGCCGGGGCCGCGACCGGCCGCGCGGTCGAGATGGCGCGCGCGCTCGGCTACTCGGTGACGGTGGTGGCGATCGAGCAGCTCGCGGCCGAGGTGGTCGCCCACCATCATCATGTCGCGCTGATCGACGCGGTCAACCTGGGCCTGCGCGCGGCCGACGCCCTCGAGGCGCTTCTCCGCGCGACCCCATCGACGCCGGCGATCGTGATCGACGGCAGCGGCGACGACAGCCGCGCCCGGGGCTGGCTCGAGGCCGGCGCCGACGATCATCTGGCGCGCGAGGCGCTGACCGGGCCGGGCCTGCGCCGATCGATCGAGGCGGCGGTCGCGCGCAACCGCGCCCGCGAGCTGCGCCGCCGGCTCGAGCACGCCGACCGACTGGCCGCGCTCGGCACGCTGGCCGCCGGGGTCGCGCACGAGGTCAACAACCCGGCCGCCTACGTGCTCATGAACCTCAAGACCTGCCGCGAGCACGCCGCCGCGCTGCGCCGGTCGCTCGAGCTCGGCGAGCCCGACCCGGTCACCTCGGCCACGATGTTCGACGAGATCCAGGAGATGCTCGAAGACAACCTGCGCGGGGTGGAGCGCATCGTCGCCATCGTCCACGCCCTGCGCTCGTACGCGCGCAGCGAACCCGACGAGATCACCTCGGTGGATCTGGCCGGGGTCTGCCGCGACGCCTGCGACCTGGTCGGCAACCAGCTCCGCCACCGGGCCCGGCTGTCGCTCGATCTGGCCTCGGTGCCGACCGTCACCGCCGACGCCCGCAAGCTGTCGCAGGTCGTCATCAACCTGCTGATCAACGCCGCCGATGCGATCCCGGTCGGCGACGGCCGCGGCCACGAGATCCGCATGCGATGTGCCGAGCGGGGCGGGCGGGTCGAGCTGTCGGTCACCGACACCGGCAGCGGGATCGCGCCCGCGCTGCGCGGCCGCATCTTCGAGCCGTTCTTCACCACCAAGGCGCGCGGCGAGGGCTCCGGCCTCGGCCTGGCGATCGCGCGCGACATCGTCGAGCGGTTCGGCGGCAAGCTCACCGTCGAGACCGAGGTCGGGCGCGGCAGCACGTTCATCGCCGCGTTCCCGGTCGAGCGCCGCGCGACATCCAGCAAGCCCGCGGTCGCTGTGGCCGGGACCTCGACCCGCGCCAGCCTGCTGATCATCGACGACGAGGTCGCGCTGACCAGCGCGCTCCGCCGCCAGCTGCGCGGGCACCACGACATCACCGTGATCAACGACGGCGCGGCCGGCCTCGCCGCGATCCTGCGCCAGGACTTCGACGTGATCCTGTGCGACGTGATGATGCCCGGCACCGATGGCCTCGCCGTGCTCGAGGCGCTGCGCAAGAACCGGCCCGACCTGACCCACAAGGTCGTGCTCATGACCGCCGGCGTGTTCTCCGATCCGATCCGGGACCGAGTCGTCGCGCTCGGCGGCCAGCTGCTCGACAAGCCGGTCCCGCTCGACACCTTGCTCGCGATCATCGAGACCGTGCGCGCGCGCCGGCGCCGCGGCGACCCGGGCGCGGTGTCCGCGGTACCGCACGCGATCGACTGACGGTCACCCCCGCCAGCCCCGTCAGGCGTGATTCGCAGTTGCGAACGCAGAACGCAATCCAGGCCGTTCTGCCACTCTTGCGACGCCAGCCCGCCGGCCGGCTCCTCAGGCCCCACGCGCGTGGTTTCGCCCTTTACCCCTTCTGCGAA
>JBKJLC010000264.1:0-12417 GCA_046597055.1 Kofleriaceae bacterium | reverse complement strand
GACTACTTCGGCCACACGGTGAACCTCGCCGCCAAGCTGCAGGCGCTCGCCGAGGGTGGTCAGGTCGCCGTGTCGGCCTCGACGCTCGCGGCCCCCGGGGTCGCCAGCTTTCTCGCCAGCAGCGGCGCCTCGCCCGAGGCGCTCGAGCTGACCGTGAAGGGCCTGGGCGCGGCCGTGGTCGCCCACCGCTGGAACGTCAGCTAGGTCCTGAACGACCCCTGCCCGCTCCGGCGCCCGTCGATCCACGGCGCCGTGTCGACGCGAACGCGAACGCGGTGCGCCGGCGCGGGGTACGGTCGCCCATGCGCGACACGCCCAGCTACGTCCCCGCCGCCGGCCAGCTGCTGACCCCGTACATCTGCCCGCGCGACGCCGCCGCCGCGATCGCCTGGTACGTCGAGGTCTTCGGCGCGGTCGAGGTGCCCGAACGCTTCGTCGACAAGGACGGGCGGGTCGGCCACGCCGAGGTGACCATCGGCGGCGCGGCGATCATGCTGTCCGATGCCTATCCGGATCACGGCGCGGTCGCGCCCGAGCCGGGCAACCTGACCGCCACGTTCGCGCTGAGCCTGTACGTGCCCGACGCCGCCGCCACCGTCGCAGCCGCGGCCGCGGCCGGCGCGACGGTCCAGCGCCCGGTCGAGGTCCAGTTTCACGGCGCCCGCATGGGCGTCATCGTCGATCCGTTCGGCGTGCGGTGGATGATCAGCACCCAGATCCGCGAGGTCGGCGCCGACGAGATGGCCGAGGCCGCGCGGGGCTTCGCCGCGACCGGGTCGCCCCCGAGGCCCGTCCGCGACGCCTGATCGCGGCGCGCGCGGGGCAACGTCGGCGGCCGGCGGGGCTCGCGCGGACGCCGCCGGGCCGTAAGATGCGGCGGTGCCTCTCGCCGTCATCACGGGTGCGTCCGGTCTGCTCGGTGGCAACCTCGCGGCCGAGCTGCGGGCCCGCCGGGTCCACGTCCGGGCGATCCGGCGCCTGTCGACCAGGCTCGATCATCTGGCCGACCTGGATATCGAGTGGGTCCACGGCGAGCTCGACGATCGCGCCTCGCTCGCGCATGCCTTTCGGGGCGCCGACGTGGTGTTCCATTGCGCCGCTCTGGTGGCGGTCGCGCCCCGGGTGACGCCCGGGCTGCGCGCCGCCAACATCGACGGGACCCAGCTGGTGATCGAGGCCGCGCGCACCGCCAAGGTCGCCCGCCTGGTCCACGTCTCGACGGTGTCGGCGGTCGGGCTGTCGACCGATGGCCGGCCGGTCAGCGAGGACGCGCGCTGGAACTTCGCCGACTACGGGCTCGACGATGGCTACGCGACGAGCAAGCACGAGGCCGAGAAGCTGGTCCGCGCCGCCGCGGTGAACGACCTCGACGCGGTGATCGTCAACCCGACCTTCATGTTCGGGCCCCGCGACGCCCGACCCTCGTCGGGGGCGATGATCGTGCAGGTCGTGCGCGGCCGGGCGCCGGCGTGGACGCCCGGGTACAACAACTTCGTCGACGTGCGATCGGTGGCGCGCGGTTGCGTGCAGGCGTGGGAGCGCGGCCAGCGCGGCCGCCGCTACATCCTCGGCGGCGAGAACCTGAGCTACCGCGAGGCGTTCACCCGGATCGCCAAGATCGCGGGCGTGCGACCGCCGTGGCTGCCAGCGCCCCGGCTCGCGACCCTGGCCGCCGGCTATCTCGGCGACGCCTACCAGGCCGCGACCGGCCGCGAGCCGCTGTTCAACAGCGTCGCGGCTCGCTACGCATACACCGACCGCTTCCAGTTCACCAGCGCGCGCGCCGAGGCCGAGCTGGGCTACCGGGCCGGACCGCTCGAGCCAGCGATCACCGACGCGCTCGCCTGGTTCCGCGCCCACGGCATGACCTGACCGCTGCGTCGGTGACCACCGCGTCCCCTCTGTGACGCGTTACCTATGTCCTGGTTCAGACCCGCCGCGTCCCCTCGGGGTCGGCGCTCGGCGCTCGGCGCTCGGCGCTCGGCGGTCGGGAGACGCGACCGGCGTCCGAGGACCGCGGCCGATGTGGCGGGCGCGCAGATCGCCCCGGGACGAGCGGCGGTCTAGCGGCCGAGCGCGACCCGGACGCCGAGCGAGGCCGACACGAAGTTGGCCCAGTTGTCGATCTGCTGGGTGGGGACCTCGGCGCCTCCGCCGAGCCAGCGCAGGTTCGCGTAGACGTCGACGTCGCGATGGACCGGCAGGCCGGCAGCGAGGGCGACGTCGTAGAGGCCGCCGCTGGTGTCGCCGGCCAGGCCGAAGGTCGAGAGGCCGTCGGCCTCGAGCTGGCCCCACGCGCACCCGGTGGTGTAGGTCGCGCGGACCTTGAGCGCGGGGACCAGGCCGATGTTCGTCTGTTGATCGCGCTGCGCGCCGTCGGCGCTGGTGAACGCGACGTTGGCGTCGCGGACCTGGAGCGAGCCGCCCAGCTCGAGCGCGAGCCGACCGCCGCGGAGCTGGTACAGGTACGACGCGCGGTAGCCGTCGAAGCGGTAGCGGTGGTCGACGACGGTGCCGGCGTCGAACGTGGTCGCGCGGAACACCAGCGGCTCGACCAGGGCGACCTGGGTGTCGAGCTGGAATGGCGCGTACAGCGCGATCACCCGGTGGCGGCCGAGCACCAGCTCGACCGCGCTCCGCTCGCCGCGCACGAGGTTGTCTTGCTGGGCGACGTCATCGGCCTGGTACGACGTGCCGCCGGCACCGTAGCGACCGTCGTTCTGGGCGACGTACGCCGGGCCGGTCTCGTAGGTGAGCAGGACGTGCGGGGCGGCGGCGGCCGGGGCGGCGGCCGCGGCAAGGAGGAGCAACGAGCGAAGCGGTCTGGTCATCATGCGAGGTTCTACTCGGACGCCGTCGCGGCGCGCCGGGTTACAGCCGACCTCGGCCGCCACCGGTGGCAATTGACGGCACCGGGCGCCGCGGTCACGGCGCGGCGCAGCTGGTCCGTGCGTTGATCCACGCCTCGACCAGCGCCACGCCCTGGGTGTCGACCCGGGCGCTGCCGAGCCGCGGCATGCGCACGCCGCTGGCGAGCGACTTCATGCGCAGGGCGAGCACCGACTGGGCCGCGCTGCCGGGCACCAGCAGGCTGGTCCCGCCGGCCACCGGCGTGGTCGGCACCTCGGTGCAGAGGCGGGTCGCCGTGAACGCGGTGTCGTAGAGCAGGTCGGGCTTGGCGCCGGGGCCCGGGTGACAGCCCGAGCAGTTGGCGTGCATGTACGAGCGCGCGCGGGCCGCGAGGTCGAGCGTGGGGTCATGGGGATCGGGGAACGCGCCGAACCCGCGCGGGTTCGCGTAGCTGCTGCCGAGCAACCCCACGCTCGCCAGGGTCGAGAGCTGGTTGGCGCGGCGCCCGTTCGGGTACCCGAACGCGCGGTTGAGCTGGCGCGTCTCGAGCCCGAGCGAGCGGCCCTTGCCGGTCGTGTGGCAGCCCAGGCAGTCGGCCCGGCTCGGCACCGCCCACGCCGCGCCGCCGTCGTCGAGCGAGACCGACTGACCGTCGGTGGCGAGCACCGCGTCGGTCTGGGCGCGGTTCCACACGTAGGTGTAGCCGGCCCAGTCGCCGTCGGCGTGGCGGACCAGAAACCGGGTCTCGATGCGCCGGGTCCCGAAGCTCAGCTCCTTGAGCAGGACCGTGCCGATCGGGAAGCTCCAGTCGCCGTCGCCGGTGGCGCCGATGCTGGTGTTGTCCGGAAGCACCATCCAGCGCCGCTTGGCGAGGCCGTCGGCCCACAGCTCGGCGTTGACGCCGTAGGGCACCGCCGCCGCGACCGGCTGGCCGCCGGCGCCAAAGCAGCCGGTCGCCGACAGGGTGGTCGCCGGACCGGCGGTCGAGCCTGGGGTCGACGAGGTCGACACGATCTTGAAGATGCCCAGGCCGCGGCCGGGGTTCAGCGCGACCACGTAGAGCTCACCACTCTCGTCCTCGGTGAACGAGGCCGGGTTGAACTGCGCGCACGACGGGGTCAGCGCGACCGACAGCCGGCGGTTCGTCGTGTAGGGCTGGTCGAGCACGTAGAGCGTGCCGTTGCCGTTGTCGGCGGTGACATACTTGCCGGCGAGCCCCGGGATGGCGGCGCCGCGATAGACGTGGCCGCCGATGATCGCGTTGCCGGCACACGACGCGCCGCCGCGCGGGATCTCGGCGACCGCCGGCGTGACGGCGGCGCTCGGCGTGGTGACGCCCTCCTGGGTGTTCCAGCCGTAGTCAGCGCCGCGGGTGACCAGGTCGATCTCCTCGTGCTCGGCGCCGACGTCGCCCAGCCACAGCGCGCCGCCCTCGCGGTCGAAGCTGAACCGGTACGGATTGCGAAAGCCGAGCGCGTAGACCTCGGGACAGGCGTGGTTGGCGTCGGGCAGGCCGGCGTTGCCCGATTCGAAGCAGGCGACGTTGGGCTGGCCGTTGGTCAGGCGATACGGGTTGTCGGTGGGGATGCCGTAGACCTTCCCCGCCAGCGGCGTGCCGCTGCGGACGTCGAGGCGCAGGACCTTGCCGCGCAGGTTGTTGGGGCTGCGGGTGCGCGCGAAGATCTCGTCCTCGCCGACCGACATGTAGAGGAAGCCATCGGGGCCGAACAGCAGATCGCCGCCGTAGTGATGGCCACCCGCGCCGGCCGACAGCACCTGGATCACGTTCGACGTGACGTAGATGCCGCTCGGGTTGCGGCTCACGTTGGCGCGGTAGAGCCCGACGGTGCCGAAGTTGGCGCGCACGTAATAGACGTGGGCACGGGCCGGGTTGGTCGCGATCTCCGGATCGAACGCCAGGCCGAGGAAGCCCT
Organism: Kofleriaceae bacterium; assembly: GCA_046597055.1. Lineage (GTDB taxonomy): Bacteria > Myxococcota_A > Polyangia > Haliangiales > Haliangiaceae > UBA2376. Next base: position 7,633 of record JBKJLC010000264.1, on the reverse strand, counting down.
CCTCGCCGATCGCCAGGTCGCGCGAGTCGGGCACCTGGACGTCGAGCAGGTTGGTCGACGGCGGGGCCGACGCGTTCAGGTCGCTGATCTGGAACACGCGGCCGTTGCGGAGCCCGACGAACCACAGCCGCTCGCCGCCCGGCATCAACGCCCGGCGCGCGACGATCGGGGACGCGTTGGTGAACGGTCCGCCGCTGCCAGTGGTCAGGTTGGGGAACAGCGGCTGGAGTGAGATGGTGCCGGTGGCAGGCGCGCTCGGCCGCGGCGGCGCGGTGCAGGTCGGGTTGGCCGCGCGGCGGTCGAGCCCGGGCAGGTTGGACACCGTCGCGGTGACCGCGGTCGAGGTGGTCTGGTTGCCGGCGCCGTCGCGGACCCGGGCCGCGAACGTGTGGGCACCGGCGGCGAGCTGGGTGGTGTCGACGCTCAGGCTGGTGATCAGCAGCTCGCGGCCGATCGGCGCGCCGTCGATCAAGAACTGCACACCGGTGACCGCGACGTTGTCGGCGGCGGTGGCCGACAGCGTGATCGAGCCGGTCAGGTTCGCGCCGCCGGTCGGCGCCGTCAGCGTGACGGTCGGAGCCGTGCTGTCGGTGCCGCCACCGCCGCCACCGCCACCGCCACCGCCGCCGCCGCCGCCGCCACCGCCACCGCCGCCGCCGCCGTCGACGACGTAGCTGAGGGTGAGCTCGGGCCGGTGGGTCGCGTGGCGCGACGAGTACAGCCGGGTCACCACGTCGTTGGTCTCGTTGACCAGCAGGATGCCCTGGTTGCGCGTCGGGTCGTCGACCCAGCCCTGGACCACCGCGAGATCGAGCGGGATCGTCTTCACGTCCGCGCCGTTCCCGGTCCAGCCGGTGAGCGCAAACGACCGGTCGGCGACCGTGTCGGTGCCCTCGCCGCGCGCGCCCGCCACCGACCACGCGAGGTTGGCGTCGCGGTTCTGCCAGCCCAGCTGGGCCGACCCGCGGTTCCACGGCGCCTGCAGGTAGCGGCCGCGGACGGTGAAGCCCTGGGCCCAGTTGGCGAACACCAGCCGCAGGCTGGCGGCGGTGACGCGGGCGCCGGCCGGCAGCCCCAGGCCGGTGAACTTGACCAGCGGCTGGTTGCGGTAGCCGTTGCTGCTGGTGAGGACCCAGCAGCCGAGCTGCGTGTTGGAGCGGTCGACCTCGCCGTTGCCGCCGCCGCGCGAGATCAGGCTCACGTCGTGGGTGCCGGCGTAGCCAGCGGTGCCCTCGCGGAAGACGACCGTGGTCGCGGTCGGCGTGGGCGTGTTGATGACCGGGTTCGACACCGTCACCGCCACGCTGGCCGAGGTGGCCAGGTTGCCGCGGGCGTCGCGGGCGCGCGCAGCGACGGTGTGGGCGCCGTCGCGCAGCAGCCGGGTGTCGATCGCGGCCGTGTACGGCGCCGTGAGATCCTCGACGCCGGCGGCGACCCCATCGACCAGGAGCTGCACGCCGACGACGCCGACGTTGTCGCTCGCGGTGGCGGTGGCGACCAGGATGCCGGTCGCGGTCGCGCCCGCGGTGGGCGCGGTCACCGCGACGACCGGGGCGCTGGTGTCGGCCGCGGGTGCGTCGACCCGCGCCGCGTCGAGGCTCGCCGCGTCTCGGGGGCTGGCGGCGTCGACGCTCGCCGCGTCTATGACCCGGGCCGCGTCGACCGCGTCGTCGGCGACGATGACGTAGTTGATCTCGAGCGTCGGACCGCGCGCGCTGCGCGACGAGAACACCCGGGTCACGGCGTCGCTGGTCTCGTTGACGAGCAGGATGCCCTGGTTGCGCGCGGGGTCGTCGATCCAGGACTGCACCACCGCGACGTCGAGCGGAAGCACCTTCACGTCGGCGCCCGAGCCGGCCCAGCCGGTGAGCGCGAACGACTTGCTGGCGACGGTGTCGGTGCCGTCGCCGCGGGCCCCCGGGGTTGCCCAGGTGGCGCCGGTGGCGCGGTTCGCCCAGCCGAAGCTGGCCGAGCCCGGGTTCCAGGCCGCGTTGAGGTAGCGGCCGCGCACGGTGAAACCTTGCGCCCAGTTGGCGAACACCAGCGTCATGGTGGCGCTGGTGACGCGCGCGCCGGCGGGCAGTGCCAGCCCGCCAAACTTGATGAGCACCTGACTCTGATAGCCATTCGACCCGCTCAGGCTCCAGCAGCCGAGCTCGGGGTCGTCGCGCTCGGCCTCGCCGTTCTGACCGCCTCGCGACAGGATGCTGACGTCGACCGGCGTGCCGCCCCGGAACACCACCGCCGCGGTGGTCACGCCCACGTCCGGGTCGTGACAAGCACCGCCGAGCACTGCCGCGACCATCAACAACAGCGACAGCACGACCGTGCGTACAACCATGGTTGCCCTCTATAGCGTCAACGCGAATGGTTTGTATGCCGACGATTGCCGCAATCGTGGAGCGTGCGCTGTTGCCACACAGCGCACGCCGTGCGCCCGGGGAATCGGTGGAATGCGCGGCAGTGGGGACTCACGACCTGCGACGGGCGCACCTCACGCGGGCCAGCCGTCGATCGCGCGCGCCCGCGGGACCACCGCGACGCCACCGGCGACCCGGCGAAACACCAGCACGTGGTTGTTCGCGGGCAGCGCGACCACCTCGTCGAGGCGCAGGCCGACCGCGCCGGCCGCGCTCTCGACGTCGACCACGTCGCGCACGCCCCAGCGCGGGTCGCGCGCGCGCAGGTCGTGATCGAACGCCGCGTTCGACGCCGACGTGAACGTGCCGGCGAACCGGTACGGGCCGTAGGTGACCAGCGGCGCGTCCACCGGCAGCAGCTGCGCAGCGCCGCGGACCAGCGCCAGGGTCGCGTCCCACGGCGCGATGTGGATCATGTTGATACACACCACCGCGTCGGCGTGGGCGACCGGCCACGGCGTCGCGGTGACGTCGAGCGCGATCGGCGCGCGCAGGTTGGTGACGCCGGCGTCCTCGCGCCAGGCGGCGATGCTGGCCCGCGCCGGCGCGGATGGGTCGCTGGGCTGCCAGGAGAGCGCCGGGAACGCGCGCGCCGCGTACATGGCGTGCTGGCCGCTGCCGCTCGCGATCTCGAGGACCTCGCCGCGGGCCGGCAGCACCCGGTGCAGCACCGCGAGGATCGGATCGCGGTTGCGCTCGGCGGCGGGGGCAACCTGCTTCATCTGCACAAGCTAGCCCGGATCGCGGGTGGCGCCGCGCGGTGCCGACCGGGCGGTTGCGCGGCCCGAGGCGCGCACGTAGGCTGCCGCGCATGACCGCGGCCACCCGCAATATCCTCCCCGAGCTCGAGGCCCGCGGGCTCATCGCCGACGTGTCCAACCGCGAGGAGCTGGGCGCCGCGCTCGCGGCCGGCAACGTGCCGCACTACTGCGGCCACGATCCGACCGCGACCAGCCTGCACATCGGCCACCTGATCCCGATCGTGATCCAGCGCCGGATGCAGCTCGCCGGACACCGGCCGATCGCGCTGGTCGGCGGCGCCACCGGGATGATCGGCGACCCGTCGGGCAAGAGCAACGAGCGCCAGCTGCTCGACCGCGACACCCTGGCCGCCAACGTCGCCGGCATCCGCACCCAGCTCGCACGCTTCCTCGACTTCGACGCCGGCCCGGCCGGCGCGACCATCACCAACAACGCCGACTGGTTTGCCGGGGTGTCGTTCCTCGACTTCCTGCGCGACGTCGGCAAGCACGTCACGGTCAACTACATGCTGGCCAAGGAGTCGGTGCGGGCCCGGCTCGAGGACCGCGACCAGGGCATCAGCTACACCGAGTTCTCGTACATGCTGCTGCAGGCGTGGGACTTCGTGGTGCTGTCGCGCGACCACGGCTGCCGGCTGCAGATCGGCGGCTCCGATCAGTGGGGCAACATCACGGCCGGCATCGAACTGGGCCGTCGCCTCGGTCAGCCCCACATGTTCGGCGTGACCGCGCCGCTCCTGCTCGACGCCAGCGGTCAGAAGATGGGCAAGACCGCGACCGGCGAGCGGGTCTGGCTCGATCCGGCGCTGACCTCGCCGTACAAGCTCTACCAGTATCTGGTCAACATCGACGACGCGGTCGCGCCGTCGATGTTGAAGAAGTTCTCGTTCCGTCCGCTCGAGGAGCTCGAGGCGATCCTGGTCGCGCACGACGAAGATCGGGCCAAGCGCCAGGCCCAGCGCGAGCTCGCCCGCGACCTCACCCGCTGGGTCCACGGCGAGGCCGGCCTGCGCCGCGCCGAGATCGCGACCCGGCTCATGTTCGGCGGCGGCATCGGCGACCTGCGCGACGAGGATCTGGAGCCGCTGGCTGGCGAGATCGGCTCGACCGATCTACCGCGCGCCGAGCTCGCGGCCGGGGTCGAGGTGGTCGAGCTGCTGGTGCGGACCGGCCTGGCCAAGTCCAAGGGCGACGCGCGACGCCTGATCGCCGGGGGCGGGGTGTCGCTCGGCGACGAGCGGGTCACCGCGGCCGACCGCAAGGTCACCAGCGCCGACCTGGCGACGTCGACGTTCCTGCTCCTGCGCAGCGGCAAGCGCAACTACCAGCTCGTCCGGGTCCGGTAGCCGGGCGGCACCGTCCGGGATCCTCCTGACGCTCGCTCGCACCCTGGTATATGGTCCGCGAAAATGAGCAGCCGCACCCGGATCTCCTCCGCGCTCATGCCCGTGGTCGCCCTCGCGCTGGCGGCCTGCAAGACCGCACCTGTCATCGAGACACCGCCGCCGCCGACCCCGGTGACCCAGCATCCGCCGGAGGTCACCGAGCCACCGCCACCCGCGGGCCCGACCGCGGCCGAGGCCACGGCGTTCATGACCGAGGTCGACGCCGCCCTGCGGGCCGCGTGGACCAAGCGCGACCTCTCCGACTGGGACCGCGCGACCAACATCACGCCCGCCACCGAGGCCACCGCCGCCAAGGCCGCCGAGGAGAGCATGGCGTACCTGACCCAGGCGATCCGCGGGTCGCGCCGGTTCGAGTCGGTGCTCGCCGAGCTCGATCCCGAGACCCGCCGCCAGTTCCACCTGCTGCGCCTCGCCGGCCAGCCGGCGCCCGAGGATCCGGCCAAGGCGACCGAGCTCTCGCAGGTGATGACCGCGATGGACTCGGCCTACGCCAAGGGCAAGGTCTGCGACGCCAGGGGCGCCTGCCAGGATCTCGGCAAGCTGTCCGACGTCCTGACCGAGAGCCGCGATCCCAAGAAGCTGCTCGCGGCCTGGCAGGGCTGGCACGACTCGACCGGTCGCGCGGTGCGCCCGTTCTACGAGAAGTTCGTGCCGCTCGCCAACGAGGGCGTGCGCGGCATCGGCTTCAAGGACGTCGGCGAGATGTGGCTGTCGGGCTACGACATGCCGCCCGGCGACATGGTCATCGAGGTCGACCGGCTGTGGAGCCAGGTCGCGCCGCTCTACAACGATCTGCACTGCTACACGCGCCGCAAGCTGTCGAAGAGGTACGGGACCGCCGTGGTGCCGGCGGCCGGTCCGATGCCGGCGCACATGCTCGGCAACATGTGGGCGCAGACCTGGGGCGGCGTGTATCCGCTGGTCGAGCCGTACGCGGGCCAGCCGTCGCCCGACGTCACCAGGGCGATGGTCGCGCAGAAGTACGACGCGGTCCGCATGACCAAGCTGGCCGAGTCGTTCTTCACCTCGCTCGGGCTCAAGGCGCTGCCGGCGAGCTTCTGGGACAAGTCGATGCTGGTGCAGCCCAAGGGCCGCGAGGTCGTCTGTCACGCCAGCGCATGGGACCCGACCTACTCGGGCGACGTGCGCATCAAGATGTGCACGAAGGTGAACCAGGAGGACCTGATCACGGTCCACCACGAGCTCGGCCACGACTACTACTACCTCTACTACCACCAGCTGCCGGTCCTGTTCCAGAACGGCGCCAACGACGGCTTCCACGAGGCGATCGGCGACACGATCGCGCTGTCGGTGACGCCGACGTACCTGAACAAGGTCGGCCTGCTCAAGAAGGTCGCGCGCAACGACAAGGCGGTCATCAACCAGCAGATGTTCATCGCGCTCGAGAAGATCGCGTTCCTGCCGTTCGGTCTCACCGTCGACAAGTGGCGCTGGGAGGCGTTCTCGGGCGCGATCACGCCGGCCCAGTGGAACGCGCGCTGGTGGGAGCTGCGCCGCCAGTACCAGGGCATCGCCCCGGCGGTGCCGCGGGCCGACACCGACTTCGATCCGGGCGCGAAGTATCACGTGCCCGGCAACACGTCGTACCTGCGCTACTTCCTGTCGACGATCCTGCAGTTCCAGTTCCACCGCGCGCTGTGCGCGACCGCCGGCTGGAAGGGCCCGCTCCACGAGTGCTCGATCCACGGCAACACCGACGCCGGCGCGCGCTTCGCGGCGATGCTGACGCTCGGCTCGAGCAAGCCGTGGCCCGACGCGCTCGAGGCGCTCACCGGCCAGCGCACGATCGACGCGACCGCGATCATCGACTACTTCGCGCCGCTGCACGCCTGGCTGAAGACGCAGAACCAGGGCCAGACCTGCGGCTGGTAGCCGGGCACCCGCCGCGAGGACGACGGGGGCCTGGCGCGCGGTGAGCCGTCAGCCCCCAGCGAGCGGAGCGAAGCGGGCAACAATGACGCCGGGGTCCAGGGTCACGAGTCAGGTGCGAGGTCTGCCTTCTGCAGGAGACCTATGGAGTCCGGTCTCCTGGCGGTGATCGTCCCAGCGGAAGCCGCGCATGTGCGGCGGGAAGCTGTGGCAGATCTGGAGGCCGTGGTGCAGCAGCGCGAGGGTCAGCACGTCGCCCTGCGTGATCCGCCGCTCGCCGCGCGGGTCGAGCCGCCACGCCCACACGTGGTCGCCGGGACCGCCTCGGTCGTCGTCCCCGACCTGGGTGTAGACGACCTCGCCGCCGGCCCCGTCGAAGACCCAGCCGATCGCGCGCTCCTGGTCGCCGCCCCAGAAGAACGTCGCGAAATACGTGATCGACGCACCGTGCGCGATCGACAGCCGCTTCGCCTCCCGCAGCAGCGCCGCCGGCGGTAGCGCGTAGTGGCCGTCGAGCCGCGCGATCACGCGGTCGCGATCGATCTCGAGCGCCGGGCCCTCGCGGTCGGCGACCGTCCACGAGATGGCGTCGTCACCGAACCACCCGCTGGCGTGATCGCCCTTTTCGGCCTCGCACAGCTCGCGGACGAACAGCAGCCCGGCGGGCGGGAGGCGCGGGCCGTGCTCGATCGAGGCGGTGACCTCGCGACCGCCGTCGGCGGTGACCTCGACCTCCACCACCTCGCGCTCGACCTTCCGGTAGGGCTGCAGATCCTTCACGTGGTAGAGCCCGCGCGCGAACGCCGGCTGCGCGCGGAGGTCGTCCGCGAGGGCGGGGACCGCGTCGGCGATGAGCTGCTGCGCGTACCAGGTCATTGGCGACAGGCTAGCACTCGGGATCGCCGGGCTCGCACGCCAGCACGATCAGCGTGTAGGCCCCGGCCCGGTCGAGCCCGCCGCCCGCGTAGGTATCGACCACGACGTCGTGATCGCCCGCGGCCAGCGTGCGGTCGAGCAGGCGATCGGCCCGCTCGACGCAGGTGTCGCCGGTCAGGACGTGGGCGTCGACGTCGACGCCGTCGCCATCGAGCACGATCACGCGCACCGGCGTCGCCGCCGCCAGCGCGAGCCGGTAGCTGACCTCGGGGCCCGACTG
>JBKJLC010000245.1:0-13895 GCA_046597055.1 Kofleriaceae bacterium | reverse complement strand
GTTCGCCAAGCGCAACCAGATGGTCCTGCAGCGCCGCGATCCGAAGTCCGGCACCGTCCGCTCGATCCCGCTCGCCTTCGACTTCCTCATGACAAAGCCCGAGATGAACATCGTCCTCCTCACCGGCGACTCTTTGTTCGTACCCTGACCTTCCCCTCGACGCGCGCACCCTTCGGGCGCGCGGCTCAGCGTGACCGGAACGGAGCGGACCGCGCGAGTAGCAGCGAGCGAGGAGCCTCGGATGCAAGGCAACGGTGGGGCCCCGACGAGGAGCGACCGTCTGGTCGTGACGAAGTTGGGGGGGCCGGCAACGACGCAGACGAGGCCCGCAGCCGCTGCTAGCGGGGGCCGCCGTAGGTGTAGCGCAGGTAGAAGCGTGCCTCGACGCCCTGCAGGCCGTCGAAGGCGGGGGCGAGCCAGTAGTCGGCGGCGAGGCCGAAGGCGTAATGGCGGTTCTGCAGCTGGTACTCGCCGCCGCCGCCACCGGAGAAGACCGGCGAGAAGCGCTCGCCCGGATCGAGGACGCCGACCTGGCCGAGGATGTTCGACGAGATGTACGTGGCGCCGGCGCCGCCCTCGACGAAGAGGGCGAAGCTGTCGAAGCGAGTGCCCAGGCGCGCGTCGGCGCGACCCTGGTAGAGCTGGTACCACTCGCCGACCGGCGGGGGCGGCACGGTCGCCTCGTGGCTCGAGGCATCGACCGCGATCCCGAGCGACAGCCACGACCACAGGTCGTAGCCGACGCGCAGCGACATCTTGGGGCCGATCTTGGCGTAGCTGCGGGCGGCGCCGAGGTTGCCGGTCGCGCCGAAGCCGGTCTCCGCGTAGAAGCCCTGCGAGGCCGGGCGATCGGCGGCGGCCACCGTCGGCACGCCGCAGAGCAGGCCAGCGGCCAGGGCGAGATCGCGAGCAGTACGGCGCATCCGTCGACGGGGATGATACACGCGCACCGGTCAGGGCGGCGGCGGCGGCGGCGTGAACGCGGCCGGCGCGAACGGCGTGAGCTCGCCCGCGGGGGCGAACAGCAGGTCCTCGTGCAGGATGCCGCGGTGATCGCGGACCCGGATGCCGTACTCGAGGACCATGTGGCGATCGGCCTCGAACGTGAGGTCGAACCGGACCAGGAGGCCGAGATCGGCCAGCGGCACGATCGCGGGCGGGATCATCACGCCGGGGTCGTCCTCGTTGGTGGTGAGCATCGCGGCGAACGGGTTGGTCATGCCGCGCGAGACCAGCTCGAGGTCGATCGACGCCTCGCGGATCTCGTCCTCCCGGAACGTGCCCGACCGGGTCGCGCCGGCCGCGATCCGCAGCGGGATGTCGCCCATCAGCGGCGGCGGCTCCTCGTCCTCCTCGGGATCGACCACGAAGTTGAGCGGGACGTAGACGAAGTCGGCGTTGGCGCCGTTCACGTCGATGCGGGCGGTGCCCTCGGCGTTGGCCAGGTTCTTGATCGTCCACTCGATCGAGACGCTGAGATCGCCGAGGCGGACGTACGGCACCGCGACCCCGAGCTCGGCGGCGCGCACGCCGCGCGCGGTCGCGTCCGCGGGCTTCTCGAGCGCGATCGGCAGGCCGATGGTCGCGCTGGCGGTGAACGCCTCGGTGCCTTCGACGCCGACCTCGAGCCCGGTCTGCATCGGGGCCCGTACGTACTGAGGATCTTCGGTGCAGCCGGCCGCGAGCAGGGCGCTGGCGACGACAAGCGATGGGGTCAAGTGCATCATGGTCATGCCTCCGGTCACGGTCAGCCGCCGCCCTGCGAGAAGTTGAACGGGTAGTTCACGAAGCCGCCGCCCTTGGCCGGAAAGGTGAGCTTCGCGATCTGGCGCATGATGCAGTCGGCGACCGCGGCGTTCTTGAGCGTGGTGCGGCCACCGTCGATCGCGGTCTTGGTGACGTTGCCCGCCGCGGCGATCGTGAACTTGACCGTGACCTGACCGCCGAGGCCCCGGGTGCGATCGAGCTCGCGCTGGTAGCAGGTGCGGATGAGGTTCATGCGCGAGCGCACGACCTTGTCGATCTCCTCCCGGGTCAGCCCGCCGAAGCTGCCCGACGCCGCGCCACTGTTGACCACCGCGACCTCCTTCACGCCGCTGCCGGTGCCACCACTGCCCTTGGGCGCGCGGGTCTCGCCGGTGTCGATCTTGCCTTGCGAGACGAAGTCGCCCTGGGCGGAGCCGCCGCCGCCGGAGCCGGTGCCGCGGCTGCCGCGGGTGGTGCCGGTGCCGCCGAGATCGTCGCCGAAGCCGGTGCCGGTGCCCTTGCCCGAGCCGATGCCACCTTTCTGCTTGGGGCCGGGCAGGCCGGTGAACTTGCCGAGCGCGGTGCGCACGTCGGCCTGGATGATGTTGTCGAGGGCCGACCGGTTCTTCTCGGTCAGGAACGCGACCTTGGGCGGCGGCGGGGCGGCCTCGGGCGGCACCTCGAGCGCGTCGGGATCGCGCGCGCGCGGCTCGTCGCCCTTGCCGCCGGACTTGCCCTCGGTGCCCTTGGTCGCCGACTTGACCTTGGCAACCTGGCCCTGATCCGACGCGGCGGCGGGCCCGGCCTTGACCGCGATCATCGGCTCGGGCACCGGCGGCGGCGGCTCCTGCGCGCGCTCGATCAAGAACTTGCCGGTGAGCCGCTTGGACCCGGGGTACACGAAGGAATCGCCGGGCTCCTCGAACTTGTAGGTCGCCGCGACCAGGAACGCGTGCATGAGGATCGAGAACGCCAGCGCCGGGATCAGCATCTCCAGGCGCACCACCGGCCCCGGGATGGGCGTCTCGACCGGGACGAACTGGAAGAAGAGCTGGTAGTAGCCGCTGCTGTCGAGGTCGATCACGCCCCAGTCGCGGCCGCCGATCGGCGTGGCGCGGAACTGGCCGGCGGTGCCGCTGGTCTGGTCGCCACCCTCGCCGCCACGGCGCACGAAGTCGGCGACGTCGCGCTCCTGGCCGTCGAGACACAGGGTGCCGCCCATGCCGGCGCCGAGCGTCATCAGGTAGCCGCGGTTGCCGGGCCGGATGATCGCGAAGTCGGGCGGCAGCGACACGTCGGGGACCACGAAGGTCGAGCGCGCGGTCGAGCCGAGCGTGATCGTGCCGGGCGCGTCGAGCACCTTGTCGGCCATGACCTCGCCGCGCCACACCAGCGAGGTGCGCAGCTGCACCGCGCGGGTCGCCGGCGCGGGCTCGGCCGCGGTCACAGCGGACCCTCGTCGACCGAGCGCACCATCTCGGGGATGAACGAGCGCCGCTCGAGCGACGCGCGCTCGAGCTCCTCGGTCGCACGGTCGAGGAAGTACAGCAGCTGCGGCGTGCGCAGCCGTCCGGAGATATCGAGGCCGGTGAAGTCGAACACCTTGGGCTTGCCGACGGGCGGTGGCTTGCCCGGTAGGACGCCGGCACCCGCCGCCGGCTTGGACGACGCGGCCGGTGCGGTGGCAGGCTTGTCCTTGCCGTCGCCGCCACCTGCCGGCTGGGCGTGAGCGGTCGCGACCAGCGCCATCACCAGCGCACATGCGCCCACCCGGCTGGGGCCGGTGACCCGCAAGCCTGCGGGCGCCCGGGGGCGGACGCCCCCGTCGAAAGCGGCGTGGAGAGGGAAACGTGTCATCAAATGCCCAGCTCCTTACGCTTCAGCTCGGCAGCCTGGCGTTTCGGGTGAGCGTTGCCGGTGTCCTGCAGGAACCGCTCCAGCTCGGTCTTGGCGCCTGCCTCGTCCTCGAGGAAGTCCGACTTGAGCACGACCAGGTTCCACAGCGCGTCGCCCCGCGCCTGCGAGCGGCGGGGCGCCTTGGCGACCACCTGGTCCCACACCTGCTTGGCGGTGGCGTGCTCCTTGAGGCCGCGCCACGCGACGCCGAGCGCGACCTGTGCGGCCCAGTCGTCAGCCCGCTTCTGCACGATCGTCTCGAGCTCCTGCTTGGCGCGCGCGTAGTCGCCGGCGTCGAGCAGCACCGACGCCTTGTTGAAGCGGGCATCGAGGTAGCTCGGATCGAGCGAGGTCGCGTGGTCGAAGCGATCGAACGCCTCCTGGCCCTTGCCCTGCTTGAGGTACAGCAGCGCCAGCGCGTTGTAGACGGCCGGATCCTTGGCGTCGAGCTCGATCGCCCTGCCGATCACGAGCGCGGCCAGCTCATCGCGGCCCTGGCTCAGGTAGATGAGGCCGAGCTCGGTGTAGACGCGCGCGTTGGCGCCCGACACGCGCAGGGTGTCGCGCAGGACCTCGACCGCCTCGTCGTGGTCGCCGGCGTCGCGCAGCAGCGAGGCGAGCCGGGCGGCGGCATCGCGCCGCGATGGATCGTCGGGGCTGCTCTCGCGCAGGACCGCTTCGTAGTCGCCGCGCGCGTCCTTGCTGCGGCCGGCCGCGCGGTGGGTCTCGGCGCGGGCCAGGCGGGTCGGCACGTGGGCGGGGTTGACCGCGAGCGCGCGATCGAACGCCTTGGTCGCGCCGTCGAGGTCGCCGTCCTGCGACCGCAGCAGGCCGAGGTCGTGCCACGCCTCCCACAGCGAGCCGTCGATCGCGACCGCCGCCTCGAACCGGGCCCGCGCGGTCGCCGGCGCCTCGGGACCGCCCAGGCGCAGCGCGCGCAGCGCGGCGTCGAACTCGCGGCGCGCCTGCGGCTTGACCGGCTCGAGCTTGGGCGTCGCGCGGGGGCCGGTCGAGGCGATCTTGCGGGCCGAGCCGCCGCCGCAGCCGAGCAACGTCACCGCGGCGACCAGCGCGATCGCGAGCCGGCTCGTCCCGCTCATCGGTCGACCTCGTCGATCAGGTCGATGTCGAGCGGGCGGTCACCCTGGCGCGCGGCGCCGCGGGCCTCGCGCTCCGGTGGGTACTGGGTGGCGGCCAGGCGGCCGAGCGCCTCGCGGATCTTCTTGGTGTAGGCGTCGTAGACCTGCATCTGGATCGCCTTCTGGTAGCCGGTCGAGAACAGCTCGATCGCCTTTTCCTCGATCTCGAGCACGTAGGTGTCGAGCGCCTCGCGGTAGGCGGTCGCCTCGGCCTCGCTCAGGCCGCCCGGGGTCGGCGCGGTGCGCAGCGCCTCGGCGAAGCTGTCGTAGATCTGACCGACCCGATACAGCGACGCGGTCGCCCACTTCAGGTCCTCGTAGTCGACCACCGACAGGTACGCGCCCTGGGCCCGGCCGAGCAGCTCGCTCTTGCGCGCGAGCGTCTTGTCGAGGAGCTTGGGCTTCACGGCGAGGCCGACCTTCTCGTACGCCTTGAACAGCAGCTCGCCCTGGTAGTAGCGGGCCTCGGCCGCCCACGACTTCGCCGCCGCCTTGTCCTTGGGCTCCATGCGCTGGTGCAGCTTGAGCGCGATGTCGAGCTGCTCGGAGGCGCGCCGGGTCTGGCCCAGCCGCAGCGAGGTGCGGGCGGCGCGGACGTGGGCCTCCAGCACCCGGCGCGGCACGCCGCGGTGGGTGGCGGCATAGCCGCGGAACGCCTGATCGGCCTTGCCGTCCTCGCCGGCATCCTCGTAGACGACGCCGATGCGGAACGCGACCTCGGCGGCGTCCTTGCGATCCTTGTAGCGGCGCGCGTAGTCCTGGTAGTGCGCGATCGCCCGGTCGCTCTGGCCCAGCGCCTGGCGCAGCACGCCGGCGTTGTAGAGCGCGTCGGCGGTCTGCTTGCTCTGCGGGAAGCTCTTGACCACGACCTCGTAGGCCTCGGCCGCGCGATCGAAGTAGGCGACCCGCTCGTAGACCTGGCCGGCGGCGAACGCGGCCTTCTCGGCCTCGGGTGCGCCCTTGTAGGCGCGCGCCAGCTCGAGATAGACGTCGGCGGCCTGCTCGGGGAGCTTGGCCTTCTCGTACATCACGCCCGCGTTCATCATCTTGCCGGGGGCGAGCGGGTGCTTCGGGAACTCCTTGCGCACGCGCAGGTAGAAGCCGGCCGCCTGCTCGTACTTGCCGGCCTCGGCGTACTTGTCGCCGCTCTTGCCGATCGACTCGACGATCAAGCGGTCGAGTCGGTCCTGCTGGTCCTTGCCGGCGAACGCCTTGGCGGTCTTGAGCCGGCGCGCCCAGTCCTCGATGTTCTCGTAGTCCTGCGCCTTGTTGAGCGCCGCCAGGATGCGATCGCCGGCGGGGCCGGCGTCGGGGTGGCCTGGGTACTTGGTGACGATCACGCCGAACCGCTTGATGGCCTCGTCGTAGTCGCCGTAGTCGTAGAACAGCTGGCCGTTGCGGAAGATCACGCCGACCAGCTCGGGGTCGGCCGGGAACAAGGTGGCGTAGAGGTCGATCGCGGCGGCAAACTTCTTGTCGACCGGCAGCAGCTGGCGCTTGCCGGCGGTGCCGGTCGGGCGGGCGCGCTCGAACGACTCCATCGCGGCGAGCAGCGCGTCCTTGTGGAGCTTGCCGACCGGCGCGGTCGTGCCGACCGCGAGGAACTCGTCGCCGGCCTCCTCGAGCCGGAACAGCTTGAAGTACAGGATCTGCGCGCGCAGGAAGCGCATCTCGACCGCCGGCGGCTGCTCGGCGAACGCGGTCAGGTAGAGCTGGTAGCCGGCGACCGCCTGCGTGTACGGCATCGTCAGGCCGTTCTTGTCGAGGAACGCCCGATACGTCTTCTCCCACGCCGGCACGGCGGCCGCGGTCAGATCCTTGGGACGCCGGGGCGGCTTCGCGGCCTTTTCGCGGCCCTGGGCGTCGGCGTGCAGGTTCTTCACGGTCGCGCGCAGGAGCTCCTCGGACTGGCGCAGCGTGCGGGTCAGGCCGTCGCGGTTGCGCTGGGCCTTGGCCCACGGCGTGCTGGGCCCGTAGCTGTCGACCAGCACCTTGGACGCCGACAGCACCTCGGCGGTGTCGAGCGCCGAGGTCCAGGTCTCGACGATGCGCCGCTGCCAGCTGGCGGCGGCCAGGCCCTGCGGCTCGAGCGCGATCAGGAACTCGAACGTGTTGACCGCGCGGTCGTACTCGGCCTGGCCGAGGTAGGCGTCGGCGACCTTGATCAGCACCGCGCGCGAGTAGCGCTCGCCGCCGATGCCGGCCAGGAACTCGAAGACCTCCTTGGCCGAGATCGCGCGGTCCTCGGTGAACACGATCACCAGGTACTCGAGCGCCTCGTCGCGCAGGTTGGAGCGGCGGCGCCGCTGCGAGGCCGAGCCGGCGCGGTCCGACTCGACCGCCAGATCGAGCACCTCCTTGAACCGTCGGGCGGCGCGGTCGACATCGCCGAGCTTCCAGTCGCACCAGGCGGTCTTGAACAGCGCGAGGTCGTAGGTGGCCGCGCTCCGGTGCTCGAGGATGTTGGCGTAGGCGGCGCGCGCCTTGCCCCAGTCGAGCGCCGCGAAGTGGTGCTCGCCCACCATCATCCAGGCGTCGCCGTAGAGCGGGGAGCCGGGGAAGCGCTCGATCACCTCCTGGAAGCGCCCCATCGCCTCGTCCTCGCGGCCGTCTTCCTTGGCGGCGAAGCCGACCAGGTAGAGGACCAGATCGGCGCGGCGGAAGTCGGGGTGGTCGTGCAGCAACGTCTTGTAGAGCTTCTCGCTCTCGGACAGATCGATGCGCGGCTCGGTCGGCGGCTGCTTGCAGTCGGTCGCCTGCTTGCACTTCTCGATCGCGCGCTCGAACCCGTCCATGCGCACGAGGTAGGTGCGCCGGCCTTCCTCCCACAGCAGCTCGGCCAGCTTGAACAGGCCGTCGGCGTGGGCCGCACCTTCGGGCTTGCCGCCGAGGAACTCGCGCAGGAGCCCGATCGCCTCGACCCGCTTGGCGTCGCGCTTCTTCTCGGTCGTGACCAGCAGCTTGCGCAGCTCGGGGGCGAGCACCGGCGCCTCGGGGGTGGCGGGCCGCTTGCGCAGGTACAGCTCCGACGACGGGCCGCGGTCGAGGTTGACCTCCGCCATCTGCGCGGCCGCCGGCGCCGCCGCACCGAGCAGCAGCGAGGCCAGCACCAGCAGGGTCGGGCGCACGCGCAGGGCAGGGCAGACCGGCATCGTCATCTCCAGTTCTCGTACTCGTCGGCCCAGTACACGCCCTCGAACGGCCACAGCTCCTCGTCGTCGCCGATCAGGCCCTGCTCCCACAGGGTGCCGTGCAGCTCGGCCGGGAACCGGCCGGCGGCGAGGTCCTGGACCTCGATGTCGAGCGCGCGCTTCTGGCCGATCACGGCGTCGACCCGCCCCAGCCGGGCCTTGTCGAGCACGCGCTTGGCGTCCCGGTAGACCTGCTCGACCATCGCCTGCGAGCGCGCCTCGGCCTCGGTCTCGAGCCGGGCCAGCAGCTCCTGCGCGCTGCGGTCGAGGCGACGCGCCGCGGTGACGTCGGCGTCGAGCAGCGGTCGCAGCCCGGGCGGCGCGTCGGTGGTCAGCGCGGCATCGGCCTGGTCGGCCAGCGCGCGGGCGCGGCGGCGCGCGGTCTCGATCCGGGTGGTGAGCTGGTCGAGCCGGGCCTGCTCGGCGGCGGCGAGCTCGGCGGCCACGGTCCCGGTGCGGCGACCGCGGGCCAGCTCGGCGCGGGCGCG
Organism: Kofleriaceae bacterium; assembly: GCA_046597055.1. GTDB lineage: Bacteria > Myxococcota_A > Polyangia > Haliangiales > Haliangiaceae > UBA2376. The sequence continues at coordinate 5,435 of JBKJLC010000245.1, read as the reverse complement.
GGTGGCCTCGGCGGCCAGCCGCTCGAGGTCCTGCGCCACCGAGGCCGCGTCGGCGGCATCCTCCTCGGCCAGCGTCCGCTCACCGGACACCGCGCCGACCTTGCGGGTGCGGGCCTGGCGGGCGAGCCCGGTCCAGCTGCGGACCACGCCGGGGGCCTCGCCGGCCGCGCGCTTCATGCCGGTGACCGCCTCGTGCAGCCGCATGAAGGTGGGATCGAGGCGCAAGAGGCCGAGCACGCGGGCGGTGACGTCGGCCTGTGCGCCGCCGTCGACCCGGACCCCGTCCTGCTCGGTGCGCCAGCGGGTGACCGCGCGGCGGAACAACGCGCCGCGGGCGTCGGGGTCCTTGCGGATGCGGTCGAGGGCGGCCACCACCGGCGTGAGGTCGGCGATCAGCTTCTCGTAGAAGCCGCGCGAGTCGTCGAACTTGCAGTCGGCCAGCTCGACGTAGCCGGCGAGCAGGCCGACCTCGGGCCACTCGGGCGCGTTGGGAAAGGTGGTGCCGAGCTCGGTGACCAGATCACGCGCGGTGGCGAGCTCGCGCTTCTGGTACATCGACCAGGCGGCTTCAAACAGCGCGTCGGGCAGGTGGACCGAGTCCTCGGGGATCTGGAAGTAGTGGTAGTAGGCGTCGTCGTACTCGCCGCGCTCGTGAGCGAGGCGACCGAGGCCGAGCCGGGCCAGGTCCTTGATCGTGAAGTAGCGCTCGTCGACGACGAACGTGAACTTGTCGTCGTCGGGGGTGTCGGCGATCTCGCACATCGCCGCGGCCGCGTCCTTCCACTGACCCTGGCGGGTGCGGATCACGCCGCGCAGGTACAGCGCGGACGAGTAGAGCCGGCTCTTCTTCGAGATCTGACCGAACTGGGCCTCGGCCGCGGCGAAGTCGCCCTGCTGGTAGGCGACCCGGCCGCGCAGGTAGGCGCGCTCGCCGGTGGCGCCGGGCGGGATCGGGGTGCCGCCGCGCACGCTCTCGAGCCGCGCGAGCACGCCGGCGAAGTCGCGGGTCTCGAGCGCCACGTCGACCGCGCGGCGATGGGCCGGGCCCCAGTACTGGGCATCGGGGCCGCGGCGCAGCACCCGCTCGAACCCGTCGAGCGCGGCGCCGTGGGCGCCGGCGCGCTGCAGCGACACGCCCAGGTAGTACTCGGCGTTCTGGTACTCGACGAAGTCCGAGAAGTCGGCGTAGCGGGGCGACTCGACGATCGTGTAGAGCGCGACCGCGGCGTCGGCGGCATCGCCCTCGCGCAGGAGGCGCTCGGCGACGTCGAGCTCGCGGGCCAGCGTCTGCTGGTTGCCGGTCGAGGCGTCGACCAGGCCCATCCGGGTCAGCTCGGCGAAGTAGCTCGCCATCGGGCCGCGCCGGCCGGTCTCGTCGTCGCTGGCGCCGCGCGGCGCCGGCTGCGCGTGCGCGATCGGTCCGGCCGTGGCCATCGCGGACACGGCGGCGAGCGCGGCGGCGAGGCTACTTGCGCGCCGCACGCTGCTCCTCCGCCGCGCGGGCCTGGGTGCGCACGTCGACGTCGATGCCGAGCTGGTAGCTGCCCTGCTGCTTCTTCTTCCACGCGTACGCGATGTCGCCGCCGTCCGAGGCGCGGGCGGTGACCGTCAGATCCTTGCCGGCGATCGCCTGCACGACCACGGTCGACTCGGTCGCCGAGGTGAACCGTTCGTCGTCCTTGCCGACGGTCTCGACCCGCAGCGTGAGGACGTGGCGGCCGGGCGCGATCCAGCCGCTGAACCGGACCGCGTCGTCGGTGGCGACCACCCCGCTGGTGTCGTCGAACACGCTGGCGCCGTCGAGCCGCACCATCGCGCGGGTCACCCCGTAGAACCGGCCGGTGGTGAAGTTGAGCTTGACCTCGATGCGGGTCGAGTAGAGCGCCGACGACACCGTGGCGGCGCGCGCGCGCGACTCGAACAGCTCGTCGCGCAGCTTCAGATACTCCTGGCGCAGGCCATCGACGTCGACCGCGCCGCGCGCGTCGTCGGGCGGCGCGGGTGCGACCGGCGCGGGCGCGACCACCGGCTCGGGCTTGACCGGCGCCACCGCGGGGGGCGGCGCGTCGGGGACCTCGGGGGTGCTGGCGTCGTCGGCCGGCTCGGGCTTGACCGGCGCCTCGACCGGCGCCGGTTTGACCCGGGGCCTGGGCTTCTTCTTCTTGCGACGGCCGGCGTCGGCCGGGGCCGCGGCCAGCATGATCGCGAGCGCGGCCAGCCAGGTCACGACGGCCATGGCCGCGCGGGGCGAACGGCGCGCGACGCTCGATGTCCGCTTCGCGGACGGCCGGGCCGGGTCCTGTGGCAGGGAAGGCAACATGGCGGCTCCGGAAGGGGTGCGACCGCGGGGTCGCGGACGTTCAGTTGCGGAAGGGCAGGAACAGCGAGAACCCGAGCGTGACGGCCGCGTCGTTCACCAGGAACCGCTCGTCGAGGAGCTCCTGGCGATACACGCGGTTGCGAGCGTCGATCCGGAACGCGAGCGCGCGCCCGACGAAGAGCTTCATCCCCAACCCTGCCACGCCCATGGCGCCCCGGCTGGTCGAGGAGTCGACCGCGCCGACGCCCAGGTCGAGATGGAGGTCGAAGTGGGCAATGCTGCCACCCAGGCGAAGCTTGCCGTAGACCGGGCTCCACAGGAGCAACGACTCCGCGTACAGCACGCGGGCGAAGTCGTCGTCGAGGACCTCGCCGCGTTGATCTTCGATCGCGCGGATCACGTCGGCGTTGGCGTGGGTCATGCCACCGCCGAACTCGACCGCGGTCTGATCGGTCATGTGATAGGTATACGCGCCGCCCGCGACCCAGGTGCCGCTGAACAGATCCGACGCGTAGTAGCCGCCCAGCGCGGTCAGCTCGTGGCGCGACTGCTTCACGAACAGCCGGTCGACCGCGCCGCGCCGCTTGCGCTTGACCGCCAGCCGATCGGCGATCTCCTGGTCGACGCAGATCGCGGTGGTGCGCTCGGCGCGCACGGCCTCGGCTGGATCGGTCGCGGCGGTGCGCGGGTCGGCGCGCGCGGGCTCGGCGGCGACCGCGAGCAGCACCAGCGTGGCAGCCAGCTTGCTCATAGCGGGGTCGGGAGCCACAGCGTCAGCGCCATGGTCGCCACCAGGTTGTTGGTGAACCGGGTCTCGGCGACCGCCTCCTGCACCGCCATCACGTCGCGCACGTCGAAGCGGACCGTGACGAGGTTGCTGGTGAACAGGTCGAGCGCGAACCCGGCATCGAAGGTGACGCCCTGGACGCTGTCGTGGATCAGGCGACCCCCGCCGGCGTAGAAGAGGAAGTCGCCGTGGACGATGTCGTCGCCGATCCGCAGCTTGGTGTGGATGGGCGACCACAGGAGGTTCGCGAGTGGCAGGAAGCCGAGCCCCTTCTCGAACCGGTCGTCGCCGAAGAAGTCGGCGAGCGGATCGTCGAGGTCGAGCGCGATCGGCGTGACGTCGAAGCCGGCCTCGATCCCGAAGTCCTCGGTGAACCACAGCGCCAGCGCGCCGCCGGCGAGCCACGACGACGAGGTGAGGTCGCCGGCGTAGAGGCCGCCGCGGGCGATCACCTGCAGCCGGCCGTCCTTCTGGAAGTCGCGCTTCTGCACGCCGCGCGGCCGCAGCTCGCGGCCGAGCTCGTCGCGGATCGACTGATCGAGGCACGACGGCAGCGGCGCCTCCGACGGCCGATCAGCGCCGGGCGCGGTCGACGCGGTCGACGCGGTCGTCACCGTCGCGGCCGTCGCGGCCGCCGGGTCGGCATGCGCGCTCGCGCTCGCGACCATGGCGGTCACGATCGCCGCGCCGATCGGCCGGAGGCGCGCGCGTGCGACGTGTCCCCTGGCGGATCCGAGCACCGGTCGCACGGTACCGCCGTGGGCCCGTGGGGTCAACGCGCCGCGCCGGCGCGCATGTGGCAACGGGCGGCGTGTTAGGCTCGTGCCCGATGGACGTTCTGGGCGGCACGCGCATCCGTCGCGAGGCCAAGCCTGCCACGGTCAATCTGCGGCGGTGCAAGCTGGTCGTCACCAAGGGCGCCCAGCGCGGGACCGAGTTCGTCATCGAAGGCGACGTGATCCGGGTCGGCAAGGCCGGCGAGAACGATCTCGTGATCTCCGACGAGACGGTGTCGCGCGTGCACTTCGAGATCGTGCGCGACGCCAAGGGCTACCTGGTCCGCGATCTCAACTCGACCAACGGCACGTTCCTCGACGGCGCTGAGATCAAGGAGGCGTACATCCGCGCCGGCGCGGTGGTCGGGGCCGGCGCGATCGAGCTGAAGTTCACGCCGTTCGAGGAGCGCATCGAGATCCTGCCATCGGAGAAGGAGACCCTCGGCGAGATGGTCGGTCGCTCGACCGCCATGCGCGAGATCTTCGGGCTGATCGAGCGGATCGCGCCGACCGACGCGACCATCCTGATCGAGGGCGAGACCGGCACCGGCAAGGACATGATCGCGCGCACGCTGCACCTGCTGTCGAAGCGGAAGGCGGCGCCGTTCATCGTGGTCGACTGCGGCGCGGTCGCCGGGACCCTGATCGAGAGCGAGCTGTTCGGCCACGAGAAGGGCGCGTTCACCGGCGCGGTGGCGTCGCGGCAGGGCGCGTTCGAGATGGCCTCCGGTGGCACCGTGTTCCTCGACGAGCTCGGCGAGCTGTCGCTCGATCTGCAGCCCAAGCTGCTGCCCGTGCCCGAGCAGCGCGAGTTCCGCCGGGTCGGCGGCTCCAAGACGCTCAAGGTCGACCTGCGGGTGATCGCGGCGACCCGCAAGGACCTGCGCAGCGAGGTCGAGAAGGGGAAGTTCCGCGAGGACCTCTACTTCCGGCTCAACGTCGTGCCGATCACCGCGCCGTCGCTGCGTGACCGCCGCGAGGACATCGGGATGCTGCTCGATCACTTCCTGACCAAGATGACGCCGGTGGGGACGACCCGGCCCGAGCTGACCGAGGGCACCCGGGCGGCGCTCGACGCGCACGACTGGCCCGGCAACGTCCGCGAGCTGCGCAACGTGATCGAGCGCGCGCTCGCGCTGGGCACCGATCCCGGGGCGATGGTCGCGCCGCTCGGCGGCGAGCCGTTCGCGCGCGCGGCGGCCCACGCGCCGACCGCGGCCGAGCCGCTCATGGAGTTTCAGGGCGGGCTGTCGTTCCGGGACAGCAAGGAGAAGTGGAACGAGATCTTCGAGCGCCGGTACCTGAGCTGGCTGCTCAAGCGGGCCGACGGCAACATCTCCAAGGCGGCGCGCGACGCCGACATGGACCGGAAGTACCTCCACAAGCTCCTCCGCAAGTACGAGATCGACGCGGGCGAGGTCGGCGAGGATTAAGATCGGGCGACGGCGTCCCGGAGCTCGCGAAAGAGCCGGGCCAGGGTGTCGGGCTGGTGGTGCGCGTTGAGGCCGCTCGGATTGGGTAGGACCCAGACCAGGGCGCCGCTGAGCGGGGC
>JBKJLC010000238.1:0-15581 GCA_046597055.1 Kofleriaceae bacterium | reverse complement strand
GTTCGCCAAGCGCAACCAGATGGTCCTGCAGCGCCGCGATCCGAAGTCCGGCACCGTCCGCTCGATCCCGCTCGCCTTCGACTTCCTCATGACAAAGCCCGAGATGAACATCGTCCTGCTCACCGGCGACTCGCTCTTCATTCCGTAGCGAGCAGCGGCTGCGGGCCTCGTCTGCGTCGTTGCGGCACAGATTCCGGCCCCCAACTTCGTCACGACCAGACGGTCGCTCCTCGTTGGGGCCCCACCGTCGCCTCGCATACGAGGCTCCTCGCTCGCTGCTAGCGCGTCGTCCCTGCCTCGATCGGGAAGTGTTAGCGACCCACGGCCTTCAGCATGACGAGGGGCGTCTGGAAGATGACGCGGAGCTCGGTGGAGAGATAGGTGGTCAGGCGCTCGAGCGAGGCGGTGTAGGCCAGGTCGTAGAGCAGCTTGATGCGCATGTCGTCGGCGAGCGCGCCCTTGGTCTCTTCGAGGTCGTACGGGTTCTGGAGCGCGGCGGCGAGCTTCTCGATCGCGCTGCCGCGCGGGATCTCGCCAGTGTAGCCAAGGGAGATCTGGGCCAGGCCGGTGATGCCGGGCTTGACGTCGCGCATGCGCTCCTCGAAGAACGGGATCGCGTAGGCGAGGTTCTCGATCAACTCGGGGCGCTCGGGGCGCGGCCCGACCAGGCTCATCTCGCCGCGGAGCACGTCCCAGAACTGGGGCAGCTCGTCGAGGCGCGCCTTGCGCAGGAACTTGCCGACCTTGGTGACCCGCGGGTCGTCCTTGCCGGCGACCACCGCGCCGGTGAAGCGCTCGGCGTCCGGACGCATGGTCCGGAACTTGTGCATGTGGAACTCGTGGAACTTGAAGCGCTTGACGCCGTTCTCGTGGACGACGTTCTTCAGGCTCCCGGCCCGACGCTGACGGAAGAACACGGGCCCCGGCGAGTCCAGGTAGATCGCGGCCGCGATGATGGGCGTGAACGGCGCGGAGATGGCCAGCCCGACGAGCGAGCCGGCGATGTCGATCGCTCGCTTGACCAGTCTCACGCTCTTCTCCATCTGCGCCGACCCTATCACGACACGGCAGGAGCCTGTATTCTGCCTCGCGATGGCCACGGGCCCCCTGATCCGGTTCACCTCACCGTGCACGCTGCGCCACCGTGCGCTCGCGGTGCGGCTGGTGGCCGAGGCGTGCCGGCTGGCTCGCGGCGACGAGCCGCGCGACGAGACCGCGATGTCGTTCGACATGCGCGACCCGTTCGACGCTGAGTTCGTGTCGGCGTTCGCCGAGATCTACAACAACATCGTGTTGCACGCCTACGAGCGGCGCGCCGGCGACATCGACATCGCGATCGGCGTCGGTGACGGCAGCATCACCGTCGAGGTCCGCGACACCGGGGCCACCTTCGATCCCAGCACCGTTCCCGAGCCCGATCTCGAGTCCCTGCCCGAGGGTGGCATGGGCCTGCACATCGCCCGCGCGATGGTCGACGAGGTCGTGTATGAACCCGGTCCTCCCAACCTGTGGCGCCTCGTCAAGCGGCGCCGTCGTCCCGACTCCTCTTCCTCGCCGGCGCGCCAAGAAGCGCCGGGTCGTCCCCCCTCCGAGTAGGTGATCCGTGCCCATCGACTTCGCCCGTAACGACCAAGGTGATGTCTCCAACCTGCGCATCGCAGGGACCCTGGACGTCAACACCGCGCCCGAGCTGGGCTCGGCCATCGACAAGCTCGTCGAGGAGCGCCGGACCCGCGTGGTGGTGGACCTGGCCGGGCTCGACCTGATCGACAGCTCCGGAGTGGCGGCGCTGGTCGCCCTCTACAAGCGGGTACGGGCGGAGGGGGGACAGGTCCAGGTCACCAACGCCCGCGACCAGCCGCTGGCGATCTTCAAGCTGCTCCGCATGGACAAGGTGTTCCTGCTCTGACCGCTGCGCCGAACGTGGCTCTTCTCGTCGGTGTCGTGTGCTGCGCGTCCTGATCGTCACCAAGATCTTCCCGAACGCCGCCGAGCCGCTGTCGGCGCCGTTCAACCGCCAGCAGTTCGTGGCGCTGGCCGACCACTGCCAGGTCGTCGACGTGCTGGCGACCATCCCCTGGTATCCCGGGGCCGGCCTGCTGGCCCGGTGGTCGAGCGCCGGCCGCCTCGGCGCGGTGCCGGCCCGCGAGACCATCGAGGGCCTGCCGGTCCGCCACCCGCGGACGCTGTTCGTGCCGCGCGCCGGGCACGGGACCTGGGGGCCGCTGTACGTCGCGTCGCTGGCGCCGCTGGTGCCGCGCTACCGCGGCAAGGTCGACGTGGTGCTGGCGTCGTGGGCCTACCCCGACGGCTTCGCCGGCGTGGTGCTGGCGCGCATGCTGGGCGTGCCGGCGGTCGTGAAGCTGCACGGGTCCGACGTCAACGTGAACGCCCGCCTGCCCGGCCCGCGCCGGCAGCTGGCCTGGGCGCTGCCCCGGGCGGCCCGGGTGGTCGCGGTCAGCCGGGCGCTCGCCGACGAGGTCGCTGCGCTCGGGGTCGCCCGCGACCGGATCGCCCTGGTGATGAACGGCGTCGACGCCGCGCTGTTCCGGCCCGGCGACCGCGCCGCGGCCCGGGTCGCGCTCGGCCTGCCCGCCGGCGCCGAGATCGCGCTGTACGTGGGCAACCTGAAGGAGTCCAAGGGCGTGCTCGACCTCGCCGCCGCCTTCGAGCAGGTGGCCGCGCGGCGGCCCGACGCCCACCTGGTCGTGGTCGGCGGCGGCGACGCCCGGGCCGCGCTCGAGGCGGTCGCGGCCCGGCTCCCGCGCCTGCACGTGGTCGGGCCGAGGCCGCTCGGCGAGGTGCCGCAGTACCTGGCCGCCTGCGACCTGCTGGCGCTGGCGAGCTGGGCCGAGGGCACGCCCAACGTGGTCCTGGAGGCGCTGGCCTCGGGCCGGCGGGTGGTGGCGACCGCGGTCGGCGGGGTGCCCGACCTGATCGACCACCCGTCGCTGGGCGAGCTGGTGCCGGCGCGCGACCCGGGCGCGCTGGCGGTGGCGCTCGAGCGCGCCCTGGCGACGCGCTACGACCCGCTGGCCGTGGCCGCGCGGGGCGCCCGCGGGGGCTGGGCCAAAAGCGCTGCCCAGCTGGCGGCGGTCCTGGCCGACGCGGTCGCGCTATAGTCGGGCGTGTCCGACTGGTACGAGGCGGAGCCGTCGCTGGTCGAGACGCTCGTCATCGAGCTCCAGCGCCTGAAGCGGCGGGCGCGGGCCCGGCTGCCGCTGGTGCTCGCGATCGCCGCGGTGCTGACCGCGGCCGTGGTGTGGAAGGTCGCGCGCAAGCCGGCGCTGCACCGGGCCCGCATCATCCTCGCGATCACGGAGGGCGAGATGGCGTCGGCCCACGACGCGGTCCCGCTCGACCAGCTGCAGGACTACATCAACGGCGTGCTGCTCACCGACGAGAAGCTGCTCGCGATCGTCGAGAAGCACGACCTGTTCCCGCTGCGGCGGACCCACGGCAACGCGTTCGCGGTCGGCGAGCTGCGCGACCTGTTCGCGATCGCGGTCTGGCGCAACTACTTCCAGTACGCCTACTCGTACCAGGAGCGGCGCACCGCGCGGGTGGCCGTGGTCGTGACCCATGGCAACCCCGACTTCGCCTACGACATGGCGGAGGAGCTGACGACCGCGATCATCGCCGGTGAGGGCGCCCGTCGCGCCGAGGCAGCCAAGGCGCTCGGCGAGCAGGCCAAGGACGTGGTCGCCGCCGCCCGCGCGCGGGTCGACCAGGCCAACCTCGAGCTCAACGCGATCCACGAGGGCCTGGCCCGGGCCGAGTCCGCCGGGTTGACCGGCGAAGCCGCGATGCTGCGGCTGCGCGCGCACGAGCTCACGCTCGAGGCGACCCGGGTCCAGGAGAGCTTCCTCGCGCTCGAGCAGTCGATGACGATGGAGGCGCTGCAGTCGCAGGTCACCGAGGCCGGGCTCGCGCTCACGATCGAGGTGGTCGACGAGCGCAAGCCGCCGCCCGTCGAGAGCGGCGTCACCCCGTTGATCATGGTCGGCGTGGTCGCGTTCATGGTGCTCCTGCCGATCGCGGGCATCGTGATCGGCGCGTTCGATACCCGGGTCCACGACGCCGAGGACGTGTCGCGCCTGGACCTGCCCGTGCTCGGCCACGTGCCCGGCTTCCCCGGCGACCGGGTCGGCGCGCTGGTCGACCGTGGCGTGGACCGACGTCGTATGAAAGGCTCTGACCGATGGCGATGACCCCTGCGACCCCGCGCGACAAGCTCGACCGGCTGCTCCAGTACGTGCACCGGGCCCGGCGCTACTGGTGGGTGGTCGCCGGGCTGGTGGTCATCGGCACCCTGTTGTCGATCGTGTTCGCGATGACGCGGCCCAAGGTCTTCCAGTCGGGCGCGGTGCTCTATTACCAGGAGCGCATCCAGACCAGCCTGCTGCAGAACCGCGACGTCTCGACCCACAACCGCAACATCGGCGAGCGCTACCGCGAGCTGCTGCTGGCCCGCAGCTCGCTGGCCGAGATCATCCGCAATCCCAAGCTGAACCCGTTCCCCGAGGTGGTCGCGGCCGACGGCGAGGAGGCGGCGGTCGAGGAGCTGCGGCTGCAGATCACGTTCCGGCCGCGCGGCGCCAACACGTTCCTCATCACGTACATGGACTCGGATCCCGAGCGCGCGAGGGCGGTCACCGACGAGCTGACCCGGCTCCTCAAGTCCAAGGAGGCGGCCAGCCGCCTGCAGTCGGCCCAGGAGACCGCCGCGTTCGCCGAGAGCCTGCGCAAGGAGGCCACCGACGAGCTGCGGGTCCGGCAGAGCGCGCTCAACGAGTTCCTGGTGAAGCACCCCGAGTTCGCGATCGACGCGGCCGAGGGCCAGGGCGAAGGCGCGTCGATCCGCCTGTCGCAGCGGGGCGAGACCCCGGGCACCCGACCGCGCTCGGCGGCCGAGTCGGCCCTGCTCGCGCTCGAGCGGCAGCGCAGCCGCATCAAGGCGCGCCTGGCCAACCCCGAGGCGCCGCCGCCGCCGCCCGAGCCGCGCGCGCCGCGCCCGCGCACCGCCGAGCAGATCGCCGCCGACGGTCGGGTCGCCGAGGCCCAGCGCGAGCTGGCCGAGGCCGAGCGCCAGCTCGCCGCCGAGCGCGGCAAGTGGACCGACAAGCACCCCAACGTCATCAAGGCCAACGAGCGAGTCGCGGCGGCCAAGCAGCGGGTGGCCGCGGCCAAGGCGGCGGTGCCGGCCAGCGTGGGCGAGCGGCCCGAGCTCGCGCTGCCGACCGGCCCGGTCGATCCCAAGGTGCTCGAGAAGGAGCTGGCCAACGTCGAGCGCCTGATCACGGCCGCCAAGGCCCGCGCCGGGGGCGCCCCCGAGCCGGTCGGCAAGCCGGAGACCACCGGCAACTGGGTGGTCAAGCTCGAGGACGACTACCAGAACCTGCGGCTCGATGTCGACGAGCAGCGCGAGCGGGTGACCCAGCTCGGCGCCGGCGCGTTCCGGTCCCAGCTCGAGGCTCAGCAGCGGGTCGCCGAGCAGGGCGCCAGCCTGTCGGTGGTCGATCCCGCCTTCAAGCCGCTCAAGCCGATGGGCAAGGGCAAGAAGATCCTCGTGATCGCTGGCGTGCTGCTGTTCACGATGCTCGGCACCGGCCTGGCCCTGGGCCTGGCCATCATCGACGACCGCATCTATCGACGGAGCGACCTCGACGCGCTCGGGGTCGCCCCGGTGCTCGCCGTCATCCCGCGCGCGCGCGCCCGCAGCCGCATCCGGGGCCTCCGCCGTCACGCCACCCAGCGGGTGGAGAAGTGATAGCCTCGTGACGATGACGAAGCGCGGCAAGTTCGGCGATCCGCCGGGGACTTCCGACGGCGAGCTCGACGCGTTGACCCGCGCCGGAGCCCCCCTGCCGCTCGTCACCCAGCCGATGGCGGCGGTCCGGCCCAACATGATGACGGCCAGGACCGTCAACCTGACCGCCGAGGCCGAGCGCGCGATGGCGCTGGCCGAGCCGAACCGCCCGACCCTCGCGATGCAGCCGATGTCGCGCGGCGACGGCGCGCGCAGCGAGCTGGTCCAGAACGCGGCGCCGCCCGAGATCGGGCTGACCCAGCACCACCTGCCCGAGGACGGCCAGCCCGACCCGCGGCTCATCATGCACCTCGATCCCGACTCCGAGCGCGCTGCGCAGTTCCGCGTGCTGCGCCACCACCTGCTCGACGCCGGCCGGCCCCAGGTCGTGATCGTGTCGAGCCCGGGCCCCGGGGAGGGCAAGACCGCGACCGCGGTCAACCTGGCGCTGGCGCTGGCCGAGTGCGGCCGCGCCAAGGTGCTCCTGGTCGAGACCCACCTGCGGCGGCCCGCGCTGGCCAGCGTGTTCCGGTTCGTCCCGCCCTGGTGCTTCGCCGAGCAGCTCGCGGCCCACCGCCACCAGCCGATGCTGCCGTGGGGGCTGGTCGACATCCCCCAGCTGTGGCTGCACGTGGCGGCGGTGAACCCGCGGGTCGACCAGGCCCAGCTGCTCGACGCGCCGGCGTTCGCGATCGCGATGGAGCGGCTGCGCCTGGGCGGCTACGACCACATCGTCGTCGACGCGCCGCCGGTGAGCGGGACCGCCGAGGTCAACCTGCTGCAGGACGCCGCCGACGGCGTGCTGCTGGTCGCCCGCGGCCAGTCGACCACCGCGCGCGAGATGCGGCGTGCGATCGAGCAGATCACGCCGGCCAAGGTGATCGGCACCGTCCTGCTCGAGTCGTGATCGTCCCCCTCGGGCTCGCCGACCTCGCGGCCGCGAGCGACCTGCTCGAGGAGGCCGGCCTGGCCTCCGGGCGCGCGCTGTTCCGCCGCTACCTCGACTGGCCCGGGCGCTACCTCGGCTGGGTCGAGGCCGGGACCCTGATCGCGATGTGCGGCGCGCTGTGGCAGCCACCGGCGGCGTTCATCGGGTGCATGGCGGTGCGGACCGCGCGCCAGGGCCAGGGCCTCGGCCGCCGCCTGCTCGTCCACGTGCACGAGCTGGCCCGCGCGGCCGGCGCCACCACGATGCTGCTCGAGGCGACCGAGGCCGGCGAGCGGCTCTACACCGCGCTCGGCTACGTCACCGAGTACGAGACCCTCATCACCACCCGGCCCGCGACCACGGCAGGTCCGGCGGCCGCGACGGCGGCGCTGCGCGCGGGTGACGCGGAGGCGATCGTCGCGCTCGACCGCGCCGTGCTGGGCGTCGACCGGGCCGCGATGCTGCGCGCGCTCCTGGCCGAGCCGGTGGCCGCGTTGGTTGTCCGGGATCCGGACGGTCGACCCACCGGCTACGGACTGCGGCTCGACAACCGGCTGGGGTCGATCGTCGCGCTGAACGACCAGGCGGGTGGCGACCTGCTGGCCGCGCTGGCCCCGGGCGGCGAGATCCTGGCGCTGCCGGCCCCGTGCGCGGCGGCGCTGGCGATGAGCGCCGCGCTCGGCTTCGCGCCGGTGCGGCGGCTGCGCCGGATGCGGCTGGGGCCAGCGGTCGGGCTCGACCCGCGGCGGGTGTGGGCGCTGCTGGCGGCCGGCGCGGGCTGACCGACCCGGCCGCCGGTGCGCGGGTCAGGTCCCGGCGCCGAGGCAGCGCACGTAGTCGATGGTCGCGCCCAGGCGCTCGGCGCACAGCGCCTGGTACCAGGCGGTGGCGGCCGCGGTGCGGCCTGGCAGCGACAGCGTGCCCCACACGATCGACAGGGTGGTGCGGGTGCCACCGTGGATCTTGGTGCGCTGCGCATCCTTCACCGGCGTGGCCGACGGCCCGTCGCCATCGGCCAGCCGGAGCAGGCCAGTGGCGTCGATGCTCTGCCCCGACGGGTTGAACACGTAGGTCGTGCCGGTCGGGCACACGTCGATGGTCAGCGCGCCGGTCACCAGGTCGAGATCGATCACGCTGACCGGCAGCCCGCTGTGCAGCGACACCAGGTTGCAGGCGTCGACCACCGGGTTGACCGCGGGGAAGCGGCCCACGCCCGCGGCCTGGCCCAGGTACTCCGACGCCGGCTTGCTGCGGCCCGACGGCTTGTAGCCGCCCTCGCGCAGGAGCGCGCGCACCGCCGCCCGCACGGCGTCGTCGACCCGGCCCAGGTCGGGCGGCGCGACGGCATCGGCGAACGACACCGCCGGCAGATCGCCGAGCGGCGCGGGCAGCTGCGTGACGAACGCGCCGATCTCGAGCAAGGGGTGCGACGCGACTGCGATGGTGACCGTCACGGGCGCGCTACTTGCTCGCGCCGTCGACCGACATCTTGCTGAGGTCGTCGGGGTTGATGTCGTCGAGGCAATGACATCTGCCAGCGTAGGTCTTGGCATCGCTCATTGGCGGAGAGCGTACCCACAACCGCGCAGCGAGAATAGCCGGACGCCCGTGCACGCTAGGGCGGACACGCCGCCAGCGCCGCCAGCACCTGCTCGCGCGCGGCCTCCCAGCCGGCCTCGTCGCGCGGCCAGGTCGGCGGGTCGCCGGCCTGCACCTCGCCCAGCGCGCGCGGCACGGTCGCGCGCGCGATCGCCATCGCCGCGTCGGCGCCGGCGCAGGCGGCGAGCGCCTCGAGCAGCGCGCGATCCTGCTGGCCGCGCCGCACCGCCTTGAGCCGCAGCGACGGCCGCGGGCCGGGATAGGCGAGCACGCCGTCGAGGTTGCCGTGATCCTCGCCGTCGTCGAAGCTGATCGGGTCGCGGACCAGGTCGTGGCCGCGGGCGGCGCGGCCGTCGTTGTGGCGATCCGCCCAGTACAGCGCCTCCCACACGTACCAGAGCGGCACCTGGTAGCGGTACCCGATCCAGCCCCAGGTCCGCGGTCCGCCGCCGGCGGCGTCGAGCACCATCGCGCCCGCCCACGGCGGCGTGCCGTTGTAGGTCCAGGTCGCGCGCGCCTCGCCGGGCCGCACCGCGAACGGCGAGATGAAGACGTCGACCTCGTCGCCGAGCAACCAGCCGGGCGCGTGGGTCACTGCGTAGAGGAAGCGGCCGGGCCCGCCGCCCGCGGCCCGGACCCAGCCGGCGAGGACGCGCACGCGCAGCTGGGCGAGGAGCGCGCGCGGCTCGTCGATCGGGATCGCGAACGCGACCTGCCCGGTCCCGGCCAGGCGATCACGCCAGCCGGCGACCTCGGCGGTGATGCCGGCCCGGTCGCGCGGCAGCAGCACCGGCACGAACGGCAGCCCGGCGACCAGGTCGCGGCGCGCCGGCCACGACCCGGCGGTCAGCTCGGGCGACGCGATCACGCCGTGGGCGCGGAACATCGCCGCGTACGCACGCTCGCTCGCCAGCGGGTCGGCGACGTCGTGGGCGCGGGCGATCTCGATCGGGTCGTAGTAGGCCCAGACCCGCGGCGCTGCGGCCAGATCGGGGAGGGTCGCGTCGACCACGACCAGCTCGACCGGATAGCGGTCGCCGCCGACCACGAGCTCGCCGGCATGGACCCCGGCCGCAGCGTCGCGGCCGATCGCGACGTCGAAGTAGGCCGCGCGCGCCGCGGTCACCGGGCCCGCGGCGGCGGTCAGTCGATCGGGGTAGCGACCGACCCCGCGGCTGCCGCCGTACATGGCGGTCGACGGCGCGCGCACGTCGTGGTGCTCGACCGCGAAGCCGGTCACCGCCGCGGCCTCGACCGCCAGGGTCACCGCGACCGTGCCGCGCCCGGCCCGCACGACCTGCACGCCGAGCACCTCGCCGCGCGCGCCGTGCAGGCGCACGACCGCACCGTCGAAGCTCGCCGAGCGCACCGGCAGCGGGTCGGTCCAGCGCAGGACCTCGGCTTCGCCGAGCACGGCCAGGGCCGCACCGGGCGGGCGGTCCTGACAGCCGACGACGCCCGTCGCGACGAGCGCCGCGAGGGCCAGGTCCCGGCGCGAGATCACGTCGCGACGAGATCGGCCATCGTCACCAGCTCGTAGCCGGCGCCGTGCAGGCCATCGATGATGCGCGGCAGCGCGGCCAGCGTGCTGGCGTAGCCCTCGTGGAACAGCAGCACGTCGCCGGGCGCGACCCGCTCGGGCGCGCACCGCGCCACGATCTCGTCGACGCTGCCCTCGAAGTCGTGGCTGTCGAGCGACCACATGCCGATCGTGTAGCCGCGCGCGAGCATCGCCGCGAGCACGGTCGGGTTGACCGCGCCGTAGGGCGGCCGGACCCACAGCCGACCCTGCGGCACCGGGCCGATCACCGCCGCGGTGCGGTCGAGCTGGTCGAGCAGCGCGCGCGGCGACAGCGTGGTCATCCGGGTGTGGTCGTAGCCGTGGCTGCCGACCTGGTGGCCGCGGCGCAGGTACTCGAGGATCGTCGACCGCCGGGCCTCGGTGAGGTCGCCCATCACGAAGAACGTCGCCGGCACGCCGTGGCGATCGAGGACGTCGAGGTAGGCCTCGGTCAGATCGTCGGGGCCGTCGTCGAACGTGAGCGCGACCCGCCGCCGGTCGACCGAACCTCGCCAGTACATGCGCCCGCTCGCCCGCTGGACGAGGTCCCGGACCCGCGCCTTCACGACCTCGATCGCGGACATACCGCGTCGTAACCGGGCGCAGGCCCCGCGGGCAAGGGCTGTCCCCGGCTACTCGACGGCGGGTCGTTCGAGCAGGTTCGGCGGCCGCCGAGGCCGGCCAGTGGATGTCCGAAGACCGGTCACTCCCGGCCTTCGCGAAGCGACCACCACTCCCGCGCATGCCCGTGGGACATCCCGTGCGCGCGGCTGGACATCGCGCCCGGGCGCCCGTAGGTTCCGGGATCGGTGGCCAACGTCGGGATCATTGCCTTCGCCAAGGACTGGCACGAAGACCCCACGAGCAACCACCACGTGCTGCGCGAGCTCGCGCGCACGCGCCGGGTCCTGTGGCTCAACTCGGTGGGGACCCGCACCCCCAAGCTGTCGAGCGGGCGCGACCTCGGCAAGATCGGCCGCAAGCTCGGCGAGTTCGCGCGCGGGCCGGTCAACGTCGAGAACGATCTGTGGGTCTTCTCGCCGCTGGTGCTGCCGCTGCCGCACAGCGCGATCGCGCGTCGGATCAACCAGGGCATCTTGCGGGCGACCCTGGCCGCGCTGCGCTGGCGGCTCGGCCTGCGCGAGTTCGATCTGTGGACCTTCCTGCCCAACGTCGCCGACTACGTCGGCACGCTCGGCGAGCGGCTGTCGGTCTACTACTGCGTCGACGAGTGGTCGCTGTTCAGCTACCTCGACGAGGCCGGCACCCGCGCCGCCGAGGCCAAGCTGCTCGCCAAGGTCGACGTGTGCTTCGCGATCAACCACGCGCTGGCCGACGCCAAGCGCGCGCTCAACCCGGCCACCCACGTGTCGCCCCACGGGGTCGACCACGACGTGTTCGCGCGCGCGCTCGACCCGGCCACCCAGGTCCCGGCCGACGTCGCCGGCCTGCCCGGCCCGGTCATCGGCTTCTACGGCACCATCCAGGACTGGGTCGATCTCGACCTGATCGCCCGGCTCGCCGAGCGCCACCCCGCGTGGAGCCTGGTGCTGCTCGGCCAGATCATGGTCGACGTCGAGCGCCTGCGGAAGCTGCCCAACGTGCACCTGCTCGGCCGCAAGCCGCACGCCGCGCTGCCGGCGTACTGCAAGGCGTTCGACGTCGGGCTGATCCCGTACCGGATCTCCGAGCGGATGACGTTCGTCAATCCGATCAAGCTGCGCGAGTACCTGTCGGCCGGCGTGCCGGTGGTGTCGACCGCGGTGCCCGAGGTCGCGCGCTACCCCGAGCTGTGCGCGGTCGCCCGCGACCACGACAGCTTCGAGCGCGCGGTGATCGCCGCGCTCGCCGCGACCACCCCGGCCGCCCGCGCCGCCCGCTCGGCCGCGATGCGCGCCGAGACCTGGACGGCCCGGGTCGCTCAGGTCGCCCGGACCATCGATGACGTCGCCGCCGTCGGCGCGCTCCGCTCTCGCCACGAACCCTCGAGGATCCCATGACCACCGCACGCTTCAAGGCCGGCATGATCGGCGCCGGCAACATCTGCGAGTTCCACGTGGCTGCCGTGCGCGCCCTGCCCGACGTCGAGCTGATCGGCGTCGTCGATCTCGACGCGACCCGCGCGGCCGCGTTCGGCGAGAAGTTCGGCGTGAAGACGTTCAAGTCGCTCGACGAGATCATCGCCGCCGGCGCCAACGTGATCCACGTGCTGACCCCGCCGTCGTCGCACGGCAAGGTCGCGCTGGCCGCGCTCGAGCAGGGCTGCCACGTCATCATCGAGAAGCCGGTGACCGAGGACCCCGAGGAGGGCCGCAAGATCGCCGAGCTGGCCAAGCGCAAGGGCCTGACCGCGACGGTCAACCACTCGCTGCTCTACGATCCGCAGGTCGAGCGGGCCCTCGAGGCGGTGCGCTCGGGCGCGCTCGGCGAGGTGGTCTCGGTCGACATCCTGCGCGGCTCGGAGTACCCGCCCTACCAGGGTGGCCCGCTGCCGCCGCACTACCGCGAGGCCGGCTATCCGTTCCGCGACATCGGCGTGCACTGCCTGTATCTCATCCAGGAGCTGCTCGGCACGATCGAGGACGTCGAGGCGTCGTGGCAGTCGCTCGGTGGCGATCCCAACCTCGCCTACGACGAGTGGCGGGCCCAGGTGAAGTGCAAGCGCGGCCTCGCCCAGTTCCAGCTGACCTGGAACGTGAAGCCGATGCAGAGCCAGATCATCATCCACGGCACCAAGCAGGTGCTGCGGGTCGATCTGTTCGCGATGTTCCACGGCAAGCGCAGCTCCACGCCCCTGCCCAAGGCGGCCGAGCGGCTGGTCAACGCGTTCACCGACTCGATCCAGCCGCTGATCGACGTGCCGATCGGCGTGTGGAAGTTCGTCCGCAAGGAGATCCAGTCGTACCAGGGCCTGCGCAACCTGATCGCCGACTTCTACCGGCGGCTGGGCAACGGCGAGGCGCCGCCGGTCGACGTGCTCGAGGCGGTCAACGTGGTCGAGTGGGTCGAGAAGGTCGCGCGCGCGGCCGACGCCGACCACGCGGGCCAGCTGGCCCGCTTCAAGCTGACCGACTCGGTCGACGTGCTGCTCACCGGCGCCTCCGGGTTCCTGGGCCGCTCGACCCTCGCGCGCCTGCTGGCCGACGGCAAGAAGGTCCGCGCGATGGTCCGGCGGATCCCGCGCAAGCCGCAGGCCGGCGTCGAGTATGCGATCGGCAACCTCGGCGATCCGATCGCGGTCGACAAGGCGGTCAAGGGCGCCAAGGTCGTCGTCCACGCCGGCGCGGCGATGAAGGGCGGCTGGCCCGAGCACCTCGGCGGCACCGTGGTCGGCACCCAGAACGTGATCGACGCGTGCAAGCGGTACCAGGTCGAGCAGCTGGTCCACATCAGCTCGATGTCGGTGATCGACTGGGCCGGCTCGGCCGGGCGCGGGCCGATCGACGAGGGCGCCGCGCTCGAGCCGCGCGCCGAGGAGCGCGGGGCCTACACCCGCGCCAAGCTCGAGGCCGAGAAGCTGGTGGTCGCGGCCGCGGCGGCCGGGCTGCCCGCGGTCATCCTGCGCCCGGGCCAGATCTTCGGCGGCGGCATCGCGCTGGTCAACGGCGCGGTCGCGCGCCGGGCCGGTGGCCGCTGGTTGGTCCTCGGCGATGGCCAGCTCGAGCTGCCGCTGGTCTACATGGACGACGTGGTCGACGCGATCATGGCGGCGATGCAGAAGGGCCTCAAGCAGGGCGAGATCATCCAGCTCATCGACGGCGATCAGCTGACCCAGGCCGACGTGCTCGAGCTCGCCGGCGGCGGTGGCAAGGTATTGCGGGTGCCGCGCGCGCTGGTGTTCGGCCTCGGCAAGTTCAGCGAGCTGCCGCTGGGTGCGCTCGGCAAGCCGTCGCCGGTGGCGCTGTACCGCCTGCAGTCGGCGCTCGCGCGCATCACCTGGAGCACCGGTCGCGCCGAGCAGCTGCTCGGCTGGCGCCCGCGGGTCGGCGTGCGCGAGGGGATCCGGCGCGAGCTCGGCCGGTCGTGACCGCGCCGCCTCCCGCCTACCAGGTCGAGCGCGCGCGTCCCGAGGACGTCGCCGACGAGCTGTGCGCGCTGTGGGGCCGCAACCTGACGGTCGAGGGCGGCGTGCACGCCAAGTACGACTGGCTGTATCGCCGCGCCCCCCGCCGCGGCGAGGACGTGTTCCTGCTGCTGGCGGCCGACGGCACCCGGGTCGGCACCGCCGGCCTCGCGGTGCGTGGCATGCAGCTCGGCGACCACGACGGCACCGCCGGCCTGCTCGCCGACCTCGCGGTCGACAAGGCCCACCGCTCGGTGGGCCCGGCGCTGGCGCTGGTGCGCACGGTCAAGCAGTGGGCGCTCGGGCACCACGACGTCGCCTACGGGTTTCCCAACAAGCTCGCGGCCGGCGTGTTCAAGCGGGTCGGCTACGGCTCGCTGGGAACGATCACCCGGTGGGCGCGGGTGCTCCGCCACGCGAGCTACGCGACCCGGGTCCGCGAGCTCGATCTCGGCAAGGTGCCACCGGCGGCGCGCGCGTGGATCTACCGCGCCGCCTCGCTGCCGGGCTTCGCGGCGGTCGCGGGCGCGGCGATCGACGTCGCCCAGCTGGCGCGCCGGTCACCGGCCGCGGCCGCCGCGACCCGCCGGCTCAAGCTGCGCTCGGCGCCGGCGCCCGACCCCGCGGTCGAGCGGTTGTGGGCCCAGGCCCGCGGCGACTACGAGATCTGCAGCCATCGCACCCACGCGGTGCTGGCGTGGCGATACCCGGTGGCCCCAGCGCGCGAGTGGGTGACCGCCTACGCCCGCACCGACGGCGAGCTGCGTGCCTACGCCGTGATCGAGCGCGACGGCGACAACGCGTACGTCAAGGACCTGTTCGGCCACAAGGACGACGTGCTGGGCCTGCTCGACCTGCTACCGACCGCGCTGTACCGGGCCGGCGTGCACAGCGTGTCGATGCGCTACCTCGGCGCGAGCTGGCTGAGCGACGGGCTGGCCGCGCGCGGGTTCGAGCCGCGCCAGGCCGACCGGATGATCGCGGTCGCGGCCGGCGAGGGACTGCCGGCGCATCTGCGAGCGCGGGTGGTCGACCCGGGCGCGTGGCACCTGACCGACTTCGACGAAGACACCTGAGCGAGGAACGTGAGCGTGGGCGTGTCCGCCCTCAGCGGGTCGCTCAGCAGCGTGTGATCGAAGCGCTCCCCTTTTCCGGTGGCCCTGAGCCGGCGCGAAGCGCCGTGTCGAAGGGCAGAGCTCAGGATTGATCCCAAGCCTCCATGTGATCGGAAGCGCTCACCCTTTCCCGATGTCCCTCAGCCGGCGCCGAAGGCGCCGCGTCGGAGGGCAGGGCTCGGGATTGATCACAAGTCTTCATGTGATCGGAAGCGCTCACCTTTCCCGGTGGCCCTGAGCCGGCGAAGAAGGCGCCGTGTCGAAGGGCAGAGCGCCAAGGTGCCGCACGTGATCTTCGACGGACTGCCCTTCGACGGCGGGCTCGCTCGCCCTGGCTCAGGGACACCGGGAAGATGTGCGGGATCCAGAGGGCAGAGCGGCAAGGTGCAGCGACGCGGTCACGATCACGCTCCCGACCCCGCGCAACACCTCCACGTATACGTTGCCGGCGCCGTGGCCGGCCCCCTGCTCATTGAGGCAAGGTCCCGGTGAAATACACCTCCGGC
>JBKJLC010000110.1:0-23713 GCA_046597055.1 Kofleriaceae bacterium | reverse complement strand
GGCCCGAGCCGACGCGGCGAGCGGCCGCGGGGTCGACGAGGTCCAGCTCGCGCGCGCGGTGGTGCGCTACCTGCGGGATCTCGCGGTGCTGCAGGTCGCGCCCGGCGCGACCGAGCTGGTCGATGCGTCCGAGGACGAGCGCGCGGCGATGGCGGCCGAGGCGGCGGCGCTCCCGCGGCCGCGGCTGACCCAGATGTTCGAGCGGATGCTGCGCGCGTGCGACGACCTCGGCAAGACGATGCAGCCCCGGCTCGTGCTCGACTTGGCGCTGATCGACGTCGCGACCCTCGAGCCGCTGGTGCCGCTCGGGGATCTGCTCGAGCGGCTCGGGGACATGGAGCGCCGGCTCGGCGGGGGCGGCGGGGGTGGCGGTGGAGCGCGGGCGGGTGCGGGGGCTTCGCCGTCCAGTGCGTCGCGGGCGGTGGCGGTGGCGGTGGCGGGGGCGGGCCGGACGCCGGCGCGGGCGTTGGCGGTGGCGCCGGTGGTGGCGGCGCCGGTGCCGGTCGCGGTGCCGGAGATGATGGCGGCGGTGCCGGGGGCGGTGGCAGCGCTACGGCCGGCAGCGGCGGCACTGGCAGCGGCACCAGCAGCGGCAGCGGCACCAGCAGCGGCAGCGGCACCCGCAGCGGCAGCGGCAGCGGCAGCGGCACCCGCAGCGGCAGCGGTGTCTGGGGCCATGTCGCCTGCGGCGTTTGCCGGCTTGCCCATCCCGATGCGCTGGAACGTCGTGCTCGACATGCTCGAGCAGCGCAAGCGCACGCTGTTTGGCCATTTCATGAACGCGCGGGTCCTGACCTTCACGGCCGAGCTGCTCGAGCTAGGCTTCTCGCCGAGCTATGAGCTGGCGGACCTCGCGCGCGAGCAAGCCGAGCCGCTGCGGCAGATCGTGCGCGAGCTTGCCGGCAAGGCGGTCAACGTCCACATCCGCATGCTCACGGCTGCGGAGTCGGCGGCGACGCCGCAGCGCTCGGTCGTCGAGGAGAACAAGCTCCGCGGTGACGAAGAGCGTCGCCGTCGCGAGTCCGAGGCCCGCGACCACCCGATGACCCGCCTGGTCCTCGAGACCTTCGGCGCGGCGATCAAGGAGATCAAGACCGATGTCTAACGGAAAAATGCCCGATCTCGGCGCCCTGATGCGCCAGGCCCAGAAGCTCCAGGGCGACGTCGCCAAGGCGCAGGAGCAGGTCGCGACGATGACGGCCGACGGCCAGGCCGGCGGCGGCATGGTCACCGTGACCGTCAACGGCAACTTCGAGATCCAGAAGATCAAGATCGACAAGAACGTCGTCGACCCGACCGACGTTGCGATGCTCGAGGATCTCGTCACCTCGGCGGTCAACGTCGCCGTCAACCGCATGCGCGAGGTCACCAAGGAGCACATGTCCAAGGTGATGGGCGGGATGAACATCCCCGGCATGCCGCCCGGCATGTTCTAGTGCATCGCCTGCGAGAGCGCGTCGAGGCGAGCGGGGCGGGACGCTAGTGTCCCGCGCCCGGCTCGCGCGAGCGGTGCACTAGCATGGCCGATCCGATCCAGCGCCTGGTCCAGGAGCTCGGCCGACTGCCCGGCATCGGCGAGAAGACCGCGACCCGCCTGGCGATGCACCTCGTGCGCGCGCCCAAGCAGCAGGTCCGCGACCTCGCCGCGGCGCTGGTCGACGCGACCGAGAAGATCGGGCTGTGCTCGGTGTGCATGACGCTCACCGAGGCCGATCCGTGTCGGTTGTGTGACGACCCCCGGCGCGACCCTTCGATCGTCTGTGTGGTGGCCAGCGCCAGCGACGTGCTGGCGATCGAGCGGGGCAGCCACTTTCGCGGCCGCTACCACGTGCTGCATGGCACCCTTGCTCCGCTGGAAGGGATCGGGCCGGACGAGCTCCGGATCACCGAGCTCATCCGGCGGCTCGGCCCCGCCCCCGACGGCGGGGTTGCGGTCGGCGAGGTGATCATCGCGACCGCGCCCACGGTCGAGGGCGAGTCGACCGCGATGTACCTGGCGCGCCTGATCAAGCCCCTCGGGATCCGAGTCTCACGCATCGCCACCGGCCTGCCGGTCGGTGGTGACCTCGAGTACACCGACCAGGCGACGATCGCGCGGGCGCTGGCCGGGCGCTCGTCGCTGTGACCGCGGCGCGGGGCACTGGTCCGCCGCGCGGAAACGCGGGCGCATAGATGCCCGGAAAGGTTGAACGAATCTTCGGCCGTCTGGTACGTTTGACCCAGGCTGGGGCGGTGTGTCCCATTCCCCTTGGCGACGGGGAACGACCTTTTTCGTAGCGGGCAACAGGCTGGCAGGAGTCCAGGCGAGATGACCAACCAACTGGTGATGTACGAAGAGGAGCTCACGCAGCTGATGCACATCTGCGACGTGCTCCAGCGCGATTCGAACGCCAAGGCGGTGCTGGTCATCGACAAGAACGGGCAGGCGATCGTCCAGTCGGGCGACGTCGAGCACCTCGATGTCACCTCGCTGTCGTCGCTCACCGCCGGCAACGTCGCGGCGACCGGTGGCATCGCGCAGCTCCTCGCCGAGAAGGAGTTCGCTGGCCAGTTCCACGAGGGGGAGAAGACCAACGTCCATATCTCCATCGTCGGGGCCCGCGTCATTCTCCTGGTGCTGTTCGACGAGCGCAGCTCGCTCGGCCTCGTGCGCCTGCGCGTGCGCAAGGCCGCGGTCGAGCTGACCACCGTGCTCGAGACGATGGTCCGGAAGAGCGAGGCCGGGAATCAGCCGTCGGTCTTTGCCGAGATCACCGACGACGACATCGACAACCTGTTCAACGACTGAGGCGGGAAGAGCATGAGCTTCATCAACTACTCGTCCCGCGAGATCAACTGCAAGATCGTCTACTACGGGCCCGGCTTGTGCGGGAAGACGACGAATCTTCAGTACATCTACAACAAGACGAATCCGGAGGCGAAAGGGAAGATGATCTCCCTCGCCACCGAGACCGAGCGAACGCTCTTTTTCGACTTCCTGCCGCTGTCGCTCGGCGAGATCCGCGGCTTCAAGACCCGGTTTCACCTGTACACGGTGCCCGGCCAGGTCTTCTACGATGCGAGCCGCAAGCTGATCCTCAAGGGGGTCGACGGCGTGTGCTTCGTCGGCGACTCGCAGATCGAGCGCATGGAAGCGAACATCGAGTCGCTCGACAACCTGCGCACGAACCTCGCCGAGCAGGGCTACGACCTCGACAAGCTTCCGTACGTCGTGCAGCTCAACAAGCGCGACCTGCCGAACTCGGCGCCGCTCGAGGAGCTGACCGAGGTGCTGAACCCGACCAAGGTCCCGCAGTTCGAGGCGGTCGCGGTCAAGGGCGTCGGCGTGTTCGACACCCTCAAGGCGGTCGCGAAGCTCGTTCTCACCGAGCTCAAGCGCGGTAGCTGACAGCGGATCCGCCCCGCGCTCCGCCGCGCGTCGCATCGGCGCGCCACGGTCGTGCCGACGTCCGTGGCGACGTCCCAGGAGAGCCCCCGATGAACCCGACCGCCCGCCCGCGTTTCCGCACCGATCTGGTCGCCGAGCCGATCGAAGAAGACGGCCACCGCTACATCGACGTGATCGACCCGGACACGGGCAACGTGTCCCGGTTCTTCGACGTCGAGTACTCGATTGCCTGCGCGATGGACGGCGAGCGCGACGTCCAGGGCCTCGCCCAGTGGGCCCGCGAGGAGCTCGGCGTCGAGCCATCGCCCAAGGAGCTCGCGACCGTGATCGCGACCCTCGGCGATCTCGGCTACCTCGAGACGGCGACCACCGCGCCGGCGCGCACCCAGGTCGCGTACGAGCAAGAGCTCGTCCCGGGCGTGGTCTCGGCACCGCGCGCGGCCAAGATCCCGGTCGACGACGTCGAGCTCGGCCGCGCCGGGGCCAACCAGTTCGACGAGGATGTCCCGACGACGATCGGCGAGCTCGAGCTCGGCCACGCCGGGGGGCGTCCGGCCGCGGTGCCGGGTGGCGCGCGGGCGCGCGATGCAGCGCCCGGCCCCGAGTTGGGCCCGGCCGGCGGCCGTGACGGCATGGAGTTCGAGGCGCCGCCGCCGCCGACGGCCCAGGCGCCCATGCGGACGCTGCGCCCGGTGTCGCGTCACGATCACGAGGACGACGGGCCCACCCACCTGCCGCCCGCAATGACGGCGGACTACGGCGACGACGATGTCTCGGTCGACCTGAGCGATCATCTCGCGATCTCGGCGTCCGACGTCAAGGAGGCGGTGCGCGCCTCCAAGGTGATGAAGGCCGTGGACCTCCCGGCCGACCTGCAGGCCGCGCTCGACGGAGCCGACGCTCACGCCGACGAGGCCCGCCGCCTGGGCGAGAAGACGGCCGCCGACAAGGCAGCGGCCGAGAAGGCTGCCGCCGAGCGCGAGAACGCCGAGCGCGCGTCGCAGGAAGCGGCGGCTCGGGCCGCGGCGGACAAGGCGGCCCAGGAGGCCGTCACCCGCGCGGCCTCGACCCAGGCCGCGCAGGCCGGTCGACCCGCGGTCGAGCTTCCCAAGGCGCCGGTCGGCGTGTCGCGGCCCAAGGCCGAGACCGGTCCGGCGATCGTGGCGCCGACCGACCCGGCGCCGGCCGAGGCGCCGCGCAGCAAGGCGCTGCTCTACGTCTTCCTGCTCGTGCTCCTGCTCGCCGGCGCCTACGTGGTGTGGACGAGGGTCCTGAACAAGCCGCTGCCGTGGGAGTCCGCGGACGCAACGCCCACGACCACCGGCGATCAAGTCGGTACCGCCGCGGGCCCGGGGCCCGGGGTGGGCGTGGTCGCGGCGCCGCCGCCGCCCCCACCGCCGCCCCCGCCGAGCGCGACCCTGGCCGAGACCGCGGGCGTGCCGACCGACGTTGCCGCCGGGCAGGCGGCGCAGATCGCCGAGGTCGTCGCCGACGGCAAGGTGGTCGCGGTCGGCGACCAGCTGGTGCGCTTCGTCTCCAACGCGGCGCTCGAGCAGCGCCTGAAGGGCCTCGACTACGACATCACGGCGGGCGTTCCCAAGGAGATCGACCGCCAGACCAAGCTCAAGGAGAAGGCCGACGCGAGCAACAACGCGGCGGCATCGAAGGTTGCCGCCGAGCGCCTCGCCGAGCGCACCAAGCGGCTCGAGGAGAAGCGCAAGGAACGCGAGGACATCCTCCTGAAGATCGAGGGCGCCATGGTCAAGGCGCCGGTCGCCGGCACCGTCGCGGTCAAGGTCAAGAAGGGCGCGCGCGCCACCGCCACCCAGGTCATCGCGACGATCACGCCGCCGGTACTGCTCGCCGCGACCTTCGACGTGCCGGCCAGCAAGACCTTCGCGGCCGATGCGCCGGTTCGGGTCGCGTCCAAGGCCGGGCTTGATCAGCGGGCGAACTGCATCGTGACCAAGGTCGAGGGTGCCAAGGTCTCGGTGGCGTGTCCGTCGGACGCCGGCCTGTCGGCTGGCACCGACGTCGTGCTCGAATAACCGGCGCCAATCCGGCCGAAGAGGGGGCGAGGCTTTGATCGGAGCCCTTCGATCACGGCCAGCCCTTTTTCGAAGGCACTCGTGGCGCAGATGGCGACGATCGCGGCGAACGCATCGCCGCCGCGGATCTCGCACCTGGCCGGCGCGCGCGAATCGCGACAGCTCGTGCGGTCGCGGCCGCCGTGCGCTACGGTTTACCCATGGCCAAGATGAGCGGGACCGTGCAGAAGAGCGACCTTGAGGGCGGGCACTGGTTGCTCGTCACCGACGACGGTGAGCAGTTTCAGCTCGAGGGCGCCAGCGACCTCGTCGACGGCCAGAAGGTCGTGGTCGAGGGCAAGGTCGACAAGGGCGCGTTCGGCATCGGCATGACGGGACCGATCATCAAGGTCTCGAAGTGCACGCCGGCCCCGTGACATCGGCACCGCGGGTGCGGTGACGGTCAGTACGTCAGCTCGTTCACGAGGTAGCCCGGGTCGACCGTCATCGGCTGCTCGTACACCGTGCCGGTGTACAGGTAGACGTAGCGGGCGTAGTTCTCGGTCACCAGCTTCATGTACTCGCGGGTCTGCATGTACGAGACGAGCTCGACCAGCTCGTCGATGGGCCGGGTGCCGTGCTGGTCGAGCCACTTCATCACCGGGCGCGGCCCGCTGTTGAACGAGGCGGCGCCGAACGGGATCTGCCCCTTGAACTTCTGGAGCAGGTTGCCGATGTACCAGCTCGCGGTCCGGACGTTGACCTCGGGCGCGTACAGGTCGCCGGCGGCGTAGGTGATGCCGAGCTGGCGCGCGACCCGGATCGTCGTCGGCGGGATCATCTGCAGGAGCCCCTGGGCGTCGGCGTACGACAGCACGTGGGGGTCGTAGCCGCTCTCCTTGCGCATGATCGCGTAGAGGTAGTAGGGCGGGCTCTTGCCGAGCGCCTGGTACTTGTCGACCAGCGGCTGGTAGGCCTCGGGGTACGCGTGCTGCCACCAGAACCGGGCCGGGCCCTGCGGCGGCGTGTCCAGGGCGCCGCCGTCGTAGGCGAGCGCGAGCTTCCAGGGCCGGGTCCAGTTGCTGCCCCGGCCGTAGCGCTCGAACAGCACCGCCAGCGCGGCGGCCCGATCGTGGCGCTTCACGAACGCTCGCTCGCCGCGGGTGAGGTCCTTGCCGGCGTCGACGTCGAGCCCGGCGCGCTCGAGCTCGTCGAAGCGGACGATCGCGGGATCGGCCTCGACCGTCGGCTCGAGGCGGGTCGCCACGGTCGGGCCGCGCGGCGCCGGTGGCCGGGCGCCGAACGGGCCGATGGTCACGCCGGCCTCGCGCAGCCGGGTCTGGGCCAGCAGCGCGTACCAGGCGAACGGCCAGCGGGCGACGACCCGCTGGTAGGCGTCGATCGCATCGGCGCGGCGGCCGAGCCGGTCGACCGTGCGCGCCCACCAGTACAGGCCCTTGCCGCCCTCGTACGCTGCGCCGCGGCCGGCGAGCTTGTCGAGGTGGGGCAGCGCGCGGTCGTACTGCCCGAGCAGGAAGTGCGACATGCCGAGGAACCACAGCGCGTCGTCCATCCACTTCGAGGTCGGATAGCGGCGCAGCATCTCTTCGAGCGGCGCGATCGCCTTGCGGTAGTTGCCGCGGTTGAACTCGAGCCAGCCGGTCAGGTACTGCGCCTCGGCGGCCCAGTCGGTCCGCGGGTACTTCGCGACCACCTCGCGATAGCGAACGATCGCCTGGTCGTCCTGGTCGGAGCGCGACAGCGCGCGCGCGCCATGGAACAGGGCCTCGGCCGAGTCCATCCGGGGCGCGACCGAGAGCAGCAGCTTGCCGGCGTCGCCGTAGCGGCGGCGCATCTTGTAGAGCGTGGTGCCGAGCCAGTAGTCGCGGCGCAGCCGGGTGCCCTCGGCGGCGCCGTCCGGCACCAGCATCAGCTCGGCGACCGCCTCGTGCCACAGGTGGGCGACGGTCAAGCGCTGGGCGCGCGCGATGCGATCGTCGCCGTCCCAGCCGAGGGCGCCGCCGAGCTCGACCAGCCGGCGTTCGGCCTCGGGCGCCAGCGGGTGGCCCGGGTAGGCGAGCAGCAGCGCGCGCAGGCCCTTCTGCTCGGCGGCCGGTGAGCCGGCGGCGCGGGCCATCCGGTAGGCGACCACCCCCAGGTCGGCATGGTCGTCGGCGTTGCCGTTCCCGAGCAGCGCGCCGTACGCGCGGGCGGCCTCGGCCCGGCGCCCCTGCTCCCACAGGCAGTCGGCGAGCCGCCAGGGCGCGGCGGCCGCGAGCCGCGAGGTCGTGAGCTTGGCCAGCGCGGTGAAGTCGGGGCGCGCGTCGGCGGGCCGGCCGGCCTGCAGCGCGACCTGGCCGCGCACCCACAGCAGGTAGTCGGGGTTGGCGAGCTGGTCGGGGCCGAGGCCGCGCAGGAGCTGGCGCGCGCCGTCGAGGTCGCCGGCCTGGTAGGCCTCGTACGCCCTGCCCAGCCGCCGGGCGTCGGCGGGATTGCCCGGCCGCACCGGCGGCGGGGTCGGCGCGGCCGGGGGCCGGCGCGCGGTCGGGCGGGTCGGGCGGGTCGGCGCGGGCTTGCGCGGGCGGGCCTCGGCGGTCGCGGTGATGGCAACCAGCGCAGCGGCGACGACGGTTGCCCGCAGCATCGGTCGCGAAGTATACCGCCCCGGGCGCGCGGCTCCAGTGCGCGTTCGAGCGGAGGATCCCCCATGGCGACTGGCGCGTACCGCGGCCTCGACTACTTCGGCATCGACGGCCTGTATTCCGAGGAGGAGCGGCTGATTCGCGACACCGTGCGCGACTTCGTGTCCGAGCGCGTGCTGCCCGGCATCGGCAAGCACTTCACCGCAGGAACGTTCCCGAGCGAGCTGGTGCCGGTGTTCGGCCAGATGGGCCTGCTCGGCGCCTCGCTGACCGGCTACGGCTGTCCGGGCACCAGCCCGATCGGCTACGGTCTGATCTGCCAGGAGCTCGAGCGCGGTGACTCGGGGATCCGCTCGTTCTGCTCGGTGCAGTCGAGCCTGGTCATGTACCCGATCTGGGCGTTCGGCTCCGAGGCGCAGAAGCAGCGCTGGCTGCCGGCGATGGCGCGCGGCGAGGCGATCGGCTGCTTCGGTCTGACCGAGCCTGACTTCGGCTCCAACCCGACCGGCATGCTCACCACCGCGCGCAAGGTCGCCGGCGGCTACCTGCTCAACGGCACCAAGCGGTGGATCACCAGCGGCTCGGCCGCGCAGGTCGCGCTGGTGTGGGCCAAGCTCGACGGCGTGGTGCGCGGCTTCCTGGTGCCGGCCGGCACCCCGGGCTTCACCACCCGCGACATCCACGGCAAGTGGAGCCTGCGCGCGTCGATCACCAGCGAGCTCATCCTCGAGGACGTCACCCTCGGCGAGGACGCGATCCTGCCCGGCGTGACCGGCATGAAGGGGCCACTGTCGTGCCTGACCCAGGCCCGGTTCGGCATCTGCTTCGGCGTGATCGGCGCGGCGATGGCTTGCTACGACGAGGCCCTGTCGTACGCCGGCGATCGCGTGCAGTTCTCGCGGCCGATCGCGGGCTACCAGCTGGTGCAGCAGAAGCTGGTCGAGATGGTGTCCGAGATCACCAAGGCCCAGCTCCTGTGCCTGCAGCTGGGGCGGCTCAAGGACACCGGCGCCTTGCGGCCGGCCCAGGTCTCGCTCGCCAAGCGCAACAACGTCTCGATCGCGCGCGACATCGCGCGGGACGCCCGCGACATCCTCGGCGCCAACGGCGTCACCGACGACTACCAGTGCGGGCGCCACATGCTCAACCTCGAGTCGGTCTACACCTACGAAGGCACCCACGACATCCACACGCTGGTCGTGGGCCAGGACATCACCGGCCTGGCGGCGTTCGAGTAGCCATGGCCACGGGCGAGCCCTGGCCGGGCGTGCTGGTGGTCGCCGGGCTCGATCCGTCGGGGGGCGCTGGCCTGGTCGCCGACGTGCGGGTCTGCGAGCAGCACGAGTGCCGGCCGGTCGCGGTGGCGACCGCGCTGACCGAGCAGTCGACCGTCGAGGTGCGCGCGGTGAACCCGGTGCCCGCGACCGTGGTCGGCGAGCAGCTGCGCGCGATCCTCACCGACATCGAGGTCGCGGCGGTGAAGATCGGGATGCTCGGCAACGAGGCGATCGCCGAGGAGGTCGCGCGGGCGCTCGACCTGACCGGGGCGCCGGTGGTGTGGGACCCGGTGCTGCGCCCGACCGCGGGCCAGGTCTACCTGTACGAGGACCACCCGGCGCGGCTGTTCGAGCTGCTCGACGGCCGGGTCGCCCTGTGCACGCCGAACGCCGACGAGGCCTCGGCGCTCACCGGCATCAAGATCGACTCGCTGGGTAGCGCGATCGCCGCCGGTATGGCGCTGTACGAGCGCGGCATGGGCGCGGTGCTCATCAAGGGCGGCCACTGGGGGAGCGCCGACGAGGCGCTCGACGTGCTGGTCACCGCCGACGGCCACGAGGTGCTCACCGGGCCGCGCTTCACCACCGCCGGGTCGGTGCACGGCACCGGCTGCGCGCTGGCGACGGCGATCGCTTGTAACCTCGCTGCCGGCCATGACGTCGCCGCCGCCTGCCGGGCGGCCAAGAGCTACGTCGCGGCGCTGATCGCGGGCGCGGTGCAGGCGGGCCGCGGCCGACCGGCGGTGCTATAGGCACCCATGAAGCGGATCGTCGTGACCGGTGCGACCGGGATGGTGGGCAAGCCCCTCGTGCAGGCGCTGCGCGCGCGCGGGGACGAAGTGGTCGCGCTGGTGCGTGACGAGGCGCGGGCCCGGGCCGCGCTCGGCGCCGGCGTCGAGCTGATCGCGTGTGACCTCGAGACCGCCGGGCCCTGGCAGGACCGGCTCGGCGCCAACGCCATCGTGCACCTCGCCGGTGAGCCGATCGCCGGCAAGCGCCTCGACGCCCACCACAAGCAGCGCGTCCGCGACAGCCGGGTCGAGTCCACCCGCCTCCTGGTCGAGGGCATCGCGCGCCTCGAGCCGGCCGGCCGGCCCCGCGTGCTGATCAGCGCGTCGGGCATCGACTACTACGGCTTCGCCAACCGCCAGCTCGACGACGACGACCCGGTCACCGAGACCGCGCCGGTCGGCGACTCGTTCCTCGCCCGCGTCTGCCAGCTGTGGGAGGCCGAGGCGGCCGCCGCGGTCAAGCACGGGGTCCGGGTCGTGCGCATGCGCACCGCCGTCGTGGTCGCCGACCCGGCGGCCGGCGGCGCCCTCGCCAAGATGACCACCCCGTTCAAGCTCTTCGCGGGCGGGCGCATCGGGTCCGGCCAGCAGTGGTTCTCCTGGATCCACCTCGACGACGTGGTCGCCGCTTACCTGGCCGCGCTCGGCGACGACCGCTGGCAGGGCCCGATCAACCTGGTCGCGCCCGAGACCGTGCGCAACGCCGCGTTCTCGCGCGCGCTCGGCAAGGCCCTGGGCCGCCCGTCGTGGCTCCCGGTGCCCGCGTTCGCCATCCGCGCCGCCGTCGGTGAGCTCGCTGACTACCTCCTCGAGGGCCGCCGCGCCGTCCCCGCCGCCCTCGAGCAGCTGAAGTTCGCCTTCCGCCACCCGACCCTGGCCGGCGCGCTGTCCTCTTCGATCCCGTCCTGACCCGACGACTGGGGCGTTGGTCCCGGACGGTCTGGACGGCCGGATTGGACCCGTCCGCGTCCAATCCGGCCTTGGCTGTGTGTCTCACCATGACAACCGTCACCCCACGCCAGTCAAGTCTTGCCCCGGCTTGGCACTGCATGTGAAACGCTGCGGGTAGCGCGATGCCAGCCTGGCGGTTTCTCTCGGTCCTGTCGTTCGTCGGTCTCCTTGCTCGGGCGGGAGCGAGCGCCGCCAGCCCGGGGACCACCGAGGTGACGCTACCCGCGCCGGCCGTCCTGGGCTGGGTCGGCCTCGACGCCGTTCGGCCGACCACGGTGCTGCAGGTGATCCCGGCGCTGGCTGCGACCGCTCGCCACCAGGGCACGCCCGTCGCCCCCCGTGCGACCGGGCGCCGGACGCTCATCTATCTCAATCGCCGGGGTGTCACCGTGGTCCCGGGCGCCAACGACGCGCGCCTGGATCGTTCCACCATTCCGGCTCGCGCCACCCAGGTCTCGCCGTTCGAAGGGACGGCGGTGGAGTGGGATGAGATCGTCACCTGTGTCAGCCAGATGTTCGAGCGTTTCGACGTCGAGATCACCGACGTGAACCCGGGGGATGTCAGCCACGTCGAGGCCGTGATCGGCGGTTCGGTCGAGCAGCTCGCCAGCGCGGTGGTGACCGGAAATGTCCTCGGCATCTCGCCGTTCACCGCGGACTGCCAGCCGATCCCGAACGCGATGGTGTTCGTGCTCTCACGCGAGATTCGCGACCAGGCGCCAACGGCCCCCGACCTCGCGGAGACGATCTGCGAGGTCGCCGCCCAGGAGATCGGCCATGCCTTCGGGCTCGATCATCAATATCTCGCCGCTGACCCGATGAGCTATCTGCCTTTCGAGGGGCTGCGGCAGTTTCAGGACGTGAGCGCGCCGTGCGGCGAGTTCAGCGAGCGCGCGTGCGGCCTGCCCGGCGGTGCCCGGATCTGCTCGCAGCAACAGAACTCGTTCGCGCTACTGATCGAGCGGGTCGGGCCGGCCGGGTCGAGCCGCGACGACTTCGACGGCGATGGGGTGAGCGACACGATCCATGGCGGCTGTCAGGCCGGCCCCACCGGGACCGCGGCGTCCGGCTGGGCCCTGTGCGCGGCGGTCGCCCTCGCTCGCCGCCGGCGTCGGCGGTGACCGCGGGTTGCCATCCCGTCACGTCTCGCGGGACTTCCGCGGACGCGTCAGGCCGTAGCGTTCCAGGCGGCCAGGGTGGCGGACGCGACCTCGGCCCGTGCCGTCCGCACGGTCGCCGGCAACGCCAGCCCGCCACCGGTGACGTCGAACACCCGATGTTCCACGCCGATGGGCTCGCCGGCCGAGCGCACGCGCGCGCGGGCGATGACATTGCCTGGCTCACGCACGTTGCCGGCACGGTCAGTCCGGCCGCCCGGGAAGCCCGAGGCTCGACCGGTGGCGCCGGCGGGGCCGAGCGCGGTGAGCGACCGGCCCGGGCCGCAGGGGCTGTGATTCTTTGAATCCCACCCATTCGATCGATCGGCCGCGGCCCGGAGCCCGCGCCCGATCTGTACGGAGCCAGAGCCGCCTCGCTTCGATCGGCTCAGCGATTGATGATGTGGACGGCTTCGCCGATCGCGGCGGCGGCGGCCTCGCGGATCGCCTCGGACAGGGTCGGGTGCGGGTGGACCGTCAGGTTGAGGTCCTGGATCACCGCGCCCATCTCGATCGCCAGCGCGGCCTCGCTGATCAGGTCGCCGGCGCCGTTGCCGACGATGTGCACGCCGAGGATCTCCTCGGTGGTCGCGTCGCAGATCACCTTGGCGAAGCCCTCGGTGTCGTTGACCGACAGCGCGCGCCCGAGCGCGGCGAACGGGAACTTGCCGACCTTGATCGTGTGGCCCTTGGCCTTGGCCTCGTCCTCGGTCAGACCGGCCGACGCGATCTCGGGATCGGTGAACACCACCGCCGGGATGGTGCGCACGTCCATCGCCGCCTTGTGGCCGGCGATGATCTCGGCGACGACCTCGCCCTCCTTGGTGGCCTTGTGGGCCAGCATCGCCCCGCCGATCAGGTCGCCGAGCGCGTAGATCCCGGCGACGTTGGTGCGCAGCTGGTCGTCGGCGACCACGTAGCCGCGCTTGTCGATCGCCACGCCGGCGTCGGCCAGCCCGAGGTCCTCGCTGTTGGGCCGGCGGCCCACCGAGACCAGGATGACGTCGGTGTCGATGGTCGCGACCTGGCCGCCCTTGAGCTCGACGGTGAGGACCGCGCGGTCGCCCTTGTCCTCCCAGCTCTTGGCCTTGGCCTCGGTCATCACCTCGACGCCCATCTTCTTGAGCTTGCGGGCGACGACCTGCGCGCACTCCTTGTCCATCGAGGCCAGGACCGATGGCAGCGCCTCGACCACGGTGACCTTGGTGCCGAACTTCGCGTAGACCATGCCGAGCTCGAGCCCGATGTAACCGCCGCCGATCACCACCATGCGCGCCGGCAGCGCGGCCAGCGCGAGCGCGCCGGTCGAGTCGATGATGCGCTTCTGGTCGGTCTTGAAGCCGGGGATCTCGAACGGTCGCGAGCCGGTCGCGAGCACGATGTTCTTGGCGATCAGCGTGCGCGGGCCCTTGCTGGTGGTCACGGTCACGACGTGGCCCTCGGGGCTGGGCTTGCCGAGCCGCGCGACGCCGTCAACGATCTCGACCCCGTTGCCCTTGAGCAGGGTGCGGACACCGCCGGTCAACTTCTGGACCACGCCGCCCTTCCACGCCTGCAGCTTGGTCATGTCGAGCGTCGGCTTGCCGACGGTGATGCCGAGCACGTCGGCATGGCCGATCTTGTCGAACGTCTTGGCCGCGTGGATGACCGCCTTCGACGGGATGCAGCCGACGTTCAGGCAGACCCCGCCCATGTACTCGCGCTCGACAATGACGGTCTTGACCTTGAGCTGGCCGAGGCGGATCGCCGCCGGGTATCCACCCGGGCCGGCGCCGATGACGATCGCGTCGAAGCGCTCTGCTGACATGGGTCCGGGCTACCGCGCCGCCGCGGGCGAGTCAAGCCGCGGCCGCTCGGCTCAGCCGCCGACCGCGGCGAGCTGCTCGCGCAGGAGCCAGGTCGGCTCCTCGAAGACGTCGTCGATGATCGTCGCGAGCGCGGGCGGGCCGATCTGCTCCTGGGCCGCGATCACGTCGCGGACCCGCGCCTCGATCGCGGCGGCGAGCGCCTCCGTCTCGCCGGGGGCCAGCCAGCCGCGCGCCTCGAGGAACGCCTTCATGCGGCGCAGCGGATCGCGCTGGGTCCGCCACACCTCGGTCACCCGCTCGTCGCGGTAGCGCGACGGATCGTCGGACGACGAGTGCGCGCTGACCCGGTAGGTCAGCAGCTCGATGAAGGTCGCGCCGCCGCCGGTGCGCGCCCGGACCGCCGCGCGCCGGCACGCCTCGTATACCGCGAGCACGTCGTTGCCGTCGACCCGGAACGCCGGCAGGCCGTAGCCGACCGCCTTGAGGGCGATGGTCTCGGACGCGGTCTGCACGCTGCCGGGCGTCGAGATCGCCCACTGGTTGTTCTGGCAGATCAGCACGACCGGCGCGCGCATCACGCCGGCGAAGTTCATCGCGACGTGGAAGTCGCTGGCGCTGGTGCCGCCGTCGCCCATGTAGCCGAACGCGCAGCGGTCGCGGTCGCCCATCAGTTTCATGCCCATCGCGACCCCGACCGCGTGCGGGATCTGCGACGACACGCACGACGACATCACGACGTAGTTGCTGGCGCGGTCACATGGGTGGCAGGGCAGCTGCCGACCCTTGCTCGGGTCGGCGGCGTTGCCGAAGATCTGCGCGATGTACGAGTCGAGGCTCATCCCCCGAAACAGGCCGACCCCGGCCTCGCGCAGCGCCGGGATGATCCAGTCGTCGGGTGCCGACGCCGCCGCCGAGCCGACCACCGCCGCCTCCTGACCCATCGCCTCGCCGTAGAAGCCGATCCGGCCCTGGCGCTGCAGCGCCATCATCCGGGCGTCGGTGACCCGGATCGTGAGCATGCCGTCGAACAGGCGGCGGGCCAGCTCGCGGTCGACCCAGGCGACGTCGGCCGGATCGCCGCCGCCGTCCTCGTCGATCAGCCGGAACAGGCCGCGGGCCTGCTCGTCGTCGGTGCCTTCGAAGTAGGCGTAGGCGCCGCTGCCCCGCGCGGCGATCGGCGCCACCACGTCAGATCATCTCCATGAACATCGTGGTCGGATCTTCGAGCAGCGCCTTCACGTCCTGCAGGAACATCGCGCCGTCCCAGCCGTCGGCCAGCCGGTGATCGACCGAGATCGACAGGTTCATGAGGTGGCGGATCACGATCTGGCCGCCGCGGACCGCCGGCTTCTCCTCGATCTTGTGGACGCCCACGATGGCGACCTCGGGGAAGTTGATGATCGGCGTGGCCAGCACGCCGCCCAGCTTGCCGAGCGACGAGATCGTGAAGGTCGAGCCCACCAGCTCCTCGCGGGTCGCGGTGCCGGCGCGGACCGCCTCGCCCAGCCGCTCGATCTCGCGCGACAGGTCGAAGATCGAGCGCCGGTCGGCGTCGCGGACCACCGAGACCACCAGGCCCTGGCCACCCTGGGCCGCGATCCCGATGTGGTAGTACTTCTTGCGGACGATCTCCTGGGTCGACTCGTCGAGCGAGGCGTTGAGCATCGGCCACTTCTTCAGGCCCGACACCACCGCCTTCACGATGAACGGCAGGTAGTTAAGCTTCACGCCCCGGTCGGCCGCGCGGCCCTTGGCCCGGTCGCGCACCGCGACCAGCTCGGTCATGTCGATCTCCTCGACATACGTGAAGTGGGCGGCGGTGTGGACCGAGCGCGTCATCGACTCGGCGATGCGCTTGCGCATGCCCCGCAGCGGGATCCGCTCCTCCTCGCCCCCGACGGCGATGCTGTTCGGCGCGAACGCGCGGCCGACCGGCGCGGGCGCGGCCGCGGGCCGCGGGGCGTCGGCGTGGCGCTTGACGTCGTCGGTGGTGACCCGGCCGCGCTTGCCGCTGCCGGCGACCTGGCCGAGCGCCACGCCCAGCTGGCGCGCGATCCGCCGGGTGGCGGGGGTCGCCAGCACCCGCGCGTGCGTGCCGCTGGCGTCGATCACGTCGATCTTGCCGGCGCGCGCGGCGCTGGTGGACGTGCCCTCATCCGGCAGGTTGTTGGCGAGCTGGACCTGGGGCGCCAGCGACGGCGTCGGCATCTCCGCCTTGATGTCGGCCCGGGTGGGCGGCGGCGACTTGGCGGTCGCGGCCGCGGCCGCGTGGGCGCCGTGGCCGTGGCCATTGCCGGCGCCCGGCTTGTCCGCCGAGCCATCGTCGATCACCAGCAGCACCTGGCCGACCGGACAGATCTGACCGTCGGTGTAGTTGATCTTGGCGATCCGGCCCGCGCGTGGCGACGGGATCTCGACGGTCGCCTTGTCGGTCATCACCTCGACGATCGGCTGATCCATCGTGACGATGTCGCCGACCGCGACCTTCCACTTGACGATCTCGCCCTCGACGACGCCCTCGCCGATGTCGGGCAGGTGGAACTCGAAGGCCATCTCACCACTCCAGGGTCTGGCGGATCGCGCCGAGGACGCGGTCGGCGTTGGGCATGTACTCGTGCTCGAGCGTGTACGGATACGGCGTGTCGAACCCGGTGACCCGGCCGATCGGGGCCTCGAGGTGCTCCATCGCGCGCTCCTGGATGCACGCGATCAGCTCGGAGGCGAACCCGCAGGTGCGCGGCGCCTCTTGCACGATCACCGCGCGCCCGGTCTTGGTGACCGAGGCGATGATCCCGTCGATGTCGAACGGCATCAGCGAGCGCAGGTCGAGCACCTCGACCGAGATCCCGGCCTGCTCGGCCTTGGCCGCGGTCTCCTCGGCGATCGAGACCATGCCGCTCCACGCGATCAGCGTGAGCTGGGTGCCGGGGCGCACCACGTTGAGCTTGCCGATCTCGAGGACGTAGTCGCCGTCGGGGACCTCGTTCTTGCTGGCGCGGTAGATCCGCTTGGGCTCCATGAAGAGCACCGGATCGTTCTGGCGCAGGCAGGCGAGCAAGAGGCCCTTGGCGTCGTACGGGTTCGACGGCGCCACCACCTTGAGGCCGGGCGTGTGGATGAACAGCGCCTCGGGCGACTGCGAGTGGTAGTGGCCACCGCGGATGCCGCCGCCGACCGGCGTGCGGATCACGACCGGGCACGGGTACTGCCCGCCCGAGCGATAGCGGAACTTCGCCAGCTCGTTCACGATCTGATCGAAGGCCGGGTAGATGAAGTCGGCGAACTGGATCTCGGGGCACGGCCGGAGCCCGTAGAGGGCCATGCCGATCGCGGTGCCGATGATGCCGTTCTCGGCGAGCGGCGTGTCGATCACGCGCTCGGGACCGAACTCCTCGTGCAGGCCGCTGGTGGCGCGGAACACGCCACCGAACTTGCCGACGTCCTCACCGAGGACGACGGTCTTGGGCTCGAACCGCATCTGGACGCGCAGGGCGTCGTTGACGGCCTGGATGATGTTCATGACGGGCATGGCAGTCCTTGTCGGCGGCGGCGGGGCAGGAGAGGAGGGAAGGCCGGGGCTCAGCCGTGCGAGTGCGGCGAGCGGGTGCGGCCCTGGGCGAGCAGCCAGGCCTTCTGCTCGCGCAGATGCCAGGGCAGCTCTTCGAAGACGTCGTCGAACATCGTCTCGACCGCCGGCGGCGCCAGCTGATCGGCCGCGGCCAGCGCGTCGGTGATCTCCTGGTTGTAGCGCTCGGTGAGCTCGCGCTCCCAGCCCTCGCTCCACAGGTCGCGCAGGCGCAGGTAGTTGCGCATCCGGTTGAGCGGGTCGCGCTTCTCCCAGATCTCGGGCTCCTTGGGGTCGCGATAGACCGACGGATCGTCCGAGCTCGAGTGGCCCTGCACGCGATAGGTGAGCGCCTCGATCAACGTGGGGCCATCGCCGGCGCGGGCCCGGTCGATCGCCTCGGTCGCGACCTGGAGCACGGCGAGGATGTCGTTGCCGTCGACCCGCACGCCCGGCATGCCGTAGCCGACCGCCTTGGACGCGAACGTCTTGGCCGCGGTCTGCTTCTCGCGCGGCACGCTGATCGCCCAGCCGTTGTTGCGACACAGGAACACGCACGGCGCCTTCCAGACGCCGGCGAAGTTCAGCCCGACGTGGAACTCGCCGGTCGACGAGGTGCCCTCGCCGAAGTACACCATCGAGACGTCTTCCTTGCCGAGCAGCTTGGCGGCGTACGCCGAGCCGACCGCCTGCGGGATCTGGGTCCCGACCGGCGAGCTGATCGACACCATGTTCAGCCAGTTCGCCGAGTGGTGGACCGGCATCTGCCGGCCCTTGACCGGGTCCTGCACGTTGCCGAACAGCTGGTTGATGAAGTCCTTGATCGTGTAGCCGCGCCAGAACCAGGTGCCCTGCTCGCGGTAGCTCGGGTAGACCCAGTCGCCCGCGCGCAGCGGCGCGATCGCGAAGTGGGTCGCTTCCTCGCCGATCGCCTTCATGTAGAAGCCGAGCCGGCCCTGGCGCTGCAACCGCATCATGCGGTCGTCCATGATGCGGACCAGCGACATGCAGTCGAAGATCTTGCGGAGCGTCTCGTCCGCGACGACCGGCACGCGCGCGCCCGGAAGCACGCGACCATCGTCGTCCAGCACCCGGCGCAGGTCATCCTGAGCTTGCACGGCAACCATCGGAAACTCCGGGCCGAGCGAGGCTCGGCAGTGGTTAGCGCAGTCGCGGCTACCTGCGACGGCAGGACGGTGTACTGAGGGGCTCCCGAGGTGTCAAGGAGCCGGCGGCGATCTCGGATCGGCACACTTTCCGTCGACGCGACGCGCCATGGCCCGACCACACGCGTTGACACCACCGCGCGTCGTTCCACAATCAGCGGCGTGCTCACCATGCTCATCGTGGCCGCTCTGATCGTCGCGCTCGGTGGCGTGACCGCCGGCACCGTGCTCTTCAACCAGGAGAAAAAGAAGCGGAGCCTGTCGGTCGGGGAGGGCAGCTCGCTCCTGGCGGGGGGCGACGGGTTCGTCGAGCGTACGATCAAGGACCTGCGGGTCGGCGACGTGTTGTCGATCGACAGCAAGGACTACGTGTGCGAGGGCGTGATCGCCTACGACGAAGACGGCCACCGGTGGCTGGCGGGCCGCGTCGTCGACGGGGCCAACGTTCGCTGGTGCGTGGTCGGGCTCGAGCGGGTCGGCAGCCCGCACGTCCGCTTGCTCGAGCCGGATCCAACCGACATCGCCGGCTACCCGCCCGAGGCCCTGGTGCTCGGCGAGACCCGCTTCGCGCTCGACAAGCGCGGCACCGCGACCTGCAAGATCATCGGCGACGTCGGCAACCTGCTCGGCGGCAAGCCGGGCAAGGGCGAGGCCCAGGTCGAGCGCTGCCGCTGGTGGCTGTACTCGGCGCCCGGTGACGACACCGCCATGCTCGAGCAGTGGGGCTCCGACTACCGCGTGCTGCGCGGCAAGAAGGTGCTCGCCGACATGATCGATCTGATCCCCGGCTCGTGAGCGACCCGGGCTGACCGGGTTCCCGGTTGCGCCGCGATAGATTGTGTGCAATATAATCGTGTACAAGATGACAGCCGGCCTCCACCTCGACGACCAGCTGTGCTTCGCGCTGTATGCCGCGTCGCGGGCGGTCACCGCGGCCTACCAGCCCCTGCTGGCGCCGCTCGGCCTGACCTACCCGCAGTACCTGGCCATGCTGGTCCTGTGGGAGGCCGACGGGGTCCCGGTCAAGCGCCTCGGCGAGCGCCTGCACCTCGACTCGGGCACGCTGACGCCGCTGCTCAAGCGGCTCGCGACCCAGGGCCTGGTGCGGCGCACCCGCGACGCGGCTGACGAGCGCGTGGTCCGCATCGCGCTCACCGCGGCGGGCAAGCAACTGCGCCGCCGGGCCGCTTGCATCCCTCACAAGCTGGCCTGCAAGGCCGGCCGGCCCCTCACCGATCTCGCTCGCCTGCGCGACCAGCTCAGGGAGCTCATCGACAACGTCCGCCCCACCACGGCGGACCCCGCGCAGGAGACCACGCCATGACCACCATCACCCCGCTCTACACCGCCCATGCCACCGCCACCGGCGGGCGCGACGGCCGCGTCCGCACCGACGACGGCGTCCTCGACCTCCCGCTGACGATGCCCAAGGGCCTCGGCGGCAACGGCGCGGTCGGCGCCAACCCCGAGCTCCTGTTCGCGGCGGGCTATGCCGCCTGCTTCGGCAGCGCGCTCGCGATGATCGCGCGCCTGCAGAAGATCACGACCGGCCCGGTCGAGATCGCCGCCGACGTGTCGATCGGCAAGGACGCCGCCGGCTTCGGCCTCGCGGTCGAGCTGCGCGGCAGCTTCCCAGAGCTCCCGCGCGAGCAGGCCGAGGCCCTGATGAAGGCCGCGCACGAGGTCTGCCCGTACTCGCGCGCGACCCGCGGCAACATCGACGTCACGCTGACCGTGGCCTGATCTCGCGGCGCGGGTGGCGCCTCACCGGCCGAACGTGAGCTCGATGTCCACGGTCGCGCCGGCGGTCACGTCGACCTCGACCGGGAGCGACGTCGACGCACCGCGCATCACCTCGGCGGTGACGATGTGAGCGCCGGCGGGGACGGACGGCGCGCGGAATCGACCGACCGCGTCGGTGCGGGTGATGGCCTGGTAGCCGCCGGGCGGGTCGCTCGCGATCCGGATCACCAGGCCCTCGAGCGTCGGGCCCCCGCGGACGATGCCGGTGATCACGCCGGTGGTGACGAGGGTCACCACGACCGCCTCGGCTGGCGGCGTGACCGCGCGCGCGCGCGACCGGCCGCGCCGGCGATGCTGGGCGATCAGCGCGCGGGGCCACGAGCGGTGTGGTGGTTCGATCCCGGTGATCTCGAAGCGGCCGTCGGGTCCGCTGACGACGACGTACCGGCCGAGCAAGAGCGACGCGAGCGGCGCGCCGTCGTCCGTGAGCGCTTCGCCGTCCTCCGTCAGGTGGCTGCCGAAGAAGACGCTCGCGCCGGCGACGGGCCGGGCCGCCTCGTCGACGACCCGTCCGCGGATCGTCGATCCGGGCTCGACCGCGATGACCCCGAGGTCGGTGGTCGCGCCGGCGGTCACCTCGACGTTCTCGAAGGTACGCGGGGCGAAGCCCGTGCCGACCAGGCGCACGACGTACGTCCCCGGCGGGACCGCGCCGCGGAGGAAGCGGCCCGTCGGCGAGCGCATCAGCTCGGGCTCGGCGAACGCGAGCCCGCCCTCGTGCTGGCTGATCGCGATCCCGTAGAACCCGACCGGGGCCCCCTCGCGCTGGACCGTGCCCGTGATCGAGCCGGCCGGTGCCAGCGTGAGGCGCACGCCCGACGCTCCGGCGGCGGCGGTCCCCGCCTCGGGTGTCAGGTACAGGTTGCCGTCCGGCGTGCCCGGCCACTCGGCGCGCAGGCGGTACTCGCCGGCCGCGAGCGGGCCGATCTCGAAGCGGCCAGCGGCATCGGCGACGTCCGAGCCGTTCGCCGTGGCCACGACGACGCCGTCCCGCCTGGCGCCGACCCGCGCCTCCGGCACCGGTGCGCCGGTCGGATCGACGACCACGCCCGCGATCATCGCCGGGGCGAGCGCCAGGCGCAGGTCGCCGGCCGGGCCCTCGCGCAGGTCGACCTCGATCGGCGCCGACGCCACGTTGCCGTGCAGCGCGATCACGGTGAGCGTGGCGCGGGCCAGGCCGGTGATCGCGAAGCGGCCATCGGCACCGGTGGTGACGTGGCGGGCGTCGAACCTCGACGCGTGCACCGCGACGTCGGCCTGCGCGACCGGCGCACCTGCGGCGTCGACCACGACACCTTGTAGCTGCCGGCCGGTCTCCAGGCGGAACTGGACGCCGTCCCTGGCGGTCACGCCGTCGAGCTCGATCTCGTGCACGGCGGTCGCCAGCCCGTCGGCAGCGGCGGTGACCCGGTAGCTGCCGGCACCCAGGACCGGCATGCGCCATGCGCCGTTGGCGTCGGTCTCGACGTCATCGTCGCCGCCGGCGCTGGTCGCCTCCACCCGGGCGCCGGCCACCGGCACCTGGCCGGGCCCGACCACGGTGCCCGACAGCCGCGCGCCGCGCACGAGGCGCACGGTGCGCTCGCTGCGGCCGCCGGGATCCGCGCCCAGCGAGGCGTGGGCGGGCGCGGGGGCGTAGCCGGCGGCGCGGACCGTGATGCCCTGGAACCACGGGCCGAGGCCGCGCAGCTCGGCGATCCCATCGGGCCCGGTGACCGCCTGGCCGTCGTCGGCGTCGACCCGGGCCCCCGCGACCGCGGCCTCGGTGACATCGTCGATCACCCGCAACGCCAGCGTGCTGCCGAGGACCATGCGGAGGATCAGCGGCTCGGTGGTGGCGCGGACCGGCACGCGTACCTTGGTCGCGTAGCGATCGTCCTTGCGGGCGCGGATGCCGTACGTGCGCGGCAACAGGCCTTCGATCGCGAACGAACCATCGCTCTCGGTGATGACCTCGCGCCGCGGCCGGGTCCCGACCTCGACGAGCGCGCCCGCGACCGGCCGGTTGGCCTCGTCGAGCACCAGGCCCTCGAGCCGGAGCGTACCGGTCGGGTCGGGATCGCGGGCATGCCCGAGCCGCGCGGGCGCGGCCGGGGTGGGGCGGTTCGGCGCCGTCGCGCGCGCGGCGGCGCCGCGGACCTCGTCGGGGTCGGCGCCGCCGGGGCCAAGCCACCAGCCGAGCCCGAGGGCGACGAGGACGGCGACGAGGGCGAGCGGCATCCAGCGGCGGGGCACAGTCCAGTGAACCCACGATCGCGCGGGGGTTGCCACGATCTCGACCGGCACGATCCGGCGTATCGTCGCTGGCGATGACGATCCTCCCGACGACGATGGTCGGCAGCTACCCGCGGCCGGCATGGTTCACGCACCAGCTCGCGGGCCGCGACGTGCTCGAGGCGTTCAAGCTCGCCGGGCACGCCGAGGCGTTCCACGACGCCACCCGCACGGTGATCAAGGACCAGGAGGCGGCCGGCCTCGACATCCTCACCGATGGCCAGATGTGGTTCGACGACTACCACATGGGGATCGGCTCGTTCCTCTGGTACTGGCTCGAGCGCACCGGGGGCTTCTCCAAGGAAAAGCTGCCGCACCCGGCGCGCGACAAGGCGCGCGGTCGCGACGTGTGGGCGCTCGACGAGGCTGGCGGGGTCGGTGTCGATGCGCCGATCACGCGCGGGCCGGTGCGGATGGGCCTCCTCTACCAGTGGGCGCAGGGCCACACGACGAAGCCGATCAAGGCCTGCGTCGGCGCCGGGCCCGTGCAGCTGTCCACGCTCGCCCACTTCCGCGGCGGGCCGGTCAAGAACCGATACCAGCTGTCGCGCGACCTGGCCGAGGTGTTCGCCGCCGAGATCGCGGATCTGGTCGCCGCCGGCTGTCGCCACGTGCAGCTCGAAGATCTCGGCGCGTGGATGCCGTACCTGTCGGGCGACAAGGACTACGCGTGGGTGTGCGACGTCGTCGCGCGCACGATGGGCGCGATCGATCGGACCGCGGTGGCCACGTCGTGGCACTTCTGCCTGGGCAACGCGTGGGGCAACCAGCTCGAGGGCATGACCGCCGGCGGCTACCGCGCGATCCTGCCGCACTACCTCGAGGTGCCGGTCGACGAGTACGTGCTCGACTTCGCCTGCCGCG
>JBKJLC010000140.1:0-8164 GCA_046597055.1 Kofleriaceae bacterium | reverse complement strand
GCGGATGAAGGTGTCCTTCAGCTCGGGCTGCGCGCCCGCGAAGTCGACCTCGAGATCCATGCGGAGCCGCTTGTTGGGGCGGTACACGAGAAAGGCGCGGGCGCTGTCGATCGAGCGGTCTTCGAGCCAGGTCGTGTCGCCGGCGATGTCGACGCCGGACAGCGTGTCGCGTACGTAGACGCGGCCGCCGAACTCGAGGCGATCGGACTTGCC
Organism: Kofleriaceae bacterium; assembly: GCA_046597055.1. GTDB lineage: Bacteria > Myxococcota_A > Polyangia > Haliangiales > Haliangiaceae > UBA2376. Next base: position 7,951 of record JBKJLC010000140.1, on the reverse strand, counting down.
CTTCTTGCCCTTCTTGCCCGACTTGTCGGACTTGTCGTTCTCGTCAGCCTCGTCAGCCTCATCGCCGTTGCCGGCGTGAGTCGGGTCGCCCTCCGGGTCGCCTTCGTCACTGCCGGCGTCGGCCTTGTCCCGCTTCGACTTCTTCTTCTTCGGCTCGTCGTCGACAAGCTCGGGGTCGAGCGCCGGATCCGGCGCGACCGGCGCCACTGGATCCGCCTGCTGCTCGAGCGGCACAGGCGCAGGCGGTGCCGGCGCGGGGGCGGGCGTGGGCGTGGGAGGAGTCTGAGCAATCGCTGAGCTCTGATCACCGAACGCAGTCAGCGCGGTCGTCAACATCAAGGCAGTCGGCCGGAACAAGGGCATCGTTGGGCACCTGAGCACGGCGCGTGCCACCGTGATTATAGGGACTTCGCAGCTGACGATTGTGTCACGACCGCACGTCGCGGATCTGCTGTGTTCGTAGCGCACGTGATGGTGCGTACACGCGCACCTCTCTCCCCACGCCACCCCAGGCTATCGACCGAGGTGCGTGCAGCCGCTCACCGGGGGGAGTCGACCGTCGGCCGGCCCGCATCGCGAGGCACGAGGTGCGCTCGAGTGCGACCGCCACCGACGCGCCGAGCCCGAGCAGCAGCCCGAACCGTCCTGCGCGGACTGCGCGCGACCGCGCCCGCCCGGGCACCCTGTGCGCTTGCGGCCGCTCGTCTTGATCGTGATCCCACGTGATCACGATCGGACCATGGTCGATCTCGACGAGCTGGAGCGACGCTGGCACGCGAGTCCCGTGCGCGACGACGGGGCCGTCCACCTCCTGGTCGTCCGCGGCGGCGACGAGCGCCACGTCACCCGGGACCACATCGAGCTGACGCCCGAGGGCGGCATCACCGGCGACCGCTGGGCGAGCAGCCCGCCGAGCGATCCCGAGGCGGCGGTCTCGCTGATCGAGCGCCGCGTCGTCGACCTCCTCACGGGCGGTGATCCCGAGCGCTGGCACGTTCCCGGCGACAACCTCGTGGTCGACCTCGATCTGTCGATCGCAGCCCTGCCGGTCGGCACCCGGCTGCACGCCGGCACCGCGCTGCTCGAGATCACGGCCAAGCCGCACCTCGGGTGCAAGAAGTTCCGGGCCCGCCTCGGCGATGACGCCTTCGCCTGGGTCAACGACGCCACCCGCCGCGACCGCCGCCTGCGCGGCATCGTCGCCCGCGTCGTCGCCGCCGGCGTGCTCGCGCGCGGCGCACGACTGGTGCGCCCCGCGGCCACGGCGCTGCCGGAGACTTCCGGCGCTGCGGCTGGGCAAACTGGCTAGCCAGGATGCCCAGACAGCGCCAGTAGCGACTTCTCCGTCGGTGTCAATTCACGCAGATGCCCCGTGGCATATCGGGTGCAATACGGGCGGACACCATGAAGCCCATCAAGACCCTCAAGCTGTCCCTCGAGTCTCTCCGCGACCTCACGACCCGCAACCTCGACGATCGCGCCCTCGCGCAGGCCGCGGGCGGCAGCCTGGTGCCGATCACCAAGTACATCAGCCGGAACTTCGACTGCCGTCGTTACTGAGCCACCCACCGTTCGTCCTGAGCCCGAGCGAGCGCACGCGAGCTCGGGGTCGAAGGACGCCCACCGCAGCGTCGGAGCGTGCTCACCCGCGCCGCCCCGCGCCAGGAACCCGCCCGGCGACCGAGACGACCGGCTCCGTCGCAGGCATCCTTGCCGGCGTGACGTTGCCGTACGAGCTGATCCGCCTCGTCAAGTTTGCGGGCGTGCTCGCCTTCGCGGGCGGCGCGATCGCCGCGCTGATCACGTCGGACCTCGCGAACCGCCGCGTCGCCGTCCACCGGGTCGCCTCGCCCGGCCTCCTGGTCACCTGGATCGGCGGCTACCTGCTCGCCGACGCCCTGGCCCGACCGTGGACCGAGCTGTGGATCCTCGCCGGCTTCGGCGGGTCGTTCGCGCTCCAGGGCATCCTGGTGTGGACCGTCTCCATCGAGGCCCGGCCCAGTGCCGCCATGCGCGCCGCGGTGATCGGCCTGCTCGGGTCGCTCCTGGTCGTCATGATCTGGCGCCCGACCTGGGCGATGATGGGCCGATGACGACGACGGCGCTGCGTCAGCTGATCTGGATCGGCCGTCTCGAGGCGGTGTCGTTCCTGGTGCTCCTGCTGATCGCGATGCCGCTCAAGTACGCCGCCGGCATGCCGATGGCGGTGCGCATCACCGGCATGATCCACGGCCTGCTGTTCGTCTTCTACGTGCTGGCGCTGCTGCGCGCCGCCGGCGAGGGCCGCTGGCCGCTCCGACTCGTCGTGCTGGGCGTCGTCGCCTCGTTCGTCCCGCTCGGCCCGCTCTGGTTCGAGCGCCGCCTCGCCCGCTGGGCCGACGCGCGACCTACCCCGGCGAGCACAGCAGCGGCGGTCCATCCGGGCGCGTGATCATCGCGACCCGGCCGCTGTCGCCGATGAACAACGACGTGCGGCCCCGGCCCCGCTCGAGCGCACCGGCGATCGTGGTCCGGCGCGCACCGGCGTCGTCGAGGTGCACCCCGACCAGCTCCCCGAAGCGCGCCTGCAGTCCCGCCGGGGACCGGTCCGGCCCTTCCAGCGGCGCCGTTCGCCCCGCGATCCAGCGCTCGAGCGACGCCAGCGTCTCCGCCCGCCGTTCGCCGGCGAGCAGCCGCTTGTGCATCTGCTCGCGCTTGTCGGCGGTCACGAACCCGGCGACGAACAGCCGCAGCGCCGCCGCCAGCCCGTGCTGATCGACCGGCTGGCTCGCCGGCGTCGGCGGCGGCGCGGTGCGCTTGGTCCCCACCGCGCGAAGCTACCCCGATCCTCGCTCGGTCGCCGGGCCCGATCGCGGCCCAGCCGAACGCCTCGTGCAGGTGGCGGCGGAACGCATCGGCGGCGCTGGGCTCGCCGTGGGTTACGAAGGTGCGGCGCCCCGCCGGGTCGCGGTCTCGTCGACGACGCGCGCCAGGACCTGGTCGACCGGCTCGTCGGGGTGACGGCGCACGGCGAGAACGACTCGGCGAACCCGACTGGCACGAGCTGCTCCAGGCAGCGCACCGCTTCGGCGCGGGTGTACAGAGGGAGCGCCGGACACGGCAAGCGGCATGCCGAGCTCATCCGAGTCGCAGCTCGAGAGCTGGCGACGGCGCGCGCAGTCGCGCAACGCTTGCGCGGCCGACCGGCGCGTGGGCAACCCGTTCGGGGTTCCCGGCTGGTGGGCTGGCAGGGAGATGCATCGGGTGGCCCCGGCGCGGACTGCACGGCCGGCCCTCACCCTGCGCCGGGTGACGTATGTCTCCGAGACTTGCTTGTATCCCCATCAGGTCGGCGTAGGGTGACACGTGACAATCTCGTCGGAGACGACCTGCGGCTCGAGAAGACCGAGAACTTCTCGCGGCGCGGGGGACGCTGCCGCGGGTGATCGGTGACCCCGCCACTCCGGACGGGATTGCGTTCACCGCCGGCCGCAGCAAACCGGCGACGCTGAATCCATCGGGCTACGATCGGCTCCACCAGCTCTACGAGATCCAGACCGTGCTCGCTCGCTCGCTCGGCATCGAGCAAGCCTGTGACGCCTTCCTCCCGATCCTGACGCGGGCGCTCAGCGTCCGCACGGTGGTCTTGCTCGATGTGGCCGGTGAGCTCCATCGAGCCTTCTCCTGGGCCGCAGCCGGCATCGAGCGAGCCGAGCTTCAGCAGGCCGACGCTCACGCTCGAAGAGCCCTCGCCCACCTCGCGCCGGTCGCCATCGCGACCGCCGATGCCTTCAGTCGCTCCGACGTGCTTCCAGGCGGCGTGGCCGAGCAACGGTCCGCCGATCGCTGCTTCGTCACCATTCCGCTCTCGCTCGGCGAGGTCTTCGGCGTCTTGCAGCTCGAGGGAGCGGACGCATTCGAGGCGGGTGACCAGCTGTTCATCGATGCGGTGGCAAACCAGCTCGCCGTCGCGCTCGATCGTGAGCACGGCCGGAAACAGCTCGAAACCATCCGCTTCGAGGTGGAGCTGGCGAACCGGCGATTGCGCGACCTGCACACCATCTCCAAAGCCGCGCTCGCAGGGGCCACCCTCGACGAGTCCTTGCCGGTGGCCCTGAACGCGATCCGCGCGATGTTCGCGACCGACACGGCGACGGTGCGGCTCGTGAGCTCGGATGGCAAGACGCTTCGCCGCCGAGCCAGCATCGGATGCGACGGCGCCTCCGATGACGACGTGATCGTCGGCACCGGCACGGTCGGCACGATCGCGGCGACCGGGACCGCGATGTTCTTCGACGACGTCGGTGAATTCGAGGCCGACGGCCGGGCGTCACCGTCCGGTGGCATCCGCTCCCTGCTCGGCGCACCGATGCGGGTCCGGGATCGATGGACCGGTGTCGTCTCCGTCGCGACCAGTGAACGCCGCGAGTTCTCCTGCGACGAGCTGCAGCTCCTCGAGCTCGTGGCAGATCGAATTGGAACGATCATCGACAACGCGACACTCTACGAACAGTCACTCAACGCGATCCGGAGTCGAGACGCGGTGATGGGCATCGTGTCACACGATCTGAGAGGCCCGCTCGGCGCGATCCAGATGTCCATGGAGCTGCTCGCGCACGACGATCCACGGGTCGCCAAGGCGGTGTCGACCGTCAAGCGCTCGGTCGCCCTGATGATTCGCCTGATCGGCGATCTGACCGACGTCGGCAGCCTCGAAGCCGGGCACCTCTCGATCAAGCTCTCGAGCGAGGACGCGCGCGCGCTCCTCCGCGAAGTGGTCGAAGGCGCGCGGCCAGCGGCTTCGAAGAAGTCGATCCGGCTCGAGACCCAGCTGCCGGGGCTCGAGGTCGTCCTTGCCTGCGACCGCAACCGGGTGATCCAGGTCCTCACCAACCTGCTGTCCAACGCGATCAAGTTCACACCATCGGGCGGCTCGATCACGCTCAGGCTCGTGCAGGTAGACACCAGCCACGCACGATGGTCGATCGCCGACACCGGCTGCGGCATCGCGGCTGCAGATCTGTCACACGTCTTCGAGCGCTACTGGCAAGCGCCCGCAACCGCGCATCACGGGACCGGCCTCGGTCTCGCGATCGCGAAGGGGATCGTCGAAGCGCACGGCGGGATCATGTCGGTCGAGAGTCGGATCGGCCGCGGCACCACGTTCTCGTTCACCTTGCCGCTCGCCCGCGAGCCTCCGTTGCTGGACGTGCACGGCGGGACTGCCAGCACGCAATCCCCGCAGGTGGGGGGGGGCGCCGAACAGGCTGGTCCGCGCGTGCTCGTGGTCGACGACGAGCCCAACGCGCTCGCCGCCCTCGGAGCGATCCTCGTGGAAGAGGGTTTTCGCGTCGAGACCGCCGCGGACGGGTTCGAGGCCCTGGCCAAGGTGCGCGGGTTCGAGCCCGACATCCTGGTCGTCGACGTCGAGATGCCGGGTCTCAACGGGGTGGACCTGGTGCGGCGAATCCGCCAGGAGCTGAGCAATGTGCCAGCGATCTTGATGACCGGACACAGCGAACACGGCGTCAGCACGGCCCGCACCGAGCTAGGCGCGAGCTACATCGGCAAACCTCTCGCGATCGGCGAGCTGGTTTTGGCGATCCACCGCGAGCTCGAGAAGGAACGCTAGGCATGCCGTTTCAGCACTTCAAGGACAAGCTCCACCTCGACGAGGCCGAGCTGAAAAGTCGTCGCGAGTTCTTCGAGATCACCGATGAAGATCTGAAGCGGCTGGCCGGTCTGGTCAGCTTCGCCGAGAAGTTCACCGACGACATCATCGAGGATGTCTACACGCTGATCCTCGGCCATCCCGAGGCGAAGAAGCAGTTCACCGAGCACGCGACGCTCGTCCGCGTGAAGCGCGCGCAACGCGCCTACTTCATGGGGTTGTTCTCGGGTCGATGCGACCTGGCCTACGTCGAGGACCGACTCCGCATCGGGGTCGCGCACGAGCGAGTCGGCGTGCCCCCGAAGTGGTACCTCGGCGCCTACGCACGCTATCTGCGATCGATCTGCGATCGACTCGCGATCGAGCTGACGGATCCCGGCGACGCGCGCATCGCCTACCAGAGTGTCGAGAAGCTCGTCGCGTTCGACACCGCGCTCGCGATGGACACCTACATGGAAGCGCAACTCTACACCCTCGCCCGCAATCAGGCCGCGATCCGCGAGCTCTCGACACCGGTCATCCGGCTCTATGACCGCGTCCTCCTGCTTCCACTGATCGGTGCCATCGATACCCATCGCGCGGATCAGCTGATGGAGACGGTGCTGCTCAAGGTCGTCGAGGAGCAGGCCCACGTGATCGTCATCGACATCGCGGGTGTGCTCGTCGTCGACACCAAGGTTGCCGACCACCTCCTGAAGACGACCGAGGCCGTACGTCTGCTCGGCGCGCAGACCATCCTGTCCGGCATCTCGCCAACGATCGCAAAGACCATCGTCAACCTCGGCATGAACATCTCGTCGATGCACACCAAGAGTCGGCTCGCGGACGCCCTCGAGCTCGCCTTCGAGATCGTCGGAAAATGCGTCATTTCGACCGACAGGTCGTCCCGGCCGCCAGAAACCGGGCAGCCAAGGTGAGCTCCCATGGCTCCATCCCGGTGCTCCGGATCGGCTCGACGTTGCTGGCGACGATCCAGGTCGAGCTCCGCGACACCATCGCCGACGCGTTCCAGGAGGCTATCCTCCAGTCGATCGCCAGGACCGGCGCGACCGGGCTGGTGATCGACATCACCGGTCTCGAGATGGTCGATAGCTACGTCGCACGGGTGCTCGCGGATACCGGCCGGATGGCGAAGTTAATGGGAACCGACACGGTCGTGGTCGGGATGCGCCCGGTGGTCGCCGCGACGCTCGTGCGCATGGGGTTCAGGATGGAGGGCGTGTTGACCGCGCTCAACGTGGAAGCTGGCCTTGCGCTGGTCTCGGATCTGGTCGTGCGTCGTCATCCCGGCGGTCGTTGAATCACCATGTCTCCGCGCGTCGTCACCAGCGAGACCCTGATCGTCGCCTGCGAGGACGATGTCGTGGTCACACGTCGCAAGGTGCGGCTCCTCGCCGAGGCGCTGGGGTCCGACCCCTTCACCACCGCGGCGATCACGACCGCGACCTCGGAGCTCTGTCGAAACACCTGGATCCACGCCCAGCGGGGCACCGCCGTCGTCGAGCACATTGTCGACGGTGTCCGAATCGGCATTCGCGTCGAGCTGCGGGATGATGGTCCGGGGATCGCCAATATCGATCGCGTCCTCGCTGGTGGTTACAGCACCGCGAAGTCGCTTGGTCTCGGCGTGTCGGGAAGCCGGCGGCTGGCGGACGAGTTCCGCATCGAGACGATCATCGGCCGCGGCACCGTGTGCACCGTGGTCAAGTGGAAGCGAACCACGTGACCGCCTCGCCGGAGGATGCGGACATGATTCCGATGATCGACGATGCGTCGGTCTCGGCCGCGCGCGAGCGGGTGCGCCGGGTCGGTAGCGAGCTCGGACTGACCCGTGAAGCCATCGAGAGCGTCGCGATCGCGGCCAGCGAGCTGGCGCGGAACCAGCTGGTTCACGGAAGCCGCGGCCGGCTCGCCGTGCGGTCCATTGAACGCCGTGGCGTGTGCGGTGTCGAGCTCATCGCGACCGACCGGGGACCTGGCCTTGCCGATCCAACGCGGGCTCTCGGAGGCGGGATCTCGACGAGCGGCAGCCTCGGCAGCGGTCTCGCGAGTGTTCGTCGATTCATGGACGAGCTCGACTTCGACATCCGGCTCGGCGAGGGGACCTGCATCTGGGCACGGAAGTTCGCCGGGCCCGTCGGCTATCGCTCGGAGGTCGGGATCCTCGGTCGACCGTGTGAGGGAGAGCGCGAGAGTGGGGACGATGCCGCGTTCGTACGACGCGGTGACGCGCTGATCATCGGTGTCGTCGACGGACTCGGCCATGGGCTGCTGGCGCGGGATGTCGCGGCACCGGCGGTG
>JBKJLC010000104.1:0-3504 GCA_046597055.1 Kofleriaceae bacterium | reverse complement strand
GTCGGCGCGCTGCTGCGCGGCCATCGGTCGGTCGCGCGGGTCCTGCAGGCCGAGCACGGCGGCGATGATCAGCACCTCGCGCAGCGCGCCCTCGTCGCGGCCGCCCAGGATCATGCGCCCGATCCGGGGGTCGACCGGGAACCGGCCCAGCTGGACGCCGAGCGGCGTCAGCGCGCCGTCGTTGTCGAGGGCGCCGAGCTCCTCGAGCACCCGGTAGCCTTCCTCGATCGCGCGCTTCTGGGGCGGGTCGAGGAACGGATAGGTCGCGACGTCACCCAGACGGAGCGACTTCATGCGCAGGATCACGCCGGCGAGCCCGACCCGCTTGATCTCGGGATCGGTGTACGCGGGCCGGGTCTCGTAGTCCGGCTCCTCGAACAGCCGGAAGCACACGCCGCTCTCGGTGCGGCCGCACCGGCCCTTGCGCTGATCGGCGCTGGCCTTCGAGATCGGCTCGACCAGGAGCTGGGTCACGCCGGTCCGCACGCTGTAGCGGTTCACGCGCGCGAGCCCGACGTCGACGACGTAGACGATGCCGGGGATCGTGAGCGACGTCTCGGCGACGTTGGTGGCGAGCACGACCCGCCGCTGCGGCAGCGTCTGGAACACCTGCTGTTGCTCGGCCGCCGACAGCTTGGCGTACATCGGCAGCAGCACGGTGTGAGGCAGCGCGCGCTGCTCGAGCTCGTACATCGCCTCGCGGATCTCGCGCTCGCCGGGCAGGAACACCAGCACGTCGCCGCGCGGGTCGAGCTCGGTGATCTCGTTGACGGTGTTGGCGACCGCGTCGGCCAGCTCCTCGTCGTCGCGCGGCGCGCGGTAGAGGACGTCGACCGGGAAGGTCCGGCCCGATACCTCGATCACCGGCGCGCCGCCGAAGAACTCGCTGAAGCGCTCGGTCGCGAGCGTCGCCGAGCTCACGATGATGCGCAGCTCGGGCCGGCGCGGCAACAGCTGCTTCAGGTAGCCGAGCAGGAAGTCGATGTTGAGGCTGCGCTCGTGGGCCTCGTCGATGATGATCGTGTCGTAGCGCCGCAGCAGCGGGTCGCCCTGCAGCTCGGCGAGCAGGATGCCGTCGGTCATGAACTTCACGTACGAGTCCTTCTTGACCCGATCGTTGAAGCGGACCTTGTAGCCGACGACGTCACCGAGCTCGGTGTCGAGCTCCTGGGCGACCCGCGCGGCGACGCTGGTGGCGGCGATGCGCCGCGGCTGGGTGCAGCCGATGTAGCCGTCGACGCCGCGCCCGATCGCCAGGCAGATCTTGGGCAGCTGCGTGGTCTTGCCCGATCCGGTCTCGCCGGCCACGATGACGACCTGGTGGGCGTCGATCGCGTTGGCGAGATCGATCACCCGGGCCGTGATCGGCAGGTCGGGCGGGAAGCGCACGCGCTCGCTCAGCCACAGGCCCTCGCGCAGGACCGATGGCGCTGCCGGCGGGGCCGGGGCCGGTGGCGATGGAGCAGGGGGCGGAGGCGGACGGGCCATGGCTGGATCGGGCGTGCGAGCTGGCCGGCCCGGGCGCTGGGGGGACCGGGATCTAGCACGGGGGGAACGCCGACCGCACCTGCCATTCGAGCACGCGGGACGGCGACGCCCGGGCGGGCGCAGCGCGCCGGGACACACGCATTCAGTGGTCGACGTCACGCCCGTCGCTGGGTCCGGAGTGGCTCGATCGACGTCGGGACACCGCGCCGCGTCGAAAAATGCGTGTGTGAATGTGGACCCCATCGCCACGCGCGCGGGTCACCCGCGTTGCGCGAGCGGTAGCGGCGCCGCGAGCGGCCCGGCGCGAGTCGGCAACGGTGGGGTCGGCCGCCTCGAACGCGCCGGTCTTCACGGAGGCACGGAACACCCCACCCCGCGGCGGTGAGGAGGTCACTGCGACCGACTGCTTGTACGCGGTCACGCGCCGCGGCGGGAGCGTGGTTGTGGTGGCACTGGCAGCCATCTCGAATCGAGATAACGCGGCGCGTTGCACGCGGTTTGTATATCCATTAACAGCGCGCCGTCGTCGACATGACGCGACGCGTCGCGAAGTTACGCAGTTGAAGTCCTTCACCTGGAAGCGTATTCGTTTCAGCCGTGGGACGAGCGCATGTCGTTGGGGTCGCGTCGTGCTTGTTGGCGGCGTGCCAGTCGATTCCCGACTTCTCGGAGCCGCCGCCATCCGGATCACCAAGCCTGGGTGAGCTGGTCTTTGGCATCACCCGGGCGAACCTGGCCGACGCGGACGTCTGCTCGGCCGAGTACGTCGGCGCCATCGACCCGAACCACGGCGACTTCGTCGCGCAGTTCGACCACGCCATCTCGCGCGACATCCAGAACGACGTCCCGCACCTGCTCGGCGGCACGCTGGTGCCGCTGGTCGAGGGCGGGCGGCTCCCTGGCCTCACCGATCGCCTCGCCGACGCGCTGGCGCTGCTGGTGAGCGCCGACTTCGATCCCGACCGCAAGACCCTGCACTCGTTCGCGAACCTCGCGAACGCGCGCACGCTGCTCGAGCCGGCGATGGTGCTCGACGTCGCCAGCCGCGTGCTCGGCGACGAGCAGCTCGCCGACCGGGTCCACACGGTGGCCCTGCTCGCCCAGGAGCACGACGGCGTCACCTACGTGCTCGACGACCTGCTCGGCGTGCTCGCCGCCGGGCTCGATCCGGAACCGTCCAGCTGCACCGGGCTCCGCGTCGACGTCCAGCGCTCCCTGCTGCGGACCGACGGCTTCGTCGACGATCCGGCGTACGCGGTGGGCGAGCCGGCGTGGATGGTCCGGCCCGACGCCAGCGGCAACCCGCGGGTGCTGGTCGACGCCGCCACCGGCACGCTGGCCGCGCCGTTCGCGGATCGCGATGGCAACGGCGTCGCCGACGTCGACGCGGCCGGCGACCCGATCGACGCGACCGGTGCGGTCATCGACCTGCCCTGGCGCAAGGGCGCCGGCGCCCGCGACGCCGATGGGCGCGCGCTGAACCCGAGCGGCGGCCTGCTGTACGACTACTACGACGTGAAGCGCTCGGCGCTGTCGTTCACGACCCAGCTCGGCGCTGATCTCATCGAGGGCGGCATCCTCGAGGACCTGCCGCCGATCGTGCACGCCGTCCTCGGCGAGCCGGTGGTGTGCAGCGACGGCACCGACACCTGCCGCGCCTATCCGAGCGCCGACCATCCGGTCGCCGACGCCGCCTACCTGGCGGTCGAGCTCGCCAAGCTCGATGGCACGCCGCAGCTGATCGGCGTGGTCCAGCGCCTGCTCGGCGACGACCCGGCCAAGGGTGAGCAGCTCCTGGTCGCGGTGGCCGACGTGGTCACCGCCTTCCGCGCGTCGACGCTGTCGATCACGGATCCGGGCCTGTTCGATGTCGCGATCGGGCTCATGCCGCTGCTCGACCGGGTGTTCACCGTCAACAACACGACCGGCGCGTCGACGCCGCGGCTGCTGGTCGATCTGCTGCACCGCATGGGCGCCGATCGCGCGGCGCTGCCCCGCCAGATGTCGTACGTCATC
>JBKJLC010000100.1:0-39293 GCA_046597055.1 Kofleriaceae bacterium | reverse complement strand
CCACCCCCACCGCCCCGACCATCATCCCCGCCACCAGCGGCCGCCGCACCGTCCGCGTCCTCCCCGCCACCGCGGATGCCCCCGGATCCGTCCCCGCCGCCGCACCCATCCGCACCGGCACCGCCACCGGCACCGGCGCCGGGACCGTATCCCCCTCCCACGCATGCCTCCGCACCGCCCCCGCCAGCTCCTCGATCGTCGCCGGCCTCCCCTCCGGCTTCGGCGCGAGCGCCCCCATCAACACCCGCTCGAGCCCCGCCGACAGCTCGACCCCGATCGCCCCCGGCGCGCGCGGCTCCAGCCGCTCGTGCGGGCTCTTCGGATCCCGCCACGGCAGCTGCCCGGTCAGCATCACGAACAGCACGACCGCCGTCTCGTACACGTCGCTGCCGATCGTCGCGCGCGCCCCGAAGAACCGCTCGGGCGCCATGTACGCCGGCGTCCCCCGCTGCATCCCGAGCTGCGTCGTCGTCGACATCGCGTCGTCCACCCCGCGCGCGATCCCGAAGTCGAGCAGCACCGCGCGCTGCCCGCCATCACACAGCATGATGTTCTCGGGCTTGATGTCGCGGTGCACGATGCCGGCCGCGTGCAGTGCAGCGCCGCGACCGCGGCCGCGAGCTGCTCGAACAGCGCGAGCGCCGGTGCGACCGCCAGCCGCCCCATCAACAGCCGCTCGGCCAGGCTGGCGCCGACCAGCCGCTCCATCGCGAGGTACGGCCGGCCATCGGGCAACACCCCGGACCCGAACACCCGCACCACCCCGGGATGCTGCAGGCGCGCCAGCATCCGCGCCTCGCCGAGGAAGCGCTCGCGCTCCTTCTCGGTCGGCGCGTCGTCGGGCCGCAGCACCTTCAGCGCGATCAGCTGGCCGTGCCAGCGCGCCGCGTACACGACCCCGGAGCCGCCCTGCCCGAGCTCGCCTTCGATGGCGAACTCACCGAGCTCGTCGGGCATCGGCACGTGGGGACTCCCGGGCACGCCCGCGAGCCTGGCACGAAACCGCGCCGAAAATGCCGACGCGCTCCCGCAGGAGCGCGCCCATCACTCACACCCGCAACTCAGCGCCAGGCTCACTGGGCGAAGGCGAGCTTGAAGCTCTTGACCCGACCGGTGTCCTGCGCAGCGGTGTCGGTGACCTTGAGGGTCCAGGTCGCCTTGGCGGCGTCGCCGCCGACCTGCGCCGGGGTGAAGGTGAAGGTCTGGGTCAGGTTCTGCGCCGAGCCGCCGGCGCGGTCCGACAGGGTCGCGACCTTGGCGCCGTCCTTCAGGAGCTCGACCAGCAGGTCGCCGCGCCAGGTGTGCTCGATGTCGACCGTGACCGCCAGGCCCTTGAAGGCGAAGGTGTCGGGGACGTTGATGGCGATCGACGCGCCGGCCGGGGCGTTGTCGGGGATGGTCGTGGCCGCGGTGTTCTCGTACGCCTTCTCGGTGCCGGTCGACGGCGTGGTGGCGTCGGCGATCGAGAGGCCGATCAGGGTCTGAACCTTGTCCCACTTCACGTTCGGGTTGCGGCCGCCGTTCGCGGTCGAGACGCGGATGGGCGCCCACAGGAAGTCGGGACCCTCGGTGCCCGTGCAGTAGCGGCCGCCGATGACCTTGCCGGTCGAGCCGAGCTCGAGGATGTAGTGATAGGTGTCCTGGCTGAGGTAGCCGCTCATCCCGAGCGGGCGGGTGTCGGCGCTACCCTCGACCAGGTACTCCACGGTGGTCGTGACCTCGTAGAGCGACTTCGCGGCGAGGTTGTGGGTGTACGTGCTGCCGGTGCCGCCGACGCACGCCATCGCGCGGGTCGCGGTGACCTTGTCCTGCTGGGTCACGGTGTAGCCGGTGATCGGCTGGTTCCAGACCTGGGTGGTCGCGGTGCGATCCATCGCGACCGCGCTGTCGTTGATGCCGAGGAAGTTGGTGAGCACGACGTGCATCGCGCCGGCGTTGGCGTCGAAGCAGGCGTCGTTCGCGCTGGTCGTGTTGTTGGGCGTGAAGGTGGTCGCGTTGCAGCGCCCGCCGAGCATCAACGCCTCGTTGTTGTCGTACACGGTCACGATGAGCGCCTTGATGTCGGCGACCTCGAACTTCTGACCCTGGTAGGTCACCGCCCGCTGGGGCTCGGGCTCGAGCAGCGCGGCCGGGGTCCAGGCGTGGCACAGGCCCCACCAGCCCTGCGCGCCTTCGTCGTCATCGCTGTCGCACTCGTCCTTCTTGCCGTCGCGGTCGTTATCGAGCCCGTCGATCTGCTGGTAGAGCGACTGGAAGCTCCTCATCTGCCACTTGGCCGCGGGGCCCGCGCACGTGAAGTACTGGTCCCATTCGGCCTTGGCGGTGTCACCGCAGGTCTCGGCCGGCATGGTCGCGCAGCCCGGCGCGGCGTTGAACGCGGCGTCGTACTTCTCGAGCGGCGACTTGCTGGTGCTGCCGAGCCAGCGGGTGTTGGTCGAGCCTTCGACCGTCGGCCAGTAGGTGTCCGACCAGGCAACCGGCGCCTTGCCGACCGCGTTCGGGTAGCGCGCCGCCCACACCGGCTTGTCGAGCTTGCCCGTCTTGGGGAGCGCGGTGAGGGTGTAGTTGAGGTTCTGGGCCAGGCGCGCCGGGTCGTTGGCGAAGTTCCACGCGTCGCCCTTGCCGCTGGGGCCGTCGGTGGAGTTGTCGATGTCGCCGGGCAGGTTGGCCTCCTCGTCACCGATGGGGGCGTCGGTGCAGGCACCGCCAACGAGGGGGAGGGCAAACAGACAGGCGGTAACGAAGGTACGGTTCATGACGGCTGGCTCCGGGTAGTAGCGTGGAGTTGGTGACCGACCCCTTGAGCAGGGGCTGTGCCAGCCGCGCGCGCGTCGACACCCGGAATGGTTCCGGGCCGTTGTCGCGCGGAACGGCGGCGCCACCGGCTGGCCGAGCAGCCGGTGACGATGGGGTCACTGGTTGCTGTCGCCGGCTGGTCGCTCAGCCAGGGGCCGTCCGGTACCATCCGCCCACGGTGGTGGGCAGACCCTTGGCGCTCGCGCTCGCGCTGATCGCGGCCGGCGCGTGCACGCGGGTTGCGACCCCGCGCGGAACCGCGGCCACGCTGCGCCCGGCCTGCGAGGTCGGAGGTGTCCGCGCCGGGCTGGCCCAGCTCGCGGTGGTCCGCGCGATCCTGGGCAAGCGGTGGGACGGCGCGGCTTGCGTGGCGCGCACGGGCCCGCTCGACATCGCGGCCGGTGCCGCCGCGCTGGCGCGGTTCGAGGTCGAGACCGCGGTGGCGGCGCTCGATCGCGGCGCGGCCCACCCGCTCGATCACGCCAGCCACGTGCGGCTGTGGGAGCAGCGCGGGATCGCGCGCGCGTACCTCGAGCTCGAGTCGGACGCGCGGGCGGCGTTCACCACCCTGCTCGCCCTCGATCCCGGCCACGTCCTCAGCTACGACCTGTCGCCCAAGGCGACCTTCCTGTTCGAGCAGGCCCGCGCCGCGGCCCGGGCCCGGGCCACCCCGGCGCTCGATCTGACCTGGCCGCGCGACCTGCGGCTCGGGGCGCCGGTGTCGGTCGAGGTCGAGACGGTCGCCGATCCCGACCGCCAGCTCGCGCGCGCGACGATCTACGTCCGGACCCACGGCGAGCGTTCGTGGCGCGCCGCAGAGGTCGACCTGGCGGCGCCCGGCGGGTTCCGCCGGCTGGTGTTGCCGCCGGTGCTCGGCACCCGACCGACCAGCCTCGACCTGTACGCGGTCGCGAGCGATGCCCGCGGCAACGAGGTGCTGACCTGGGCGTCGCCGGCGCGGCCGCGCGAGCTGCCGCTGCGCTACGACCCGCCGACCCCGTGGTACCGGACGTGGTGGGTCTGGGCGGCCGCGGGTGGGGTGGTCGCGGCCGGCACCGGCATCGCCGTGTACGCGGTGCTCTGGCAGCCGAGCGATGAGCTCGATGGCGACGTTCACATTCGCTGACCGCGTGGCATTCTGGCACCGTGACGATCGTGTCCAAGAAGCAGGCCCCTGCGAAGAAGAAGCGCGCTGCGGCGGCAGCCAAGAAGCCGGTCCCCGTCGCGAAGAAGGCCGCGCCCGCGAAGAAGGCCGCGCCCGCCCGGAAGGCCGCGCCCGCCCGGAAGGCCGCCCACGCGAACAAGGCCGCCCACGCGAGGAAGCCGGCGTCGCCCGGGAAGCGGCCGGCCCCGCGCGCCGATCGCGGCAAGCCGGTCGACGGCTTCTTCGCGAAGCAGCCGGCCCACCTGCGCCCGATCCTCGACGCGCTGCGCACCCTGGTCGCCGAGGCCGCGCCCGAGGCGAGGTCGTCGATCAAGTGGGGCATGCCCTTCTACATGTTCGGCGACTCGGTGATGTGCGCGCTCGGCGCGCACAAGTCGCACGTCAACCTGATCCTGTCGGGCCCACCGGGCACCTACGCCGATCCCGACGGCCGCCTGTCGGGCGACGGCAAGACCGGACGCCACCTCAAGCTGGCCTCACTCGACGAGCTGCCGCGCGACGCGGTCCGCGCCTGGTTGCGCACCGCCGCCACCCACGCACGCTCGGGTGATGGACCCAGGTGACGTCGCCTCGCATGGCGGCGCCGCGGCCGACGCGTATCATGCGCGGATGAGCGACCCCGCCCTCCAGCTCGGCGCGCTGCGCGATCGCATCGAGGCGATCGACCGGCAGATCATCACGCTGCTCGCCGAGCGCCTGCACATCGTCGAGGACGTGGCCGAGGCCAAGCTCGCCGCCGCCAGCCCGTTCCGCGACCGGGTCCGCGAGGATCTGCTGCTGGTGCGGCTGCGCGCCGAGGCGACCGCCGCCGGGCTCGACCCGCACGAGATCGAGCGGCTGTACCGGGTGGTGATGGACATGTCGGTCGCCCACCAGGAGGCGACCGTGCGGCGCCGGGAGGACGCGCCGCTGCGAGTCACCTACCAGGGTGTCGAGGGCAGCTACAGTCACCTCGCGGCGCAGCGTAGCTACGGCGGGCGCGCCGGCGGCGTGCTGCTCACCGGCTCGGAGACGTTCCGGGCCGCCGCCGAGGCGGTGGTCACCGGCGCCGCCGACCTGGCGCTCTTGCCGATCGAGAACACGACCGCCGGCAGCATCAACGAGACCTACGATCTGCTGGCCGAGGGCCACCTGACGATCACCGGCGAGGTGGTCAGCGCGATCGAGCACTGTCTGCTCGCGATGCCGGGCGCGCGGCTCGAGGATCTGCGGGTGGTGATGTCGCACCCGCAGGCGCTGGCCCAGTGCCAGGCGTTCCTGGTCGCCCACCCGCACCTGCGCCCGCAGGCCGAGCTCGACACCGCCGGCTCGGCGCGCAAGGTGCGCGACCTGCGCGACGCCTCGTTCGGCGCGATCGCCAGCGCGTCGGCCGCGACCACCTACGGCCTCGCGATCGTCGCGCGCGGGATCCAGACCGCGGCCGGCAACGCGACCCGCTTCGTCGAGGTGTCGCTGCGGCCGGCGCCGCTCGCCGCCGGGGTGGTCGCCAAGACCTCGCTGGTGCTCACGCTCGCCGATCGGCCGGGCGCCCTCGGCGAGGTCCTCATGCGGCTCGCCACCCGCGGCGTGTCGCTGACCAAGCTCGAGTCGCGACCGATCCCGTCAGCGCCGTGGAGCTACCGCTTCTACCTCGACGCGCTCGGGCACGGCGCCTCGCAGGCGTTCGAGGACGCGCTCGCCGACGTGCGGCCGCTGACCACCGAGCTGCGCGTGCTCGGCACCTACGCTGCCGATCCGGCGGGCGTGCCGGCGCCGCCGCCCTGACCGCCGGCACCGACCGCTATCGCCGTTCCAGATAGCCGGCCCGGCGCGCGTCAGGCGCGCGCCTCAGCGTCGCCGCGGCTTGGTCCCGGTCGGGGTGCGCCCCCGGCGGGCCGCCGCGGGCGGCTGGTTCATCAGCGCCGTCAGCGCGGCCATGGCCTCGGCGAGGTCGAGGAGGTCCTCCTCGTCCTCCTCGTCGTCGTCCGGGTCGGGCCCCTCGGCGAACTCGGCGAACGACATCTCGCCGTTCTGGAACGCCTGGACGAAGTCGCGCAGGCGGCGCAACCCGGTCAGCTCCTCCTCGGCCTCGCGGGTCAGGCCGCCCAGCTCGTCATCGCCGCCACCGCGCCGCTTGATCTCCTTGGCCAGCTCGCCGTCGGGGCTGGCGCGCAGGCCGCGAATCTCGCGCTCGATCGCACGCAGCTGGGTCTGCAGCTCGGCGTTGGCGCGCTCGGTGGCTGCCACCCGCTGGTCGGCCTCGTCCTCGGTCGCCGCCGGGATCGCCTCGCCGGTGGCCCAGGCCCGCTCGAGCTCGACCAGCCGCGCGAAGTCGCCGGCCTGGTAGGCGACGGTGATCTGCTTCATCAGCTCGGTGCGGCGCGCCTTCTCGACCTCGTCCTGCACCTTGTCGGGATGGAGCGCCTCGGCCAGGCGCCGGAACAATGCGCGCAGGACGTCGCGATCGGCCGGCCGCGCCGCCGACGCCGCCGGCGGCAGATCGGCCTCGTCCGCCTCGGTCGACTCGAAGCTCGGCGCGCCCCCGGCGCGCTCGGTCGCGCGCGTCGAGATGATGCGCCCCTGCAGGCCGCGATACAGGCGACGAACCGCGTCGCGCTCGGCCGCCGACCGGGCCCGGTCCCGGGTGAGCGCGTCGAACAGCCCGTGGATCTCGGCGTCGAGGCTGCGCGACTCGTCGATCAGCGGGGTCATACGATTGACCATCTCGGTGGCCACCGCGCGCAGATCGCTGGCCAGGCGGTCGCGGGCGATCCGCCGCCGCTTGACCTTGGCGAGCAGCCGCTCGTGCTCGAGGGTGGCCGCGCGCAACCGCTCCGACGCCTCGCGGATACGCAGCGGACCGGCGTCGGCCGTGGGCTCGGCGAACGGCTCGTGCACGGGGCGCCTGCGCTGCTTCATCGGCGGAATCTACGCGCATACACCGCCCAGTCAACTCGCGGTTTCAGCCAGGAGATCGCCAGGTCGCCGCGGCGCTCACGGAAAAACCCGCAGCACGCCGTCACACACGACCTCGATCAGGCCAGTGGTCGCATCGCGAGCGGCAATCAGCGCGCGGCCGTCGCAGTCGAGCGTGAAGCTCGCCGCCGCGACCTCCGGCACGTAGACGACGTGGGGCGCGCCGTCGGTCGAGCCGGGCCTGACCTCGAGGCGCAGGTCGCGGCGGGTGCGGTCCCACTGGTTGGTCACGACCTCGCCCGCGATGCGCGCGGCGTGGATGCGCGAGATCCACGCGACCACCTGCGGGCGCTCGGTCCAGGTCACGCCGTCCCAGCCGTACACGCCCCACGCGCCCTGGCTGGCCTCCTTCCACACCCAGAAGGCGTTGCTGGCGAGGTACTTGTCGTGCAGCTCGCTCTGCACGCCCATCCACAGATCGGCGTTGGGATCGCTCGGGCCGAGGCCGAACTCGCCAATGAACAGCGGCGTCTTCCAGGCGTTGCCCTCGAACCGGGCCGCGGCGATGCTGGGCTCGAGATCGCTGGCCTGCAGGCGCTCGAGCGGACCGCGATCGGCCGAGAAGACGAACGTGTAGACGTGCGGCGAGTAGACCGCACCCTCGATCGGGAACGGCGCCTGCGCGGTCGGCACGCTGTCGGAGAAGTTGCGGATCGCCGACGGCTCAAAGAAGATCAGCTTGCTGGGCGCGCCGCGGCGGACCGCGGCCGCCGCCTCGACGTTGAAGGCGTCGACCAGGGCGAAGCCCACGACCGGCTCGTTGAACAGCTCGAAGCCGATCACGGCCGGATCGTCAGCCCAGCGCCGCGCGACGTGCTCGAGCATCGCGCCGAACTCCGCCTGCAGGCCGTGCGGATCACCGAGCGCGAAGAAGCTGTCGAACGCGCGCAGGGTCTGGGCCGAGGTCCGCCGCTCGCCCAGATCGTCGAGCGGACCCTGCAGCAACATCTCGGGTGGCGGCACGATCGCCCACAGCGGCGCGCCGTCCTCGCCGATCTCCTTGGAGTAGGCGTCCTCGTGGAGATCGACGATCACGAGCAGGCCGGCGTCGGCGGCGCACTGAACCGCGGCGTCGACCCGGTCGAGGTAGGCCTCGTCGAAGCGGTCGCGCTCGGGCTCGACCCCGCTCCAGTTGATGGGCAGCCGCAGCAGATCCAGGCCGAGCGCGCGCATCCGGCGACAGTCGTCGGCGGTGAGCGCGGGGATGTCCTCGAGCGGGATGCGGCCGTCGGCGAAGGTCACGTCGAACACGCCCTCGACCCGCGCGTTGATCCCGCGCAGGAGCGCGATCCGCCCGCGCTCGTCGCGCAGGTGGCTGCCGTCGGACCACAGCGGCGTGGTCCGCGGCGGGATCGGGTCGCTGCCACAGCCGACCCCGGCCACTGCCAGCACGGCGCCGGCCAGCAGCCGGTTCACGCCGCCACCTCGCGCACGGTCGCCTGCGGATCGCTCACCTGGAAGCGGCCTTTGTCGTCGCGCGTCACCGTGCCCATCGCGACGTCCGGATCGTGGGTGAAGAACAGGCGGCCGCGGCGCGCGAGCAGGTCGGCGAGCAGCGCCGCTTTTTCGTCGACCAGCCGCTCGGGGTAGCGGTCGTAGCCCATCGTGATCGGGACGTGCACCCAGGGCGCGCCCGGGATGAGGTCGGCGGCGAACACCACCGGCCCGGCCGGCATGGCGATCTCGGCGAGCAGCAGGCCCGGGGTGTGGCCCTCGCTGTGATGGAACCGGTAGCCCGCGCCGAGCACGGCGCTGGTGTCACCGGTCACGCGCTCGAGCCGCCCGGTCGCCTCGAGCAGCGCCGGCAACTCCGGAATGAACGAGGCGCGGTCGCGGACGTGCGGCGCGATCGCGCGGGCCCAGGCGTCGGCGCCGACCACCCAGTGCGCCCGCGGGAACACCAGCGCCGGCGGCTCGTCCGCGCGCCACGCGGTCAGCGCGCCGCCGGCATGATCGAAGTGCAGGTGCGACAGGACCACCACGTCGATGTCGGCCGGCGCGACCCCGACCGCGGCCAGCTCGTCGAGGAGGACGTGGCGCGCCTCGACCACGCCGAAGCGCTCGCGCATCGCCGGCGCGAAGAACGCGCCGATGCCGGTCTCGAACAGGAGGTGACGGTCGCCGTCGCGCACCAGCAGGCAGCGGCAGGCCAGCGGGATGCGGTGGCGATCGTCGGGCGCGATCCAGCGCTCCCACAGCGCGCGCGGCGCGTTGCCGAACATCGCGCCACCGTCGAGGCGCTGACCGTTACCGAGGACCGAGGTCAACCTGCGTGGCATCGCGTCGGGACTGTACCCGCCGAGGGACCCGGGTACCATCATCGCCATGCGCACGCCGCCGCGCCGGGGCCGGGGATCGACGTGGAGCCTGGTCGCGGTGGTCGCGGTCGGGCTGGTCGGGTGCCGGACCGGCGCCGGGTCCGCGCCGCGGTCCGCCCCGACGGTCGCGGGCGCCGCCGCGGTCCAGCTCTCGGCCGGGGACGTCGGGGTGTTCACCGCCGATGGCGAGGCGGCGTACTGGTCCGAAGATCGTCAGCTGTGGCGGCGCGGCCTCGGCGCGGTCGCCGCCCCGATCGCCCGGCTGCCCGGCGAGGCGCGGCTGCTGGTCGCCCACCGCGCGATCCTGTACGCCGTGACCGACGACGGCGTGTACACGACCGCCACCACCGGCGGCGTGGTGACCCCGCTCGCGCCCGGGGTCACCGGCGGCGCGGTCGCGGTCGACGACGACGGGCTCTGGATCGCCGACGACCAGCGGGTGCGCCTGATCCCGCGCGCGGGCGGACCGGCGCGGCTGGTCATCGGCGAGCTACGCCAGATCGCGGCGATCGCGACCGACGCCGACGCGCTCTACGTGGCCGCGATCACCGAGCACGACGCCGTGGCCGGGTCCGACGGCGTCGCGCCCCACGCGATCTGGCGCATCGCCAAGCAGGGCGGCGCGCGCACCCTGGTCGCCGACGTCCAGTACGGCGTCCGCGGGCTGGCGGTCCGCGCGCGCCGGCTGGTGTGGGGCACCGAGGACCGTGGCGGCGTCGAGTCGGCGCCGGTCACCGGCGGGCCGCCCCGGCTGGCGCTGCCGGCGGGGGTCGATGGCTTCGCGGCCGATGCCCGCGGCGCGGTCGTGCGCACCCGCAGCGGCATCCTGGTCGAGGTCGGCGCCGGACAGCCGCGGCTGTTCAACATGCACGACGGCTGGCGGCCGGCCCCGGTCCAGCCGATCGCGCTCGCCGGTGACAGCGTGGTGGTGATGCTCGAGGATCCCGCCACCGGTGGCCGGGCGCTGTGGCGGCTGGCGCGGCCCGACGACCGGGCCGCGACCGTGGCGGCGTGGTCGCGGCTGGCGGTGCGCGGCCTGGCCGCGACCGAGGGCCACGTGTACATGCTCGATGCCGCGCGGGTGGCGGTCGAGGGCTGGTCGGCGCGGGTGGTGCGCCTGCGCCCCGAGGGCGGCAGTCAGCGGGTCGCGGCCGCCCCACAGATCGACGGGTTCGCCGCGCGCGGCGACGCGGTGGCCTACCTCGCGGAAGGCGCGATATACCTCGCCACCCTGGGCGCCGCGCCGCGCCGACTCACCGCCGCGGCCGACGCGATCGGGCTGACCGTCGGCGCCGCCGCGGTGTTCTGGATCGAAGGCGGCGCGGTGCGCACCGTGCCGCGCACCGGCGGCGTCGCGTCCGGGTTCCACCAGCCCGACTGGGGCAGCGCCGGCAGCGGGACCCCGTTCGCCGAGCTGGTCGTCGACGGCACCTCGGTCTTCTACTCGAGCCTCGGCTTCGGGGCGTCCGCGGTCTTCCACACCCGCGGCGGCGCCGAGGCGCGCGCGCTGTACGAGGCAACCGACGAGGGCCTCGGCGACAGCCTGACCGCGATCGGCGGCGCGCTGTTCGTGGTGGTGGGGCCGTCCGGGGTCGCGCGCGTGCCCATGAACGGCAGCGCGCCGAGCGTGGTGCTGGCGGCGAGCGACGGCCTGGTGCTCGATCGGCTGGTCGCCGACGACCGCCGCCTGTACGCGCTCGCGACCCGCGCCGACGAGCTCGTGCACGTGCTCGCGATCGATCCGGCCGCGCCCCCCGGCCGCCGCGTCACCACCCTGGCCCGCTTGCCGCTGACCGAGCAGACCGCGTGGATCGCCGCCACCGGCGGCGCGGTCTACCTCGGCCTCGCCGAGGACGGCTGGGTGGTCCGGATCGCCGGACGATAGCCGCCGCAGCGCCGATCACGGCGCGTCGGGTGCGAGGTCGGCCGCGCACGAGGTCTCGGCCCAGCGGCCGATGAAGCCACCGCCCACCTCGGGGCCCGGCAGGCTCTCGCGGTAATGACCGCCGGCGCGGCCGTGCTCGCCGGCGCGGGTGAGCCAGCGGCCGCGGAAGTTGCCGTCGGCGTAGTGGCCCGTGAACAGGCCGCGGAACTCGCCGCCGCGGTTGATGTACTTGGCGAAGAACACCGGCTCGCCGCTCCGACGGGTGCCCCAGATGCCGCGCAGATGGCCGATCGGCGCGCCATCGGCGTCGGCCACGACCCCGCGGAACACGCCGCGGTTGGCCGCGAGCGCATGCCAGCGGCCGCGCATGAAGCCGTGCTCACAGGCGTCCTGATCGCGACGCAGCCCGGTGGCGACGATGCGGTTCTCGGCGTCGACCTGGACCGAGATCGGACCGGCGAGCAGCTGGACGATCGGGAAGCTGCCCCGGACGGTGCCGTCGCGGGTGGTGTAGGTGAGGGTCAGCGGCTCGACCGCGCCGGGGGCATCGTCGAGGACCTCGAGCACCAGGCCATCGGCGAACGGGCGCGTGACCGACTGGAACTCGACCGACAGCCGGTTGGTGCGCGGCGCCACCTGGTCCATCCCCTCCTCGAACCCGATGCGACGGCGCACGACGAGCGCGCCGCGGTTGAGCGCCAGGCTGCCGCTCCAGTCGTGGACGGTGTCGTCGCCGGTGCGATCGGGCGGCAGCTCGCCCCACACGATCGCGACCCGGGCCCGCAGGCCGTCGGGTCGCTCCCGCATGGCGACCACCGCGGCGTCGGCGTCGAGGGTGTCGGTGACGGCGACGTCATGCTCGAGCGCGGCCGCCTCGAACGCGCGCGCCTCGTCGAACTGGGGCGCCTCGTCCTCGGTGTCGAGGCCGCCGTTCTCGAGCTCGAGCCCGGCGGAGACGCTCTCGACGTCCTGGCCCGGCGGCTCGCTGCAGGCGGCGCCGGCGAGGAGCGCGGTGGAGATGACGAGGGACAAGCGAAGCGGATGGCTAGCGATAAGGGTCATGGGGTCCTCCTGGTGGACGAGGGAACCCAGAGCAACTCGCTGGCCAGCCGGCAGCCTTGCCGTGGCGCGGACTTGCGCACCCGGCGGGACCGGGAGGTCCCGATCGCGCGTGAACCCGGCCGTGGGCCGGGACCTCGAGGTCCCGCCGCCGTCGGCTGCCGGCCGGTGGCGGGCGTCCACCCGCTGGTCCTCATGTCCATGTGATCGAGCGCCCCCATGTCCATGTGATCGAAGGCGCTCCCGTTCCCGGTGGCCCTGAGCCGGCGCCGCAGGCGCCGTGTCGGAGGGCAGAGCTCCAAGGTGCCGCACGTGATCTTCGACGGGCTGCCCTTCGACGGCGGGCTCGCTCACGGGCAGGCCCCGCCGGACTCGACCCAGGTCCGGAACGCGGCGACGAACGCCGGATGCGTGAGCGGTGGCAGGGTCCGCGTGCCGCCCGGATTCCAGCCCCAGGTCACCAGCGGATCCTCCGACACGTGGTGCAGCAGCGCCGCGAGATCGCGCCCGCCCGTCTGCGCCGGGTCCTTGAGCTGGTGGCACAGCTCGCGCACGGTCAGGCCCTCGAACACCATCGGCGTCTCCGCCGGCGGCAATCCCCAGTGCGGCGCGCCGGGCGGACCGCCCGGGATGCCGAGGGCCTCGGAGTTGCGGTCCTGGTGGCAGGCGCTGCACGCGAGCCCGCTCGCGTCGCTGGTCCGGCTGATGTTCATCGCGTGCGGCCGGCCCGCGTCAGTCTGGAGCGGCCGGTCGCCCGCCGGGTGGCAGTTCTGGCAACGCGGTGACTGCAAGACCCTGGCGACCTCGGCGAAGGCACGCGCGCCGGCGGCGCGCGAGGTCGCCCGCGCATCGTCGCCCTGGGCGACCACCGTGGCCGCCGCCACGCCCGCAGCGATCGTGCACCACCACGCCGCCCGCCTCATCGCCGGACCGCCTCGTCGTAGGCGCGCTGGAGCGGCAACCGGCGCAGGCGCTGACCGGTGAGCGCGAACAGCGCGTTCGCCACCGCCGGCGCGATCGGCGGCACCGCGGGCTCGCCCACGCCGGTCAGATCGTCGGTGGCGCTGTCGGCGATGGTCGTCGCGATGCGCGGGCACTCGTGCATCCGCAGCGATGGAAAGGTATCGAAGTTGGTCTGCTGCACGACGCCATCGATCATCGTGATCTCCTGGTCCAGCGCGGCCGACAGGCCGAAGATGATCCCACCCTCCAGCTGCGCCTTGACCAGATCCGGGTTGATCACCAGCCCACAGTCGACCGCGCACCAGACGCGAGTCACCCGGATGCGCCCGGCGACGATCGTGACCTCGGCGATCTCGGCGCACTCGGTGCCAAAGGCGGTGTGCCGGGCGATGCCCCAGGCGTGCCCGGCGGGTGGGGCCGTGCCCCAGCCGGCAAGCTTGGCCACCGCCTCGAGCACGCGACGCTCGCGCGACCCCGCGGCGAGGTGCGCGAGCCGGAACTGGTAGGGATCCTGCCCCGCCGCGTAGGCGAGCTCGTCGATCGCGCTCTCGATCACGAACCCGTTGATCGAGTGACCGACCGAGCGCCACGACGCCACCGGGATCCCGGTGTCGACCGGGGTGTACGCGATGCGGAGGTTGGGGATCCGGTACGGCGTGTCGCGGGCGCCCTCGGTCGCGAACGTGTCGATGGCCGTGTTGCTTTCGGCGAGCGCCGCCGTCCACTGCGCGGTCAACCCGCGCACGAGCTGGGGCAGCCAGGTCGGCTGGCCGCCGCGGAGCGACTCCACCGAGTCGGCGGTGATCGGCTGCGACAGGGAATGGTAGGTGAGCGCGACCGCGCGGCCGGTCCGGTCGACCGCGCCGCGCACGAACGTGACGGCGGCGGGCCGGTAGAACCCCTGGGTCATGTCGCTCTCGCGCGACCAGATGAGCTTCACCGGGCGGCCGACCTTCCGGGCGATCGTCGCGGCCTGGGCCGCGTAGTCGCCGAGCAGGCGCCGGCCGAACCCGCCGCCCACGTAGGTCGAATGGACCAGGACGTCCTCGAGCCTCACGCCGATCGCGTCGGCGATGGTCTCCTGGATCACGGTCGGCGCCTGGCACGGCGCCCACACCTCGACGGAGCGGCCGTTCACCGCGACCACGCAGTTCTGCGGCTCGAGCGGCGCGTGCGCGAGATACGGCACCTCGTAGACCGCCTCGAGCCGGTGGCTGGCCTCGGCGCGCCGGAGCTCGCGCCCGGGGTCGCCCTCGCTGCGCACCGCGCCGCCGTCGCCCCGCTCCGCGCGCGCCGCGCGCACCAGCGCCTCGGTGTCGAGGCCCTTCGTCGTGCCATCGTGCCAGTCGACCTCGACCAGCCGCGCCGCGCGCTGGGCTTGCCAGTACTTGTCCGCGACCACCGCCACGCCCCAGGGCAGCGCCAGCACGTCGATCACGCCGCGACTGCGCCGCGCGGCCTCGGCGCGCACCTCGCGCGGGCGCGCCGCGAAGGTCGGACCGTGGATGGGATAGGCGCACACCATGCCGGGGACGACGACGTCGATCCCGAACCTCGCGGTGCCGGTCACCTTGGCGCGCGCGTCGACCCGGGCGCCGTGCTTGCCGATCAACCGGTGCTCGGCGCGCGGCTTCAGGGTCGGCTCGTCGGGCACCGGCTGGCGCGCCGCCGGCCGGGTCAGCTCGCCATAACCTGCGACGCGGCCGCTCGCGTCGTGGTGGACTTGACCGGCGCGGGCGACACACTCGCGCGCCGGCACGTCCCACGCCTCGGCCGCCGCCGCGATCAGCATGTGGCGCGCCGCAGCGGCGGCGCGGCGCAGCGGCAGGAAGCCCTCGGCCGCGCTGGTCGAGCCGCCGGTGGCGTGGATCGCGAACAGCGGCACGCCCTCGACGCCGGTGGTCCGGAACTCGGGGAGCGAGTCGGCGAAGTGGAAGTCGATGTCGCCCGGTTCGACCTCGAGCTCCTCGGCGACCAGCGTCGCGTAGGCGGTGGTCACCCCCTGCCCGATCTCGGCCTTGTGGACCGCCAGCGCGACGATGCCGCTCGGCAGGATGGTCACGTACGCGTTGGCCACCAGCTCGCCGGTCTGATCGGCGCGGCGGATCATCCGTCCGCGTCCGCCGCCACAGCCGGGCCCCACCAGCGCCACCCCGAGGGTCAGCGCGCCGCCGGCGAGCGCGCCGCGCAGCAGCTCGCGCCGCGACAGCGTCACGGCACGACCTTCGCCAGCTCCACGGCGCGGCGAATCGCGCGGCGGATCCGCGGATAGGTCCCGCACCGGCACAGGTTGGCCGACATCACCGCGTCGATCTCGGCGTCGCTCGGCGACGGCCGCTTCGCCAGCAGCGCCACCGCGCTCATGATCTGGCCGCACTGGCAGTACCCGCACTGGGGCACGTTCTCCTCGATCCACGCCTGCTGGACCGCGTGCAGCACGCCGCCGGTGGCCAGGCCCTCGATCGTCGTGATCTCCCGGCCCGCCACGTCGCCGACGGCGGTGACACACGACCGCTTGGCCTTGCCGTCGATCAGCACCGTGCAGGACCCGCACAGCGCGCGGCCGCAGCCGAACTTGGTGCCGGTGAGCCCGACCTCTTCGCGGATGACCCAGAGCAGGGGCACGTCGTCGGGGACATCGACCTCGGCGGTGGTCCCGTTGATCTTGAGCTTCATCGCGCCGGCCCCAGGGGCATCTTGAAGGTCAGGCCGACCTGGACCACGTGATCGTCCTCGGCGGCGTCGAGGTACGCGTAGCGTCCGTAGATCGACAGCAACCCCAGGAAGGTCACGAACACCCGCCCGGTCGCGCCGAAGGACCACTCGTCGGTCCGGCGCACCGCGCCGCCCCCGTCGATCCCGAGCGCGATCGGGAACGACCGCGACCGCCGGATCCATCCGGCCTCCGGACCCGCGGTCAGGTAGGTGCCGTCGACGCCGAAGTCGTAGTAGGCGTCGACGTACAGCCCCAGGAAGCGCGCCTCGCGCAACCGCACCAGGCTGACATCGCCGCCGGCGAAGCCGCCGCGCGCGCCGGTCGCGACCGTGCCGCCGGCGGTGACACCCGCGGTGACGAACCAGGCCGGCTGCGCGCCGATCGAAAAGGCGGGTCGCTCGGCGGCGGCGACGGCCGGCGCCACCCCGAGCGCGGCCAGGGCCAGGCTGGCGAGCCAGCGATGCTGCATGCCTCCGACTGTCGCCGAGGTCAGGTCGTTCGAGCAACGGCGAGACGCGCCAGCGCGCTAACCGATCGCGCCACCCGCGCGGCGGGTCGCGCGCAACTGGGTCCGGAGCCGCTCGGGCGTGGTTCCGGTCCACTCGTGGAAGGCGCGCGCGAACGAGTTCGGATCCTCGAAGCCCAGCAGGAACGAGATCTCGGCGCTCGGCAGCTCGCTGCCGAGGTAGTGACGCGCGAGCTCCTCGCGGGTCAGGTCGAGGACGCGCTGGAAGCTGGTGGCCTCGTCTCGCATCCGGCGCTGCAGCGTGCGGGCGCTCAGCCCGAGCTTGCTCGCGACCGCCGGCACCGCGGCCTGTCCGCTCGGCAGCAGCTCGAGCAGCGCGGACCGGACGCGGTCGGCGCTGCTCGCGGTCGTGTCCAGCTCGCCGAGCCGGCGCCGCAGCTCGGGCTCGAAGAAGCGCCACATCCCGGCCTGCGCGGTGAGAAACGGCGCGGTGGCGTCGGCGGCGGCGAACTCGAGGGCCGTCTCCGGTCCGTGGGCGATGGCGACCCCGAAGTACGCGGTGTACTCGGCGGCGGGCTCGAGCGGGTAGCGGCACCAGACCGCGCGCGGGCGCACCGGGTTGCGGGTTCCCAGCCGCTCCATTCGACGACCACGCGGGTCACGTCGGCGCCGATGGTGACGTGCAGCGCGATCGGCGCGCACAGGCGCTTGTAGCGGCTGAGCCGGGACAGCGCGGTGTTCAGGTTGTCGCTGCACATCGCGGCGAACACCGGTGGGTCGAACATCTCGAACGACATCGCCTCGCCGACGCGGATCGCGAGGCTCGGATCGTCTGACTCGGCGTCGAGCGCCCACATCAGGCGGCAGTACTCGTCGGCCCCGATCATCGGTTGCTCGCGGGCGAACAGGTCCGCGGCCACCTCGGCGCGGCGCAGCACGTTCGCGGGCGCGATCCCGAGGTCGCGCATCAGCAGGTGCCACGCGGGGCTGACCGGGTACAAGGTGGGCGGGGCCATCGTGAGGCTCGGACCGCGAACGATAGGCGACAAATCTCGCAGCCGCACTCGCGGATCGCGCCAGCTCGCCAGCCGGTCGCGCCAACCGCCGACGCGGGCGCGGCGCGCTCAGCCGCCGAGCGCGGGCAGCGTCCGCCACGGAACGTAGACCGCCATCAGCCGATCGGGGCGCTCGACGCCGCGGTCGCGCAGCTCGTGCCACGCCGGCGTGGACTCGAGGCGCTTGCCGTCGAGCGCGGCCAGGCGCAGGCGCGCGCACGCGGCCGGCAGCGCGACCCCGAGCGCGGCGAGCTGGTCGGCGGCGGCCGCGAGGTGCGCGTGGGCCGCGGCGGCCTGGCCCCGGGCACCGGCGACGCCGGCCCGGCGGGCGCGGGCCAGGGCCGCGGCCCACGGGCACGGCTCGCGCTCGAGCCGGGCTGCGCACCGCTCGGCCACGTCGACCTGCGCGCGGCCACCGCTGGCCAGGGCGGCGCGGGCCCGCAGATCGGTGGTGAACACGCGCGGGTGCTGGATGCGCAGGAGCAGCGAGCGCTCGAGCACCGGCCACGCGGTCGTCAGTCGAGCCCAGGCCGCCGCGCCGTCGCCCAGGTACAGGTCGATCTCGGTCTCGGCGTGCAGCGCGAGCAGGTGCTGGACGTGGAAGCCGACCTGCGGCCAGCCGCGCATGGCGGTCGTGATCCGCGCCCGCGCGTGCTCCGGCTGATCGGCCGCGAGCGCGATCAGCACGCTGTTGCCGGTGCCGGCCAGGGTCGCGGTGTAGCGGTCGTCGTGCCAGCGCGCGACCCGCTCGAGCTCG
This sequence comes from Kofleriaceae bacterium, assembly GCA_046597055.1. GTDB lineage: Bacteria > Myxococcota_A > Polyangia > Haliangiales > Haliangiaceae > UBA2376. The sequence goes on along the minus strand of JBKJLC010000100.1, from coordinate 21,158 downwards.
CTGACCCGACTGGCCAGCTCGCGCAGCTCGCCGAGGTGCGAGACCGCGAACGCGGCGAACAGCTCGGCCTGGGCCTGCTCCCACACGTGGCCCGGACACGTCTCGGCGAACGCGCGCGCGGCGGCGTCGAGCAGCGGCACCGCGGCCCGGAAGTCGGCGCGCAGGTACGCGGCCAGGCCGCGCATCCAGGTCAGCGTCGCGGCCGGCACCGCTGCGGTGGTGGCTCGGCCCACCCGGGTGGCCTCGGCGATCATGCGCTCGGTGCGCGCGACCCCGCAGGTGCCGAAGCTGGCCGCGTAGCCCACCTCGAACGCGGTCGCCAGCGCCAGCCGGTCGGGCTCGCCGAGCCGCCGCGCCTCGAGCAGGCCGAGCGCGTGCAGCGCCGAGCCGGCGATGCTGTCGATGATCGCCAGCGACGCGCCGCACGACAGGCACACGTCGGTGCGCAGCCGCGCGCGCTCGGACCCGCCGACCGGCAGCTTCCGGGGCCGCCCGGGCCAGCGCAGCCGCAGCCGCCGCCACAGCAGCGACGCCAGCGCGCGCCGCGGCGAGCCCGGCAGCCGCACGCCGACCTCGGCCAGGACGCCCTGCAAGACCGGCAACGCCTGGTCGAGCCGGCCGCTGCGCAGCAGGTGCTCGCCGGCGAGCCGACGCAGCTCGAGCCCCTCGACCCCGTCGCTCTGCGCGGCCGCGCGCAGGTACCAGCCGGCCGCCTCGACGCCCTGGCCACAGTTGGCCAGCGCCAGCGCCAGCGCGCGGCACAGCTGGCGGTGCGCCGCGTGATCCTCGGGCAGGAGCTCGAGCGCGACCTCGCACAGGTGCGCGACCCGACGCGCCGACAGCTCGTGCTGCGAGCGCACCGCGGCCTCGACCGCGTGCGGCACCGCCCGCGCCGGCTCGCCGGCGGCCAGCCAGTGATGGAGGATGAACCACGGCGGTGCCGCCCGCCGCTCGAGCACCTCGGCGAGCGCGGCGTGGCGCTGCTGCAGCTGGGCCGAGGTCAGCCGGGTCTGCGTCGCCTGCCGGACCTGGTCGTGATAGGGCTCGATCAGATCGTGGCGGCGCGCGCCGGTGGTGCGGACCAGGCGCTGCGCCTCGAGCCGCGCGATCACCGCCGCCAGCGCGGCGCGCGGCAGCGCCGCGGCCCGGCCGATCGTGCCCTGGTCGATCGCGACGTCGGCGATGCAGACCAGCTCGAGCACGGCGAGCGCGGTCGGATCGAGCCCGGTCAGGCGCGCCCACACCAGCTCCTCGAGGGTCCCGCCGCAGTCGCGGCCGCTCTGCAGGCCGGCCACCAGCTGCTCGAGGAACAGCGGGCTGCCCTGGCAGGCGGCCGCCACCTGGGCCGCGCGCACGCCGTCCGCGTCGTCGGGCAGGAGCGAACGCGCCAGCTCGACGCACTGCGAGGCCGACAGCGGTGGCAGCACCAGCTCGCGCACCTCGACGCCGAGGCCGAGCAGGTCCCGGCGCAGCTGGTCGACCCGCTTGCGCACCGGTCGCATCATCCCGACCAGCAGCAAGGGCGGCGGCCGCGCCGCCAGCACGCCCTCGAACAGCAGCAGGCTGTCGGCGTCGATCCACTGCAGGTCGTCGATCACCAGCGCGAGCGGGCCGCGCGCGGCCAGGTTGCACAGGAGCTCGTGGAGGGCGGCGAACGCGCGGCGCCGGCGCGCGCGGACGTCGAGGCCGGTGGCCGGCTCGGAGCCGGGCGGCTCCAGCCGCTCGAACACCTTGAACAGCCGGCTCAAGCCCTGGACGTCGCGCGGCAGCAGCTCGGCCCGCTCGTCGGGCGGCAGCGCGATCAGGTAGCGTGACAGCGCGTCGGCGATGCCGTCGAACGCGCGAAACGGCACGCTCTCGTGGGCGTGGCAGCGGCCGGCGAACAGCAGCGCGCCGGTCGAGCGCAGCGCGCCGGCGAACTGACGCATGAGCGTGCTCTTGCCGAGCCCCGACTCGCCGGCGACCATGATGGCCACCGGGCGGGTCTGGCTGGCGACGAACGCGCGGTGCAGCTCGGCCAGCTCGTCGCCACGCCCGACGAACGCCACCGCGGGAACCGGCGCGGTCGCCCGGGGCCGGCGGCCGGCGCCTTGCGCGGCATCGCCGAGCGCCGCCGCCACCTCGATCCCCGATGGACGCCGCGCCGGATCGCGGCCCAGCATCGCCAGGCACAGCACGTCGAGATCGGGCGGGACCCCGGCGAACAGCGCGCTCGGCGGCGGCGGGTCGAGCACGCGCTTGTTCGACAGCACCGCGAGCGGCTCGCCGACGAACGGCGGTCGACCGGTCAGCGCCTCGTACAGCACGACCCCGAGCGCGTAGACATCGGCCGGCGACTCGGCCGGCTCGCCGCTGGCCTGCTCGGGCGCCATGTACTCGATGGTCCCCTCGATCGAGCCGGCGGTGAGCGCATCGCCGTGGTCAACCGCCAGCCCGAAGTCGAGCAGCACCACCCGCCCGCCGGTGGTGACCATCACGTTGGTCGGCTTGATGTCGCGGTGGACCTTGCCGGCCTGGTGCAGCGCGGCCAGCGCTTCGGCGACCTGGCGCAGCGCCGCGCGCAGCCGCGGCTCGTCGAACAGCACCTCGACCCGCAGCGTGTCGGCGTCCCAGGTCGTTCGCTCGTCGGGCGCACGACCGGACCCGGCCAGCGTGGTGCGCGTGCGCGCGCGGCGCGGCCACGACTGGTGGTTCCACACGTGATCGAGCAGCTCGACCCCGTCGACCAGCTCCATCGTGAAGAAGCAGTCGTGGCCATCGGCGAACAGCTCGCCGAGGCGGATCAAGTTGTCGTGGCGCACGTCGCGCAGCGACCGGAACTCGTTCTTGAGGCGCAAGATCGCGTCGCCGCTCGGGGTCCGCATCATCTTGAGGGCGATCGGCCCGCGTTGCTCGCGGTCGAACGCCTCGTAGACCACGCCCATGCCGCCCTCGCCCACCACCCGGGTGATCCGGAACCGACCGTCGGCCAGCGTCTGGGCGAGTGTGCTCCCCACCCGTCGATTGGATTCCCGCCGGCGCCGGCGGTCACGCACAATCGCCGCGGATCGTGCCAGGCCGCGACCACTCCCGGAATCTCACGGCGCCACCTCGACGATTTTTCCTGGCACGACGTCAATCTCGCGCCGCAGGATTACGCGGCCGTCGTCCGGGCTGCGCAGCGTGACCACGTGGCGACCCGCGCGGAGCCGGCGCTTGAACACCGGGGTCACGCCCCACGGCGCGCCATCGAGCTCGATGTCGGCGTAGGGCGTGGCGTGGATGGTCACGAAGCCATCGGCGGTGATCGCGGCGGCGTCGATCGGGGCCCGCGCGGCATCGAACGGCCGCGCCGTCACGATGGCGTCGACCGGCGACCGCGCGCCGGCATCGCGCGGGCCGCGGCGCCCCGCGTCGCGCGCGCTCGTGGCGTCGAGGTCGACGTCGGCATCGACTGACCCGGGCACCAGCGCCGCGGCATCGACGACGATCGGCGCATCGACCGTGCCGGCCTCGGCCACGACGCCCGGCGCGCGGGCGGGGCCGTCGACGACGACGAACCACCCGGCGATCGCGGCGACCGCGAGCACCAGCAGCGCCGCGGTGCGCCGGCGCCACCGGGACCGGCGACCCACGACCGCGGGCTCGTCCGGCGGCGGCGGCGCGACCTCGGGCGCCAGCTGCGTGGGTACGCGCGCGGCCTCGGCGTCGATCGCGGTGACGGTGCCGGTCGGTCGCCCGACCCCGACCGCCGACAGCTGGCGGGTCGCCGCCACCACGGTCGCCAGCCACGCCCGGTGCTCGGCCCGCTCGACCGCGAGCGCGCGATCGACCCACGCCTCGAGGCTCTCGGTCGCGGTCTGGGCCGCGATCCGCTCGAGCACCTCGGCCAGCGCGCCCGCGCTCGCCAGCCGCTGGTCGTGATCGCGCTCGAGCCCGGCCAGCACGACCTGATCGAGCTCGAGCGGCAGCGGGCCGGCCCGCGTCGACGGCGGGAGGATCGGATCGTAGGCGACCGCCCGCGCGACCGCGTAGATCGAGTCGCCCTGGAACAGGGGCTCGCCGGTCAGCAGCTCGTGCAGCACCACGCACGCGCTGAACACGTCGGAGCGACGATCGAGCGCCTGGTTCTTGACCTGCTCGGGTGACATGTACGGTGGCTTGCCCTTGAGCACCCCCAGCTCGGTCACCGGCGCGTGGCGTCCGCGCACCAGCGCGATCCCGAAGTCGAGCACCTTCACCCGCCCGTCGAAGCCGAGCATCAGGTTGTCGGGGCTGATGTCGCGATGGACCACGCCGAGCAAGTGATCATCGGCGACGTCGCGCAGCTCGTGGGCGGCGTGCAGGCCCCGGCAGGCCTGGGCCATCGCCGCGCACACGATCGCCGGCGGCGGCCGCAGCTCGCCGAACCGGCGGAACTGCACGCCCGGCACGTACTCGATCACCATGTAGAGCGTCCCGCCGTCCTCGCCGACGTCGAGGATCTGCGCGATCGCCGGGTGGGTGAGCCGCGCCAGCAGCCGGGCCTCGTCGAGGAACATCGTGCGCACCGCCGGCGCGGTCGCGAGCTCGCCGCGGATGGTCTTCACCGCGCACAGCTGCTCGAAGCCACCGGGGCCGCGGCGCCGCGCCAGCACGACCTCGCCCATGCCGCCCGACCGCAGCGCCTGCAGGACCTCGTACTGGCCGAGGTTGAACCGCGCGCTCACGCCGGGCCTTCACTCACCGGCGGCGGTCGGATCGTCGCCGGCCGGGCGCTCCAGCAGGCCGTGCTTGTAGAGCAGCTCGCGGAAGTGGCGGCGGTTGATGCCGGCCTGGTCGGCGGCGCGGGTGATGTTGCCGCCGTGCGCCGCGTAGACCGCGCCGAGGTAGCGCCGCTCGAAGTGATCGTTCCAGCGCTCCTTGGCATCCTTGAACGGCAGCGTGGTGTCGACCACCTCGCCGAGCGAGGGCGGCGCGGTCGGCTCGACCCACAGCCGCAGCTCGCGAAACGGCACCAGGCCCCCCGACATCGCCCAGCCCCGCTCGAGCACGTTGCGCAGCTCGCGCACGTTGCCCGGCCACCCGTGCTGGCGCAGCCGCGCGAGGTTGGCGCCGTCGATCGGGCCGGGGGCCGCGCCGCGCGCCGCCCAGAACGCCGCGCACAGCGCGGGCAGATCCTCGAGCCGCTCGCGCAGCGGTGGCAGGCTGACGTGGACCACCGCCAGCCGGTAGAACAGGTCGAAGCGGAACTCCTTGGCCGCGACCATGCGCGCGAGATCGCGGTGGGTCGCGGCCACCACCCGGGTGTCGATCGACACCGGTCGGTCGGCGCCGACCGGCTGCACCGTCTGCGCCTCGAGCGCGCGCAGCAGCTTGGCCTGCGCCGCCAGCGGCAGCTCGCCCAGCTCGTCGAGGACCAGGGTGCCGCCGCTGGCTTCCACGAACGCGCCGCGCCGATCGCGGTCAGCGCCGGTGAACGCGCCGCGCACGTGGCCGAACAGGTGCGAGTCGATCAGGTGCTCGGCGATGCCCGAGCAGTCGACCACCACGAACGGCCCGCTCGCGCGCGACGAGGTGTCGTGGATGGCGCGCGCGGCCAGCTCCTTGCCGGTGCCCGACTCGCCCTCGATCAACACGGTCGCGTCCGAGGGACCGGCCAGCTCGAGCACCGCGAACAGCTCGCGCATCGCGATCGACCGACCGACCATCGCGCCGAACTGCTCGCGGTCGCTGGGCGGCACCACCATGGCCTCGGCCGCGATCACGCGGATCTGGGTGCCCCCGATCGCGATGGTCGCGCCGCCGGGCACGATCACCTCGGTCACCCGCGAGCCCTGCCACCAGGTGCCGTTGGTCGAGCCGAGATCCTTCACCCGCACGCCGCCCTCGACCGCGGCGAGCTCGACGTGGCGGCGCGACGCCTTGGGATCGTCGATGATCAGATCGCAGCCAGCGTGGGCGCCGAGCACGACCGGCCGGCCGCCGAGCGCGACCTGCCCGCCGGTGCCGACCAGGCGCGCGATCCAGCTGCGCGGCGCGGCGCGGCCGCGGGTCGACGACGTCGCCAGGCCGGCCTGGAGCATCGTGGTGCGATCGATCACGGGCCGAGGATACCCGAGCGCGTCGCCTGGTAAGGTGATCGGGTGCGGCGCCAGGTCGGGCTCGTGATCGGGATCGCGCTCGGCGCCGCGTGCAGCGATCCATCGCTCGACGTCGTCATCACGTACCAGGGCGGCTTGACCCCGCGGCTCGACTCGGTGGCGCTGTCGGTGGTGGTGCTCGAGGACGCCACCGGCGCGCCCGCGACCTGCCCGCAGGTCGAGTACGGCGAGCTGCCCGCCGCGGTGCTCGAGGGGGGCCGGCGCGCGGTCACCCACATCGGCGACGCGCCCCGCCTGAGCGGGGTACCGCGGCTCGGCCCCAAGTTGATCGTGGTCGAGGGCCGCGATGCCGGCGGCCGCCGCATCGCGGGCGGCTGCACCGAGCTCGGCGACATCACCGACGACACCGTGGTCGCGGTGACCGCGATGATCGCGCCGCGGGTGCGCGCGATCGCCCAGGTCGACGCCAGCCCGCAGCAGGTGTTCGTGGTCGAGCCGTGGCCCGGTGGCCAGCCGATCGACGGCCTGCCGGTGCGGGCCGAGCTGCGCGGCGGCGCCGGCAAGGTCGAGCTGACCGCGCCCTACCCGGTCACCGATCACGGGCTCGCGACCCTGCCCGAACTGACCCTGGCCGGCGCGGGTCCGCAGCAGACCGTGATCCGGGTGCCGTGGGCCGAGCCGGTGGTGGTGCCCGGGCTGCGGCTGTGGCCCGAGATCCTCGATGGCAATGGCGAGGCGCTCGCGGTCGACACCACGACCCGCAACGGCCGCGACGACCCGAGCTGGGTCGTGGTCTCCGACCCGGCCTGGGCGCTGCTCGGGCTGCACGTGCCGATCGACGAGCCCGAGGTGGTCTCGATCCGCTACGACGCGGCCGCCGGCGGGTTCGTCCGCGAGCCCGCGATCGCGGCGCCCGGCGTGCGCGCGCTGGTCGGCTGGAACGGTCGGATCTTCTCGATCGTCGGCGATCTCGGCTGGGTGCGGCTGGGTGCCGGCGGCTTCGACAGCATCGGCGGCAGCGCGGCCGGGTTCGGGCCCGCGACCGAGCTGGTGGCGATCGACGGCTGCGGGCTCGAGGCGCCGGCCAGCCTCCTGGCGCTGCGGGCCAGCGTCGACGGCGACGATCGTTCGCAGACCTGGGTCGCCTACGATCGCCCGGGCGTGCCGTCGGCCGCCGGCACCGCGATGGCGTTCCTGGCCAGCGCGCTCAACGGCCGCCGCGATCCCGCCACCGGCGCGATCGATCCGCGGCAGGTCGGGCAGGTCGCCGGCCAGGGCTGCGCGGGCGGCAAGCAGGTCGTGGCGGTGCGCCGGCCCGACCTGGCGTTGGTCGCGTACGTCGCCGACGAGCCGACGCCGCGCGCGCTCCCGATCATGTCGGCGTTCACCACGCTCGGCCGCACCGGGGTCGGGCTGGTCGGAGTCGCGGTGACCCTCACCGGGCCGCGGGTGGTGAGCTTCGCGGCGATCCGGATCGGGACGGTCGACCTGTTCATCGGCAACGACGCGGTCGACACCGCGCTGGCCGGGGTCGCGTCGTCGATCGTGATCACCGCGCTCGCGCCCGACGGCGACGCCGACCCGCAGAACGACAGCCGTGACGTGATCGCCGCGATCGGGGCAGGCGGCGCGACCCGCCTGCAGGTCAGCCTGCAGGATCGCGTCGGCGGCATGCCGGCCGAGACCTGGTCGGTGTCCGGCATCTCCGGGCCGATCGCGGGCGACGCGCCCCGCCTGCGGCACGAGGATGTCGATGGCGACGGCCACGACGATCTGGTCGTGCTCACCACCGCGACCGCGCGCGTGTTCCGATGGACCCCATGATCCCACGCACCGCGCTGATCCCCCGGGCCGTCGTGCTGACGATCGCCCTCGCCGCCTGCGGTGGAGGCCGCGGCCAGCCCAGCGCCCCGGCCGCGCCGCCGGTCGACGCCGGGCCCGCCACGCTCGATCGCGCGGCGCTGGCCGAGCTGGCGGCGAGCCTGGCCGAGGTGCTCGGCACCATGGCCGCGATCACCGACGCCACACCCGACTGTCCGACCCTGGCCCGCCAGCTCGGCGAGCTGTTCGACCGCAGCCAGCCGCTGTTCGAGCTCGCCAAGGCCCAGGGCGACGACCCGGTGGCAGGCCCCACGCTGACCGCCGAACTGGATTCGCGCGCCGGCGTGGTCGCGCCGCTGGTCGAGCGGATCTCGGCCGGGCTGGCCCGGTGCCGTGACGACCGCGGCGTGATGGACGCGATGGAGCGGATGCCCACGTTGTAGGCCCCGCTCCCGCACGAGTTCCTGTTGCCCCCGGCGGCCGTTCGTGTAATTCAGTCCCCCTCCGACGCCTCGGCGTCATCCAAAAGGATTTCTGATGAAGCGCTGGACCCTGATCGCGATGTTCGCTGCCGCCACCCTGTTTGCCGGCTGCAAGAAGAAGGACGACGCCGTCAACACCCCGGCCGTGGGCACCGGCACGGGCACGGGCACCGGCACCGGCACCGCCGCGGCGGGCACGACGACGACCACCACGACCACCACGACCACCCCGACCACCCCGACCACGCCGCCTGCCGGCGACCCGGGCGCCACCGTGGTTCCCCCGGCCGGCGATCCCGCCGCGGCCGCCGCGACCGGTCCGGTCCCGTCGGACGCCGAGGTCGAGGCCACGGGCGCCAAGGCCGTCAAGCTCATCGACTCGCTGGGCGACGTGGTCGCCGCCAACGCCAAGGACTGCAACGCCATGGCGACCGGCATCGAGAAGGTGATCGCCGACAATCAGGGCTTCATCCAGGACGCCAAGAAGTGGAAGGGCAACGCCGCCGCCGAGGGCAAGATGGAGGAGTGGATGAAGAAGAACGGCGTCATGGAGAAGGTCATGCAGAAGATGATGCCGGGCATGATGGCGTGTGGTCAGGACCCCAAGGTCGAGGCCGCGCTGAAGAAGATGGATCTGTAAGATCGCCTCGAGCCGGCTGGGACCTGGTCCTGGCTGTCGCGTGAAGCGCCTGGCCCCGCGGCCGGGCGTTTTTCGTTTCGGTCGCGGGCGTCACGTCGGCCCGGCGTCTGTATTTTCGGCGCGCGCCTGAGCCGCCCGCGTGGCGCCGCGCCAGCTTTCGTTGCACCATGAGGCGTGCGTTTCGCCCTCGTCGTCGTCGTATTTCTGGGCTCCATCCTCACCGGGTGTGGTGCCAAGTCGAAGCCCGCGGCCGCGCCGACGCCCGCCGCGGCTCCCACCAGCGAGCCGGCCGATCCGCCCGCCGCCGCCGGCGCCGCGGTCAGCGAGGCCGAGCTCGACGTGCTCATGCGCGACGCGGTCAAGTTCTTCGGCCTGGTCGCCGACGCGGTGGTCGCGGCCGGGCCCGACTGCAAGAAGATGGCGGCCGGCATCGAGCAGGTCGTCGCGAATCACTCCGATCTGATGAAGCGCGCCCACGCGCTCGACTCGGATCCCGGGGCGCAGGACCGCGGCGACGCGTGGATGCAGGCGCACACGACGGAGGTCAAGCCGACCTTCGAGCGGCTGTTCACCGCCCTCGGACCCTGCCAGTCCGACCCGGCGGTCGAGGCCGCCATGGAGAAGATGAGCGGCATTTGAGCCGACCCGGCCCCGCCCTGGCCGCCCTCGCGCTGGCGGCGGCGTGTCGGGTCGCCCCGGTGGCGCCACCGCCGGCGCCGATCGCCGCGGCGACCCCGGCGGCCAGCCCGGTCGATGCCGGCCCCGCGACCGCACCCACCGGAGATCCAGTGATCGCCGCCGCCGCGGCGATGGTGGCGCTGTACGAGGCCCTGGCCCTCCTCGACCGCGCAGCGTGCCCGGCCGCCGGCGACCGCGCGCGCACGCTGATCGCGGCCCGCACCGCCGACCGCACGATCCTCGACGACGCGACCCGCGGCGCTCGACGCGCCGAGGTCGACGCGCGGTTCGAGGCTGCCGCGCCCCGGTTGGCCGCGGCCCTCGCGCGCATCGACGCGCTGGTCACGCGCTGTGCTGGCGACCCCGCGCTGACCGCGGCGCTCGCGACGCTGGCCCCGGCCGAGCGGTGATGGCGGCCATGACGCGCCACCACCTGGCCCGCCTCGCCGTGCTCGCGCTCGCGGGGTGCCGAGCCGACGCACCGTCCGACGGTGTCGCCGGTGCCGAGCGCGGGCCGTGCAAGCGCGGTCGCGCCTGCGACGACGGCCTGACCTGCCTGTCGGACCTGTGCGTGCGCCCGCCACCGGCCGACTGCGCCGCGGTCGGCAAGCAGCTGTCGTTCCGGTTCCTCGACAACTACACGCCGCGCGCCCAGCGCGACGCGTTCGTCGCCGAGGTCGGCCGCCAGTGCGAGACCGGCCGCCTGTCGGAGCGCGACGGCGCGTGCCTGGTGCGCGCCCGGAACCGCGCCGAGCTGCGCGCGTGCCCGCGACCGATCGGCATCGGCGACTGTGCGAAGCTCGAGTCGCACTTCGCCACGCTGCCCACCGGCAACGACGTCGACGCGTACCTGGTCACCGACGCCGATCGGGCGCTCGCCCGCTGCAAGACCGAGGCGCCGTCGCTCGCGTTCGAGCAGTGCGCGCTCGCGGCCCGTGCGCTCGACGAGGTCGCCCGCTGCACCTGGTGACGGCCGTTTCGCCCCGGGCGTGACCACGCGGTCGCCGCCATCGCGGTAGTCTGCCAGACCCCACCATGCGTACGTGGATCCGCCTCACCGTGGCAGCGATCCTGGCGATCGCCGCCGTGCCGGTGGCGGTGGCGGCCCAGCCGCTGCCGGAGCCCCCGGCCGCGTCGGCCGACGGCGGCACGGTCCCCGCGCCCGTCGCGCCGGCGGCGGCGACGCCGGCGGCACCCGCGTTCATCGGCCCGCAGCCGGCCGCACCGGCGTTCATCGGTCCGCAGCCGGCGCCCTCGCCCATCGGCCCACCGCCGACCGCACCGGTGGCGCCGGCCGCGTGCGGACCGGTCGTGCCGCCGTGCGTGATCGTCCCGGTCGCACCGCCGCCGGTCGTGGTCGCCCCGGCGCCGGCGCCGCCCAGGGAAGCCCGCGAGCTCGACCGGCCCGGCGAGGGCAACCGCACGGTCGTCGTCATCAAGCTCGTCCTCGGCCTGAGCCTGCTGTTCGCGGTCGCGTACATCGGCGCGCACCGCCGCGTGGTCGCCCTCGAGCGCCGGCTCGGCATCAGCGGGATCATCGCGGCCGGCTTCCCGTTCGTCGCGCTCGGCGTGATCGCGCGCCAGCCCGAGATCGGGCTGCTCACCGGCGACGTCCTCGAGCGCATCCGACCGATCTTGCACTTCGGCCTGGGCTGGCTCGGCTTCATCATCGGGGCCCAGCTCGACATCCGCCTCCTCGATCGGGTGCCGCGCGGCACCGGCTATCTCATCGTGGTCGAGGCGCTGGTCCCGTTCGCGGCGACCGCGACCGTGTGCGGCGGGCTGGCGTTCGCGCTCGGCATCGCCCACCCGCGCGATCCGGTGTTCTGGCGCGATCTGATCTTGCTCGGCGCGGCCGCCGCGATGACCGCACCTCGGCGCTTCCGCGGGTTCGCCAACCGGAGCTGGCGCGAGGGCCGCAGCGTCGACCTGCTGATCGGCCAGCTCGACGAGATCGTCGGCGTGATCGGCCTGCTGTTCGTCGCCGCCTACTTCCGCCCCGCCGACGTGGTCGGCTGGCAGATCCCGGGCACCGCCTGGGTGTTCGTGACGATCGGCCTCGGCGTGGTCCTCGGCGTCCTCATCTTCGCGATGGTCCGGGTGCCCGAGTCGAGCGGGGAGTTCCTCGCGGTCGTGCTCGGCTCGGTCGCGTTCGGCGCCGGGCTGGCCGGCTACCTGGCGCTGTCGCCGATCGTCGTGTGCTTCATCGCCGGCGCGCTGGTCAATAACCTGCCGTGCGAGCAGCGCGACGACATCTTCCGCATCCTCAACCACCTCGAGCGGCCGATCCACCTGCTGTTCCTGATCGTCGCCGGCGCCAGCTGGAACGTCACCGCGCTGCAGCCGTGGCTGCTGGTCCCCGCGTTCGTGTTCGCCCGCATCGCCGGCAAGTGGCTCGGCGTGTTCGCCGGGCGCTCCACGGTCGGCCCGCTGATGCCGCCCAGCTTCACCGCCGATCGGGTCCTGGTCTCGGCGCTGTCGCCGCTGTCGATCGCGCTGGTCCTGTCGCTGCACGGCAGCGCCGGCGGCCTCCTGTCGGACTGGATCATCACGGTCGTGATCGGCGGCGCGATCCTCACCGAGGTCGCGGTCCACCTCACCACCCCGGCCAGCGAGCGCCCGCCGCCCCGGCCGCCGCGCAGCACCGACGAGTGGCCGGTCGACGACCTGGACGGCCCGGCCGACCCGATCTACGCGAGCGACGACGACGACAGCGAGGACGTGCCGCTGCGACCGCGGCCCCAGACCCTGGAGCCGCCGCGATGATCCCGCTGTTCGCGCTGCTCGCGCTGGCCGGGCTCATGCACGCCGCCCGCAGCTTCGCGCTGGGCCCGGGTCAGCCCGGCGGGACCTCGCTGGCGTTCGGCTTCCTGCTGCTCGCCGCGTACTTCAGCGGCAAGGTCTTCAACCGGCTCGGCCTGCCCCGGCTGACCGGCTACATCGTGGCCGGGATCGTGGTCGGCCCGCGCGTGCTCGGCCTGGTCGAGCAGGCCATGACCGACCGGCTCAAGCTGGTCGGCGGCGTCGCCACCGCGATCATCGCGCTGCAGGCCGGCGCCGAGCTCAACCTGCGGGCGGTGCGCCCGCTGTTCCGGGTGGTGCGCCGGATCTCGATCTTCGCGGTGATGGGCACGATGGTCGTGCTCACGTTCACGCTGCTCGCGATGCGCCCGATGATCCCGTTCCTGGGCGCGCTGCCGATCGAGCACGCCGCCGCGGTGGCCGCGTCGATCGGGGTCGCGCTGTCGGCGCAGTCGCCGGCGGTGGTGATGGCGATGATCGGCGAGCTCCGCTCCGAGGGCGTCCTCACCCGGACCATCCTCACCCTGGTGGTGGTCGCCGACCTCGCGGTGATCATCTCGTACGGCGTCGCGTCGTCGGCCGCGACCGCGATGATCGGCGGCAACGTCGACCTGGTCGTCACCGTCGGCGGCATCGCCTGGGAGGTGCTCGGCTCGATCGGGGTCGGCGTGTTCATCGGCTTCATCCTCGGCCAGTTCCTGATCCGGGTGCGGCGCGGGATCGGGCTGTTCGCGATCATGGTGTGCGTCGTGGTGGCCGAGATCGGCCACGCGGTGCAGCTCGATCCGCTGATCATCGCGCTGGCCGCCGGCATCTTCCTCGAGAACGCCTCGCGCGCCGATGCCAGGACGCTGCTGCACAGCTTCGAGTCGGCGTCGCTGCCGGTGTACCTGGTCTTCTTCGCGCTGGCCGGCGCCAAGCTCGACCTGGGCACCCTGCTCACGCTCGCGGTGCCGGTCGCGATCATCGTGGTGGTCCGCGCCACCAGCTTCTTCCTCGGCTCGCGGCTCGCGACCACCGGCCCCGGGGTCGACCCGGTCGTGCGCAAGATGGCGTGGCTCGGGCTGGTGCCGCAGGCGGGCCTGGCCCTGGCCCTGGCCGAGCTGGTCCGCCGCACCTTTCCGGCCTTTGGCGACGCCGCCTATGCGTTGGTGGTCGGTGTGGTCGCGACCAACGAGATGATCGCGCCCATCGTGCTCCGCATCGCGCTCATCCGCAGCGGCGAGGCCAACCGCCGCGCCGCGGTCGAGGTCGGCGCGCACGGCCCGGCTACCGGGCCGCGATGATCCACGGCAGCTGCTCGACCTTCGACAGGTCGGGCCCTGTACGGGATCGCGCGCACACGGGTGTGGCGCAGCTTCACTTCCCGCCGAGCTGGGTCCGGTACTGTTGCAGCTCGGCTTTCTCTTCGGACGACAGCTCGGGCCAGCGCAGCGGCAGGCTCTCGAGCGTGTCGGCGATGACCTCGGCGACCGCCCGACGCATGTACGACTTCGAGTCGGCCGGGATCGCGTACCAGGGCGCGAACGGCCGCGAGGTCGCGTTGAGCGCGTCCTCGTAGCCGGTCATGTACTCGTCCCACTTCGCGCGCTGGACCAGATCGTCGGGGTTGAACTTCCAGTTCGACTCCGGCTCGTCGATCCGATCGAGCAGGCGCTGGCGCTGCTCCTCCTGGCTGACGTTGAGCCAGAACTTGAGGACGACCGTGCCATTCCGGGCCCAGTGCCGCTCGTGATCATGGATCGACTGATACCGCTCCTCCCACATCTGCGGCAGGTTGTCGGTGCCGCGCGGCAGGTGCTGCTTCTCGAGGAACTGCGGATTGGCCCGGACCACCAGGACCTCCTCGTAGTGGCTGCGGTTCCACACGCCGATCACGCCGCGGGCCGGCAGGTGCGGCAGGCACCGCCACAAGAAGTCGTGCTCGAGCTCGAGGGAGCTGGGCGCCTTGAACGCCGTGATGTGGCAGCCGGCCGGGTTCACGCCGCTCAGGACCGCGCGCAGGGTGCCGTCCTTGCCAGCGGCATCGAGCGCCTGGAAGACGACCAGGATCGCGTAGCGATTGTCGGCGTACAGCTTGGCCTGCGCCTTCACGATCCGCTCGTTGGCCTCCTCGAGCGCCTTCTGGTTGTCCTTCTTGCCGGGCGCATCGGCGGGTGGCGCGGTCGACGCGTGCTTCACGCGGAAGCTGCCATCGAACGGGACCAGATGAGGGCTCGCGATCGGTTCGAACAGGATCGGGTGCATCACCCCGACGATACTCCGGGCCACGCGGACGAGGCCGTTTGTGACAAGTTGGTCGCAGTTGTTTGAATGCCAGGTGGCGCGATGGGCAAGCTGGCCCACCTTGCTAGTCTTGAGGGTCATGAGCCCGCCGACGCCCCCCACGCTGGTCCCCTCGAAGCCGCGCCCCACCGAACCGTACCCCGAGCACGACAAGCTGGGCCCGCTGGCAGTGGCCGCGCCCGGCGCCACCTCGTATGGCGATGGCACCCAGATCCGCGCCCACGTGCTGGCCGCGGTCCGCGAGGCGGTCGAGCCGGCCCGCGCCGCCCGGGCCCGCGCCGCCACCGACCCGTCGACCGCGGTCCACGAGGTCCGCAAGGCGATCCGCCGGACCCGCGCGCTGGTCGACCTGATCGGCGACGCGCTGCCGCGCTCCGAGCGCCGCGACATCATCCGTGCGCTGCGCGACGCCCGCCGGACCCTGGGCCAGTCCCGCGATCTCACCGTCGCCAGCACCGCGCTGATCGACCTCACCAAGGACACCACGCTGGCGCCGGTCGCGACCGCGATCGTCAAGTCGGCGCAGGCCGAGGCGCCCGCGGTCGACGCGGTCGCCGACGACGTCATCCGTGCGGTCGAGGTCGCGCTCACCCAGGCCGACGCGATCGCCGCTGCCCTCCCCGACGAGGTCAGCGCCAGGACCCTGGTCCGGGGTCTCTCCAACACCTACGCCGACGCCCGCCGCTCCCGCCGGAAGGCCCGACACTCCGAGCGCGCGGTTCACCGCTGGCGGCGCCGCAGCAAGGAGCTCAGCTACCAGCTGTCCATCCTCGCCGACATCCCCGCCGCGGCCGCGCTGCGCCAGCAGCTGTCGGGGCTCGACGACCAGCTCAGCGGCGTGGTCGACCGGCTCCTCCTCAAGGACTACGTCGGTCTCTACGGTCACGCCGGCGACCCGCTGGCGGCCGCCATGCTGCTCACCCAGGTCCACGACGAGCTGATCGAGCAGCGCGACCAGGCCCGCAAGGGCAGCAAGGAGCTGTTCGCGGTCGGCCCGCGCAAGCTCCGCCGCCGCCTCCGCCGCGCGCTGGCCGCGAGCACCGTGGCCCAGCCGGTCGACGACAGCGCGGGCTGACCACGGCGCGCATCGCGGGACGCCCGCCCGGCGCCGGCGCGACCCGGCCCCGCTCGCCCGTGTTAGCGTCCGCGCGTGCAACAGCGGTCCGGAATGGTCGTGGCGGCGATGGCCGTCCTCTCGCTCGGTGGATGTGGCGACGAGGCCCCGCCGTGCGCCACCGGCGCGGGCGCACCAGGCGCGTTCACGCTCGCCCTCGATGGCCTGTGCGTGCGCGACGCCACCCTGCGCCAACGGGTCGCCGGGGTGTGGCGGGGCGAGGCCGAGGCGCCCGGGCTCCTCGTCGAGGACGCCGCGCACGGCGGGCTCCGCGTGACGCTGCAGGGCACGGCGCCTGCCGAGGGCCTCGAGCTGACGCTGCCCGGGCTCGACGTTGACGTCATGCTGCAGCAGGGCTACCAGTCGTGGGGCTTCTCGGGGACGGTCTGGATCCCGGGCGCGGTGCCGCTCGACCCCGATGGCGTCGCCGCCATGACCGCGGCGCGCACCGGCGATCCGGTCGACGAGATCGCCGGCGTCTCGTTCCATTCGATCGTGCTGCGCAAGGGCGACAGCGGCCCGGTCCTCGTGGTCGGCGCGCTGGCGTCGGAGCACGCGGTCACCGGCCTCGCCGCGACCCGCAACGCCGGTGAGACCCGCCTCTCCATCGTGTACGGGCCGGGGCGGGAAGCGCTGCCGGTGCAGGGCGGCGAGGTCGCCAGCGAGCCGATCTACCTGGTCACCGCCGCGACGCCCGAGGAGGGCCTCGCGCGGCTCACCACCGAGCTGCAGGCGACCCACGCGCCGCGCGGCTTCACACCCAGGCGGCCGCCGGGGGGGTGGTTCTCGTGGAACTACTTCTTCGACCGGGTCGACGCGGCCGCGATCCGCGCCCAGCTACCCATCATGCAGGCCCGGCTGTTGCCGGCCGGATTGCCGCTGGTCGAGCTCGACGACGGCTGGCAGGTTGGCTGGGGTGACTGGCAGGACAACGCGAAGTTTCCCGGCGGACTCCCGGCGCTGGCCGCCGAGATCACCGGGCGTGGCCTGGTCGCGGGCGTGTGGTTCGCGCCGTTCCTGGTCGACGTGACCTCGCAGGCGGCGGGCTCCCCGCCGTCCTGGTTCGTGCAAGGGCCCGATGGCAGGCCGCTGGTGCACACCATCACCGGCAACCCGCGCGCCTTCCACGTGCTCGATGGCACCAACCCGGAGGCCATGGCGCTCGTGACCGACGAGGTGCGCCGACTCGCCGCCGGCGGCTTCACCTTTTTCAAGCTCGACTTCCTCTACGCTGGGGCGATCGCCGGCCGCCGCTCGCAGCCGGTCACCGGCGTCGAGGCGCTCCGGGCCGGGCTCGCGCTGGTGCGCGCCGCGGCGGGCCCCGACGCGATCCTCAATGGCTGCGGCGCACCGATCATGCCGATGCTCGGGCTGGTCGACTCGCTGCGGGTCGGCGCCGACACCATCTTCGACGGCTACCCGATGAACTTCACCTTCGTCGCGAGCGCGGCGCGCAGCCTGGGCGCGCGCGCCCACCTGTTCCCGCTGGTGTGGCCCGATGCCGACCAGGCGCAGGTCCGGGTCCCCCTCTCGGCGGACGAGGCCCGGGTCTCGGCGGCGTCGGCGGCCCTCGCCGGCGCGCCCTACGCGCTCGGCGACGATCTGGCGAACCTCGATCCGGCGCGCCTCGACCTGGCGCTGGATCCGATGCTGGTCGACCTGGCCGGGGCCGCGGTCCCGGCGACGCCGGTGGGGCTGATGGGGTCGCCCGCCGAGACGATCGCCAAGAACCCGCTGATCGAGAGCGTGGGCTCCACCAGCGGGCTGGCCACGCCGCCACCGGCGACGTTCCATGCCACCGGCAAGAGCGGCGCTCGCTACGTCGTCACGTTCGACTGGACCGGCGCGCGCACGGTGACCATCACGCCGATGCGGTAGCCGCTCGCCCGGCCCGCATGGCGCGTGATACAGGATGCTCATGGCCAAGGTCCTCATCATCGGCGCCGGCGGTGTCGGCGGTGTCGTCGCCCACAAGTGTGCGCTAGCACGCGACGTCTTCGACGATGTCTTGCTCGCCAGCCGCACGCTGTCGCGCTGCGAGAAGCTCCAGACCGAGATCCGCGCGGTGCAGGGGCGCCAGATCCGCGTCGCCCAGCTCGACGCCGACGACGTCGCGGCCACCACCCGGCTGCTCGAGGCCGAGCGGCCCGACGTGGTCATCAACGTCGCGCTGCCCTACCAGGACCTCGCGATCATGGACGCCTGCCTCGCGGCCGGCGTGAACTACCTCGACACCGCGAACTACGAGCCGCCCGACGTCGCCAAGTTCGAATACAAGTGGCAGTGGGCCTACCGCGACCGCTTCTACGACGCGGGCCTGATGGCGGTGCTCGGCTCGGGCTTCGACCCCGGCGTCACCAACATGTACTGCGCCCACGCGCAGAAGCACCTGTTCGACTCGATCAAGTACATCGACATCCTCGACTGCAACGGCGGCAGTCACGGCAAGGCGTTCGCCACCAACTTCAACCCGGAGATCAACATCCGGGAGATCACCGCCCGCGGTCGCTACTGGGAGCGCGGCGAGTGGAAGGAGACCGATCCGCTGAGCGTGGCGGCGACCTTCGACTACCCCGGCGTCGGCGAGCGCAAGAGCTTCCTCCTCTATCACGAGGAGCTCGAGTCGCTGGCCCAGAACATCCGCGGCCTCGAGCGCATCCGGTTCTGGATGACCTTCGGCGAGCCTTACCTCAAGCACCTCGAGGTGCTCGGCAACGTCGGCATGACCCGCATCGATCCGGTGCTGTACGAGGGCAAGGTCCCGGTGGTGCCGATCAAGCTGCTGAAGGCGCTCTTGCCCGACCCGGCGTCGCTGGCCCCCGGCTACTCGGGCAAGACCTCGATCGGCTGCCTGGTCGAGGGCGTGAAGGACGGCAAGCCGCGCAAGGTCTTCATCTACAACGTGTGCGACCACGCCGAGACGTACCGCGAGGTCCGGGCCCAGGCGGTCTCGTACACCACCGGTGTCCCGGCGGTGTCGGGCGCGGTGATGATGGTCACCGGCAAGTGGAAGCAGCCGGGCGTCTTCAACATGGAGGAGCTCGATCCCGATCCGTTCCTCGCCGACGTCGCCGCCCGCGGCCTGCCCTGGCACGTCGAGGAACGCCAGCCGTGAGCGCCGGCGCGTCGCTCGGCGCCGACGTCGCCGCGCGGATCGACGTGAGCACCATCGAGACGCCGTGCTTCGTCACCGACCTCGGCGCGCTCGAGCGCAACCTGCGGATCATGGCCGACGTGCAGGCCCGCGGCGGCTGCACGATCATCCTGGCGCTCAAGGGGTTTGCCCAGTGGGCGACCTTCCCGCTGGTGCGCCAGTACCTGCGCGGCGCGACCGCCAGCTCGGTCGCCGAGGCCCGGCTGGCCCGCGAGGAGATGGGCGGCGAGGTCCACGCCTACGCGCCGGCCTGGACCGAGGACGATCTGCGCGAGGTCTGCACCCTCGCCGATCACGTCGTCTTCAACTCGCCCGGCCAGTGGAAGCGCCTGCGCCCGGTGGTCGAGGCCGCGCGCGCCGCCGGCCGCGTGATCTCGTGCGGGCTGCGGGTCAACCCCGAGCACCGCGAGGTCGCGGTCGCGCTGTACGACCCGGCCGCGCCGTGCTCGCGGCTCGGCACCACCCGCGCCAACGTGCAGGCCGCCGACCTCGACGGGCTCGACGGGCTGCACTTCCACACCCTGTGCGAGCTGGGCGCCGACGCGCTCGAGCGCACCCTGGCCGCGTTCGAGCACAACTTCGGCGACCTCATCCCGGGCAAGAAGTGGGTCAACTTCGGCGGCGGCCACCACATCACCCGGCCCGGCTACGACGTCGACCAGCTGGTCGGGCTGGTCCGCGGGTTCCGCGAGCGCTGGGGCGTCCAGGTCTACCTGGAGCCGGGCGAGGCGGTCGCGCTCGGCACCGGGGTGCTGGTCACCACCGTGCTCGACGTGATCGACAACGGCATGCCGATCGCGATCCTCGACACCTCGGCGACCGCGCACATGCCCGACGTGCTCGAGATGCCGTACCGCCCGATGATCGTCGGCGCCGGCGAGCCCGGCGAAAAGGCGATCACCTACCGCCTGGGCGGGCTGTCGTGCCTGGCCGGCGACGTGGTCGGCGACTACAGCTTCGACGCGCCGCTGGCGATCGGCCAGAAGCTGGTCTTCCTCGACATGGCGCACTACACGATGGTCAAGACCACGACCTTCAACGGCGTCCGGCTGCCGTCGATCGCGGTCCACGACCCGGCGACCGGCGCCATCCGCGTCACCCGCCGCTTCGGCTACCGCGACTACCGCGATCGCCTGTCCTGAGCACGCTCCTACCGACCTTCGACCGCGGGCTCGCCGCCGAGAGGGGTTGATCAAGCCCGAGCGGCGCCTTTGACCGCGAGGCGATGTCGGACCTGGTCACGCAGGTTCCAGGACGCGCCCGAGGGCGAGCGCCTCACCGCGGCCAACCTCGGCGCGGTCGACGTCGAGACCCTCTGGATCGAGGCTGCGGCCGCCGCCGAGATCGTGGCGGGGTCGCGAGCGAGCGGGCGGTCGACCTGATCATCGTCGGCAGCCACGGCCGCGGCGGGTGGACGCGCGCGATCGTCGGGTCCACGGCCGACAGTCGTGCGCACTGCGCACTGCCCGGTGATGGTGGTCGCGCGCAAGCCGCCCAGCGCCGCGCCCTGAGCGCGGTCGGCGCGCCGTCGCGGCAGGGTCGTGGCGGCAAGACTTGAGCGCTTGGCCGTCACGTCGGGGCCTGTGGACTCTGACGCCGCCGTGGACAGCCGCGCCTTCGAAGCCCGGACCGCTCCCAGGAAGACTGATGGGCGCGCCTGCCCACCGCGGCTTGGATTGCCGCGCCTGCGGGTCGTGGGTATCCGGCGAGCGGCGTGGATGGGCGCGCCAATCCACAGCCCCCCACAGGCCGGCGACTACCCCTGATCTTGAACCTTTCCGGACCCGACCCCGAGCCGTACTGGATCGTCCCAGCACGGCTTCCACCCGCGCGGCCTGCACCGCGGGCCCGGGCCTCGCGGTCAACGCGGTCTCGACATGGTGTCGATCTCTCGTGCGGAGCGTCATCCGGGTGTGTCGTGGGTGGCGAAGTAGTGGAGGTCGCTCAGGACATACCCGTAGTTGACCGGGAGGCCGTCCCACTCGCACTGGCCGGTCTGTGGCGTGATCGCCAGATCGCGATTGCGCTCACGCAGGTAGTCCCAGGAGAGGAGTCCGAGCGAGGGGCGCGGCGGCACCGCGTGCACCACGATCCCGTGCGGGTTGTAGAAGACGGGCTC
>JBKJLC010000031.1:0-45616 GCA_046597055.1 Kofleriaceae bacterium | reverse complement strand
TTGGGGTCACTAGCAATTTCAACTGGTTGCGCATCCTCTTTGTCGAGGTAGTTCGTGACCCTCCCGCGACCGCCGAGCTTCAGATCGAAGCTGGCAGAGCGGGCGCTACACTCGGTGCTCGATGGCCAGCCGTCCAGAGCATGAGCGCGAGGAGTTCTCCGAGAGCCTCGACAATGGCCCGATGGATCCCAGCTGGGAGCAAGCATGGGGACAGGAGATCGCCCGGCGGGTCGCTGACGTCACCGGCGGCCGCGTCGCGCTGATCGACGCCGACGAGGTTCATGACGAGCTGCGAGCTGAGCTGCGCGATCCTCGTCGGGCGATGCGTTCTCGTGACACCACCCTCGCCGCCCACCAGGCCCAGATGGAATGTTACCGACGCATGACGCAGCTGCGCGCGTCGCGGTAGCCGTCGAGATGTCCGAAGACACCCGCAAGATCGCTGCGGCGGGCATTCGCGAGCGTCACCCGACGTACTCGAGCAGCGATGTTCGTCACGCGCTGCTGCGGCTCCTGCTGGGGGATGAGCTCTTTCGCCGCGGTTGGCCCGTCGCGCCGCTCCTGACGCCGTGAGCGTCGGCGACCTGCTCTCGCGGATGGCGGCGCACCTCGATGCCGTCGGGGTGCCCTACATGGTCGCAGGCTCGTTTGCGAGCACGTACCACGGCGTGCCGCGTTCGACACAGGACATCGACATCGTCATCGACCCGACCTGCACGTCGCTGACCGCGTTGTTGTGTCGGCGTCCAACAGCCGGCGCTGGAACCAGGCGGCGAGCGCGCGGGTGGCCCACCGGCTGGCCGACGACCACCGGCTGGTCGACGTCGAGCACGTCGGCCGGCTCGCCTTCCCACGCCGCACCGACCTCGCGCTCGACGCGGTGTGCGAGATCGAGGGCCACGAGCTCGACGCGACCACGCTGACGGCGCGACCGACGCTCGTCGAGCGCAGCCTGTGGGTACCGGTCAAGCTCCACGCCGGATCGGTCGAGGCCGACGAGCTCCACCCCGGGTCGATGTCCCTCGTCGTGCGGTTCCTGGCGATGACCGGCACCTACGCCACGATGGTGATCCGCCAGCTCGTCGAGCCGGCGGACGACGCGTAGCTCGGTGACCAGCGCGGACACGTCGTCAGCCTGCGACGGCCTTGGGCAGCGGCATCGGATGGCGCAACTCGACCGCGACCGAGAAGTCGTGTTGCTCCAGGTGGACCGCCGGCAATCCGATGCTGATGACCACCGAGCTTGAGACGACGCTGGCCGAGCACGCCGCCGGCTACTACCGCGTCTTGATTAGCCGCCGCCGAGCTGCTCCGTCGCCGTGGGCGCGAGCTACCCCGCCTTGACCAGAAGCTGTTCCTCGAAGCCTTCCAGCAACCGGCCCGCGGTGAGGCCGCCGCGGGCAGGAAGCGCTGTTCGTCGCCGCCGTCGGATCGACGGCGCCGCGCCCGGCTCGCGCCAGCGAGCTAGCTCGAGATCAGCTCGCGTCAGCGGACGTTGACGGCCCCACGCAGATCGGGGAACTGCGCATCGATGGCGCCGGACATCGTGTTGAGATCGCTGTTCATGGCGAGCTGCTTGTCGTTCGCCTCGCCACACGCGTTGGCGCCCTTCTGCAGCTCGGCCTGGATGTTGTTGATCTGCAGGATGAGTGTCGGCTCGCTGGCGAGATCGGTGACGGACTCGACGTAGAGCTTCATGCCACGCACGTTGATGTCGGCGCCGCGTCCGCTCATGTGCTCGTTGGCCGCGCTCAGCTGCAGGACGATCTTCATGTTCGCTTCGATCCTGGCCCACTTGTTCGGGTCGCTCAGAATCGGGTGCTGGCTGACGGTCGTGTTCAGCGTGCAGCGGCCAGGGCTCAAGCTCAGGGTCGCCCTGGCGCGACAGTTGGCCTGGATGCCGGCCGACGCCTGGCCCGATGCTCCGCCATTACCGGCGTTGCCGGCAGCACGAGCGTTGGCGCTGGCGCTGCACTCGCCGACGAGACCTGCGTTGAAGCTCGGCGGCTGGCACACCAGCGTCGTCTTCACCTGGATCGCGCTGCGGATGAAGTTGGCGATCGCATCGGCATTGGCTTCGACCCCGAGCGCCGCGGCGAGCTCGGCGGTCGCTCGGCCGTGCATGTCATAGGCCTGGTTGACCGCGAACAGGTAGCCCTCGGCTTCGACGACCCACGAGGCGTACTTGGCCGGCATCTGGGCGATCGGGAGTTTGATCTCGGCACTCGCGCTGACCGAGGCGCTCCCTCGAAACGACCCACCGCCGGCACAGGCGGATGAAAGTGAAACAGCAATAATGACGGCAGCAAGCGTGGAACGAGTCATATGGAACCCTCTTTGATTGCCCGGAGACGGACCGCGCCATCATACGGCGGCGTACTCGGTGACGTTCGCGAGCCCCGCATCATTCACCATTCACGTCCGCGATGTCGCTGATCATGGGGAGGCGTCCGTCAGGAATCGTCGCTCGGTGGGGGGCGACTCGGCCGTCAGGACGCGCCGGCGGTGTGACCGACGCTAGCGAGTCCCTCGCCGCTGAGGCCATTCGCCACCACGACAGGCCACGCGCATCACGGCACCGCGGTGGCTCGCACCGGCGCAGCCTGCGCCCAGCCCCGCGGGCAGAATGGGCCGGGAGCTCCCGCCCCGGAGCCCGGGCTCACGCGCGTGGCGGGTCGGCGCACACGCGCACGCCGACCGTGACGTTGCGCGGCGCGGGCTCGACGGACCAGCGGTTGGTCGCGCGGCCGGTGAGGTCGCCCCGCGGTCCGCCGCAGGACCACGCCGGCTGGCCCGGCCAGGCTGCCCAGCACCCGGTTCGACGTCGATCCCCTGGTGCCCCCCGTTGCGGTTCATCGCCAGATCACGACCTGGGGCTACCGACCGACCGCCAGCTGGCCGAGCCATCGCTGATCCGCGGTAGGCCGCGCGCCGTCGACTGGCACCGTGAGGCAGGTGCCCTGGCACAGGGGGTGTCACCGCCGGTCTGTGTGCCACGCCTGGCAACGTCAGGCGCTTGCGCGTGCGTCCGGGCGGCACATCGGCTGCACAAGGGCCGGCCCATGCGAATCTCGCGACTGACCCCATCCACGACGCTGACCCTGATGGCAGGACTGGCCCTGTGCGGCGCCTGCCTCACGACCGAGGCGGACCTCGACGAGACCGAGGCGCCGCTCCTCGGGCCCATCTCGCACACCGGCGAGCCGGCCCTGGCGTGCCCGGCCGAGTTCGCACCGCTGCTCGAACGCGCGATGCTCAAAGGCCGCGCGGCCGCGCTGACGCCGGCGTTCGAGGAGTGTATCGATCGCGCCGTGCGCCTGGGCGGCGTCCCCGCGCCGTTTCCGACCGGCCCCTACCTCCCGTCGGCGGGCGATCCGCTGAGCGGCGCGTCGCGCGCCGACCAGGTCGCGCGGGTGCTGCGCTCGACGCGCACCGTGAACGACCTCAAGTACAACTGCCTCGAGACCGGGGCCTTCACCGGCAGCGCCGGCGTGGAAGAGGTCGGCACGCGCGCCGAGACCATGACGTTCTCCCTGGCGGCGGTGCGCAGCTGGTTGAACCCGAACCTGCCGTTCCCCGAGCAGTGGGTCGCCCAGACCGTGTGGCACGAGGCGATGCACCAGCACGACTATCGCCACGACGAGAACCGGCCCGGCTTCGACACCACGAACCAATCGATTCCCTACCTGGTCGACCGCTGCATGCAGACCGTGCTCGCCAGGTCGGCGGAGCTGTGCGGCTCCTTGACCGAGTGCGGGCCCGACGCCATGCCGGTCATCGATCGCATGTCGGCCGGCGCCGGGCAGTGCAGCTGCGCCCAGGACATCCGGGGCGACGCCGCGCTCGGCGAGCTCACGTTTCGCTCGTCTGGACTGCGCGCCTCGGAGAAGGTGGTCGACCAGTCTGCGGTCGGCTGGTGGTTCTACCGGAAGACCGACGGGGTGCAGGTGATCGGCGACGCCGATGGCGACGGGCAGGAAGACCTGCTGCTCCGCAATGACGACGGCTTCGGGCTGGTCTCGCACCGCTACGGGCCGGCGCTCGGCCTGTTCGGCGCGTGGAGCTTTGGCACCTGGGTGCCGCCCGGCGACGGCAGCTCGGCCTGGTGGTTGCTCACGCCCGGCGACAGCTTTCAGGCCATCGGCGACATGAACGGCGATCGACACACCGAGTTCCTGGTCCGCAGCGCGTGGGGGTTCGGCATCCTGAGCTACACTGACCAGCTGCGCGTGCTCACCATGGTCCCGTGGGGCGACTGGGTCGTGAGCTGGAAGACCACCGGCAACGAGCAGTTCCTGTTCGCCAGGGACTTCGATGCGGACGGCAAGACCGACCTGTTCGTACGCAACAGCTGGGGCATCGGCGTGTGGTCGCTCCGGGGCGCGAGCCTGGGTGCCATCGCGCTCGGCGCCAACAACTCGTCGCTGGGCGGTTGGTGGCTGGCCGCCGACCACCGGTTCGAGGGCGCGGGCGACTTCAACGGCAACGGCGCCGAGGTCATCGTGCGCTCGAGCTGGGGCCTGGGCCTGCTGTCGGTGGTCAATCCGGGTGGCTTCACCCGGCCGCCGGGCGGGTTCCGCGTG
Organism: Kofleriaceae bacterium; assembly: GCA_046597055.1. Lineage (GTDB taxonomy): Bacteria > Myxococcota_A > Polyangia > Haliangiales > Haliangiaceae > UBA2376. The sequence goes on along the minus strand of JBKJLC010000031.1, from coordinate 41,033 downwards.
CCGGCGTCGTGTCCGAACGGCGGCTGGATGTTCGGCTGGCACCTCGCGAGCACGGACACCATCCCCGGCGTCGGTGACCTGGACGGCGACGGCCGCCAGGAGCTCGTCATCAGGAGCGGCTGGGGCATCAACGCCATCGGGCTCAGCCCCGCCGGCGCCTGGCAGGTCCTGGCCGGGCAGGCGTTCGGCACCTGGATGGGCAGCTGGTTGTTCGGAGCCGCCGATCAGATCGCGATGTTCACGGACGTCACCGGTGATGGTCGCGACGACCTGGTGCTGCGCAGCGCCTGGGGCCTGGGCATCGCAACCCAGAGTGGCGGCGCGCTGACCTCGGTCGCAGTCCACCAGAACGATACCACCCTCGGCGGTTGGCGCCTGCGCGCGACCAATCAGCTGCTGGGTGCGGCCCGGCTGGATCGAACCGCGGGCGCCGAGCTGGTCGTGGTCAACCCGTAGACGGTGGCGGCCGGTTAGAATCATGCGATGGGACCGCGCAGCTCCGAAACGGTGACGCTGAAGCGGGCCGGGCCCGACCGCACGGCCGACGAGCAACCGCAGCTGATCGTCGCGCTCGTCGGCGGTCGACCGCTCGACCCGTCGAGCCGTCACCTCCTGAAAGACGTCGACCAGGTCCGGCTCGGGCGCGGCAAGCGGCGTGACGCCGCGCGGGTCACCGGCGGCGGCCGGCGCCGGCTCGAGCTCAGCCTCCCGGACACGGCGATGTCGGAGTCGCACGCGCTGCTGTCTCGGATCCACGGCCGCTGGCTGCTCGAGGACCAGGGCTCGAAGAACGGCAGCATCATCAACGGGCGGCCGGTACAGCGGGCCCAGCTCGAAGATGGCGACCTGCTCGAGCTCGGGACCAGCTTCCTGCTCTTCCGCGACGGCGTCGCGCCGGTCGACGGCGATGCCGACCTGGCCGCCGATCGCGCCCGCGGCGCCCTGCCCGGCATCGTCACCTTCTCGGGCCCGTTCGCCGAGCAGCTCGGCGCGGCGGCGACCGCGGCGACCTCGACCGTGCCGGTGTTGCTGACCGGCGACACCGGTACCGGCAAAGAGGTGGTGGCACGCGCCATCCACGTCCATTCGGGCCGGTCGGGCCCGTTCGTCGCCGTCAACTGTGGCGCGCTGCCGGTGGCGCTGGTCGAGGCCGAGTTGTTCGGCCATCGCCGCGGCTCGTTCTCGGGCGCCGTCGAAGATCGGCTTGGCCACGTGCGCGCCGCCGACGGCGGCACCTTGTTGCTCGACGAGATCGGCGACCTGCCACCGCCGGCCCAGGCCGCGCTCCTGCGGGTGCTGCAGGAGCGCGAGGTGGTGCCGATCGGCGAGTCGCTGGCGGTGCGCGTCGATGTCCGGGTGTTGGCCGCGACCCACGTCGATCTCGCCGCCCGCGTGGCCGACGGGCGCTTCCGGCGCGATCTGCTGGCCCGCCTGACCGGCCTCATCGTCGAGCTGCCACCGCTGGCCGAGCGCCGCGAGGACGTCGCGATCCTGGTGGCCGCGCTGTTGCGCAGCGCCGGCGCCGGCACGGCGACGCTGACGCCGGACGCCGCCCGCGCGCTGTTCCTGCACGATTGGCCCGATAACGTGCGCGAGCTGAGCATGACGCTGGCCGCCGCGGTCGCGCTGGCCGGCGGCGGTCCCATCGACGTGGTCCACCTGCCACGCGCGGTGCGGGCGAGCGCAGCCATCACCGAGGCCACAGCGGCCGCCCCGCTCGACCAGGACGAGGCCGCGCTGCGGGCGCAGCTCGTGACCTTGCTCGAGGCGCACGCGGGCAACATCAGCGCGGTCGCGCGCGCGGCCGGCAAAGCCCGCTGGCAGATCCACCGCTGGCTGCATCGGTTCGCGCTCGATCCCGGCACCTATCGGCCGTGAGCTGTCACCGCCCCCTGTCACCGCCCGGCCGGTGACAGGGCCACGGATCTGGCGGGGTTGCGAGCCTGCGCGCGCGGTACGTCGGGTGCAATGCGCCGTCGGTATGACCCAACCCTTCTCGCTACCCGCCCGGCTCCCCCCCAGGGACGCTGGATGCAGAGCCCGACCCGCGCTCGCCCCGCCATCGTTGGCCCCCGGTGTACCCGGTCGACGCATCGGCTCCGTGGCGCTGGGTCTCGCGCTGGCAACCGGCTGCACGGGCGAGCCGCCCGCATCGCTCGGCACGCAGGAGCGCGCCTTGTACGGCGCGGAGGGCGACTACGAGTTCGCCGTGGACGCGCCCTGGCGCATCGAGCCCACCCTCCGTCCCGGCTCCGCGACGCTGGAGTACGGCACGATCCCCATCGTCATCACCATCGACGATGCGCACCTGGCCGGTGACCACGGCGATAGCGTGCGGTTGACCACCTCGCGGTTCGGCACCCAGGTGCTGACCGACGTCGCGCTGGGTCAGTTCGTCAACCTGCGGGTGATCGAGCCGGGCTTCGGCGCGACCGACTTCGCGCTCGACCAGTTCCACGAGGTCGAGCGCGTCATCGGGCCCTGGCCCAAGGAAGGCGCACCGGCGCCCACGCACACGCTGTGCAAGCGGTGGGCGGGGCAGTCCTGCGCCGGCCTGGCCGAGCTGTCCCATGCCAGCGAGTGGCACGGCCTCGTCCACTACCGGCCGGCCGGACCCGTGACCCCGGGCCGCGACGTCCGCCTCGATTTCGAGCTGCGAGCCACGCGCATCGACCGCAACGATCCCGATCATCCCGGCTACGTCACCTTCAGCGACGTCGTGCTCAAGAACGGCGTCAGCGTCCGGCTGGCCGAGGCCCCGCTGCCGCGCTTCGATGACACCACGTGGGCGTACGGCGACCTGCACTACCACTCGCAGGGCACCGACAACGAGGGTGAGTCCGGCTACGCGTATCGCGGCGTGCTCCACGCCATGGCCGCGATCGGCCTCGACTTCGCCCTCGCCAGCGAGCACGCCTCCAGCAGCCCGCAGATCGACGACGTCGATCTGTTCTCGAACCTCGGGGACATCTTCGACCCGCTGCATCCGACCGAGCGCCGGAACGCGCTGCGCGACATGAGCCCGGAGCGCTTCCGCCACCTGTGGGGCTGGCTCAACCTGCCCGGCGGTGCCAACCAGGACGCCGCCAGCGAGCCGCGGCTGGTCACGCCGACCCGCGCCCGCGCCCCGCGCATCTTCCTGGGCGGCGAGGTCGACGTCGTGCCCGAGACGGTCGATCGCCAGACCGAGCTGCGCTTCGGCAACGGCTTCGGCGCCGCGCTCGGAGCCGACTACGGGCTGCGCTACGACATCCGCGCCGCCTGCGATGCCTACAAGAAGATCCCGTGGATCCCGGATCTGCTGCTCGACGAGTGCAAGCCGGCTCAGCTGGGCGTGTCGCGCGGCGACGGTCGCTGGACCATCCGCGACATGCAGGGCACGCAGATGGCAGAGGCGCGCCAGCACCTGCTGCATCTGCCCCGCGCCGCCACCGGCGCCGAAGGCTTCCTGGCCAGCGACACCACCTACTACGGCGGCGCGCGCTACCGGCTCGGCGACCTGCTGAGCCGCTACGATCACCAGGCGCTCGGCGACTTCTTCCTCGCCCACCCGCTGGATTTCCCGACCAGCACCGGCGCGAGCAGCCTGGGTCCGGACATCATCCCGTACTCCTCGGTCCAGCTCGACGACGCGTTCGCGTCGCAGCACTTCCTGGGCCTGCAGCTGTGGAACTCGAACACGCGCCGGACCATCGACGCCACGTTCGATCTCGACCGGCTCCTGCCGTGGGTCGGGACCGCGACCGCCTGGCAGGAGTCCGAGGATCGACCGGGGGTGTTCCGCGAGCTCTACCAGGGCACCGCGGCCTGGGATCAGCTGCTGCTCAAGGGCCTCGATCCCGACCAGACCCGCGGCCTGCGCTGGCTGCCCGCGAACCAGCCCCGGCGGGTCTTCATGGCCGGCGGCTCCGACGCCCACGGCGACCTCAACTACCGGCGCAAGGGCTACATGGTCGTGATGACCGGCACCGACGCCAATGACGACATCGACGATCTGACGGACACGGTCATGGGCACGCCGCGCAACCTGGTCCACACCGGTGCCCCCGAAGGCCCCGCGCTGTCGACCGAGCTCGACAGCCGCACGCTCACCCAGGATCAGGTCTTCGGCGCGCTGGCCCGCGGCGAGTTCACCGTCACCGATGGACCGGCGCTGCGCCTGGCCTGGGACGTGAATCGCAACGACGAGATCGACGACGCCGACATTCCGATGGGCGGGACGCTGCCCTTCCACCCGCTCGACGGTCCGCCCCCGCTCCTGGTCGAGTGGAAGTCGACGGCCGAGTTCGGCCCGGTGACCGGGATCGACCTCTACGTGGGCGCGCTGGCCCAGGACCGCGGCTGGAGCGGCTTCCCGCACCCACCGCGCGTGTACGCACCCGCCTTCCACGGGGTCCGTAGCGACGCCGATCGACCTGGCGCGGTCGCCCACTGGTTCAACGACCAGAACCGGTGGCTGGCCGGCGGTCAGCTCGATGACGGCTACTTCGTCGATCCCTCGCGCGACGGGCGGCTCCGCATCGACACCTCGGCCGCTCCGATGGGCGGCACGCGCCACGTCGCGATCGATCCCCTGGTGTTCCGGGTCGGCGACGCCACCGATCTGGCCCTGGCCCGCGGCGTGGTCACCGAGCGCCTGTACGTGCGCGCCTTCGCCAGGACCGACGGCCGGGTCCCGGCCGGAGGCTGTGCGGTCGATCGCTCCGCCGCGCGCCGCACGCAGCGCTTGCAGGGCGACTGCATCCCGCGCCTGGCGTACACCAACCCGGTGTGGGCCATCGCCGACGCCAGCGTGACCCGGCCGCCGGCGCGGTGCGAGACCGCCGCGTTCGATTCGATCCTCCCCGCCGGCGTGACCACCGCCGAGACCGAGGTGCATCCGTTCGGTGAGCTGACCTTCACCGCCCGCTCGACCTGCACCCGCGGTGCGCCGCAGTACCGCATGCTCGAGCAGAACTACCGGACTGGCATCTACACGTGGTTCAACGATGGCGCCTGGCAGACCAGCCCGATCTTCCGCTGGGGCGCGGGCAAGCTCGAAGGCGACACCTCGCGCCTGTTCCTCGAGGTGCGCTCGACCGAAGGCGATCACCCCAACTTCTCCGAGGCGCCGGTCCCGACCACGGTCCACTCGTTCTCGGCCCATGCACCGGGTCATTGCGAGTCGGTGGCACTGACTTTCTCGACGCCGGCGCCGGCGACTGCAGGCCGCCCGGTCACGCTCACGGCCTCGTCGACCTGCTCCGCGGGCGTACCCGAGTACCAGTTCTACGCGTACAACCACGCGACCGGCGAGTACGTCTGGTTGCGGACGGGATGGTCGGCGGACCCGGTGTTCGGGTGGCAGCCCCCGGGCTCGGCGGCGAGCTCGTGGAACGTCTATGTCAACGTCCATGCCCGGTGGAGCACCGAGATCGAGTCCACCGCGCTCTCGGTGTACCGGTTCACCGCGCCGACGCCGTGACCTCCGACGCGGGGCAGCCCGAGTGCCCGGGCACGGCCGCGCGAGCGGCCGCTCGTCGAGTCCGCGATACCGCGCGTCGAGAAGCATCGCGCGTCATCGGCGCTCGCCATCTTCGGCCGCAACCGGCCGACAGGCGATGCGATAGGGGCGCATTATGAGAACACTCCTGTATCTGCTCGCGCTCGTGGCGGGCGCGGCCATCATGTACTCGGACCTCTCCCAGGGCGGGCCAACCGCGCCGGTCAACGGGTATCAGTGGGGAAACGTCGCGGGATTCGGGTTCGGAGCGATGCTGGCGCTGGTCGGCCTCCGCGGCCTCTGGCTGCGCTCGACCGGCAGCGATTCGGGGCTCGGTGGTCGCGCTGCCCTGCTCGTGGTCGCGGCGTCAGTCGCCGTGACGGTCGGCGCGGTGGCGTGGGGCGGTGGTGCCCGGAGCTCGTCCCGCGAGTGCGCCGAGGTGCTAGCTCACGTGCACGGGCTGTTCGCGGCGCGCGAAGGAACCGAGGCGGCCGACACGCGCTTCGAACAAGCGCGACCGCGGCTGTTGCGGCGGTGCCAGCAGATGTCGAGCGAGGGGCGACGATGCCCTCTGCTGGCGAGCTCGCTTGACGAGGTCCGGCGCTGCCCCTGAGCGCAGCACTTCTTCGGTCGAGGTCGACGGCATCGAGATCGACGAGCGCTTCCACCCAGCTGCGTCGCTGCGACCGCACCACCACGCCGTCCGTCCGATCGTGGAATGCAGCTCGTCGATGCAGCCGCGCGGTTGGCTGGCCGTCGACGGGCAGGACGTGGCGGAGGGCTCCGCCACGGGCTCGAGTGGCCGCCGCGCGACCGAGCCGTCACGGTCGGTGGTAGTCGACCTCGATCGACTCGAGCGAGGCGGCGCGGTCGCCGGTCGAGGTAAGCTCGATCCGGTACTGCGCGAACGCCGCGGGTGGCAGCGACGGGACCGAGCCGGTCGGATCAGGGAGGGCCGCCGACCAGGGCGCCTGCGCGCACGCCGCCGCGGTCCCGCACGTGCGCAGCCGGACGGCGACGCTGGTGCCCTCGGGTTGGCGGCTGTGCCAGCGGACCGCGCCGAGGGTGGCGACGCTCCCGAGGTCGTATGGCGCCGAGTCGAACGTCGCGGTGTTCGCGATCGGCGGCTGGCCCGCGCCGGCGGTGTGCACGGTGAGCTGGACGTCGCGGATGGTCCCGACCGCGGCCGGCTCGACGTCGGTGAAGCGCAGAGTCCATGTGCCGCCGGCGGGCGCGCCGTCGAGATCGGTGCGGTGGTGCTGCTCGGTGATCGTGCCGGCGGCGGTGCCGGTCTGGTCGCGCAAGGTCGCGACCCGCCCGTCCGGGGCGACGAGCACGATCGTCAGGCCGGCCTGGTTTTCGTGGTCGTAGCGGAAGCCGACGTCGAGGCCGCGCACCACCGCCCCGGGCGGCGCGGTGAGCGTGACCGTCGAGCTGGCGACGCCGTCGACGGTGGCGCTCGGTGCGTCCGGGATGGGAATGTCGGTCGGGTTGCCGGCGGTCTCGTGGCGCTCGCCGCGGCCCTCCACCGGCCGCAGCCGCGCGACCGGCAGCGGCTGTCCGCCCAGGTCGGGGCCGCTATCGATCGTGAGCTGCGCCTTCGCGCGCCCGGCCCGCTCGCTGTGATCGATCACGACGTCGAGCCATCCGGCCGCGAGCTCGAGCGGCGGCGACACCCGCTCGTGGCTGGCGCCGTCCCACACGTCGAGCACGAGGACGCCGTCGATCCACAGGCGCTGGCCGTCATCGCTGACGTAGCGCAGGCGATAGGTGCCAGCGACCTCGACGTAGAGTTGCCCCGACCACCGGGTGCTGAAGTCGTCGACCCGCGTCAGGCCGAGGTCGGTCGGCGCGGCCAGCGCCCAGTCGACGCTGGCCGGCGCGGTCGCGTCGATCGTGATCGCCGGCGAGCCGGCCAGCCGCTCGCCGTCGAATGCCGTCAGCACCAGACCGTCGATCGCGTCGACGCGGACGCGCAGGCGGTCGCGCGGGGTCGCGGTCGGCGCGGCCATGCCGGGACCGCGGAACCGGAGTCGCCACGACCCAGAGCGGATTTCGTCCGACGCGACCCAGCGCACCGGGTACCAGCCGGCGACCGCGACGCTGACGACGCCCTCGCGCTCGTCCGGGAAGGCGGCGCTGACCACGCGGCGGAAGCTGCCGGCGGCGTCGGCCACGTCGAGGAACCCGTGGTCGTCGACGAGCAAGAGGAAGGTCCAGTCGCCGGCCTCGAGCCAGACCTCGCCCTCGAAGCGCAGGGTCCACGCGTCCGGGCTGGTCAGGCCCAGGCCCGGCGGAACGCCGGCGCCGTACGCGACGTCGGTCGAGCGCGTGAGCGCGCTCCACGGGGTGGTCTCGGCCGCGCTAGCCTGTTCCCAGGTCGCCGCCGACGTGCCGAGCGCGGTCGCGCTGGCGCGCACGAGCACGCCGCCGGTGTAGTACGCGAACGGCTCGATCGCGCCGCGCGGATCGACCGCGGCGCTGACGGCCACGAAGCCGGCGGTCGTGAAGTCGGCGGAGGTGTCGCTGCGCCAGGTTCGCGGACCCGCCCCGTCGAGCGCCGCATCGAGCGGGTCGTCGTCGGGCCGGCACGCGTCGGCCACGCACGTGAAGCCGACCGGGCAGGCGCCGCCAGCGCCGCAGCGATACCGCGTGCCGGCGAAGTCGGCGCTGAAGCCGCACGCCGCGACGGTCAGGACCGCCAGGCTGATCGCGAGCAAGACGCCTCGGGTCTGGAGAGGTGCTACCGGCACGAACGGCCAGTGTACCGCAGGATGGGGACCTGCCGCCTGGGCGTTCGCTTCGGGTGGCCGACCGGATCGCGCTGATCGTCGGTGATCGGCCGGGCGGTGCCGCGTAACGCCGTGAACGGCCGGCTCGACTCACCATCGCAAGCAGCCTGTCGGGTCGGCTACGCCGACGCGGCGCGTCTGACCGTGCCCGCGATCGGGAGGCGAATCCTGAAGGTCGTGCCAGCGCCGAGCTCGCTGGAGACGTCGAGCGTACCGCCGTGTTTGTCGACCACGATACTGTGCGCGATCGCGAGGCCCTGGCCGGTGCCCTGGCCGACCGGCTTGGTGGTGAAGAACGGTTGGAAGATCTGAAGCCGGAGGCCTTCGGGGATGCCGCGACCGTTATCGGCGATCGAGATCTCAACGTGCTCGGCGACCACGCGGGTGCCGATCGTGATGGTGCCGCGGCCGATCCGGTCGGCCGCCGCCTCGCCGATCGCGTGGGCAGCATTGGTGACCAGGCTGTGGAACACTTGGTTGATCTCGCCGACGTGGAAATCGACGGCGGGGAGGTCGCCGAGCTCGAGCACGACATCGGCCAGATGCTGGTACTCGCTGCGCGCGATCGTCAGCGTCGTGGTCAGCGCTTGGTTGAGGTCAGTCGTCGTCTTCTCGACGTGATCGATGTCGGCGAACGCCTTCATCGATCGCACCAGGATGGCGACCCGCTCGAGACCCACGGTGCAGCGAACGAGCGCCGGTGGCACGTTGTCGACCAGGTAGGCCAGGTCGACCGCGTCCTCGGCGGCGGCGACCCGCCTCATCGGCTCGTCGATCGCGGTCCCGGCCGCGCACGCGTCGCGCAGCTGCTGATGGGCGTGCACGACGGTCAGGGTGTCGGCGAAGGCGTCGCGGAGAAACTGGACGCTGTCGCCGACGTACTGCAGCGGAGTGTTGATCTCGTGGGCGATGCCGGCCGCGAGCCGGCCCACCGACTCCAGCCGCTGGGCCTGCGCGAGCTCGAGCTCGCGCAGGCGCCGGTCGGTCACGTCGATGAGCACGCCGCGGACCACGGCGTCGGGGTCGCCGGCGCCGACGATGCTCTGCACCCACACCCACCGTCCGTGGTCGCCACGCAGGCGCACCTCGACCTCGTGCCTGCCGGCGCCGGTGGTGGTGTGCTGGAAGTGCGCGTACAGCGCCGCGCGGTCATCCCCGTGGACGCGCGCGTCCCAGAACCCCGGCTCGAGCCACGCCGGGCCGGGGCAACCAAGCAGCCGTGGTCCCTGCGGGCCGACGTAGGTCACTTCCCAGGTCCCTCGCGACATCTCGAACGGCGTGACCTGGACGGTCTCCAGCAGCTGGCGGAACTGTTCACGGCTGCCGTGCAGCCCGACGGTGCGCACACCGAGCTCGTGCTCGATCGTCGCGGTCACTGATTCGAGGCCGGCCTGGTGCGCGGCCAGCACACGCATCTCGCGCTGGATCGCGCGCGTGGCCATCACCAGCACCAGCGCCGTGAAGGTCACCCAGACCAGGTGCTCGGAGAAGACCCACCACGTCGGGCTGGTGATCCCGTGCTCGCCCACGAGGACCGCCACGGCGATCGCGAGCACCCGCCAATCGCGGTAAGAGGCCAGGCAGGCCAACGACCCGAACACGTGGAAGTGGGTCTCGATGCGGCCGTTGGAGAGGTGGATGAGCAGCGCCGACCACAGCATCTGGGCCGCCGCGACCGTGTACCGGGCGATCGGGCGACCGGGGCGCAGGCGCGCCACCACCAGCACCGCGCCCGAAAGCAGACCGCCGAGCCCGGCCGCGGAGACGACGCGGAGGTAGAGCGAGGCCGAGGTCCCCGCCCAGACATGGGGCGAGAGCAGCGCAAGCCCCAGCCCGAGCAACCACTGGGCCACCATCAGCCGGACGAACCACCCATCGGCCACAAGGTGGACCCGACCCAGGTGGCGCTGGTAGATGTCGTCGGCGCGGGTCGGGGGTGGGCGATCGTCCACCATGGTGGTCGATCGGAGCATCAGCGCACACCCGCCCACGCACCGGTCGATCGCGGAGCAGGTGGCTCGCGCAGATGGAGTCCCGGCATTCACCAGCAGTTCGACCGCGCCGGCAGTTCGTTCAGACCCGCCATCCGCCCTCAACCCCGCCAGCGACTGGCCGAGTGATGGTGTGTGGAAAGCCCCAGCCAACGGCCGCGTCGCGTCCTGCTCGTCGACGATGACCAGATGGTGCTTGACGCGCTGCGGAACCTACTCCACCGCCAGCGCAAGGTGTGGGAGATGACTTTCGTGCTGGGCGGGGAGGCCGCGCTCGAGGCGTTCGAGCGCGCGCCGTTCGACGTGATCGTCACCGACATGCGGATGCCCGGGATGGACGGCGCCGAGCTGCTCACCGCGGTGCGCGACCGCTTCCCGTCGGCCGGGCGCATCGCCCTGTCCGGCCACGCCGAACGGGACGTGATGAAGACCGCCCTGTCGGTCGCGCACCAGTTTCTCAGCAAGCCGTGCGACGCCGACGTGCTCAAGCTCGCGGTCGAGCGGGTCTGCGGGCTGCACGGTTTCCTCGAGGATCCCGTGCTGCGCGACGTGGTCGGGCGGCTCGACGCGTTGCCGTCGGTCCCGCAGGTGTATCTCGATCTGAACGCCGCGCTCGATCGCGCCTCTTGCAGCGTGGCGACGATCGCCGCCATCGTCGAGCGGGACCCGGCGATGTCCGCGAAGGTGCTCCAGCTCGTCAACTCATCGTACTTCGGGCTGGCGCGGCCCCTGGTCTCGGTCGCGGAAGCGGTCAGCCACCTCGGCAGCGATCTGCTTCGCAGCCTGGCGTTGTCGGCCCACGTCTTCACCCGGATGGCGGCGAAGCCGCTGCCGGGCTTCTCGCTCGACCAGCTCCAGTCTCGCGCCATCCTCGGGGCCAAGCTCGCGCGCGCCTCACTCGCCGCCGACAAGCCGCGCGCGGACGAGGCGTTCACGGCGGCGCTGGTGCGCGACATCGGCATGCTGGTCCTGGCGATCGGGATGCGCGACCGGTACGGCGAGGTCCTCGCCGAGGTCGCCGCCAGCCAGGATCCGCTGCCCGTCGTCGAGCGGCGCATGCTCGGGGTCACCCACGCCCAGGTCGGCGCCTACCTCCTGGGCATCTGGGGGCTGCCGCCGTCGATCGTCGAGGCCGTGGCCTATCACCACGACCCCGAGCTCATCCGGCACGACGACCGCGCGGTCGCGCTCGCCGTGCATGCCGCCGACCTCGCCGCCGAAGCCGAGGCCTGACCGGCGCCTCTGACCGGTCGCGGCTCGGTCGCGGGTGCCGCTTGCCGCCGGGCCTGGCGGACTCCGGCGATCGCGCAGGAACGGCGGAGGTCAGGCAGCCGGCCGACATGTCGAGCACACACGCAACCGCCTGGACCACCGGGCGTGCCGGTCGGGACGACCTGCGGGTGGGCCCCTACGATCTTCCTCGGCGGCTGGCGGGGCGACCAGGGGCTCGGGCTCGCGGCGCGCGTCGGCTACCGACGCCAGGACGCCGGGAGCTTCGGCTACGCCATCCTGTCCATCGAGCTCCGGCTGCCAGCCATGGCCGGGCTCCCCGTCCCGGCGCCTCGCCCGCGGTCCTGAGTCAGCGGGCGTTCGCGCCGGCCGAGCCCGAGACGGACGCGGACGCTTGCACGCTGACGCTGATGCTGGCCTTGGCCTTGACCGCGCCGCGCGCGGCGACGTTCAGGCGATCGGCGATGCAGACCGCCTGGACGCCGAACTCCTTGGCCAGCGAGCCCATGCCCTTGACCGCGCCACCGGCCGCGCCGGCGTAGGCGGTGGCCGACTTCAGGGCCAGCTTGGCCTTCGCGTTGGCCGACAGCAGCGCCGGCAGGCCGATCGCGACCGCCTTGGTGGCACGCGTGAAGCGGCTGGCGTCGACCGCGACCGAGGTGTCGCTCTGGACGTCGACCTTGGGCGGGGTGCACTGCGCGTCGAGGCTGGCGCTCGCCTCACCCTGGGCCTTGCAGGCGCCCGCCGCGGAGCCCGCGCTGCCGCCGGTGCCCGCGGTGCCGCCGGCCGAGCCGGAGCACTGCCCGGCGGCCTTGGCCGAGGCCGACGCGTCGACTGTGCACCTGGCCGGCGTGTAGGTCACGACGGTCTTGCTCTTGGCCTTGGCGGTCACCTTGAGGCCGGCCTTGAGCCCGGTGGCGACCCGACCGCACACCGTCTTGGTGGTGCCGGCCTTCGATACCTGCAGCTCGCCCGCCATGCTCTTGCAAGCGTCGGCCACCGACCCCTCGAGCGCAGCGGCCGCGCTCTGCAGGCGAACCGAGGCGGCGATGAACGCCTCGATGCGCGCGCCGCCCTCGCCCTTCAGGCCGTTGCAGCTGGTCGGGTCGGCCGGCAGCTTGGCCCCCCCCGGCAGCTTGTCGGGCAGCTTGATGCCGCCCACCTGCGCGCTCGCGGTTCCGGTCGCCATCGCGACCGCCAGCAGTCCGACCAAGCCAAGCATGTGCATCTTCAATGGAGCCTCCTGGCCGCCAGGGTACCCCGCACCGGGCCAGGACACACCCGCCATGCCCGCGCACGATCGCGGCCCGCCGCTCGTCGTCCCCGATCTGGTGAAAGGTCGCCGGTGGGACCGCACACGTGGTTTGCCGATCGCGGTTGCTCAACCCGACGGTGGCCAGCGCACCAGCGGCCGCGGCGACCGCCAGCGAGGGGATGCTCGACCAGGTGGAGCGTCCGCCACCGGCCGTGCCGCTCGAAGGTGACGTTGTGGCCGCGCTGCGCCGGGCTCATCCGCACGGGGCCGAGCGCTTCGGCGAGCCGCGCGACGATCGACACCGCGCCGAGCATGCGTGGCGGCAGCGCCTGGTGTCACGCGCCGCGGCCGTCACTTGCGAACAATCGCTGCCGACCGCCGACGCGCGAGCGAACACCTCGCATCGTTGTTGCCCCCAGGCAACATAACCGGTCTGCGTGGCGACGAGGCGGTCGCGGCGACCGGCGGCACCGACAAGGAGAGCTTCGGCTACGCGCTCGGCTACGTCATCGGCGCCCTGGAAGCGAAGGCAATGGATGCCTACGAGTCCGTCTTCGGCAACGTCCCCGGCTGGTGAACTGCAACCCTCGAAGGAAATGACCATGAAGAACCAGATGAAAATGAAGCGGCTCCCGAACACCCTGGTCGCGCTGCGCGACGAGGCGCTCACCCAGACCATCGGCGGTGGCCTGTGGTCGGAGGTGAAGGACTTCATGGCCGGGCTCGGCCATGGCTACAAGGACCACGACAAGGACGAGAACATGGTCTACGGCGGGCCGGACGGCCTCGATCCGCCGAACGCCTGAGCCGAGCGAAGCGAGGCGGCTCAGGATCCATCTACTGGCGCGACCGGCGCAGCTCCAGACGAGTTTTCTGATTCGCCCTCATGCGCCTGCGCCCGCCCGTACACCGGGCCGCCCCCGGCCTCCTCGGCCGGTGCCACGGTCGGATCACGTGACCTCCAGCGACGGCGCCACCGCGGCCAGGCGGGCGTCGATCGCCCGTCGCTGCACGGCCAGCCCCCGCCGCAGCGCGTCGCCCGGGGGGCCGAGGGTGTCGAGGAAGAGGGGCAGCTCCATCAGATCGGAGACCGCCCGCCATGCCCCCCCGATCTCGATCTCGAGCGCCGGGTTCAGGACGTACGCGCCGTGGGCGACCCGGACGAACAACCGTCGGTTGTACGGGCTGGCGCTGCTGAGCTCGTTCTTCGCGAGCATGGCCGAGACGTACTCCCGCTTCATGCGATGCGGTGGCAGGACGGTCGGCGGGAACCGGGCGAGCAAGCCAGCCACCTCCGGTGCCCGGAACGCGAGCGTCCCTCGGGTGCGGAACCCCTCGATCATCATGCGCCGGTAGTGGGCCAGACACAGGTTCAGCAGGAACCACTCCATCGTGCTCGGGTCGAGCTTGGTCATCCGCGCGCCGAGCTTGACCTTGGCCGGCGCGCTCGCGAGCCGCTGGTACACGTCCGCGAACGCGGTGACCTTCATCGCCTGGCCTTCCAGCCAGCTCATCAGGGCCACCCGTAGCGGGTTGCGACCCGCGGTGTCGGTCAGCTCGGGATCCGCGCCCTGGGCCAGGAGGTCGCCAACCAGCTCGGGCTTGCCCAGCCGCGCCGCGACCATGAGCGGCGTCTCGTTGATCGGGTTGCGGAAGTCGAGGCCATGCTTGCGGAGCTGGCCCGCGAGGACCGGGGAGCGCTTGAACTGATATTCGAGGTAGTGAGTCTGGTCGATGTAGGCACGCCCCGACTCCGGCTTCTTCGCGTGGCGGAAGCCGGCCTCGGCCAGCTGCGGAATCAGCCAGGGCGCGTCGTAGGTGAGCGCGTACTCGAACAGGAGCTGTTGCGCGGCCTTTTCGCGGGGCCCGGCGCCGAGCGCCCGGGCGTGGATGCTCGGGTAGGTGGTCGGGTCGATCACCGGCCAGGGCACCGGCTGGTGGTCGAGGATCTCGCGGCGGATCTGGTCGGCCTGCTCGCGCTTACCCTGGAGCTCGAGGCGGCGCGCCTCGCGCTGCCAGTCCTCGCGCGACGACTCCTCGGCGGCGAGCTCGACCTGGCCGCCGAGGCGGTCGATGACGAGCAGCTCGAACAGGGGGTGCTGCGGCTCGCGCTCGACGATCAGGAGCGAGCGCACCGCGCGGGTGATCGCCACGTACAGGGCGTTGATGTAGAACTTGTAGGCGTCGAGGCTCTTGTCGGTCTTGTCGCGAGCGCGCGCATACACCGACTCGCCGTCGAGGTCGGCCAAGGTGACGCCGGCCGTGCATTCGCGCAGCTCCCGCGCGGCGCCGCTCACGAGATTCCACAGCACGACGTGGTCGTACTCGAGGCCCTTGGCCTCGTGCACCGCGAACACCAGCGGGGTCGCGAACACGGCGCGAGCCGCCGGCTTGTCCTCGTCGCGCATGACGATGATCGCGGTGCGCGCCGAGCGCCGGGTCTTGTGGTCAATCTCGCGCTGCACCTGGGGACCGTCGACGACCAGCTCGACCCGGCCGGGCTCGTCGCTCACGCACTGGACCAGGTAGTTGCTCTCGCGGTCGATCGAGCCGAACCGGCGCTGCTTCACGAGGAGCAAGCGGTTGGCCAGGGTCGTGACCGCCTGCGTGTTGCGGTAGTTGGCCACCAGGAGATGGATGCGGTCGAGCGGCGACTCGCCGCGGGCATCCTCGCCGTAGAACAGGCTCTTGACCCGGGCCCACGAGAACAGGTTCGGGTGGACGATCTGGTTGGAGTCGCCGCACAGGAGGAAGCTGCGCCGGTCGCGCAGCGTGGCCAGCGCCAGGCGCAGCTCGACCAGCGTGATGTCCTGGACCTCGTCGATGACCAGGAAGTCGTAGCGCGGCTCGGCGCGACCACGCCGCTCCCACGCCGCCACGTTGGCGTCGAACAGCCCGCGCTCGGCCTGGTAAACCCGCCAGCGCTCGAACACCTGGTAGACGATCCGTCGCTCGTCGCCGACGAAGATCGACTGTCGGACCCCGAGACCCAGGTACTCGTCCTCCGTGAGGAACGGTTGGTCCTGGGCGGCTCCGGTCAGGACGCCCTTGATCTCCTCGTAGATCCGGTGGGGCTCGCGCAGCTTGAACGTCCCGCGCACGCGCTCGTACCACGCCGCGAAGTCGGCCCAGGTGGCCTCGCGCCCGGTCGGCACGTCGATGGTCTCCAGCAGCTCGGCCAGCGACAGGAACTCGACCTCCTGCCCGTCGTTGGCATAGCGGTTGGCGAAGTACAGAGTCCGCGCGTTCTCGACCAGGTACGACGAGCGCGTGAGGTACAGGCCATGGCCGGGCAGCGTCTTCAGCTTCTCCAGCGTCAACGCGGTCTTGCCGCTGCCGGCCGAGCCGATCACGATGACCGGCAGCGG
Source organism: Kofleriaceae bacterium (assembly GCA_046597055.1). Classification (GTDB taxonomy): domain Bacteria; phylum Myxococcota_A; class Polyangia; order Haliangiales; family Haliangiaceae; genus UBA2376. The sequence continues at coordinate 24,915 of JBKJLC010000031.1, read as the reverse complement.
CGCCGCCAGGACCGTCGCCTGCGCGTCGTCGAACGACAGCGGCTTGTCGAGCATGTGCAGCGCCGGCGAGGTCGGGTGGACGAAGCGCAGCGTGTCGGTCGGCGCCGCCGGGGCGGTGACCGGCTCGAAGTCGTCCTCGGCGCAGGCCGCCCCGTTCAGGAAGCGTGCGCTCGCGTAGTCGTGGTTGTGAACCACCTCGAGGACCAGCAGCACGCCGCGACCGGCATGGGCGCCGACCTTGAACAGCAGCCGATTCTTGTCGTCGATCCGGGCCCGGTAGAGCCCGGCGTTCTTCAGCTTCTTGACCTCGGCCGAGCGAAAGTCGCCCGCGCGCAGCTGGTCGAGCACCTGGTCGATCTTGCGACCCAGCGCGCGCCGTTCCAGGTCGCGAAAGACGAGCACTTCGAGCGGCGAACCCTGCATCGGCTGGAACCTACAACCTGGTCGTGACGTCGGCGGGTCACGGGCGCAGATTTCGGCCATGGGCCCGGCCAGGTGTCGCCGGAGGTGAGGCCGTCTCGGCGCACCTCCCGGGCGCCTCCCTGGCATCTCCCGGGCGCCTCCCTCGCCCTCACGCACTGCCCTCTTGCGCATTCGAAATTCGCAATCGCGAATGCCTCGCTGGCTGTGCATGACTGCCGTGTTGCAGCGCGCACTACAACTCTTACTCGTTGAACAGGAGGCCTCTGCCGTGGAGGATGATGCCCATGGGAAGAAGACATTCGTTCACGACCGATCCAGGCGCGGCCACGGCGGCGCTGGTTGCACTGCTGCTCGCCGGGCCGGGCTGCACCGGAGACGGCGCCCCCGACGGCACCGCGGCCGTCGAGGACGACTCGACGATTGCCGGCCTGGTGCCGACCTCGTGGGAGGTCGAGCGCGCCTCCCGCCAGGCCGAGCTCGACCGGTATCTGCAGGACAACGCGGAAGACTACCGGTGGTTCAAGAACACACCGGTCGGCAACTCCGGCATTCCGATGATCATGTTCCGCCTCTTCCCCGACCTGTTCCCCGAGATCTGGGGGCCGCACGACGCGCACTTCGCCTCGATCGGCCTCAGTCAGGACACGCTCGAGCCCGGCCGGGTGCTGCCGCTGGGGCTGGGCCAGACGACCCTCCGGCCGCCGCTCGCGACCCCGATCGGTCCCGTCGATCTGCAGGTCGTCCAGCTGACGTGCACCGGCTGCCACGGCGGCCGCGTGGTCGGGCCCTCGGGCGACACGCTCCACATCATCGGCGGCCCGAGCACCACCTTCACCAGCCTGCGCGCCAACCTGGTCACGATGGTGACCAGCCCCGGCTACACCGCCGCGCGCTTCCGCCTCGCGCTCGCCGCCAGGCCGCCCGGCTGGATCTACGGCGACCTCGCGATGCTCGAACAGGAGACGACCGAGCGCGCGATCTTCCTCGCGCCCGGCGGCGCCGAGCAGTTCCTCGACACCTTGAAGAGCCGGGTCCTCGCCGCGGGTGCGCGGTTCGCGGCGACGCTCGGCGCGCACACCTACGCCGGGGCGAACGCGCCCGACCCGCTCGGCCGCAAGCCCGGCTACCTCGACGCGCTCGGCACCGGCATCTCGATCGTGATCGACCCGGCCCGGTTCACCTCGGCCCAGCTGCACGCGCTGCTGCCGCCGGCCCCGGCCGAGATCGACATCATGAGCGTGTGGCGACAGGGCGAGCGGCCGCGGGCGCAGTGGGACGGCAGCATCGCGAGCCCGCTCCACCGCAACCTCGGCGCCGAGTTCGGCGTGATCGGCAATCCGGCGCTGGTCAACCTGGAGAACGCGATCCGCACGACCCGCTTCACCGAGCGGCTGCCGGCGACCCCGTACCCGTTCGCGGTCGACATGATGCGGGCGACCCGCGGCCGCGCGCTCTACCAGGAGCACTGCGCCGGGTGCCACGCGCCCGGCAACGACAACTTGTACGGTCCCGACGAGATCGGCACCGATCCGAACCGCGCGAACGTCTGGTCGCCGACCACCGCGACCGCGCTCGCCCAGGCCATCCGCGCCAGCTGCACCGACGCCGTCGCCTGCGCCAATCCCGACGGCTCCGAGGTGGCCGACGAGCAGATCGCCAACGCGACCGGCGCGTACATGGCGGTGCCGCTCGACGGCATCTGGGCGCGGGCGCCATACCTGCACAACGGCTCGGTGCCGACGCTCCAGGCCCTGCTCACCGGCGACCGGCCGACGACGTTCTATCGCGGCAATCTCGGCTACGACCAGACCAAGGTGGGCTTCACGTGGGACGTCCCCGGCCCCGGGGCGGCGCGGTACGACACGACCGTCGCCGGGCTGTCGAACCGCGGCCACGACACCCGGCGCTTCCTTGGCCTCGACTGGAAGGCCCGCCCCGACAAGCTGCGGGACCTGCTCGAGTACCTGAAGACGCTGTAGTCACGCCGGCCGGCGCGTGTCAGGTCGAGCCGCACCAGCTCGCCGCTGGCGGCGACGTCCGCGCGCGCGCCGGCGACGTCCCCGGCCCCGCCCCGGCCCGTTGCCGAACCCAACCTGCGGCGCGGCGGCCTGCCCCGGCGCCGCCGCCTGACGACGCGGTAGGATGGCCGTCGACGCATGACCACCGTGAGGCGCTGGGCGTGGTGGCTCCTCGGGGCCGTGGTCGCGCTCGGTCTGGCCGCCGGGGTCTGGTGGTGGCGCGGCCGCCCGTCTCCGCACGAGCAGTGGCTGCGCCGCCCGCCGCTCGCGGTCCGCGTGCAGGTGGCGGACTACACCGTCGCGTTCGACAGCTACAAGGAACACGCCTCGGTGATCTGGCTGCTCAACCACCTCAAGGTCCCGCCGCCGGTGCGGCCGGGCGTGGCGCCGGACGACCCGACCTGGCGCCTGCGCGACTACGTGGGCTACTTCCCGCATGCCCGCGACGCCCCGCTCCGCATCGGGGCCGCCGACCTGTCGCAGGTCGACGTGCTGTACATCGCGGACACCTACGGCGTGTACGCCTACGACCTGCAGCACATCGCGGAGCGGCGCGTCCACACCGACTACAGCGAGCTGGTCTTCGGCGGCCTCGACGAGCGCGACGCCGACGCGATCGAGCAGCTGGTCGCGCGCCGCGCCCACGTGGTCAGCGAGTTCAACACGACCCAGAGCCCCACGCCGCCGCCGATCCGCGCGCGGATCGAGCGCCTGCAGGGTGCCCGCTGGACCCGGTGGGTGGGCCGCTGCTTCGCCAACCTGTCGGACCTCGAGGACCTGCCCGGGTGGCTGCCGCGCGAGTACGCCAAGCAGCATGGGCGGCCGCTGCCGACCGGGGCCGGGTTGCTGGTGGTCGACGAGGGCGGTCGCGTCGAGGTGTTCGCCGACCGAGACATCGACCGGATCGCGCCGCGCATCCGGCTGATCGAGGGCTTCGAGCGGCGCTTCCCCGGCGCGCGCGCGCAGCCGTTCTACAACTGGTTCGCGATGGTCGAGGTCGATCCGGCCTCGCCGGGCGCCGCGACGACCGTGCTGGCCGAGCTGCAGCTGCCGGACCGCGACGACGTCCAGCAATGGCTCGCGGCGACCCAGCAGGACCCGGTGGTGCCGTTCCTGTACGAGCGCGGCACGATGTTGACCTTCGCCGGCGACGTCACCGACCTCGAGGTCGAGCTGGGACCGCACGATCGCGGCGACGCGCTCGCCCGCAAGGGTGGGCTCACCGGGCGCCCGCGTCCGCCCTCGGGATACGGCAGCTACTGGGAGTTCATGGCGCCGGTGCTGGCTGGCTACCTGCGCGAGGTCGCAGCGGCCCGGCGGTCCGGGCCGACGCCCTGACCGGCGGCGGTCATGGCCGGGTGGTGGTGCGGAGCGCGCGGGTGAGCAGGCGGTCGAAGCTGGCGGCGAACTTCTGCTTGGCCTTGGCGCTGAACGGCGGGGGGCCCTGGGTCGTGAGCCCCTCCTCGCGCAGGCTCGCCATGAGATCGCGGGTCGACAGGCGATCGCCGACGTTGTCGTGCGAGTACTGATCGCCGCGGGGATCGATCACGACGACCCCCTTGGCGACCAGGGCCGCGGCCAGCGGGATGTCGGCCGTGACGCACAGGTCGCCGACCGCGCTGCGGTCGACGATGTAGGCGTCGGCGACATCGGCTCCCTGGGTCACGCGCATGAACGTGACCCGCGGGTTCGACCCGACCTGGAGGTGCTTGTTGGCCACGAACACCGTGTCGACCTCGAGCCGGGCCGCCCCCCGGAGGATGATCTCCTTGATCGCGCCCGGCAGCGCGTCCCCATCGACCCAGATCTTCATGGCGGCACCGGGTGATAAACGGCTGCGGGCGGGCCGTCGAGCGTGACCAGGGCCCTGCGGAACGACTGGAACAACCTGCCTTCGCGGCGCACCGGTCCACGGTAGCACTCGCGGCCCGACGCCCGCGCTCGCCGCCCTACTCGAGCGGCGCGGCCGGCAACCCGACGCCGAGCGCGCCGGCGAGCCGGACGACATCGCTCGGGCGGCCGCAGCCGAGGTGGGTCGGCGACAGCTTGTCGAGGTGGCGCCGCTGCAGCCACGACGCCACCGGGTGGCCGGCCGCCGCCCGGCCGAAGTCGTCGCCCGCCCCGGCGCGCAGGCGGGCTCGACCGCGCCCGCGCGATCGGCGCCGCGCTCGCCGACCGCGTGCTGCTCGATCGCTGCGTGGCGGCGCTCCGCTCGGTCGAGCCACGCCGGGCGCCCGCCGTGAAGTGACCGCGCACCCGACCCGCCGCCGAACCTGCGGGGTCCGGCGACCCGGCGCAGGTCCCGGTCCGGCCCGGACCGGCGTCGGTCACGATCGGGCGTGGACGGCCGCGATCTCGGCGCGCTCCGCGGCCGTCGGCAGCAGCGGATCGGCCGGATCGCGCTCGAGGAGCCCATGGGTGTCCTCGTCGGGGTTGCCGCGGCGCTTCGCCTTGGCCGTCACCACGCCGGCGGCGTCGAGCAGCTCGACGGTCGGCAGCAGCGCGGCCTGGGCCAGGAGGCGGGCCTGGCGCACCAGCACCTCGACGGTGCGGCCGGCCGCCGCCAGCTCGCCCCGGACCGGCGCGGCCGCGGCTTCGTCGAGCGGCGGATCGACGAACACGCTGCGCCAGGTAGCGACCGCCGTGCCGAGCGCCTGGACCGTCGGCTTGACGGCGAGGTAAGGCTCGCCCGCGAACATGCGCCGCACGTAGCTGGAGGCCAGCCGGCGCTCGAGCTCGGCGCAGGAACGCTCGAGCTCCGCGCGGCCACACTTCCGTAGCGTGGGCACCTTGAGGTTGACGAACAGCACGTCAAGCACCGGCGAGCGCGCGCCACCGATGTACGCGATGCCGGCCTGGAGTCGCTCGACCTCGTCCGCGATCGCGCCCTGGAGGCGCTTCCCTTGCTCCGCCTTCAAGCCCTCGAGCTCGGGGAGGCGCAGCGCGCGGTCGAGCAGCTCGCCGTGCGACTCGACGCGGGCGGCCGCCAGGCGCGCGCGCGCCGCGGCCAGCCAACCCTGCTCCTCGTCGAGCCCCGGCAGCTGGGCCAGCGCCAGCGCGGCGGCCTCCAGCCGGGGCGCGAGTTGCGCCGCTTGAACCAGGAGCTCGAACGACTCGACGAGCGTGCTCGGCATCGGCGACCCATACCACGACGCCTCGCGATCGCCGGGAGCGCGGGAGCGCGGGAGCGACGGGAGCGACGGGAGCGACGGGACGGCGACGCATGCCTCTCGCAACTTTCCGTGTAACGCGTGTAGGTTCCGGTACGCAGTTCAACAATCTGCTGGGAGGGGGAATCCATGCGTTACCTGCGAGAAGCGTGGTCGGGTCTCATGCTGCTGGGAACCTTGGTCGGGTGTGACGACGTCGGCACCAGCGCCGAACACCGGGCGGCCGGCAGCACGTACATCATCACGTGCGCGTCGGCGCTGGCACCGAGCTTCGCCGCCACGGCCGCCCGGCGTGGCGACGTGGTCGGGCACCTGTTCCCGGCCGCGGGCTTCGCCACGGTGGCGACCGCCGCGCCGGACCGGTACGCGACCGAGGGCTGCTCGGTCGTGCAAGACGTGCGGGTGCGATGGATCGAGCCCGGGCCGCAGTGGGTCGCGCCGGCGGCGGCCGCGAACCCACCGTACACCGGCGACGACGACTTCTACTTCGATGCGCAGTGGGGCGCCGACGCGGTCGATGCACCCGAGGCGTGGGCCGCCGGCGTCCGCGGCGCGGGCGTCCGCGTCGCCGTCCTCGACACCGGCTTCGACCTCGGTCACGAGGATCTCGCGCCGAACATCAACTACGACCTGAGCCGCGACCTCACCGGCGAGGGGCTGCAGTACACGCTGCCCGATGTGTTCAGCCACGGCACCCACACCGCCGGCACCGTCGCCGCGGCCGACAACGGGTACGGGGTGATCGGGATCGCGCCCGAGGCCGAGCTGGTCCTCGTCAAGGTGCTGCTGGACGAAGGCTCCGGTGACTTCGGCACCGTCATCGCCGGCATCATCTACGCGACCGACAGCGGCGCCGACATCATCAGCATGAGCCTCGGCGGCACGTTCCAGCGCCGGGACGACCGCGGCCCGAACCGCCTCACCACCGCGGTGAACCACGCCGCGAGCTACGCGCGGCAGCGCGGCACGACCGTCATCGCCGCGGTCGGCAACAGTGACCTCGACCTCGGCCGCGGCAACCTGATCAACCTGCCGTCCGACGCGACCGGCGTGATCGGCATCTCGGCGACCGCGCCGCACGACTGGGCCCTCGATCCCACCGGCAGCCTTGACCATCGCGCGTTGTACTCGAACTACGGCAACGCGGCGGTCGACTTCGCCGCGCCCGGCGGCGACGTCTACCGGGATCCCGACTTCGGTCACCTGTGCACGGTCGGCGTGATCGTCGACTACCCGTGCTTCGTCTTCGACCTCGTGCTCAGCACCGGGGCCCAGGGCGCCTGGTTCTGGGCCGCCGGGACCAGCATGGCCACGCCGCACGCCGCGGGGATCGCCGCCCTGATCCTCAGCGAGGGCGCGGTCACGACGCCGGCCGGTCTCGCGCAGGCCCTGCGGCAGCGCAGCGCCGATCTCGGCAAGCCAGGTCGCGACCCGGTGTACGGCGCGGGCCGCGTTGCCAGCGGCTACTGACGCCGCGCTTCGCCGGCGGCGACGGTGATGGCCGCCGCCGCGACCGGGCCGCCCCGGCGCTGCGATCAGGTGATCGGGAACCGCTGCACGAACGCGCGGTAGTTCGGCCCTTCGCCGTTGCGATCGTAGATGGCGAACACGATCCGATCGAACGCGCCCGCGACGCGCGGTGCCGCCAGCGCATCGGCGAACACGCCGGCCACCTCGGCCGGATCGTTGCGGAACACGCCACAACCCCACGCGCCCAGCACCAGCGTGCGCTCGGCCGCGGCGGCGAGGACCGCCAGCACCATCGCGGCCCGCCGCGCGAGCGTGGCCGTGATCGCCGCGCGCGCGTCAGGATCGCGGCGCAGCGCCTCGCCCGCGTTGGGTGCCGGCGCGGTGACGATCGAGCACGGGTACGGGTGCTCGAGCCACTCGAGCTGATCGTCGCGGAAGAACGGGACCCGGGGCGAATAGATGATGTGGTCGGTGTACAGCATCGAGTCGGTCGCGCGGTTGGCGTCGTAGTACGCGCGCTGGGTGAGCAGCGTCGGGTACAGCGCGCTGCAGCGGGCGAGGTCCTCCTCCTGCGCCTTGGCGCCACCGAGGAAACCTCCGCCGGGGTTCTTCGCCGACGCGAAGTTGAGCGCGGCCACCGCGTGGCCGGCTTGGGCCAGGCGGCGCGCGGCAGCGCCGGTGGTCTCGGTGGTGACCTCGATCGCAGGCGGGGTCGCGGTCGGCGCCGCCGCGAGGGACGGTCGCGCGAGCCGCGCCTCGAGCTCGTCCGGGCGATACAGGCGGGTGCCGGCGCACGCGGCGTCGATGGCCGCGCGCAGGTCGCGCCGCGCGCCCGACGGCGCCGTGTAGCCGCCCGCGTCGATGGTGGCCATGGTGGAAGCGGCGGTGCTGGCGCGATACATAGTGTTTCATATACACTATCTAATCCAACCGGTCAACGGGCGTCCGTACGGGCGCCACTATGATCGGTTCGCTACCGAACGATGCCAGCGCCCACCGGTGACGCCCGGAGTCGGCAATGCGAGCGTCCGGGGGATGCCACCGATGACTCGACGACTCGCCGCCGGCGAGCTTGCTGATCGGGACGCTGTTCGCGGTAGCTTGCACCGATGATCTCGCCATGCTCACGCGGGTCGAGCCCGAGCCAGCCGGCGTGAACTGCGCGCGGGGCGGCATCGCCGTCGCCACCGGCCTCGACGACGACGGCGATGGAACGCTCGACGCCAACGAGATCGACGAGCATGCGTACGAGTGCACCCCGCCGCCGGCGCCGCTCCTCGTGCGCGAGGCGGCGGTGCCGCCGGGCGAGCGCTGCCCGGCCGGTGGCCGCGCGATCCTCGTCGGCTCCGACCACGACGGCAACGGCCTGCTCGACGCCGCCGAGGTCGAGTCCACCTCGACCGTGTGCGACCCGCGCACGATCGTCGACGGGGATCTGACGGTCGGCGTCGAGGACCAGGCGGCGCTCCAAGAGCTCCGGGTCGTGACCGGGACCCTGACCCTGACCGGCGCCGGCCCGGTCGAGCTACCCGCACTCGAGATCGTCGGGGGCAGCGTGCGCCTCAGGGCCAACGAGTCCTCGCTGCCGAAGCTCACCACGGTCGCGGGCGATCTGGCCCTGGGCGGCGGAGCGGGCGCCGTGCCGCTCCTGGCGCGCGTCGGCGGAGACCTCGCCGCCGGCGGGACCCTGGCCGTCCGGCAGCTGCCGGCCCTGACCTCGATCGGCGGCGACCTGAAGCTGGTGTCGACCACCGCGCTGCGCACGATTGCGCTCGGGGCGTTGACGCGCATCGCGGGTGGGGTCTTGATCGAACGCAACGCTCGGTGCCGGGCACCCTGACCGCGGTCGACCTGTCGAGGCTGAGGTTCGTCGACGATCTGTCGCTGCGCGGCTTCGAGCTCCAGAGCCTGCGACGAACCCACCGGCTGTATCTGCAGCACAACGAGCAACTGGTCGACCTGCAGGGGTTCCCGACGTCGCTCGTCGTCGCCTCGATCGAGATCGAGCGTAACGATCAGCTGGCCTCGCTCGCCGGGCTCGAGCATCTCCGTCATCACCCGGGTTCGCTCAGGCTGGTGCGCAACGATGCCCTGACCGCGCTCACCGGGCTCGAGAACCTCGCGGTGATCGGCGGCGACGTGACCATCAACAGCAACGATCTGCAGGGGGGCCTGTCGGGCCTCCGCGGCTTGCGCACCGTGGGCGGCACCCTGAGCATCGCAGGGAACCATCAACTCGGCTCGGCCTTCCACGCGCGCCTGCGGCGCTGACCGGACGGCCTCGCGCGGGTTGCATGGGCTCGATGCCAGGGCGAGAGTCAGTCATGCAGACCGTCCTGGCCGAGCTGATCGCCCGACTCGAGCTCGAGCGCATCGAGGAGAACATCTTCCGCGGCCAGAGCCAGGATCTCGGCTGGGGCCGCGTGTTCGGGGGGCAGGTACTCGGGCAAGCGCTGTCGGCAGCCGAGCAGACCGTGCCGGCCGATCGCATGGTGCACTCGTTCCACGGCTACTTTCTGCGGCCCGGCGACGCCGCCAAGCCGATCGTCTTCACGGTGGACCCGATCCGCGACGGCCAGAGCTTCACGACCCGGCGCGTGGTGGCGGTGCAGGACGGCCGCGCGATCTACAACATGGCGGCCTCGTTCCAGGTCGACGAGGGTGGCTTCGATCACCAGGCCGAGGTCATGCCCGAGGTGCCGGGCCCCGACGACCTGCTGTCGGAGCGCGAGCTCGTTCAGCAGTACCTCGACAGCCTGCCGGCGGCGAAGCGCGCCGCGGTGCCGGCGGCGATGCGCGAGCGCGTGCTCGCCGACCGCCCGATCGAGATCCGGCCGGTCGCGCCGCCGCCGCCGGTCAACCCGCCGCCGCAGGAGCCGCGGCGTCGGGTCTGGTTCCGCGCCAACGGCGCCCTGCCCGACCGGCGCGCGCTCCACGAGCTGGTCCTCGCCTACGCGTCCGACTTCCACCTCCTCGGCACCGCGCTGCAACCGCACGGGGTCGGGTGGCTGACGCCCAACCTGCAGATCGCCAGCCTCGACCACGCCATGTGGTTTCACCGGCCGTTTCGGTTCGACGAGTGGATGCTCTACGACCTCGACAGCCCGTCGGCGCAAGGCGGACGCGGGCTGTCGCACGGCCGCTGGTTCACGCGCGCCGGGGTGCTGGTCGCGTCGACGATGCAGGAGGGCCTGATCCGCGACCGGCGGTGAGCGCGCCGGGTGACGCCAGTGTGGCTTTCGCCCCCGGATGCGGCGACACTGGGACGATCGCCGGGCCCCCTGACCAGAACTGACGGGGCGATGCCAGCCGTTGCCGGCTCAGCCAGCGGCGCCCCCGCCCGGAGGTATGCTGCCGCATGGATCTCGTCGTCGACCTCGGCCTCGGACGCTTCCGCTCGCCGGAGGCGGCCCCGGACTCGGTGGCCGCGTTGCTGGTAGCCCTGGTCGCGAGTGGCCACACGACGCTCGTCCGCGAGGTGATCGACCTCGACGAAGCGCGCGTGCTCGAGGTCGCGGCCGGGAGCCCCGCGCCGGTCGAGCGCTGGCTCGATGCGGCCGCGGCCGCGGCGATCGTCGCCGCCGTGAAGCAGCACTTCAACACCCACGGCCCCCAGGTCCGATTCTCGACCGACGAGCTCCGTCGACTCGGCGTGGTCGACCTGCCCGATCTGGCGCTGGTGCTCGATCGACCGGCGCCCGAGAGCGGCCCCGCCGCGGTCACGCTGACCGCGGGCACCGAGGTGCGGCTGATCGATGTCGACGCGTCGCTGCGGACCTGGGCCGAGAAGTCGAAGCCGGTGCGCCGGGTGGCGAGCCTGCTCGCGCTCGCGAAGAAGCATCGCCTGATCGTTCACGTCGGCCCCGGCTGACCCGCGGGCCCGACGTGAGATAACCGCGGGATGGCGGAGCGCAGGGCGAGCTCGAAGCGGCGGAAGGCGGCGCCCGCGCGCCGCACGGACGGTGACGCGGTCCCGATGCTCGGCCCCGAGGCCGGCCCCACCTTCGGCGAGCTGATCGAGCAGCTCGGCCTGCTCGAGAACACCTCGCAGGCGACCCGCGAGATCATCGCGCGCACCACCGCGCTGTGCGCCGAGCACGCCCGGGTCCACCTGACGGTGGTGTCGTGCTTCGACTGCACCGCGCCCAAGGCCTGCTGCTCGCTGATCACCAGCGCGTACCTCTACGAAGCGGTGCCGATCGCGGCGCGCCTGATCCGCGAGGGCCGCGACACACCGGCGCTGCGCGAGCAGCTGCGGACCGCGGCCCACCTGATGGAGACCACGCCGAAGGCCGGCTACCAGCGGCCGTGCGTGTTCCTCGGCGCCGACGAGCGCTGCACGATCTACGAGGATCGACCCAGCGTGTGCGGCACCCACCTGGTGTCGTCACCGCCGGCGGCGTGCAGCGATCCCGCGGTGACCAACGTCACCAAGCTGGTTGGCCCGCTCCAGCACACGGTGCCGCCGCTGCTCGAGGAGCAGTTCTGCAGCGAGGCCGGCCTGCGCCGCATCGATCAGCCGTACCGCGGGGCGCTGCCCCGGATCGTGCTGCTGTGCCTGGAGGCGTGGCCGCGGCGCGATTACGTCACGTTTCTCGCCGAGCGGTCGCTACCGGCCGCCCACCGTTACACCTGGGCGACGCGTTGAGCTGAGCTGACCAGCGTCGGCACGGCGCCGGGCCGGCGCCGCGCGAGGGTCACGGCGAAGCAGGGGTCGTCTTGGTCGTGGTCTCGGTGCGCTCGACTTCGTTCGTTCCGTCGGCCTGCTCGGTTTTCGTCTCGGTGACATCCGAAGAGGTGCTCTCGCCACTCTCCGAATCAGTGGTGGTCTGGGTACGCGTGGTGGTGGACGACTTGGGGCCGTCTTTGCCGCCGCAGCCGGTGGTCCCGATAAACGCCAGCGCGAGAAGTGCCGCAAGTCCCGTGGAAGCTATGGTTCGCATGAGCGCAGTTTATGCAAGCCTCGGTCCGCATTGCAAGGCTCGTTCACACACACGTAACGGCTTCGGGGGCCGCTTGAAAGCTCGTGGCGGCGGGCGCCGGGTGCGAGCAGGGCGTCCGAACGCTCACCGAGCGCACCCGCTCGTTCGCGGCCGCCCAGTCTGACGGCAAGGGGGCGAACCCAGAGTCGGCACCCCGCCCCCCGCGGTACCCTCGCCCCTGTGGGCACGGAGCGGACCAGGTGACACGCGAAGACGTCACCATCGACGACCACACCGCGCTGGAGACCTCGTCGGGCGACGAGCTGCCGGTGATCTCGAGCGACACGTATCAGATCGGCGCCGAGGTCGCGCGCGGCGGCCTGGGCCGGATCCTCCGCGCGTTCGATCGCCGGATGGGCCGCACGGTCGCGATCAAGGAGCTCATCCCCGACCCCGACCGCGACCCCGACGCGGCGGTCCGGTTCGTACGCGAGGCGCTGGTCACCGCCCGACTCGAGCATCCGGCGATCGTGCCGGTCCACGAGGCCGGGCGCTGGCCGTCAGGCGAGCCGTTCTACGCGATGAAGCTGGTGTCGGGGCGGTCGCTGCTCGAGGTGATCAGGGACACCCCGGTGTTCGTCGACCGGCTGGCGCTCCTGCCCAACGTCATCGCGGTCGCCGAGGCGATCGCCTACGCGCACTCACGCCGGGTGATCCATCGCGACATCAAGCCGGCCAACGTCATCGTCGGACAGTTCGGCGAGACCGTGGTGATCGACTGGGGCCTGGCCAAGGATCTCGACGCCGCTGCGCCGCCGGACGCCGACCCGGAGGCCGACGAGCTGTCGACCTTCCCCGACGGTCAGCCCCCGACGGTGCGCGACGCCGGCGAGCGGGCGGCCGCGCGCGCCGAGGCCCGGGCCACCCGCCCCGGGCGCAGCTCGCTCTCCACCCCCGATGCGACCGTCGCCGGCAAGGTGATGGGTACCCCCGCGTACATGGCGCCCGAACAGGCCAAGGGCGAACCGGTCGACGAGCGCGCCGACGTGTACGCGCTCGGCGCGCTGCTCTATCACGTGCTGGCCGGGTGCTCGCCGTTCACCCGCGTCGACACCCCGTCGGTGTCGCTGGGCGAAACCCGGACCAGCAGCAAGCCCCCGCCGCGCCGGGTCCTGGTGCCGATCGAGCAGCGCGAGGCCCTCATCCCTCGGGAGCTGGTCACGATCGTGCGCAAGGCGATGGCGACCGAGCCGGGCGCTCGGTATCCGACCGCCCGCGAGCTGGCCGCCGACCTGAAGCGATTCCAGACCGGGCAGCTGGTCAGCGCCCATCGCTATACGACCCTGGCGCTGACCCGGCGCTGGCTGCGCCGCCACCGCGGGCTGGTCGCGGTCGCCGCCGCCGCGCTGGTCGTGCTCGGCGTCATGGGGACGATCAGCATCACCCGGATCGTCCGCGAGCGCGCGGTCGCCGAGGCCCAGCGCCGCGAGGCCCAGCGCCGCGGCGCCGAGGCCGAGGCCCGCACGAACGAGCTGATCCTGCTCCAGGCCCAGGCGGCGCTCGGCGCCGACCCGACCGCGTCGGTGGCCTGGCTCAAGCTCTACCCGGCGGACGCGCCGTCGTGGGATCGCGCCCGCGCGATCGCGATCGACGCCCGGAGCCGCGGCATCGCCCGCCACGTGCTGCGCGGCCACCAGGGCGCGGTCCACGCGGTGGCGGTGTCGCCCGACGGGACCACGGTGGCGTCCGGCGGCACCGACAAGACGATCCGGCTGTGGCCGCTCGACGGGCGCGCGCCGGTCGTGCTCGCGGCGCCGGGCAGCGTCGGCGCCCTCGCCTGGGCGCCCGACGGCCGCCAGCTGGTGGTCACCGTCGATCGCACGCTGGTGGTGTGGTCGCTCGGCGCCGGCCCGCCGCGCTCGCGGGTGCTCGGCGCCCACGACGACTCGGTGGCCAACCTCGCGTTCGCGCCCGATGGCCGCACGCTCGCGTCGGTCAGCATGGACAAGACCGTGCGCCTCTGGGACCTGACCGCGGGCACCAGCCGGGTCTGGCGCGGCGAGAGCTACGCGGCGTGGGGGGTCGCGTTCACGCCCGACGGCCAGACTCTCGCCACCGGCAGCGCCGAGCGCGATCTCCGGCTGTGGAACGTCGCGACCGGCGCCAGCCGCGCGGTCGCCAACCCCGAGCCGTTCGGACCGATCGAAGCGTCGCCCGACGGGACGCTGCTCGCGCTGGCCGGCACCAGCGGCGTCCACCTGTGGTCGCTCGCGCAGGATCCGCCGACCCACCGCGCGCTGCCGGCCCAGTCCGACTACGTGCTCGACCTCGGGTTCGCGCCGGACGGCCGCCAGCTCGCGACCGCGAACTCGGCCGGCACCGTGCGATTGTGGGACCTCGCCGACCGCCCCGCGCGCGCGCTGCTCGGGCACCAGGGCGCGGTGAACGCGGTCGCGTACACGCCCGACGGGCGGGCGCTGGTGTCGGCCGGCGACGATGCCACCGTGCGGGTGTGGACGCTCGGCGACCTCGGCGAGCGCGGCCGTCCGCTCGACGGCATCGCCGCGACCGCCTCGCACCCGGCGTTCTCGCCCGACGGCCGCCAGGTCGCGGTCGGCGGCAACGCCGAGCTCGCGATCTGGGACCTCGACGGTCCCGGCCGCCGCATCCTGCGCAGCGGCACCGGCGCGGTCACGTCGATCAGCTACCTGCCGGACGGGCGCCTGGTGACCCGCGCCGACGACGCGATCCGGGTGTGGGACCCGACCACCGACGCGCCCGGGCGGGTGATCACCACCACCACCAGCGCCCCCGCCATGATGAGCGTCTCGAAGCGGGGCGACGTGCTCTTCCTGCGCCCCGGCCACGACGCCGTGGTCGTGATCGACGCCGCGACCGGCCAGGAGCGCTGCCGCTTCCCCGGCCAGGAGATGTGGTCAGCGCTGTTCTCGCCCGACGGCACCCAGGTCGCGTACGTCGATCGCGACGAGGTCCGCCTGGGCGAGGTCGGCGGCGCGTGCCCGAGCCGAGGGCTCTATCGCCACGGGCCCGGCATCATCTCGCTCGCCCTCTCGCCCGACGGCCGCTACCTCGCGTCGGCCGTCGACACCCGGGTCGGACTGTGGGACCTGGCCGCCGGCGCGCTCACCATGCTCGACGGTCACGCGGGCGTGGTCCGCGAGGTGGCGTTCTCGCCCGACAGCCGGACGCTCGCCTCGGGCAGCGTCGATCAGACGGTACGACTGTGGGACGTGGCGACCCGGTCGGTGCGGCGGGTGCTGACCGGTCACGAAAAGTCGGTGCGGGCGCTGCGCTTCGTCGACGGCGACTGGCTCGCCTCGGCCGGGCTCGACGGCACCGTGCGGGTGTGGAGCGTGACCGGCGACGACGTGCGGGTGCTGCGCGGCGGCGAGGATCGGCTGGTCGGCATGGCGACGTCGCCCGACGGCCGCACCCTGGTGACCACCAGCCGCGACGGCGCGGTGCGCTGGTCGCTCGACGCCGGTGGCTTGCCCACCGAGGCGCGCGGGCCGGACGGCCTCGGCGCGTGGCTGACCACCGCGACCACCGCGACCATCGGCGCCAGCGACCGGCTCGGCACGCCCTGACCCGGCGCCGGGCGCGCCCTCGTGCGCGCTGGATGGAGTCCTCCCCGGGAGAGTCCAGTCTCGCCGATCTGTGACCAGAAACACCGACCGATCCAGCGGTCGACCGTGCCAGCCGTCCGGCGTCAGAGGCCACAGGCGCAGCGCGACAGTCGGAGCAACCCACCCGCACCACCGACACCCCAGTACACGTGATCGTCATCGATGGCGAGGTGCAACGGGCCGGCCTGGTCGGTCGCGATCGGCGCGGTCGTCCCGCCGGTCTTCGCCCAGCGCATCACCCGTCCGTCCAGGCGGTTGGCCCAGTAGACGTGGCCGGCGTCGACCGCGATGAAACCGGGCCCACCCTGGCCGGTCGCGACCGACTCGGGCGGGCCACCCGCGCGAGGCACCCGGGTGACCTCATTCTCCCAGTACTGGGTGAGGTAGATGTGGGTGCGATCGAACGCGATCGACGAGTAGAACCCGGACAGTGCCGCCACCCGCTGCGTGGCCCCGCCGGCCTTGGCGCGCCGCCACAGCGCCAGGCGCTCGGACCAGTACACGTGGGTGGCATCGATGCCGAGGCCGACCACGCTGCGCCGGCCGTCGCTGATCGTCTCGACCGTCCCGCCGCTCTTCGCGCGCCGACGTACCACCGCGACGTCGTCGGGCGAGGTGTCGATCTCGTTGATCCAGTAGATGTGGGTGTCGTCGACCGCGATCTCGCTGACGTCGTAGTCGGGTGCGATCGCGGTCCACACGGTCTCGATCGGGCCGCCCGCCTTTTCGACCCGGCGCACCGCGGCGCGGTCGACCCAGTAGAGATGGGTCGCGTCGCTGGCCAGGTTCTCGATGACCCCGCTGTGGATCGCGACCGGCGCCTCGGCCCCGCCCTCGCGCGGCCGGCGCATCAGCGTGTGATCGACCAGATCGGCCCAGTACACGTGGGTGGCGTCGAGGACCACGCCGTCGACGATGTCCGTGGTCCAGGGCTGCGGCTCGCAGGTGCCGGCGCACGACGCGGTGCACAGGCCGGCGCTGCAGAACGGGGCCTCGCTGCCACAAGCGACCGGCGCGGTCCACGCGGTGCATCCCGCGCGCAGCGCGCAGGTCTCGACCCCACCGTCGGCGCACGCGGTCTGGCCCGGCTCGCAGACCGTCTCGCACGTGGCCGGGGTCAGCACCAGGATCGCGGTGGCGACCTGCCCCTGCACCGGCGTGACCTCGACCACGCCGGTCGCCACCGTCGCGTCGCCACGGAACCCGGTGCCGGCGATCGCCAGCGGCATGCCCGCCCACGCGTCCGGGACCAGCACCAGGACCTCCGCCGCCGGGGTCACCGAGACCGCCTGATCGCCGACCGCCAGCCCGATCCGGTCGAGCTGCCAGCTCGCCTCGAAGCGGACCTCGAGCCGCGCGCCGGTCGGGTCGCCGGCGCACCCGGCGACGGCAGCCAGGAGCGAGAGGGCCAGGCGACGGCCGATCCGACCGAGCGCGCGCGAGCCACGACGTTCGTCGAGCATGGCTAGCGGAGATCCACCAGGGTGCAGGCGCCCGCGCAATCGACGCCGTCGTCGCGGGTCAGGACGTACGCGGTGACGCCGCCGGCGACGACCGCCGCGCCCACCCCGGCCAGGATCGGCCAGCGCCAGCGCCGACCCGACGTGGGCATCGGATCAGGCCGGGCCGCACCGAGGACGACCGGCCCAGCCACGATAGGTTGCCGGGCGCGCGCGGCCTCGGCCGGGGTCGGCAGCCGCGGCGTGGGTGGGGGGTCGGTCGGCGTCGGATCGTCCGCCGCGGCGGTCCCCAGCTCGGCGAGCCGCGACCGCGCGGTGGTCGCGAACCCGCCGGTCGGCTCGGCCGCGAGGTAGCGCTGGTAGTAGCTGCGGGCCGCGTCCGGTCGCGCCCCGAGCCGCGCGCACTCGCCCATGTTGAACAGGAACAACGGGCGACCGCTCAGCTCGTAGCCGGCCGAGAACTCGGCCAGCGCCTCCGGGTACCGCCGCTGGTCGACCAGGGTCACGCCCTTCTCGAAGTGCGCGCGCGCGGCCGTCGCCTCGGCCGGCGCGAGGATCGGCGGGGCGGCGGGCTGCGCGCGCGCACCGCCCGCGACGGCGACGAGAGCGAGCGCGAGCAGGGCGACGGCAGCGTGGCGAGCGATCATGGCGGGCTTCCTGCCGGCGCGCGGGTGCGGACCGAGCCTTCGAACGGATCGACGATCACGGCCTCGGCCGGACCGGCGCGGTCGGACGGCGCGGCGGCCGGGGCCGGCGGCGGCGCCGCCGGCGGGGCGGGACGGGGCACCGCCGGCGACGAGCGGGTGCGCGCGCGCGGGGCCGCCGGGATGGCGGCCGCCGCGGGCTCCGGGCGGGCCGGTGGCGAGACGTCAGGGGCCGGCACCACCAGCGGCATCACCGCGCTCGGGCTGACCAACGCCGGCGCGGGCGTGACCACCGCCGGCGCCATCACCGCCGGCGCGGGTCGGGCCCGACCCGGGCGCCAGGTCCATCCGGCGCCCAGCGCGATGGCCGCCGCCACCGCCCCGCCGACCGCGATGAGCACCCCGGACCGTGGGCCCCGGCGTGCCGGCGGCACGGCGGTCGCGCTGGACCACGGCGCCGCGGTCGGCGGGGTCGGCCCGATGTTCGAAGGCGTGGCCGCGACGGTCGCCGTCGGCACCGCCGCGGTCCGCTCCGCCGACGCCCTGCCCCATCCGGCGACCGCCGCCGTCACCGCCGCCATGGTCGCGAGGCGTCCCGATGGATCGCGCACCAGCATGGCGGCGACGGTGGCGACCACCTCGGCCGGCAGCCCGGACAGCGGCGGCGCCTCGGTCGTGGTCTTGGCGCCGAGCACCTGGGTGAGCTGACCGTCGAACGGCAGCTGCCCCGACAGCATCTCGTACAGGGTGACGCCGAGCGCGTACACGTCGGCGGCGGGCCCGACCTCGAGCCCGAGCGCCTGCTCCGGCGCGCAGTAGTAGGGCGTCCCCATCATCATGCCGACCGCGGTGCGGGCGCCGTCGCCGGGACTGGTGAGCGCCTTCGCGATCCCGAAGTCGAGCAGCTTCACCAGCCGGGCCCCACCTTCACCCCGGGTGAGGAAGATGTTGGCCGGCTTGACGTCGCGATGGATGATGTCGGCGCGGTGGGCCAGCCCGAGCACGGCGGCGAGCTGGCCCACGATCTCGCCGGCCTCGGCGACCGGCAGGGGTCCCTGCTCGATGCGCTGGGCCAGGGTCTCGCCGACCAGCAGCTCCATCACCGCGTACGGCCGACCACCCGGCAGGTGCCCGAAGTCGAGGTAGCGCGGCATGTGCGGGCTGTCGATCCGTCCCGACAGCCGGGCCTCGAGGATGAAGCGCTCGCTCATGCCGGGGATCGCGACCGCGTCGGGCAGCAGCACCTTGACCGCGACCCGGGTCCCGATGATCGGGTGCTCGCCCTCGTAGACCGCGCCCAGGCCGCCGGTCTCGATCAGGCGGTTGATGACATGGTGCCCGACGCGCTGCCCGACCAGATTCGACGGCAGCGCCCGGGCCCGGACCTCGCCGTCACGAGCAGCGGTGCACGCGTCGCCGATCACGGCGATCAGCTCGTCGGCGCTGGCCGGCCGCGCCGCCGGGTCGCGCTCGAGGCAGCGCTGCACCAGCGCCTCGACCTCCGGCGGCACGCCATCGATCGGCAGCTCGCGGGTGCGCTCGGGATCGGTCGACAGCTTGCGCGCGATCAGCGCGGCGGGCGTCGCCGCGGCGAACGGCCGGCGGCCGGTCAGCAGCTCGAAGGCGGTGACGCCGAACGCGTGCAGATCGACCCGGTGATCCTGGCCACCATCGCCGCGGAGCTGCTCGGGTGCCATGTACGCCGGGGTCCCCATCACCACGCCGGCGCGGGTCACCCGGTCGCGGCCGTCGATCAGGCGCGACAGGCCGAAGTCGCACAGCTTCACGCCCTCGTCGCCGTGGGCGGCCGGCACCAGCAAGATGTTGCGCGGGTTCAGATCGCGGTGGACCACCCCGGCGGCGTGAGCGGCCGCCAGCGCGCGGGCGATCTTCAGCAGGATCGGCAGCGCCCGGGCCACCGGCATCGGCTGCCCGTCGGCGAGCGCGTGCGCGAGGGTCGAGCCGGCGACCCGGTCCATCACCAGGTAGGTGACATCCAGCTCGGCGTCGACGCCGAAGTCGAGGACGCCGACGATGTGCTCGTGGACCAGCTGGCTGGCCGTGCGCGCCTCGCGCAGGAAGCGTCGGCGCGGCAGCTCGTCGCGGGCGTACTCGGGCCGGAGCACCTTCACCGCGACCGCACGTCCGAGCAGCGCGTGGCGGCCGCCGAACACGAAGCCGAACCCGCCGCGGCCGATCAGCTCCTCGACCTGGTAGCGCTCGCCGATCGTGAACGGGACCGGCGCCAGGATCGTGCCGTCGCGCGGACAGAATGGCCCGCCGTCCGCAGCGGTGCCACACGACGGGCACGCGGCGGCGGCGGGTGCGGTGGTGGCGGACATCGAGCACCGGCGATGCCGGCGAGTTGATCCATATCGAACAACGCCGCCGCCGACGCTGGCATGATGCGGCAGCGGACGCCGAAAGTGCGGGCGCCGCCCGCCCGGGGTGCCGGATCGGGGCCGCGAGGCCGGCCGCGGGGGCGGTTGCCGGCCCGCTCGACCGCACCCGGCGGCCCGACTGTTGGCGTACATAGCAACCTGAGGCAAACTATCGTCACGTGCAACCGGCAGAGCTCTCCGACGGCGCCCGGCAGCTGCTGTTCGGGCCGATCGACTCGTTCGAGAAGCTCGACGTGCTCCTCACGATCCGGGCCGGCCCCGGGCCGGTCGGCGTCGACGCGCTGGTGACCGCGACCGGCCTGCCCCGCCACGCGATCGTCCCCGAGCTCGCCGCGCTGGTCGCGGCCGGGCTGCTGGCGGCGGTGCCCGGCGCCGGCTGGCGCTGGTCCGGTGACGCCGAGGCCACCGCCGGCTTCGACCAGCTCGCCGCCACCTGGTCCAGCAACCGCCCGGCGGTGCTCGAGGTGATGACCCGCCGGGCCTTCGGCCGGATCCGCGCGTCGGCGGCACGCGCATTCTCGGATGCCTTCCGGATACGTCGGCGTCCCGACGACGGAGACGACCATGGCTGAGACCGTCTACGTGCTGTGCGCCCTGACCAGCATCCTGTGCGCGCTGCTCCTGGTGCGGAGCTGGCGGCGGAGCCGGGCCCGGCTGCTCCTGTGGAGCAGCCTGTGCTTCGTCGGGCTCGCCGCCAACAACGTGCTCCTGTTCGTCGACCGGGTGGTGGTGCCCGAGAGCGACCTGTCGTTCCCCCGCGCCCTCACCGCGGTGCTCGCGGTGGGACTCCTGCTGATCGGCCTCATCTGGGAGCGGCGGTGATCCGATGACACACCTCGTCCCGTTCCTGCAGGGCGCCGCGGCCATGGGCTCCCTGATCGCCGGGGTGCTGTTCCTGACCTACTGGCGCGACAGCCGCGATCGCCTGTTCCTCTTCTTTGCAGCCGCGTTCTGGGTGCTCGCCCTGAACTGGACGATGGTCGCGGCGATCGCGCCGGACGCCGAGCACCGACACTGGTTTCACCTGCTCCGGCTCGGCGCGTTCCTGATCCTGCTGACCGGCATTGCCGACAAGAACCGGCGCCCCGCTGGCTGACCGCGAGGGCGTGCGAGAATGACACACGGTGTCGTGCGCGCACGTGCAGAAACTAGATGATGGCTGGTAAGTAACCGGTATCGCTTTGTGTCTCCTGTGCCACGGGGTGAGCGGCACGGCTCGCATACTGCAATAGTTGGCCGGGCCCAGGGACGCGACCGCGCCCGTGGTGTGTCGTACCCCGAGGTCTCATGCCCAGCACTGCTCCTCCCGCCCGCACACGCACGCGCGCCGCCAACAACGGCACCAACGGCACCCACGGCGCGACCAAGCGCAACGGCACGGTCCCCGCCGAGCCGGCCCGGGCGGACAGCAGCCGCGACCCCGTGATCCCACCCGAGATGCTGCTCGACGTGCTCCGCGCGTTCCGCCGCGGCGACTTCTCGGCGCGCATGCCGCGCGGGTTCAACGGCATCCACGGCCAGGTCGCCCAGGCCCTCAACGAGGTGATCGACCTGAGCGAGCGCCTGACCGAGGAGCTGGTCAACACCAACCAGATCGTCATTCGCGACGGCCGGCTCGGCAAGCGCGCGTCGCTGTCCGACGCCGACGGGGCGTGGCGGACCTGTCTCGAGTCGTGCAACGCCGTCATCGCGGCGCTGTCGCACCGCACCAGCGAGGTCGGCCGCGTCATCGGCGCGGTCGCCGCCGGCGATCTGTCGCAGAAGATGGCGCTCGATCTCGACGGCATGCCGCTGCGCGGCGAGTTCTTGCGCACGGCCAAGGTCGTCAACGGCATGGTCGAGCAGCTCGGCTCGTTCGCGTCGGAGGTGACCCGCGTCGCCCGCGAGGTCGGCACCGAGGGCAAGCTCGGCGGTCAGGCCCGCGTGCGCGGCGTCGCCGGCACCTGGAAGGACCTCACCGACTCGGTGAACCTGATGGCCGGTAACCTCACCGCCCAGGTCCGTAACATCGCCGAGGTGACCACCGCGGTCGCCAAGGGCGACCTCTCGAAGAAGATCACGGTCGACGTCAAGGGCGAGATCCTCCAGCTCAAGACGACCATCAACACGATGGTCGATCAGCTCAACTCGTTCGCCTCGGAGGTGACCCGCGTCGCCCGCGAGGTCGGCACCGAGGGCAAGCTCGGCGGCCAGGCCCAGGTCGAGGGCGTCAGCGGCGTCTGGAAGGACCTGACCGAAAACGTGAACACCCTGGCCGGCAACCTGACGAGCCAGGTGCGCAACATCGCCGAGGTGACGACGGCGGTCGCGACCGGCGATCTCTCGCGGAAGATCACCGTCGACGTCAAGGGCGAAGTGCTCGAGCTGAAGGAGACGATCAACACGATGGTCGACCAGCTCCGCTCGTTCGCCGCCGAGGTGACCCGCGTCGCCCGCGAGGTCGGCACCGAGGGCAAGCTCGGCGGCCAGGCCCAGGTCGAGGGTGTCTCCGGCGTGTGGCGCGACCTGACCGAGAACGTGAACACGCTCGCCGGCAACCTGACGAGCCAGGTCCGCAACATCGCGCTTGTCACGACCGCGGTCGCCACCGGCGACCTCTCGAAGAAGATCACCGTCGACGTGCGGGGCGAGGTGCTCGAGCTGAAGGAGACGATCAACACGATGGTCGACCAGCTCTCGGCCTTCGCGGCGGAGGTGACCCGCGTCGCCCGCGAGGTCGGCACCGAGGGAATCCTCGGGGGCCAGGCCGAAGTCGAAGGGGTCAGCGGCACCTGGCGCGGCCTGACCGAGAACGTGAACCAGCTCGCCGGCAACCTGACGAGCCAGGTCCGCAACATCGCCGAGGTGACGACGGCGGTCGCCAACGGCGACCTCTCGAAGAAGATCACCGTCGACGCCAAAGGCGAGGTGCTCGAGCTGAAGGACACGATCAACACGATGGTCGACCAGCTCTCGGCCTTCGCGGCGGAGGTGACCCGCGTCGCCCGCGAGGTCGGTACCGAGGGAATCCTCGGGGGCCAGGCCGAAGTCGAAGGGGTCAGCGGCACCTGGCGCGGTCTGACCGAGAGCGTGAACTTCATGGCCGCGAACCTCACCTCGCAGGTGCGGAACATCGCCGACGTGACGACCGCGGTCGCACGGGGCGACCTGTCGCAGAAGATCACCGTCGACGCGCGCGGCGAGATCGCCGAGCTGAAGTCGACGATCAACACGATGGTCGACCAGCTCTCCTCGTTCGCCGACGAGGTGACACGCGTGGCCCGTGAGGTCGGCACCGAGGGAATCCTCGGCGGCCAGGCTCAGGTCGAGGGGGTCAGCGGCACCTGGCGCGGCCTCACCGACAACGTCAACCAACTCGCACAGAACCTCACCACGCAGGTGCGGGCGATCGCCGACGTGACGACCGCGGTCGCACGGGGCGACCTGTCGCAGAAGATCGCCGTCGACGCGCGCGGCGAGATCGCCGAGCTGAAGGCGACGATCAACACGATGGTCGACCAGCTCTCCTCGTTCGCCGACGAGGTGACGCGCGTCGCGAAGGAGGTCGGCACCGAGGGCAAGCTCGGCGTGCAGGCAGAAGTCCCGGGCGTCAGCGGCACCTGGAAGGACCTGACGGACAATGTGAACGTGATGGCGACGAGCCTCACCGAGCAGGTGCGGAACATCGCCGAGGTGACGACCGCCGTCGCCAAGGGCGACCTCTCGAAGAAGGTGACCGTGGACGTGCGCGGGGAGATCGCCGAGCTGAAGAACACGATCAACACGATGGTCGACCAGCTCTCCGGCTTCGCCGACGAGGTGACGCGCGTCGCGAAGGAGGTCGGCACCGAGGGCAAGCTCGGCGGCCAGGCCGAGGTGCAGGGCGTCTCCGGCACCTGGAAGCACCTGACCGAGAACGTGAACACCCTGGCGGCCAACCTGACGACCCAGGTGCGCGCGATCGCCGAGGTGACGACCGCAGTCGCCAAGGGCGATCTGTCGCAGAAGATCACCGTCAATGCGAAGGGCGAGATCGCCCAGCTCAAGAACACGATCAACACGATGGTCGACCAGCTCTCGTCGTTCGCCGACGAGGTGACGCGCGTCGCGCGCGAGGTCGGAACCGATGGGCTCCTCGGTGGCCAGGCCAAGGTGAAGGGCGTCTCGGGCACCTGGAAGGACCTGACCGACTCGGTGAACGGGATGGCCTCGAACCTGACCGGTCAGGTTCGGAACATCGCCCTCGTCACAACCGCGGTCGCCAACGGCGACCTCTCGAAGAAGATCACCGTCGACGTGAAGGGCGAGATCTTCGAGCTGAAGGACACGATCAACACGATGGTCGACCAGCTTCGCTCCTTCTCGCAGGAGGTGACGCGCGTCGCGAAGGAGGTCGGCACCGAGGGCCGGCTCGGCGGCCAGGCCCAGGTCGAAGGGGTGAGCGGCACCTGGAAGGACCTGACCGACTCGGTGAACTTCATGGCCTCGTCCCTCACGGAGCAGGTGCGGAACATCGCGACGGTGACGACGGCGGTCGCCAACGGTGACCTCTCGAAGAAGATCACCGTCGACGTGAAGGGCGAGGTGCTGGAGCTCAAGAACACCATCAACACGATGGTGGACCAGCTCTCCTCGTTCGCTTCGGAAGTGACGCGCGTGGCCCGCGAAGTCGGCACCGAGGGAAAGCTGGGCGGTCAGGCGAACGTGAAGGGTGTCGGCGGCGCCTGGAAAGACCTTACCGACAACGTGAACTTCATGGCCGCCAACCTGACCGGCCAGG
>JBKJLC010000263.1:0-3413 GCA_046597055.1 Kofleriaceae bacterium | reverse complement strand
CGCAGATCGGCCCCCGCCGAGGTCACCACGATCGGGATCGTCACGCCGCGCGCGCGCAGCTCGCGGCTGAACGTCTCGCCGTCCATCACCGGCATGAGCAGGTCGAGGATGATGACGTCGACCGTGTGCTGCTCGAGCACGGCCAGCGCCGCGCGGCCGTTGCTGGCGCTCAGGACCTCGTACAGGTCCTCCAGGGAGTCCAGCACGGCGTCGCGAATGCCGTCGTCGTCCTCCACCAAGAGGACCCGGGTCACGGATGCCACCAGCTCGACGCGAGCCGCCTCATCAGCGAACCCTACCCGACTCGCCCGCGACCGCACCTCGGTGCTGCATACCTCGCCCTTGGTTATACCCCGTAGCGCCTCCAGATAACCTGGGCCTGGGCCCCGGCGAAACCATGCCTCGGGTCGAGTTTTGAATGTGCCACACCCGCACACCGAGCCGAAACGCCTCGGGAGCGGATCACACGGGCCCTCCGGGGCTGGCATGAATTGCCTGCGCCCCCCTGTGCAAGGTCGTCGAAGCTTGTACGGTTGGCACGCAGCCGTATGCGCGAGTCACCATTGCCAGCCAGGCCCGGGGGGAATGACGACGCTGATCCGTCACAGCCTCGTCTGACGCGATCAGTCCGCGACATCCTCGTGGTCGACGATACCGCCGCCAACCTGATTGCGGTCGAGGCAGCCCTGGCCCCGCTGGGCTGCCGGCTGGTGCTGGCCCGCTCGGGCACCGAGGCCCTGGGACGCCTGCTCGACCAGGACTTCGCGCTGATCCTGCTCGATGTCCAGATGCCCGGGATGGACGGCTACGAGTGCGCCCGGTTGATCCGGTCCCGCGATCGGACCCGCGCGGTGCCGATCATCTTCGTCACCGCGTTCTCGCGAGACGAGCGCGAGGTGCTGCACGCCTACCAGCTGGGCGCGGTCGACTTCCTGTTCAAGCCGGTCCATCCCGAGGTCCTGCGCGCCAAGGTCCTGGTGTTCGTCGAGCTGCTCGATGCCCAGGCCCGAGAGCAAGCGCGGGTGCTGGACGATCAGCGCCGCCAGCTCGAGTCCGCGGCGCTCCGTCGCGAGGCCGAGCAGCAGCGCGCGACCGCCGACGACCTCGGGCAGCTCAACGCCCAGCTCGCGCTGGCCGATCGCCGCAAGGACGAGTTCCTCGCGATCCTTGCCCACGAGCTGCGCAACCCGCTGGCGCCCATCCAGACCTCGCTCGAGCTGGTCCGCCGGTCGGCCGACCGGCCGGTGCCGCCACGGATCCTCGAGATCCTCGATCGTCAGGTCCGACAGATCACGCGGCTGGTCGACGACCTGCTCGATGTCTCGCGCATCACCGCAGGCAAGATCGATCTGCGCCGGGCCCCGGTCGCGATCAGCGAGGTGATCGAGGAGTCGCTGACCGCCACCCGCCCGCTGATCGAGGCCAACCGTCACAAGCTCGTGATCCGGCCGGCGACCTGCCCGCCGACCGTGATCGGCGACTCGGTCCGCCTGATTCAGGTCATCTCCAACATGCTCAACAATGCGGCCAAGTACACCGATCCCGGTGGCCGCATCGAGCTCGCGTGGGACCAGGTCGGTGCCGAGGCGTACATCCGCGTGACCGACAACGGCCGCGGCATCGCGCCCGACCTGATCGACCGGGTCTTCGACATGTTCGTCCAAGAGCGGGTCGGCTCCGATGGCGCTGGCGGCCTGGGCCTCGGGCTGGCGCTGGTCCGCCGCCTGGTCGGCCTCCATGGGGGCACCGTGACCGTCAAGAGCCCAGGCTCCGGCCACGGCTCGACCTTCGAGGTCCGGCTCCCCGCGGTCGAGGTCGAGCCGGTCGTGGTGGCCCGGCCCGACGGGGCCGCGACGCCGCCCGCGTCGCGCGGCCTGCGCGCGGTCGTCATCGATGACAACCCCGATCTGCGCGAGCTGATCGCGGAGCTGCTGGTCACGCTCGGCCACGAGGTCGTGACCGCGGGCGACGGGCTGACCGGGCTCGCGCTCATCCGCGCCCAGCGCCCCGACGTCGCGCTGGTCGACATCGGCCTGCCCGGCCTCGACGGCTATGGCCTCGCGCGCGCCCTCCGGCGCGAGCTTCCCGACTACGCTGTGCGCCTGGTCGCGATGACCGGCTACGGCCAGGACGGCGATCGGGCCCGCGCGCTCGACGCCGGGTTCGACGTCCACATCATCAAGCCAGCGACTGCCGCGACGATCCTCCGCGCTCTCGGAGACTAGGAGCCCATGGCCTCTGCGACGACGACCCCGAAGCCCAACGGCAACGGTAAGAACGGCCACGCGCCGGCTGCCGCCGACAAGGTGGACCACCGACAGCTGCTCGCGGCGTTGCGCGCCTTCAAGCGCGGCGACTTCTCCGCGGCGCTCCGGGACGACCTCACCGGCGTCGACGGCCAGATCTGCGAGACCTTCAACGAGATCGTCGCCATGGCTCGGACCATCCGCGACGAGGCCGCCGACGTCTGCGTCGCGGTCGGCAAGGAGGGCCGCGCCCAGCGCCGGATGCGCCGGCTCAACGCCGGCGGCAGCTGGGCCGACTACGTCGGTCACGTCAACTCGGTGATCGACGACCTGGCCGGCCACGCCGACGACATCGCCCGGGTGGTCACCTCGGTCGCCAAGGGCGATCTCGAGCAGACGATGGACATCGAGGGCGCCGACCGGCCGCTGCGCGGCGAGTTCCTCCGCCACGCCCGGATCGTCAACGGCATGGTCGCGCGGCTGTCGGCGTTCGGCTCGGAGGTGACCCGGGTCGCGCTCGAGGTCGGCGGCGAGGGCAAGCTCGGCGCCCAGGCCCGGGTCCAGGGCGTGAGCGGCGTCTGGAAGGACCTGACCGACTCGGTGAACCTGATGGCGTCGAACCTGACGTCCCAGGTGCGCGAGATCGCCCGGGTGACCACCGCGGTCGCCCAGGGCGACCTGACCAAGACCATCACCATCGACGTCAAGGGCGAGATCCTCGAGCTCAAGAACACGATGAACACGATGGTCGAGCAGCTGCGCGCGTTCGCCAACGAGGTGACCCGCGTGGCGCGCGAGGTGGGTACCGAAGGTCGGCTCGGCGGCCAGGCCACCGTGCGCGGGGTCAGCGGCGTGTGGCGCGACCTGACCGAGTCGGTCAACTCGATGGCCAACAACCTGACCTTCCAGGTCCGCAACATCGCCGAGGTGACCAGCGCGGTCGCCGCCGGCGATCTGTCCAAGAAGATCACGGTCGAGGCCAAGGGCGAGATCCTCGGCCTCAAGAACACGATCAACATCATGGTCGACCAGCTGTCGGCCTTCGCCGCCGAGGTGACCCGGGTCTCGCGCGAGGTCGGCACCGAGGGCGTGCTGGGCGGTCAGGCCGAGGTCGCCGACGTGTCCGGCGTGTGGCGCGAGCTGACCCAGAACGTCAACTCGATGGCG
>JBKJLC010000259.1:0-22841 GCA_046597055.1 Kofleriaceae bacterium | reverse complement strand
CCGGTCAGGCCCCGGTAGTTGCCGCCGAACCGCGGGTGATGGGTGTACGTCATCCAGCCCTGGCCGGCGCCGCCCTCGTCCTCGACGAAGTTGCCGTAGAAGAAGGTCTCGCGGCCGCTGGCGGCGCGCACCCGCGTGGTCGCCTCGGGCAGGAACACGTCGCGCATCCACTCGATCGGCTCGGGCCGACCGCTGTCGATCGTGTGCGGGACGTCGTAGGTGAGATCGAACCGGTGGACCGAGCCGTTGGTCGCGTGGCAGTCGATCGCGAGATCCGGTGCCCACGCCTGGAACACGTGCGCCTGCAAGAGCTGCATCTCGGGCGCGTCCTGGCGCAGGTAGTCGCGGTTGAGGTTGATGCCGGACGCGTTGGTGCGGGTGCCGACGCCGCTGGCCGGCCCGAGCTGGCCCGACAGCCTGGGCAGGTCGAGCGCGCGGTTGCGCGGATCGATCCGGTCGTTGCCGTCGGGGTTGAACAGCGGGACGACCACCAGCGTGATCGCGTCGAGCAGATCGGCGTGGGCGCCGCCGAGCAGATCGCGCACGAGCATGAGGCTGGCCTCCTTGCCCTCGACCTCGCCGGCGTGGATCCCGTTCTGGACCAGCACCACCGGCCGCCCGACCTGGCGGGCGTCGGCCGGCGTGCGCACGCCGCGGGTCGACAGCACCAGCAGCGGCAGCTCGCGACCCTCCGGGCTGGTGCCGAACGAGGTGCGGTGCAGGCGCGGATCGTCGAGCGCGGCGAGGAAGCTCATGACGTCGGCGTGGCGCGACGTCTCGGCGTAGGCGGTGGTCTCGGCCCGGGTCAGCGGCGGCATGGCCCGAGCGTACCGGCGATCACCGCTGCCTGTCAGGCCGGCGGATCGGCCGCCGGTCGCTTGAATCGCGCGGGACCGGTGCTCGATCATGCGCGGATGACGAAGCGGACCCTGACCCTGGCCCTGCTGCTCGCCGCGGCCATCGCCTGCGGCGGCCAGCGCACGCAACCGGTCGACCCCAACACCGACCCCACCGACCCGGGCACCGATCCGAGCGGCCGCACCGCGCCGGCCGCCACCACCGAGCCGACGTCGCCCGCGACCGCCGCGCAGATCCTCGAGCCGGCCAGGCCGCCACCGCCGGCGCTGGCCGGCGACGACAAGCTCGACGAGCGGTGGCGCCCGCTGTTCCGGGAGTGGCTGATCACGGCCAAGGACCAGGCCGCCTACGTCGCGGTGGTCGACACCATGGTCGTCGCCAACGGCGCGTCGGTGGTGCTGCGCCGTCACGTCGAGGCGGGCGGCGCGTGCCGCGAAGGGCCGAGCACGCTGTCGATCATCCAGGACGAGGGCGCGGCGCCCACCTTCGAGGTCGTCGACTTCGGCGACGACTGCTGTGCGGGCACCGAGTGCAAGCGCACCGAGCAGTCGTGGAACCTGCGCTTCCTCGGCGCGCTGGCGGCCAAGGACGCCAAGGTCCTGGCCAGTCTGGTGCCGGCCAAAGGCAAGCTGGTATGGAACGCGACCTGGGCCTCCGAGGACGGCAAGGGCGGCAAGAAGTCCCAGCGGCTGAGCCGCAAGGACGTGGCCGCTGGCAAGCTCGCCGATGCCCCGGGCTGCGGCTTCATCAACACCACGCCGGCCTGCGATCCGGTCGACGCCAAGGGCAAGGGTTTCACCTGCACCTGCCATGGCGGCGGCTACCACGTCACGTATCACTGGCAGAAAGAGGGCGCCGGCTTCGTCCTCGTCCGGATCGACGAGGACTCGCACTGAGCCGAGCGCGGCGAGGCGGCTCGGGTTCCGTGCAGATCGGGCGCGGGCTCCGGGCCGCGGCCGACCGATCGAAAGAGAGGGTGGGAAGCGAAGCTTCCCACCCTCTGACCCCGCTACGCGGCCAGCGCCGCGAGGATCTCGCTGGTGGCCGGATGGTCGCCGGCGGCGCGTGACGTGTACTGGTACGCGATCTCGCCGGCCGGCGTCACGATGAGCACGCCGCCGGTCTGGGTGGCGTCACCCTGGGTCCGGCCCTGACGGAAGCCGGCCCGCACCGCCCGCGCCGCGTTGAGCAGCCCGCGCGGATGGAGGATGGTGGCGAGGCCGCGCCGCATCTCGGCGGCGCGGTACACCGCCAGGCTGGGGTCGGTGTAGATCGGCCCGCGGAAGCCGGTGGACTCGCGGAAGCCCGCGATGAACATCGGCGCGCCGTTGCCGATCACGTGGAGCCGGGCGCCGGTCGCCTCGATCTGGTCATTGGCGTGGTGCAACTGCACCACTTGCTCGCGGCAGAACAGTCAACCGAAGTGGCGGACCAGCGGCAGCACCGCGGTGCGCTCGCGCCACAAGGTCGCGAGGGTCACCTCGGTGCCGTGCTCGTCGAGCACCTGGAGCGGGGCGAGGACATCGGCGCGGGTCGTCATCGCAGCGAGGGTACCTTCTGGTCCGGCCGCTGGCGACTGGCAACTCGTCCAGCCACCGCGTGCAGGGCCGACACCGCCACACCGGTTCTCGGTCCGCGCCGAGTGGCGGTAGCCTCACCAGGATGGCGCGGGTATCGTCGTCGCGATGCCCCCGACCCCGGTCTACATCCTCGGCGGCTACCAGACTGACTTCGCGCGCAACCTCGCGCGCGAGGGCGGCGGGCTGACCACCCTCGCCGCCGAGGCGATCGATGGCGGGCTCGACGCCGCCCAGGTCGACGTCGCCGCGATCGGCGCGATCCACGTCGGCAACGCGTTCGGCGAGCTGTTCGCCGGCCAGGCCCAGCTGGGCGCCTTGCCGGCCACCGTGCGACCGGCGCTTTGGGGGGTGCCCGCCGCCCGTCACGAGGCGGCCTGCGCGTCGGGCTCGGTCGCGCTGCTCGCGGCCACCGCCGAGCTGGAGGCCGGCCGCGCCGACTGCGCGCTGGTGCTCGGCATCGAGCAGGAGCGCAACGTGCCGGGCGAGGTCGCGGCCCGTCACCTGGGCACCGCGGCGTGGGCCGGCCACGAGGGCGACGGCGCGCGCTTCCTGTGGCCGCACATGTTCGCCCTCATCGGCGACGAGATCGATCGACGCGGCGGGCTCAGCGGGTATCACCTGGCCGCGATCGCCGGCAAGAACCTCGGCAACGCGCGCCGCAACCCGCGCGCGCAGGCCCGGGGATGGCGCTTCGCCGACGACGCGTTCGGGGCCGGCTGGACCGACGACGAGCGCAACCCGCACGTCGAGGGTCGGCTGCGCCGGCTCGACTGCGGCCAGATCACCGACGGCGCGGTGGCGCTGGTGGTCGCGACCGCGGCGTTCGCCCGCGCGCACGCCGCGCGCACCGGGCGGTCGTTCGAGGCCATGGCGCGCATCGACGGCTGGGGTCACCGCACCGCCGGGCTCGGGCTGGCCGCCAAGCTGACCCGCGCGGAGGGTGCGCCCTACCTGCTGCCGCACCTGCGCGAGGCGATCACCGACGCGTATCGCCGGGCCGGCGTGAGCGGCCCGGACCAGCTGGCCGGCGCCGAGGTCCACGACTGCTTCACGGTCACCGAGTACCTGGCGATCGA
Source organism: Kofleriaceae bacterium (assembly GCA_046597055.1). Lineage (GTDB taxonomy): Bacteria > Myxococcota_A > Polyangia > Haliangiales > Haliangiaceae > UBA2376. Next base: position 19,327 of record JBKJLC010000259.1, on the reverse strand, counting down.
TCACCTCGGGGTCACCGCGGCCGGCGAGGCCTGGCGCGCGATCGAGGATGGCGCCACCGTGATGGGCGGCCGCTTTCCGATCAACCCGTCAGGCGGGCTGATCGGCGCCGGCCATCCGGTCGGCGCGTCGGGGGTGCGGATGGTGCTCGACGCCGCCCGCCAGGTCGAGGGCACCGCCGGCGACTACCAGGTCGACGGCGCGCGTCGGTTCGTCACGCTCAACATCGGCGGCAGCGGCACCACCGCGTGCGCGTTCGTCGTGGGGGTCGCATGAAGGTCACCGAGCATCACCGCTGGACGTCGAGCCTGCCCGCCGACGACGATCATCCTTACCGCACCGGGGCCTGGCGGCCCAACACGGTCGAGTACGACGCCGACGATCTCGAGGTCCTGGCCGGCGCGGTGCCGGCCGAGCTCGACGGCGTGTACCTGCGCAACACCGAGAACCCGCTCTTGCCCAGCATCGGGCGCTACCACCCGTTCGACGGCGACGGCATGCTGCACGCGGTCCGGTTCGCGGGCGGGCGCACGCGCTACCGCAACCGCATGGTGCGCACCGCCGGCCTCGCCGCCGAGCTCGCCGCGGGCGCACCGCAGTGGGCGGGCATCATCGAGGCCCCGGCGCGGTCGGTCCGCGACGGCTGGGGCGCGCGCGGCCGCATGAAGGATGCGTCGTCGACCGACGTCGTCGTGCACGGCGGGCGCGCGCTCACCACGTTCTATCAGTGTGGCGACGTCTACCAGCATGACGCCGAGACCCTGGCGCCAGCGGGCACCGCGCCGTGGGCACCGCCGGGCTGGGGAGTCTCGGCGCACCCCAAGCTCGACGAGCACACCGGCGAGCTGCTGTTCTTCAGCTATGCCAAGGACGCGCCGTACCTGAAGTACGGCGTGGTCGATCCGGGCGGGGCGCTGGCGCACCTCGTCGACGTGCCGCTGCCAGGGCCGCGCCTGCCCCACGACATGGCGTTCACCGAGCACTTCGCGATCCTGAACGACTTCCCGCTGTTCTGGGATCCCGCGCTGCTGACCCAGGGCGGCCACCGACCGCGCTTCTACCGCGAGCTGCCGTCGCGGTTCGGGATCCTCCCGCGGCGCGGCGGGGCCAGCGAGGTCCGCTGGTTCGAGGCCGAGCCGACCTACGTGCTGCACTTCATCAATGCCTACGAGGACGGCGACGAGATCGTGCTCGACGGCTATCGCCAGGCCGACCCGATGCCGCGGCCAGATCCGGCCGACGGTCCCTGGGGTCCGCTCAAGAAGATGGTCGACCTGCAGGCGATGGGCACCCGGCCGCACCGCTGGCGCTTCGACCTGCGCACCGGGCGCACCCGCGAGGCGTCGCTCGGCGACGACATCACCGAGTTCCCGGCGGTGAACGGCCGGGTCGCCGGCCGCCGGCATCGCCACGCCTGGGCGATGACCGCGAAGCCGGGCTGGTTCCTGTTCGACGGCATCGCCCGCCTCGACGTCGACGGCGGCGACCGCCAGCGCTTCCAGTGCGATGACGGCGTGTATCTGAGCGAGGGCCAGATGGCGCCGCGCCCGGACGGCACCGCCGAGGACGACGGCTGGGTGGTGACGATCACCACCGACCTGAAGCGCGACGCCAGCGAGGTCTGGCTGTTCGACGCGGCCCGGATCGCCGACGGGCCGGTGACGCGGCTCGCGCTGCCGGAGCGGGTCTGCCACGGCACCCACGCGTGCTGGGCGCCGGGGTCGGCGCTGAGAGACCGTACTCCATAGCGCTCCGGCAGAAGGCAGACCTCGCACCTGACTCGTGACCCCGGACCCCGGCGTCATTGTTGACCGCTTCGCTCCGCTCGCTGGGGGTCGGATCGTGACGCGCGCGCCCGCCGCGGGTCAGACCTGCGCGCCCTGCGCGGGCGTGGCAGCGCGGGCGCCGGCCCGCACCACCAGCTCGATCGGCTCGTCGGCGTCGGGCGCAGCGACCGGGTAGTCACCGGTCTCGGCATCGCTGTCGACGACCTCGCCCACGACGACGCCGTCGTCCACCGCCAGCAGATCGTCGTCGGACAGCGGCTCGGCGGCGAGGTGGTTGAGCAAGATCGGGTTGCCGGGATGGCCCTCGGGCACCTCGACCACGCCGATGATGTCGGCCGGCGCGATCTCGAACAGGTCGGCGCTGTCGCTCCCCGGCGACGCGCGACCGAGCGCGGCCCGGGCCTCGCACACCGCACCGCCGAGATCGGCCTGGGGCCCGCGCTGCCAGCCGACCCCGGCGAGCAGCGCCGCGAGCTCGCCGGCCATGTCATCGGCGGTGGCGAACCGGTCCACGGCGCGCAGCCTGACCGCACGATCGATCGCCGCGACCAGGCGCGACGGCAACCCGGGGCGCACCCGCCCCAGCGACGGCAGCGTGGCGGTCCCGGCCCGGAACCCGTCGGCAGCCCGGGCATCGCCGAACGGCGGCCGGCCCGCCAGCGCCTCCCACAGCACCGCCCCGACGCCGAACACGTCGGCGGCCACGTACCACGCCGCGTGCTGCGCGACCTCGGGCGCCTGGTACCCGCGCACGTCGGCCGCGGCCGCCTGCCCCGCGCGGGTCGCGCCGAGCAGGCCGTAGCCGCCGAGCCGGGCGATGCCGTTGATCCCGATCAGGATCCGGTCGGGCGACAGCTCGCCGTGCAGCACCGGATCGGGATCGCCGTCGACATCGACGTGCGCGTGCGCCGACGCCAGCCCGCGCAGCACGCCGACCCCGATCGCGACCGCGACCGGCCACGGCGTGCGCAGGCCGAGCCGCTCGATCCCGCGGACCAGCTCGCGCAGGGACAGGCCATCGACCCACGGCATCACGATGTGATAGTGACCGGCTCGATCGCGCGCGAAGTCATTGACCTGCACGATGTTGGCGTGGTCGAGCACCGCGCTGCGGCGGACCCGCGCGAGGAACCGGGCGGCATCGAGGCGCTCGCGGACCCGCTCCTCCGGCACCACCTTGATTGCCACCGGCCGCGCGAAGCCGCCGGCCCCGCGCAGCTCGCCGCGCCAGAGCTCGCCGTGCTCGCCCTTGGCGACCAGCGCCACCAGCTGGTACTTCCCTTCGACCACCTGACCGCGTGCGACGCGTCCTGGCTCGACCATGGCTTATCTCCCCCGTCGCCAACCGTATACCGGCCCACGCCGACAGGTCACGCTGAATAATGAGCGCCCCCGACGATGACGGCCACTCCCGGCCGGGCAGCGTCGAGACGGGCCGGGAGTGACGGACCTGCACGAGCCCACCAGGAGCGAGGCCCCATGACGTCGATCCGCGATTCGTTCGTGCTGGCGACCGTACGCACCCCGCGCAGCAAGGGCTCGGCGCGCGGCGCGCTGGCTGGCGTGACCCCGCTGGCGCTGGTGGTCGGGCTGATCGACGCGCTGCGCGCGCGCGGGCTGCCCGCCGACGCGGTCGACGACCTCGTGCTCGGTTGCGCCAGCCAGACCGGCGAGCAAGGCGGCAACCTGGCGCGCACCGCCGCGCTGGTCGCCGGGCTCGACCCGCGCACGCCCGGCGTGATGATCAACCGGTTCTGCGCGTCAGGCCTCGACGCGGTGAACCTCGCGGCCGCGCGGGTGCGAGCCGGTGACCTGGGCCTCGCGCTCGCGGGCGGCGTCGAGTCGGTGTCGCGGGTGCCGATGTTCTCGGACGGTGGGCCGCTGTGGACCGATCCGGCCGTGCGCGCCGCGGCCGGCGGCATCCACATGGGCGTCGCCGCCGATCTGGTCGCCACTCTCGACGACACGCCGCGCGAGGCGCTCGACGCCTACGCGCTCACCACCCGCGCGCGGGCCCGCGCGGCCTGGCTCGACGGTCGGGCGGCCCGCTCGGTGGTGCCGGTCCGCGGTCGCGACGGCGAGGTGCTGCTCGACCGCGACGAGCTGATCGACTGGGCGCCGACCGCGGCCGAGCTGGCCGCGCTGCCCCCGGCGTTCGCCGCGCTGGGCGCCGCCGGCCAGGACGCGGTCGCGATCGCGCGCCACCCGGCGCTGGCCACGGGTGGGGTGCGCCACCTGCACACCCGGGCCAGCTCGCCGAGCCTGGCCGACGCCGCTGCCCTCGTCGTGATCGGCGACGCCGACGCAGCCGCGCGCACCGGCCTGGCGCCGCGCGCGCGCATCGTCGCCACCGCGACCTGCGCCGGCGACCCGGTGACGATGCTCACCGCCGGCCAGGACGCGATCGTGGCCGTGCTCGCGCGGGCCGGGCTCGCCGCAGACGACATCGCGGTCTACGAGTTCGCCGAGGCGTTCGCCGCGCTGTGCGTGCGCCTGCGCCGCGATCTCGGGCTCGACCCGGCCCGGCTCAACCCGGGCGGCGGCACCATCGCGCTCGGCCACGCGTTCGGCGCCACCGGCGCCATCCTGCTGGCCAACGCCGTCGACGAGCTCGAGCGCACCGGCGGCCGCTACGGCATCGCCGCGGTCAGCGGCGCCGCCGGGCTGGGCGTGGCCACCTTGATCGAGCGGACCTGATCCGCACGGTCGTGCCGGTTCGGGCCACAATGGGCCATGGAGTTCGACGTGGCGTTCGAGGGCGGCGGCGCGAAGGGCGCTGCCTTCGTCGGCGCGCTGATCGAGTTCGAGCGGCGCGGCCACACCGCGCGCCGGTTCGTCGGCACCTCGGCCGGCGCGGTGGTGGCGACGCTGGTCGCGGCCGGCTATCGCGCCGACGAGCTCGAGCGCGCCCATGGCGAGATCACCGGGATGTCGGACTTCCTCGACGTGCCGGCCCAGTTCGACCCCGAGGAGGTCCGGACCTCGACCTTGCAGCAGCTGCTCGACGCGGTCGATCTGCCGCTGGTGCCGGCCAGCACCGAGGCCCGCATCGAGCGCGGCCTGGTCGCGGGCCTGATGGCGGTGAGCGGCTTCCGGATGCTGTTCTCGCTGCTCGAGAAGGGCGGTCCGTTCGCCGGCGATCGCATGCGCAGCTGGCTGGGCGCCAAGCTCGAGGCCCGCCACCGCGGGATGGGCACCGCGACCTTCGCCGACTTCGCGCGCGTGACCGGCCGCGATCTGTCGATCACAGTGTCCGACACCACCAGCGGCGAGATGCTGGTGCTCAACGCCCGCACCGCGCCGGCGTGCCCGGTGGTGTGGGCGGTGCGCGCCTCGATGTCGATCCCGCTGGTGTTCCAGGAGGTGGTCTGGGAGCGCGGCTGGGGCGCGTACCGCGGCCGCGATCTCACCGGCCACGTGCTGATCGACGGCGGCGTGCTGTCGAACTTCCCGATCCACCTGCTGGCGTCGCGGCTCGCCGACGTGCTGGAGATGATGGGCGACGCCGGGCCGACCGGCGTGCCCAACCTCGGGCTCCTCATCGACGAGAGCCTGCCGGTGGCGGGCGCGATGCCCGACGTCCGCGGCGCGCTCGCCGGGTTCCTCCAGCTCAAGCCGCTGCGCCGCGTGCAGCGCATCGTCGAGACGATCCTGAACTCGCACGATCGCGCCGTGATCGAGGCGTGCATGGCGATGGGCGAGATCTGCCGGCTGCCGGCCCGCAGCTACAGCGCGCTCGAGTTCGGCATGAGCGAGCCGCGCCGGCGCGCGCTGATCGACGCCGGCCGCCAGGCGATGAGCGACTACTTCGACCTGCGCCCGGGCTGACCGCGGACCCCGGGTCCGACCTGATCCAGCGCGAGGTCGTGGGCTGCCACGTGACGCCTGCGCCCTCTCGCCGCAATCGCCCGGAGGTCGGCGCTGCGCTACCCTCGGGCGTCATGCTGACCCGGCCTCCGCACCCGGCGCTGCGCCCGTTCGTGAGCGCGGTGTGGACATCGTCGGGTGCGGCCGGTGACGCGGCCATCGCGGGCGTCGCGCGCGAGCGGGTGCTTCCGACCGGCACGGTCCACGTGGTGTTCCGCGGTGACGGCGATCCGCTGCGCGTGTTCGACGACGTCGACGATCGGCTGGGACGCACGATCGGGTGCGCCCTGGTGGGCGGGCCCCGCGCGAGCTACTACGTCCGCGACGTGGCCCGACCGGCCGACAGCGTGGGCGCGATGCTCCACCCCGGGGTGGCGCCGCTCCTGTTCGGCCTGCCGGCGGCCGACCTCGCCGATCGCCATGTCGCCCTCGACGAGCTGTGGGGCCCCGGCGCGGAGGAGGCCCGGGCCCGGATCATGACCGCGCGCGGACCGGCGGCGCGCCTCGAGGCGCTCGAGCGCGAGCTGCGGGCCCGGCTGCCGACGGTGCGCGGCATCCATCCCGCGGTCGCGACCGCGCTGGCCTGCTTCGCCGACGGCGGTGCGGTCGGCGACGCGGTCGACGCCAGCGGCTACAGCCACCGCCACTTCATCGCGCTGTTCCGCGACGCGGTGGGCCTGACGCCCAAGGTCTACGGCCGCGTGCTGCGCTTCGGCCGCGTGCTTGCCGTGCTGGCCGGCCGGCCCGCGATCCCGTGGGCCGAGGTCGCGGGCCACGCTGGCTACGCCGATCAGCCCCACTTCGTGCGCGAGTTCCGCGCCTTTGCCGGCGTCGCGCCCGGCCAGTACCGCGCGTCCTCGGTCCGCGAGGCCCACCACCTGCCGATCTTGCACGACCCGGGTCAGATTCCTGCAAGACGCAGCGGCGACCGTCAGGCACGGTGACGACATGTCGATCCACGAAGTGTTCGCGTACCTCCGCGTCAAGGACGCCGGCCGCGCCATCGCCTACTACGGCGACGCGTTCGGCGCGACCGAGAAGTTCCGACTGACCGAGCCGGGCGGCCGCATCGGCCACGCCGAGCTGAACTTCGGCACCACCACCGTGATGCTGTCGGAGGAGTACCCCGAGCTGGGCCTCATCGGACCAGAGTCACTCGGTGGCACCTCGATGTCGATCCACCTCCACGTCGACGATTGCGATGCCATGCTGGCCCGCGCGGTCGACCAGGGCGGCACGCTGGTGCGGCCCGCATCCGACGCGTTCTACGGCGAGCGCTCCGGCACCGTGCGCGATCCGTTTGGCCACGAGTGGCTGGTCGGCCACTTGATCGAGGACGTCACGCCGGCCGAGATGCAGCGCCGCTACGACGAGATCATGAAGGCCTGACCGGCCGGCGCCGGTCAGCCGCGGCGCGGGTCGTGCCGCTCGACGCCGGCCGGGATGCCGCCGGTGACGTCGGCAGCGGCCAGGGTGCCGCGCGACCACAGGGTGCGATCGACCATGGCGTGGAAGACGTGCTCGAGCGCGGCGCGGACGTGGGGACCCTCGAGGATCCCGAACGCGCGCGCGATCGCCTCCATGGTGGCGAGGCCGCCGTCGCGAGGCTCGTGGCGCAGGCGGTAGCTCGAAGCCTCGCCGGGCGGCAGCACGACGCACGGCACGTCGCGCAGGCCGGGCACGCGGCTGCGCACCCGCTGGGCCTGGCGCCAGGTGCCGTCGGGGACGATCAGGATCGCCGGGTCGGGCGACGGTGGCAGCTGGTCGAGCGGGACCGCGTCGTCGCTCGGGAACAGCAGCAGCGGGCGCGTGCCCGGCGGCGCCACCCACGGCGGGGTCGGCTGATCCTCGTGGCCGCGCACCACCACCTCGCTGCCGGCCAGGCACTCGGCCGCCAGGTTGCCGGTGTTGGTCGGCTTGCGCAGCTCGTAGCGGTGGATGAACAGCACCAGCCGGGTCCGGGTCGCCAGCGGCGGGTCGGGCAGGAGCGCGCACACGCACAGGCCGCCGAGCATCCGGCAGCGAGGACAGCGCAGGGCCGTGTTGTCGCGGCGACTCACGATCGAGCGCCGGCATGTACCACGATCGCGACGCGCCAGGATGCGAGGCTCGTGGTACTCAACGTTCCGATGACGATGAACAAGAACCAGGGGGGCAAGGCCGGCCTGGCCCCTCCCACCAAGGCGATGCCGGGGTTCATGAAGAGCGCGCTCGCCACGCGCAACCTGCTGGACGCGTACCGGGCTCGGCCCGACTACCAGCAGAAGGACTACCTGGAGTGGGTCAACAGCGCGAAGCTGCAGGACACCAAGCGCAAGCGTCTGACCCAGCTGCTCGAGGAGCTGGAGAAGGGCGACGTCTACATGGGCGCGCCCTGGACGCCGCCGCCCCCGCCCGCCGCCACGAAGTAGCCGTCAGCTCGGCGCCGACGAGCCGATCCGGAACCACACGGTGCGCGCCACGTGGCAGATCCGGCAGCGCACCGACACCCGGCGCTCGCCGCTGCGCGGTGCCTGGTGGTCGTCGAGCGTGTAGCTGCCCTCGCACTGCGGGCAGCGCATCGAGCCGACCCGCGACTCGATCACCGCGGTCGAGTCGATCGCGATCGGGTGCGCCGCCGAGCCGCCCGGCGACAGCGCCCACAGCCGCTCGCGGTCGAGGACCAGCCGGCGCGCGGCCCGCTCGCGGGTGCGGCGCTCGGTGCGTTCGGGTCGCCTGGGCGCCATCAGCTCACGGGGTCCGGGTCTCCAGCTTGTCGACGGCGTGGACCGGCGCGCCCTCGCCCGCCATCAGCGGCGCGATCACCTGCAGCACCATGCGGTGTGCGTCGATCACCGACTTGCCGGCGAACTCGGTCGAGGTGACGACGATCGACCAGTGGCCGCCACCGCCGTGGACCTCGACCAGTGCGTCGGGGAGCCGGGTGAGGACGGCCGTGCGGATCGCGTCGCTGACGTTGCCGGTGAAGGTCGTGGGGTGATGGCTCATGGCCGCTCGCTTGTAGCACCGGTGCCGCCCGTCGCGAAGCCTGCTGTGAGGCCTGGCCCCGTGCTATCTCCCCCGGATGCCGGCCGAAGGCGTCCATCTCACCGCGCTGCGCGAGGCGATGGCCTCGCCGCGCCTCGATGCCAGCGTCCGTCGCCGCGTGATCCGGCGCGAAGAGGGCGCCCGGCTCGGCGCGCTCCTGGTCGACCTGCCCTACTTCGATCACTACGCGGGTGAGGTGGTGCGCTACGCCCTGCACCGCCCGGCCCGGTCGTCGCCGTGGGGTGCGATCCTGCACGAGGGCGGCGCGATCGACCTGCTGGCCGGCGTGCTCGCGGCAGCCCGCGACCGCCGCGACGACACCCTCGGCGCGATCGCGCTCGGGCTCGCCTCGCACCTGGCGATCGACCGCGCGCTGCACCCGCTGGTGAACGCGCTGGCCCGCCGGCATCCCCACGGCGACCACGGCTCGTCGCACCGCGAGGTCGAGAAGTTCCAGTCGATCTGCTTCCACGAGGGGTACCTCGGCCGCGACCTGATGGGTCGGCCCGCGATCGCCCGCTACCTCACGCTGCACCACGCCGGCGAGCTCGACCTGCCCGACCTGGGACCGCCGATCCGCGAGGCGTTCCAGCGCGCGTTCGGCAAGGCGCCGTCGGCCGCCGAGCTGACCCGGCTCGGGCGCGGCTACCGCGCGCATACGTGGCTGCTCGGCTCGCCGATCGGTCGCCGGATCGCGCCGGCGGCCGCCAAGGAGCAGGCCCGCCCGCGCTACCTGCACGGCGGCTGGGGCGACTTCGCCACCCACCTCGCCGCGGCGATCGAGGCCTCCGTGGTGGTGATCAACGCGGCCGGCGCGGTCCTCGACGCCACCGATCGCGATGCCGACGCGGCCACCGCCGCGCTGGCCCGGGTGCTGCCGGCCGGGACCATCGACCCGGCCGGCGACGACGTCGATCTCGACCGGCCGTTCGCGGTCGCGCTGCCGCTCGCGGCCTGACCGCAGGGCGGCCGGGGCCTACAGCCCGGCGGCGCCGTGCAGGAACAGCTCGATCACCGCGGGCATGATGATCTCGAGGTCGGGCGCGCCGGTCGAGGCCCACGCCATCAGCGCCGCGAACACGTTGAGCAGGAACACGTCGGCCAGCATCTGGGCCGGCAGCCGCGACTTCAGCTCGCCCGACGCGACCGCGGGACCCACGTGCTTGATCAGCTCGAGCCGGAGGGGCTCGGAGTCGCGCTCGGCCTGGACCTCGGCGATGCGGCGCAGCGCGACCGCGCCGGCGTGCGGCAGCAGCAGCCGATGATCGCGCCAGACCTCGGCGAACGCGTCGGTGGTCGCGCGCAGGACCGCGCGCAGCGGCCGGCCCCGCTTCACCGCGGCCATCTTGCCGACGATGTGCCGATCGCTCTGCCGGATCAGCTCGATCAGGATGTCGTCCTTGCGCGGGAAGTGGAAGTAGAAGGTCCCGCGTGCGACCTGGGCGCCCTTGACGATGTCGTCGATGCTGACCGCGTCGTAGCCGCGCTCGTCGAACAGCGCCATCGCCCGCGTGAACAGCTGCGCGCGGGTGGCCTCCCGCTGGACATCGCGCTGGCTGGCCATTCAACCGCAGTGTATCAGCCGCCGGCGAGGAGCCACGCCGCCACCAGCAGCTGGTAGCCCACGAACGGCCCCCAGAGGCTGGCCAGCGCCGGGTCGGTGGGCTGCGGCGTGCGATGCCGCGCCAGCTCGACGGTCGCGATCAGCGCGCCGATGGCGAGCGCCGCGGCGACGATCGCGCCGTCGATCACGCCGAGCGCCTTGAGCCCGTGGAACGGCAGGAACGAGATCACGCCGGCGACGATGATCACCGCCGACAGCGGGAACGCCAGCCACGGTGACGGCGTCTTGCTGCGCGCGGCGCGGGCGGTGACCGCGGCCAGGATGCCGCCGAACCCGAAGTGCCAGTAGTAGCTGGTCACCGGCACGCCCAGCCAGCGGTAGGCGATGTTGGGATCGTTGTCGAACCAGCGCCACCAGCCGGCCGCGGGGCCGACCATGTCGAACGACGCGTCGCAGGCCACGATCAGCACGCCGGCCGCGATCGCCTCGGCCGCCGGTCGCAGCCCGAGCCAGCGCGCGGTCGCGATGCCGGTGTAGAGCATCACCGGGTAGATCACCGTGATGTAGAGCGGCAGCTGGCGGTCGTAGAACATGACCGTGAACTGGCCGTGCGCGAAGTTGTCGACGAAGTTGTACGACAGGAGCTCCATCGCCAGCCCGTAGACGAAGATCGTCCACCACGTCAGCCGCGCGGCGCGGTCGCCGCGGTGATGCGCGCGCAGCGCGTGGCGATACGTGAGCACGGCGACCAGCAGCACCACCAGCTCCAGCCCGACGAAGGTCCAGGGCAAGCGGGTCGGGTCATGGATCGTCAAGACCCGGGTATCGAGGAGCGGGCTCATGGGGCGGTGTCCATCGTGCTGGGGGTGGCGGGGGCGGGCTGGCGATAGTCGACGAGCCGGGACGGCGCCGCATCGGCGCCGAGCGGCGCCCCCTTGCCGCCGAACACCTGCTCGCCATACACGCGGCCGGTCCGGCGCCAGGTCCCGAACAGCCGGTCCCACAGGCCCAGGGTCTGGCCGTAGTTCACGTGGAAGTACACGTGGTGGTCGTCGTGGAAGCGCGGCGGGGGCTGCCACGGCAAGAGCGAGCCGAAGTTGACCCCGGAGTGATCGAGGAACGCGATCGTGTTCTGGTAGACCAGCACCGCCACCAGCCCGACCACGTGGATCGGCAGGACGAACAGCGGCACGATCATCAGCGACTGGTAGACCGCGAACTCGACCGGGTGCATCGCGGCGGCGGTGAACGCGGTCGGCGAGGTCCAGCGGTGGTGGACGCGGTGGATGTGGCGGAACAGCAGGCGCCGGTGGAACAGTCGGTGGGCCCCGTACAGCCCGCCGTCGGTGACGACGAAGTACACGAGCGTGGTCGCGATCGAGAACCCCAGCCCGTGCGCGGACAGGTCGAAGTAGATCGTGGTGTCGCCGCCGGAGGCCACGTGATGGGCGAACCAGCCCGACGCGATCGACGCCGCGATCGTGTTGCCGGCGCCGAGCAGGATCTCGTTGCGGCGCGCCCGCGGCCCCGGCCACCGCCGGGGCTGGAGCTTCCATGCCGCCGCCCGATCTCGGTGCCGGTAGTAGCGGAGCTCCAGCAACCCGCCGATGCCGAAGTACATCCCGAGGCCCCCGGCGATCGCGACGGCGATGAACCCTGCGAGCGACATGACCGGACTCTGGCGCATCTCGCTGACGTTTGTCAATGACGTCCGTCAGCGAGACGCAGCGACAGCGGGGTCCGAGGAGGGCGCCGGTCAGAACGTCGCCCGCAACGTCAGGGCCGCGCCGCCACCGACCTGACGGGGCTCGTCGCTGGCGCTGCGGACGTCGGAGGTGCCGTCGTAGGTGTGGTCGGTGTGAACGTCGCCGACCAGGATCTCGGAGCGCGCGAACAGCGACAGGCCGAGCGCGAGCCGGTGGCCGATGCGCCACTCCAGCTCGAGCGACGGCTCGACGTGGATCCCGTGGCTGGTGACCTCGATCTGCTTGTTCTCGAAGGCGGCTCGGGTCCAGCCGGTCGACAGCCCGACGCCGGCGCGGAACAGCCCGTGCTGCACCGGCATCCACCGACCACCCAGCGCAGCCTCGGCGAACCAGCCGCCACCCTCCGACGGCATGGCCACGCCGCCGGTCGCACCCGCAAACACCTCCAGGTCGTCCCGGACCTCCCGGCCAACCCGCGCGGTCAGCGCGAGCTGCGACGTCTGTCCGCGGCCCAGGATCGGATTGTGGTTGTCGGTCTGGGTCACCACGCCGACCGCGAGGTGGTGGTCACCCCGGTCGGCGCGGGCCACGATCGGATCGAGGGCGAGCGTGACGGCGCCGGCGAGGAGCGGCAGCACGAGACAGGACGCGAGGCGATACGACATGCCTCGTGTCTTCTGCAAACGACACACCCGCGCGCAGGTGCCCAGAACCGCACGTCGACACCGTCGGTCCGGATCGATCTCGTGATGACGATCGAACAGCGCGCCGCGTGGTTCGACACCGACGCGCTGGCGGACTACGGCAAGGTCCGCATGCCGCGCGTGCCGGTCACGCCCCCCGGGTTGTGGCGAAGCAGCTCGCCGGTCGGCGCCGGCGGCCGCACCACCGGCGCCGCCACCGGCCACGGATCGTCGGGCGGGCTCGCGACCGACCGCGCGGACACGTAGCCGTCGGGGAGCGGGCCGCCAGCCGCAGGCGCAGCGAGATCGCCTCCCCGGGCCAGGGTCGGCGCCGCCGCACTCGCGGATGCGCGACCGGTCGGTTCGCGGGTCGCCGCCGGCCCGGCGCCGGCAGTTTCCCGCGCCAGTTCGCGCAGCGACAGTCCAGCGAAGGTCAGCGCGCCGATCAGGCCGGTCGCCAGCACGATGCGCGTACGGAGCGAGGTCATGGGGTCTCCCTGGTGGATGGCTGGTTCGGCGGGTGGATCACAGCGGATCGATCGCGAGCAGCGACGCGCTGCCGCCCCCGCCCCCGCGCAGCGCGTGGCCGCCGGAGCGGATCCCGACCGCCTCGCCCGAGCTGTTGGCGAGGAAGCCGAGGGTCGACGCGCCGATGCCGTCGCGGCGGTGATCGGTCGCGGTCATGCCGCCGGCGATCGCGGCGCTCACGCCGGTCTCGGCCGCCAGCGCCGCGTAGGTCTGGACGAACGTCGGCGGCCCGGCCGCGATCAGCCACGCGAAGCCGGTCGAGATCTTCCAGCCGACCAGCGCGAAGCCCGGCCGCGTGCCGGTCACGTAGTCGAGGCTGCCCATCCAGTAGTCGTGCGCGCCCGACCAGGCTTGCGCGCCGGGCACCCGGTTGATGAGGTACGTGAGCCAGCCGCCTTCGTCGGCCATGCCGGCGGCGTCACTGTTGACACCGAACGTGTCGGGCACGTTGTACTCGTAGTCGAGCGCGCCGCGCCCGATCTGGGCCTTGTAGGCCACGCTCAGGGCCGAGGTCGCCCCGGCGACCGCCGCCCCGATGAGCCCCGCGCGCAGCGCGTCGTCCATCGACGCACCCATGACCGCCGCGGTGCCGGCGCCGGTGGCGAACCCGATCGCGGCGTTGGCCGCCACGTAGGCCAGCGGGCTCGAGATGCCGCCGGTGAGCACGGTCAGCGTGACCGAGCTGCCGATGATAGCGATCGCGCCGAGCGCGCGCAGGCGGGTCTCGGTCGACTGGCCCTTCTCGCCGGCCGCGGTCTTGACCAGCGCGCCGATGTTGGCGAACGGCTGCCAGCCCTTCTCGAAGACGTCACCGACCTTGCCCCAGAAGCCGAGACCGTCGAGGTCGACCAGGTTGACCGGGTTGTCCTGGGCGTACGCGTAGCGGTTGAGCCCGAGCAGGCGCGGCGACGGGATGGTCGGATCCGGTGACAGGAAGCGGCCGAGCATCGGGTCGTAGTAGCGGGCGTGCAGGTAGAGCAGGCCGGTGGCGTCCTGCTCCTGGCCGGTGAAGCCGCGGGGCTGGCCGACCGTGCTGGTGGTGGCCAGCCGCTCGCCGTACGGCCGGTAGGTGATGCGCTGGACCAGGGTGCCGGCGACCGTCATCGCCTGCACCGAGCCGAGGTGATCGGTGTGCAGCGCGGTGACCGTGGCGCCGGTCTTCTTCGCGATGAGGACGCCGCCCAGCACGACGTGCTTGGTCACGACGCCGGCGGCGACCTCGTAGCCATCGCCGAGGTGGATCGTGGTCACGCCGGACGCGACCACCTTCACCCGCCCGCCCTCGCCGTCGTAGCGGTACTGGGCACCGTTGATGGTGACCGGCCGGTTCTCGACGTCGTAGCCGATGGTCCGGCCGCCGCCGCTGGTCAGGTTACCGTTGGCGTCGTACTGGTAGCTGTTGGCGCCGGCGGTGGTCACCGCGTGCGGCCGCGGCGTGCCGGGGGCCGGGTATGCGTACGTCCCGACCCGCGAGTTGAGCGTGAGGTTACCGACCGCGTCGTAGAGGAAGCTCTGGCTGTGCGCCGTGCTCGACAGGCTGGTCGCCGCGGTCAGGCGGTCGAGCGCATCGTAGCCGTAGCTCCAGCCTTCGCCGGCGAACGGGCTGGTCACCTGGCTGACCTGACCGACCAGGCTGCGGGTGTAGACCAGGTTCTGGAGCGTGGTGGCGCCCTTCACGGTGTTGATGCCGACCAGCCAGCCGCGGGCCGGGTCGTAGCTGCGGGTCGTGGTGGTCCCGTCCTGGTTGACGTGATGGGTGAGCTGACCGTCGGCGGTGTACTGGGCGCCGGCGACGATGCCCGGGATCGCGATCAGCCGGCCGGCCAGGTCGTACTGCAGCGCCGTGCCGGTCGCGGTGGTCGGATCGAGGCCGACCACGTCGCCATCCGGGAAGCGGGTCCCGAGCAGCCGGCCCACCTTGTCGTAGGCCTTGTGGAACGTGTACGCGACGCCGTCGACGACGCGGGTGCCCTTGACCTGCCGGCCGGCGCGATCGTGATCGAAGGTCGCCGCGCCGGCGCTGTCGGTCATCGAGGTCAGGAGGCCGGTGTTGAAGTACCCGGTCCGAGCTTCGTCGTAGGTCCACGTCACGGTCGCCTCGACAGTCCCGCTGGCGTGCCGGGTGGTCTTCGTGCGCCGGCGGCTCAGCGGATCGTAGGTATGCTCGACCCGCTGACCCTTGGCGTCGACGATCGCGGTGGTGCGACCGAGCGCGTCGAGCTGGTAACGCCAGGTGCCGAGATCGGGATCCTCGACCTGGGTGCGCCGCTGCAGCGAGTCGGTCGTGTACACGGTCAGGTTGCCGGCCGGATCGACGACCTTGCTCAGGTTGCCGCGCGGATCGTAGCGGTAGGTCGTCACCCGCCAGGTGTTGTCGAGCAGCTCCCGGCGCTCGGTCAGCCGACCGAAGGCGTCGGCGACCTGGACGCTGGCCCGGCCGAGCTCGTCGGTATCGGTGGTCACGGCGGTCCCGCGGTCGAACCCGTAGCTGCGGGTGGCGAAGCTCTGATCGGCGTGGGTCACGCGGACGACGCGGTCAAGGCCGTCATAGCTCAGGGTCGACCACTGCGCGGGCGCGGTGCTGTAATGAGGCGCGGCCTGCCGGCGCAGGTTGCCGCGCGCGTCGTACTCCTGCTCCGCGCGGATCGTCACGCCGGCGGCGCCGCCGGTGCGCTCGACCAGGTACACCCGGCCGAGCCCGTCGAAGTAGCTGCGCACGAAGCCGTTGGGCGCCCCGGTCGGGCCCGGGGTCGTGACCTCCTGGTACTGCGTGGTGGCGCTACCCAGGTTGGCGTAGCCGCGCGACTCGAAGTTGCCCTGACCGCCGGGCAGGATCCGGATCACGGGCCGGCAGAACCCGTCGAGGGTCGTGGTGGTGTTCTGGCCCCGCAGGTCCTTCACGCCCCTCACCACGCCGCACACGATGTCGAACGTCTGCGTGATCGTGCGGCCCAGCGGATCGGTGATCGTGGTCGGGTACAGGTGAAAGACCGGATCGTGCTCGGTCTGGACCCGGCCACCGAGCGCATCGACCTGGGCGGTCAGGTTGCCGAAGCTGTCGTACTCGGACCGGGTGGTGACGTAGGCGTCGAGGGTGTCGAGCCACTCGAGCTTGGCCGTGATCAGGCCCCGAGTCGGCGGCGTGTCCGAGCTGCTGGCGCCGTCGTAGTGGTAGAGCGTCTCGGACAGCTTCGGCGTGGTCGCGGCGCCGGTGCCGTCGAAGGCGCGCACGACCGCGGGCCGGTTCACGATGTAGGCGGTGGTGTTGGGCCGATAGAGGTAGCGGGCGTTCTTCTCGTCGCCGAGGTTGTCGTCGCCGTAGCTGACCTCGTGGGTCACGTTGCCGTACCCGTCGTAGGCGGTGGTCCGGAAGGTGCCGCGGCCGATGCCATCGCCATCGGTGACGTACTCGCCGCGCGAGGTCTCGAGCGAGGTGTACGGGATGGTGAGGCCGTTCTCGGTGTAGCCGATCGTCGAGGAGGTCAGGGTCTGGCCGGCGCCAGTCGAGGTGCGGATCACGTCGGGCTTGGCGATCGAGCCGTGGCTCTGCTTGAACGTGGTCTCGATGTACGGACAGGCGCGCTCGCCGTCGATGCACGGCAGCGTCTGCTTGACGTAGTGGAAGCCGAGGAACCGGCGCTCGGCGCGGTCGTACAGGCCGCCGGCATACCCGAACAGCCAGGTCGGCGCGCTGGTGCCACGCCCGTCGATCTCGATGACCTTGGTCACGATCTGGACCGGCGGGGGCGCCGCCGTGTTCGGCCACAGCGTCGACGGCTGGTAGGTGACGACCCGGATCCCGCCGAGCGCGGTGTCGACCCGGACCAGCAGGTCGCGCACGTTGAGGGTCGCGCCGGTCGGCACCGTGTCGTACGCGCGATAGACCTTCAGGGTCGCGCCGTTCCAGGTGACGATCGAGGCGCCGCCGGTGCCGGTGACGTCGACCCGACCCTTGCTGCGCGAGCTGCTCGCCGAGCGCGACCAGCCCAGCCAGGTGACGCTGGCCGCGCCCCAGCCCGACGCGCTGGTGGTCAGGACCTCCCACTTGAACGAGGTCCCGGTCGAGCGCGCGACCGAGATGGTCGCGCCGTTGGCGGTCACCAGGTCGGCCATGCCGTCACCGTTGGCGTCGACCAGCCAGGTGAAGGCAGCGCCGCCGAACGGGCCCGCGGTGGTCGACCAGGTCGACCAGGCGAACGACGAGCCGTTCGACAGCGCGACCCGGAGGTTGCTGCCATCGGCGGTGACCAGGTCGGTTTTGCCGTCGCCGTTGACGTCGGCCGGCCAGGTGAAGTCGGAGCCACCCCAGCCGGAGGCCGCGGTGGTCCAGGTCTCCCACACGTAGCTGGTGCCGGTCGAGCGCGCGACCGAGATGGTCGCGCCGCTGGCGGTGATGATGTCGGTGCGGCCGTCCCCGTTCACGTCCCCGGGCCAGGTGAACCCGGACGCGCCCCACGACGACGCCGCGGCCTGCCAGGTCTCGCCGACGAACGAGGTGCCGGTCGAGACGGCGACGTTGATGCTGCTGCCGTTGCCGGTGACCACGTCGGTCATGCCGTCGCCGTTGGCGTCGACCGCCCAGGTGAAGCCGGCGCCGCCGAACGCGATCGCGTTGAACGGGGCCTGGAAGAAGAACCGGTCGCCGAGCGAGCGCGCGACGTACAGCTGGCCGCCGCCGACCGAGACCAGGTCCATCCGGCCGTTGCCGTCGACGTCGGCCGGCCAGGTCATGTTCTCGTCGCCCCAGCCCGCGGTCTGGGTCCCCCAGTTCTCGTACTCGAACGAGGTCCCGGTCGAGCGCGCCACCAGGAACTGGCCGGCGCTGTTGTAGGTGACGATGTCGGTCTTGCCGTCGGCGTTGACGTCCATCGGCCAGGTGTTGTTGGCGGTCCCCCACCCGGTCGTGCTGTCTTCCCAGGTGCTATACGTGAAGGCCTGGCCGGTCGAGCGGGCGACCCGCAGGCTGGCACCGTCGCGGGTGACGATGTCGGTCTTGCCATCGCCGTCGACGTCGGCCGACCACGTGTACTGCGAGTCGGAGAAGCCGGTCGCCGAGGTGCTCCAGGTCTCCGGCTGCAGCGCCGGCGCGGCGCCGGCGTAGCTGAACCGGGGCGCCGGCAGCGAGTTGCCGGCGACGTTGCCGGCGGCGTCGACGGTGGCGTCACGGTCGTAGACGGTCACCTGCTGGAGCAGCGACCGGCTGGTCGCGCGGCTGTCCAGGTACTGCAGGCGAAACGCGCGCAGGCGCGCGCCGGCCACCTTGACGTCGACCGACTTCAGCCGCTGCCCGCTGGTGACCAGGCCAACCCCGGTCGCGGTCGTGAGCACGTCGCCGCGCGGCTCGCGGTACAGCTGGACGACCACCTGCCCGTAGCTGATCCGATCGGGATAGCAGTCGTCAGAGCAGGTCCAGGCATAGTCGACCAGGTTGCTGCTGGTGTCGGTGACGGTGTCGACGCCCCAGCGAAAGGTGCCGGCCGCGACCGACTGGATCGCGGCGTAGACCGTGCGGGTGCCGTCCTTGGCGGTCACCGTCCACCGGTTCGGCGCCGCCTCGAACCGGATGCGCTCGTAGGTCTCGAGCTTGGTCGAGTGGGTGCCGCCGGTCGTGCAGCTCGGGCTCACGCTCCCCACCTGGCAGGCGACCAGCTCGACGCCGTTGAGCAGGAAGCCGTCGCTGGCCTGGTACCGCGGCGTGCCGCGCGCGACGCCGATCCGCTCGATGACGCCGAACCCCTCGAGCGCCCAGCCGACCCCGACGTGGCCGTTGCGACGGCTCGAGCCGTAGCTGACCGCCAGGTGCGGCGTGATGCCCCGGAACCCGGGGACCTCGAACCCGACCGTCTCGGTGTAGCTGCCGTTGAACTGATCGACATGGGGTGAGGCCTGCGCGTCGGCGCGCGTCGGGTGGACGAGGGCGAGCACGCCCGCCGCGACGGCGAGCGCGCACCCGGGTAAAACCTTGAGCTGCATGCGAGCGGCGATTGCAGCCGCTGCGCCAGCGCCAGCGCGGCCACAGCTGCGGCGCAAGCTGCCGAAACCCGAGGCGCGTGAACCGAGGTGCGGCGCGGTCGTGCCAGGGTCGTGCCGGCGTGTGCCGGCACCGGCCGCGATCGGCTGCGGTAGTGTCTGGCAGTTGTCGAAGGACTCCGAGACGGTCGAGGATC
>JBKJLC010000243.1:0-3741 GCA_046597055.1 Kofleriaceae bacterium | reverse complement strand
GCGGTGAGCAGGTACACCGACGTCCCGGCCGCGACCAGCATGCCGGTGAGGATGATCATGGTCGTCATCAGCGCAGCGCCGCGCTGGCGACCGGCTCTGGATCGGGTCATGGCACTGCTCGCAGGTTCCGGATCTCGACGCGCGCCTGCAGGACGCGACGCCGGAATCCATCGACGTTTCCGGCGGTGCGGTCCTCGGCGGCCGGCCGGAACGACGCACCGCGCGGCTTGAGATCACGCGCGACCACCGTGATGCGAACCGCCCGCCACCGGCCGCCGGTGATCGGCGGCGGATCGGTGTCACCGGCCGCGTTGTAGAACCACTCGTCGGTGGTGTCGCCGTTGTCGTCGAGCACGCCATCCCCGTTGACGTCGACCCCGACGGCGATCTGCAGATCTTCGACACCCTCGGCGACCGGCTCGGAGGCGGCCGGGCCGCTGCCGTCGCCATCGACCGTCAGCAGCGGCACGCCGTCGGGCCCGGGCTCGATCGCGAGTCGGGCGTAGCGGCCCCGGATGATCAGGGCGCCGGCCGCGAAGCCGGTCGCAGGCATCGGCACGGTCGAACACCGCGTGGTGCTGGTGCCCACGACATCGTAGACCGCGCCTGGGGTCACCGACGTGACCGGCAGCAGCCGACCGGTGATGCCGTTGGCGAGGATCACCTGGTCGCCCACGGCCAGCGCGGTGGCGTCGACGACGGTGAGCTGGGTGGTGGTGGCATCGACCGCGTGGCGGACCGACGTCACGATGCCACCAGACGCGTACATCAGATCGATCTGGTCGGACCCACCGGGGACGTTGGTGACCCGCACCCCGACCACGTCGTTGCAGCCGGCCGAGTCCCGCAGGTCACCGGTGATGACCCCGGCGGTCGCGTTGCGCACGCCCTCGGTCAGCAGGTCGATGCCGGCGCGGGCGCTGCGCTCGAGGGCCAGCGCCTCGCGCTGCTCGCGGAACGACGCGAGGATGACGACCGCGCTCTGCATCAGCATGCCGACCACCAGCGAGACCAGCAGGAGCGAGATCATCAGCTCCATCAGGGTGAACCCGGCCGCCCGCCGGCGTCGCCGCGCCATGGCCATCCGTTTCATCGCGACCTCACGGTGCGAAAGGAGAGCTCGCGGTCGCCATCGCCCTCGCGCCAGGCGACCGAGACCGCGATCCGCGCCAGGTTCCCGTCCCAGGCCACCGTCCAGGTTCGGTCGTACAGACCGTCTGCGAGCCACTGGCCCTGCGCGTCGACGCGGTCGGTGCCGCTGGCGAGCTGGACCAGCGGGGTCAAGATGAGGGTCTCCATCTGGTCCTCGGCCAGCACGGTCGCCTCGGTGGCGTGGCGAGCATATGCGGTCCCGTGCATGGCGGCCATCAGCGTGCCGGTCACCGCGATCAGCCCCAGCACGGTCACCACCAGCGCGACCATGACCTCGATCAGCGTGAACCCGCCGCGGCGCCGCCGCCCTCGAGCCGGCGCCCTCATTCGACCCTCAGCCACAGCTTGGTCCCCGCCGACGAGATCGACGCCAGCTCGGCGCCCTGGCCGACCGCATCGAAGTCCGAGGTGAAGTCGGTCATGTACACGCCGCCGTTCGCGTCGGTGGTGGCGACCCGGCCGCCGGCGGCGTCGGCCGAGCCGGCACCGGAGAAGATGACGTGTTCGTCCAGGAGCCGGCCGGACGCCAGCGAGATCCGCTGCAGCGCGCCGGTGTCGTCCTCGAGACCGTAGCCGGTGTCGTTGACGTCGGTGCGATCGGTCGTCAGGTACAGCTCGCCGCCGGCGACCACCGCCTGGGAGTAGACCCGCTGACCGGCCGAGCCCAGGTCCACCGAGAACGCCAGATCCGGCGCCGCGCTGCGCAAGCCCACCGGCGTCGAGAGCGGCTCGACCGCGACCGAGACCAGGTACTGGCCGGCGCCGGTCGGCGACCACGACGTGCTGACCGGATCGACGTAGCCACCCGATCCCACCGCGAGCTGCAGCCGACCGGTGCCATCGCGGTAGAGCGTCGGCGACGCGCCGATCGGATGGAAGTCCGACTCGAACCGGAACAGCGGCGACGTGCCGTGCTCGCTCTGCCCGGTGACCGCATCGAGCAGCCAGAGATCGCCGTACAGGCTGGGCACCGCGATCCACTCGGCGTTGCCCGACTGGTCCCGGTCGATCGCCACCGGCCCGCCGGGCACGCCCGACGTGGGGACCGGTGGATTGGCGGCGGTCCGCGGCGCCGGGTAGGCGTGGTTCCAGGTCCAGCCGACCGTACCGGTCTCGGTGGCGATCGCGGCGACGCGGATCCCGGCGCCCGCGGTGCCGCCGTTGCTGGTGACGACGAAGGTGTAGTTGCGAGTGCCGGTGGTCCCGCGCACCGGCGCCATCGCCAGGCTGGTGCCGACGCCGAGCTCGAACGTACCGCGGGTGGCCGGCGGCGTGACCTCCCACAAGATCTTGGGATCGCCGGGGTTGGTGATGTCGAGGGCGTAGACCGCGGGCGCGAAGTCGGTGATGCCGGGCTGACCGCTGCCGACCTGGAAGGTCAGGATGGTCCGCCAGGCGTTGCGGCCGGTGCCGTCGAAGTTGCCGTACACGTCGGAGACCTTGGGCGAGCCGTCGAGACGGCCGTCGTTGATGCGCAGGCGGCCGAGCAGCACGCGCGGGATGAACGCCCACAGCTCCTGGCCCGGCGTCACGCACGCGCCCTGCACGTCGACGCAGAACGCGTGCAGCATGCCGTCGAGGCCGCCCACGTAGGCCATGGTCGGCCGCGGGTTGCGGATGAGCGGGCTCGGCTCGATCACCGCGGCGCTCGAGCGATCGATGCCGCCCAGGGCCGGGCGCCACGTGCCGTTGGTCTGCCGCTGCCCGGTGAGCAGGCGGCTGATCAGCGTCCGGGCCTCGGCATCGGTGAGGCTCGGGCCGATGTGGGGCCGGAGCGCCGGCATGGATGCCGTGCTCATGTAGGTGCGCGCGATGTTGCTGCCACCGACCAGGTTGGTGAAGACGGTGCGGCAGTTGCTGGTGAACCAGGCCGCGCAGCCGCCCGACGTCACGGGCGGAATGTGGTCGGCCGCGTCGAACAGCACGGCACCGGTCACGGCGTTGGTCGCGCGGAAGTGACCCTTGATGTACGGAAACTGGAAGGTCGCGTCGTTGCTGGTGCCCGCGTAGGTCGGGATGACCGGCATCGGATCGAGCAGCGTGAAGCTGCCGCGGAAGCCGGTCTCCACGCCGCTGCGAACCGCGACGATCGGCGAGCTGCGCGAGGTCTCACGGCTGGTCGTGGTGATCAGCTGCGGCGTGGTCGCCAGCGGCACCGAGATCAGCGTGTTGAGCACCATGCGCAAGTGCGAGGCGCCGTTGGTGACCTGGTTGCCGGCCATGTAGAAGACGACGCCGTTGCTGGGATCGTTCTGGAAGCGCAGGTAGCTGGCGACGTCGTAATAGTCGGAGTTGGCATTGTTGCCGTAGACGTCGCAGGCCGGGCTCGATTTGTGGCGGCTGCACAGCGCGTTGCCGGCCGCCGACCGGTCCTCGCTGACCAGGCGGACCAGGGTGCCCGTAGCCGGATCGAGGTGAGCCGGCGCGTAGCCGGCGGCCCCCCCGCCGAAGTAGCGCCAGCGTGTGATCGCACCCTGGGCGAACGAGGTCGGCACGTCACCCCACTGCATGAAGACGTTGTGTGGACGCCGCAAGATGAACGGCTCGGATGGCGTGCCGTTGTCGGGAGCCAGGCCGACCCCGGGCACG